>CAVOKZ010000014.1:0-49625 GCA_963696625.1 uncultured Solirubrobacterales bacterium
TCTCGTTCCGGCTCCAGCCGCCAGTCGACCGCCGGTCATCCCTGGTGCGCGCGGTCGGGCCGACGACGCTCGCCCTGCTGATCGCCGCGCTGCTCGAAGCCGTCGCGACCCCGCTCGGAGCTTGACCGCCCTCCCGAACAACCGCGGGCTCTCGTCCCTTCAAATCACATCCCGCCCCCGGCGGGATCTACCCAGCAAAAAAGCTGCGACGGCGTCGCGGGTCAAGGGCGCCGGCAGGCGCCCGCACCCGGCCGTAGGCCGGGTTGACGCGCGAGGTCGGGCGCAGCTACCCGGCGTAGGCCCCAGGCGCAGCTCGTGGCGCAGCCGATCGGTTGCAGTTCGCTTCTCCGAAGGCACTCCCGGCCAGGGGTCGCAGTCAGAACTTCCTCCGCTCAAGTGTGGCCGCCGTGGGCGGCTTGTGATCGCTTCGAAAGTTCCAACGACCCCGCTACGGCGGGAGCAAGGAGAAGCACCATGAACAGCATCAACCTGATCGGCAACCTGACGCGCAACCCCGAGCTTCGGAGCCTGCCGTCCGGAACGTCGGTCTGCAAGATGCGCCTCGCGGTCAACACCCGTCGCAAGGTCGACGGGGAGTGGGTCGACAAGGCCAACTACTTCGACGTCTCCGCCTTCGGCGGACGCGGCGAGTCCTCGGCTGAGTACCTCAGCAAGGGCAGCCGGGTCGGAGTAAGCGGCCGGCTCGAGTCACGCGAGTGGGAGGCCGAAGACGGCACGAAGCGAAACGCCGTCGAGATCGTGGCCGACCAGGTCGACTTCCTCAACACGAAGAAGTCGGACAACGGTGAGCCCGAGGCGCCGGTCGCGGCCGGCGTCGGTGCAGCCGAGTCCGAGGAGCCGAGCGAGGACTTCTAGTCCACGCGAGCCTCCTGCGGAGAGGCCGACGCGCAAGCGTCGGCCTCTTTTTGCTTGTGGCTAGGCGCCGACCGGGGCGCTACGTCTCGTCTTTAAGCGCGCGGATTACCTCACCGGTCATGGATTCCCAGATGGACTCAAGCGCGGGGAGGCGCACACCACGGGGCGGGGCCTCCGGGTCCTCGGCGAGCCAAACCGCTAAATCGCGTTGCCGGTAGGGCCCACTGACCTTGCGGGCAAGCATGGCGGGGAGGTCGCCTCCGGCGTTCACCATCGCCAACAGCTGTTCGTATTCGGCGGCATCGAGCACCTGCAGCGACATCACTTTCGGCTCTTTGAAGGACTTGCACTTCTCAGGATCGCGCTGTGAGGTGAGGTACTTCCAGAGGGTCCCGGTTTGCCATACGTGGCCAGCGGCAACAACGACGGGCCAGACGCGCTTGATTTGCGACATGTCCACGTCGGGAAGCTCGGCCTCACCAGAGAGGAGTGCACTGGTCGAGACGCCGAGCTGGTCGATCTTCTTCACGAGAAGCTTCGTCAGCTCCGCGGATGCCGCTAAGGGGTCGCCGGTTACAAGCGGTTGTACGCCGACGCGTCTCGCGTTTGCTTCGAACAGGATGAGATCCTCGCCACCGATCACCGCAACATCGCTGGTTTTCTTCCCGTCACCCTTGCCATAGGTCTGTTCGCCGAGTACCCGGCTGGACGCTGGCACCGCGCCGGATGCGAGGTCTAGGCAATACCGCTCAAAGACCTGTCCTGCGTAAGCCGTGTAACGCTGGACGTGGTCTTTGCGGTCTCCTTGTCGGTTCGAGTCATCTGCTTGGGCCTGACGCATAGCTCGGTAGTGAAAGCCCTCGCCGAGCCAGCTGAGGATCCAGGGGCGTCCTAGGAGCAACAGACCACCGCCCGCCAGCCGCAGAAACGGTGCTGTGTTGAAGGGTCGTAGCTCCCAAATGAGGCGGCCTTCGTCGCCCTCAAGTTCCGCGAACCGCTCCTGGTAGTCGCGCCTCGTCGCCGAGATGGCGTCGAGCGCCGGAGCTTCCTTTGCTGCGAGCCCGAGGCGCCCGATCGTTGCTCCAGGCTTGGGAATGTGTGGATGGCGCATGGGGTCCCACGCTGTCGTCAAAGCAGCTAGGCCGAACCCGACCCGCCATTGCTCCTCGGCGGTGAGGCCCGATCGCTCTATCCAGTCGGCCACCGGCTCATGATCGGCCGACGACGCAAGGCTCTCGTCAGCGGTGGCCAGGCGGTAGAGCTCCCGGTGTCTGGCCATCTCCTCGAGCCAATTCGGCCGGCGGTAGTAATTCCCGATCTGGAGTTCGTATGCGAGGAGGTCCTCCTGGAGAGGGCCGACACCGATGTCGATTCCCCGTTCGGTTATGGAGTTAGCGGCGACGATGCATCCGATCAACACCAAGCGCTCCTCTGGAGTCAGCTCCTGCTCGATGGGCGCGTCGTAGGCGTCCTCGATCAGGATTCTCATCAGCGCGTAAAGCGACTGAGGGGCGAATACGTGGGCATTCGATTGGGCCGCGGCGATGTCTCGGTATCTGTCCACGAGTTCGCTCTTGCCGAAGAACTCTTCAGCCAACGTCACTTGTTGATCCGGTTTGCCCAGCGTTTTCTCGACGCGACCGGCTAACAACGAAACTAAGGACATTGATGGCTCGAAGGGCAGCCTCGCCGCCATTTCTCGCAGGCCAGATAGGTCGGTCGATTCCAACCCGAGCTGCGTTTCAACAATGACAACCCCCACCTGATCCAACTCGGACGGAGCCGGCGCACCGGCGAGATTGGGATCGGGTCGGCGTTTAGCCCGAGAGCGTCGCTTCCTTTTCGCTTGGGGCTGACGCTTTCTTTTCGCCCACGCCTTCTTGTTCCGGCTCCGCTTCTTGCTCATAGGGATCAACGTACGCCGCCGGCCGGGCGGCATGAATTGGTCCGGGACCGCGAGATCTCAGCTCGGTGGGACGCCGACCCGCGAGTCGCGTCGTAGGAGGCGATGGCAGATGCAGCGCTAGGCATCGCGGTTTTCGCGCGTGGCTTGTCTCCCACGGCGGGGACGGCTTCGCCGCCAGTTTCGCGCCGCCGGGGCCGCCTGCAAGGGCCTTCGGCCCTCGCTGACGCGCCCTCGCTGCGCTCGGGTTCCGGCGGCCCCTCGTGCGGCGCGGTGGCGGCTTTATGCCGTCCCCTAGCGAGAGGAGCAACACCATGAGCGCCACCGCAACCGCAGCGCCGAGCCGCGACGCCGTCGATCACTACGAGCTCGACGCCGGGCGCCGCGAGATCATCGCGGTCTTCCGGCCAGGCGACGACGCCGAGGTGATCGACCAGCTGATCGATTGCCCGGGCGAAGGCGACGGGCGGGTCTACGTGATCGCTACGGCGCTGAGGATCGACGAGGTTGGGGCGCTGCTCGCCGACTACAAGGAGCAGGCTGCCGACCTGGGCCGCTGCCCGATGAGCCGAGAGGGGCTGAAAGAGAAGCTCGCGCGCGGGGCCCGCCAGGAGGAGGCGATCTCGTGAGCGCCAGGTGCTGCGAGCGCACGGGGCTGACGATCCCCGAGTGCAGCTGCTCGGCGTGCTGCCGGCGGCTCGCCGGCGCGCACGCGCCGTGGCTTCTGGTCGGGACGCCGGACGTACGACCGATCCTGAACGTCGGTAGCCCAGCACGGCGCCGAGCTTTCCGAGCAGTCCCGGTCCGTCGCGCACGCCCCGTGGGAGCCACGAGGTGAACTCGGCGATGCGCGCGTGGCGCGAGAATCTCGAGCTGGCGAACTCGGCGCGGCTGGCGCGCTCTGATCTGCGCTGGCAGCTGAAGCGCCGGGAGATCGACCTCCGCGAAGCGCTCGATCACCCGGCAGCGCAGCAAATGGCGGTGGTCGATCTCCTCGCTTTCCTGCCTGGGAGGACGCGGACCGGGGAGGGCAAGGTCTTGAGCCGCGCCGATGGCCAGGCACGAGCGATTTGCGAGGCGGTGGGAATCCACTCTGAGACGCTGCCCGTGTCGGCGCTGAGCGCGCCGCGGCGCGACCAGGTGGCGGCCGCCGCCAAGCGAGTCAGGCGTTCCGCACCTGCGGGATGCTCGACATAGGGGTAGCGTCCTAGCCATGGCCCAGAAAGGTGATCGCGTCCGCTTGATTGTGACCAACGACCCGCACGTGACCTTGGCGCCGGGGGTGCTCGGAACGGTTGTCCTCGTCGACGACATGGGCACCGTTCACGTGCGCTGGGACAACGGCACCGAGCTGGGCATGGTTCCCGACGAGGACGCATTTGAGCTCGTCGAGGAGTCGGGCGATCCCGCCTCGCAGGACTAGGCAGCGCAAGTGAACTCCGAGCGGCGTTTGCTCAATGGGATCTCGTTCGCGCTCGCGTTGCTGTTTGTCGCCGCGGGCGCCCAGACCTTGGTCGCGGCAGCGAGTCAGCGGGTGGCGTCGGTGTCGCCGGCCTTTGTCGTCAGCCAATGCGATTACCGCACCGGCGATGGCTGTCCGATGGTGCCGCCGCCAAGAACGTGTCACCTGGAAGGGAAGGCTCAAGATTCCGACTGCACCCCCGGGGCGCTCAACCCGGCGGTCAGGCAATCAACGATCAAGAAGACGATCTGCAAGACGGGGTGGACATCGAGAATTCGACCTCCGAGCAGCTACACGACTCCGCTGAAGCTGAAGGACATGAAGGCGTACGGCTTCGGCGGCAAGTCGGCGTCGAAGTTTGAGTTCGACCATTTGATCTCACTCGAGCTGGGCGGTGCCCCTTCGGATATCCGCAACCTGTTCCCCGAGCCGTACACCACCGCCTACAAGAAGGACGGCCTGGAGAACTCGCTGAACAACGATGTTTGTGACGGGACGATCACGCTCAGGAAGGCCCAACGGCAGATCGTCAACTGGCCGGCCCACATCAACGGTTGAAGCGCCGCCTTCACCGCCCTGAGATGTGATCTCAACCTGCTCCACCGTGCGAGCGCGCTGTGGACGTCGTCAGGCAGACTGCAGGGCATCGTGGCCTCACCCAGCGACCTCACATACGAGATCTGGTGCGACGGTGCCTGCGCCATGAACACCACCGGCGCCGGTGGGTACGCGGCAGTTCTGGTCGCCCGCCGTTCCGATGGCATCACAGCCAAGCAGTGGGAGATCTCCGGCGGCGCCGTCAAAGCCTCGCAGAACCAGATGGAGCTGATCGCGGTCATCACCGGATTGCGCGAATTGCCCGCGTCCGCCCGCGTGTGCATCTTCATCGACTCCGACTACGTGAGGGACAACTTTGAAAACTGGCTTGAGCACTGGCAAAGCAACGGCTGGCGGAAGACGAACGGGAAGCCGGTGTTGAACATCGAGCTGTGGAAGCAGCTGTCCGACGAGGTCGACCTTCGCAAAGTGAAATGGGTGCGGGTACCCGGTCACGAGGGGGTCCCGTTGAACGAGCGCGCGGACCAACTCGCCTGCGACCAAAAGGACGCCTACGCCAAGCCGAGCCTTCGGCGCCCCATGGAGTAGCTCCTCCCCGACAGGGGCAGCAGACCGGATACCCCTCTTGCATGGAAAGCAGCACTCCGTACCCTCCCTCCTTGATGTCGAAGCGGATTCCGATCGGCGAGCTTCAGGGAACACCGGTGACCCGATGAAGTGCGTCGTCTGGAACATGGGCCGCCGGGATGACGCAAAGGCCTGGACGTACCTGCTCGATGATCTCGACGCCGACCTGGCCCTCATGCAGGAGACGACCCCACCGTCTTTTGCCGGCGACCAAGGCGCGCTCATTCAAGCCCAGGCCTACCCGAATCATTCCTGGGGCTCAGCCATCTTCGTCCGCAACGGATCGGCACAGGAGCTTGCCCTGCCCGAGGCGCATCGCGGCTTCATCGTCGCTGCCGAAGTGACGCCGCCCGGCAGGGAGCCGCTCGTAGTGGTGAGCGTTCACGCCAAGATCGTCAAGGGATACGTGCGGCCCAACCTCGACGACGCGTTCGATGCGCTCTACCCGCTGCTTGACGGACGTACATACATCGTCGGTGGCGACTTCAACCTCTCTCGGAACTACGACAAGGTCTACGGAACAACGCACCACACCGAGTTCCTCGATGAGGTTCTCTTGGGACGTGGGTTTTTCAACGCGCACCGCAAGTTCCACGCCGAGGAGGAGCAGACATTCTGGGGCAGACAGACAAAGGCCGCCTACCAGGATGACCACGTCTATGTGAGCGCCGATCTCGCGGACGCGGTGGTGCGGTGCGATGTGGTGGCGCGTGACGGTTTCGAGGGGCTCAGCGACCACAGCGCGCTGACGCTCGAACTGAGAGAGGTGCCGGCCGGGCGCTAGATGCCACTGCGCTAGGCATTGAGCGCCCGGCGGCCGAGGGGCGGTGCGGCGCTGATGGCGTGGATCAACTCCTGCCGATCACCGGCTGCCGGGTTGATCCCAAGCTGACTGAGGGTGACGACGACGGCGGCCAACGTGGTCAGTGGGATTGCACGCTCGCTGGCTACCCGCGAGACGAGGCGGCGGGCTGCCGCCTCGTAGGACTCGGGCTCGGCCTCGAGGATCAGCAGAGTGATCCGTGCGGCTCGCTCGAGCGACAGCTGCGGCAGCTCGTCGGCGAGCCCACGCACAGCGAGCAGGTTGCCGGCGGCGATCTCCCGGTCCAGTTGACCGCCGATTGAGCCTTTCGACGTCATACGAACATATGTTCGCATAGCTGTCTAGGGCTTCACGGGCATCGCCCTTCGGCATCGGGCTGAGCTTCCGGCAGTGGCCGCGGCTGATCCTCGCGGCGACCGAACGGCGCCCGGATGGTGGCACGGCTTCGCCGTGCTTTGGCCGGGCATCGGCCGCCGCAAGGAGCGGCCACCGAACGAAAGGACGCCCGGATGCCCCAGCCACCGATTGCCCCCGAGCGAACGCGGCCGCTTGCCGAGCAGCTCTATCGCAAGGAGCGCGACCGCCTTCTCAACATCGCCCGCTATAGCGGCGCGCGCAGCGAAGCGGAGGACGCGCTGAGTCGCGCCTTCGCGCAGTTCATCGCTCGCTATGACCCCGACGGCGAGGCGCCGGCCTTGCCGTGGCTTGTGACCACTGTCAAGCGCGAGGCGTGGAGCATCATGCGCGCGCGCCAGCGCCGCGAGGGCGAGCAGGAAGAGTCGTTCCCGGACGGCCCCGAGGACCTCGGCTTCGAGGAGAGGGTCCGCGACGTGAAGGCGCCGGATCCTGCCGACCGCGCCCTGGCTCAGGAGCTGCTCAGACGAGCGCTTCGCGGCGCTGGCCCAGTTGAAACCGCACGAGCGCAAGTGCCTCGGGCTCAAGGGGCTGGGCTACAGCTATCGCGAGATCGAGGAAATGACCGGCTGGAGTCAGACCAAGATCAATCGCCTGATGGTCGAGGGGCGCGCGCGGCTGCGCGAGCTTCTCGACTGAGGGGGCGAAACGACGAGCGAGCGGACTTAGAAGGGCATGGAGGATCTCGACGCCTCAGTGACGGCGCGGCTTGTGACCGCGCTTCTGCCCCTGGTCGGACAGGAGGTGCGCGCCGAGGTCATGAACGGGAAGGGGAAGCCCCTGGTCGTGATCCACGGGCGCTTGCGGGGCAGCTGCGACCTCGACCCGATCGACGAGAACACCGTGACGCTGGCGGTTGGGACCCAGCTGCTCGCGATCGAGCTCGAGGACGTCGTCGGCTTGTGGGAGTTCGAGTTCGGTGACGACAGCGAGCCGACGCTGCGTGGCGTCTCGATCGGTCTACACGGTCACCGCTCGATCGACATCTCGTTCGACCCAAGCTCCCTCAGTCGGTAGCGCAGTCGCACGTCCCTCTCGTGGCCGCGAAGCGAGCAGCGACGGCCGAACGGCGCCCGGATTTTGGCACGGCGGGGCCGTGCTCTTGCCGGGCATCGGCCGTCGCAGCCGGCGCGGCCTTAAGCGAAAGGAACGAGCGCATGGCAGAGCAAATCAATCGCCCAGTCGACACGGACGAGTTGTGCGAGCGCCAGGACGAGCTCATCGGGCTGGAGATCCAGATGTTCAGCGAGTGGTGCGACCGCGTCGCCCGGATGGAGGTGGACCCTGTGCGCGGCCTACTCCAGCGACTGACGACGATCGGGATGGCTAGCGATCTGTTTCAGATCGACCGCCGGATCACGCTGCTGCGGCGGGCTGAGGAGATGGTCGTGGATCAGCTCGACGCCGAGGAGCTCATCGAGCGCCAGGAGGCCGGGTGCCTGACCCTGCACATGTGCGAGTACTGGCTCTCCCGTCGGCCGAAGGAGGTCCCGACTGTGAACGGCTATCCGGTGTGGCTTGCGGCATCGCTAGTCGATATCCCCGGCTGACGACACCGCCTCCTGAGCGTCCTTGCACGGGAAGGAGGTCAGGCCTCCTGACGTGGCCGGTAGCCAAGGGCAACGGGCGTCACCCTCCGAGAATCGTTTTTCCGAACTTCTTCGCCCTATCGGTCAGGGTTTTCTTCGGCAAGTCGATACCTGCATCGTGAAAAGCCTGGACGTCCTCACGCTTGGATACTCGATGGCTCTTGTCGTCAGCGGCCTTCTTGAGGGCCTTCTTGATTCTTTCGCTCGACCGGTGTTCGGTGCCGAGTGCAGGTGCGGCCGCCAGGGCGGTTTGGAAATCGACTGCCTTACCCGTCCGGAGCAGATAGACGATGACGTCGGCCACACCTTTTTGCCCGGCTGGGGTCTGCGGATCGAGAGCAACGAGCGTGCCGACTAGTTCTTCCCTTCGCTCCGTCGTCGCAGCGCCCTTGATGAGGTTGAGGACGAGTGTCGTCATCGACTTCTCGTCAATGCCTGGACCGCTTAGGGCGTCGACCCAATCGGAGTAGTCACCATCTAAGGCGACCATTGCCTCGATCAGCGCGGTACGGTCGGCCTGCGAGAGACGCCCCGCCCAGTTGCCGAGCTCGCCCTCGACCGCGGCCGGCATGACCTCACCTTCGGCCACGATCACTTGCCTGACAACGGCCGTGTCGGGATCAAGCTCCAGCCAGGCAGCCATCGCATCGGGGAAACCATCAGCGTCGCGTTCGGCGGCCGCGATGAGGACCTGATGATCAACGACGCTCGGGTCCTTTTCCGCCGTTCGTTTGGCGAGAACGGAACGTGCATGGGCGACATCGAGATCCTGATCTGGAGCGCCAGTCGTGCCAAGCTCAACGAGGGTTGTCAGCACATCCTCTGCCGACGCCTGATCGAGGGACGCTCCCAGCGTGCGGAGGCCTCGGAGCGTTGGCGGTCTGACCCAGGTTGGATCCTGCGGTGGCGCTGGCACCAGACCGCGGCGCACATCTTCGACCACGAGTCCTCTCATGTCCGCCTCCATCTGGGGACTCACCCGCTGGAGCGTCCGGCAGATTGCGTGAATCCGCGTTTGGTCGGCGAGCTCGTCGTCGTTGTCCCACCAACCGGCCGCGCCTAGAACTCCGCGAAGTGTGGCGGTGAGGTCCTCCGTCTCCTCAGCGCTGAGGTTTGAGAGGTAGGGAACGAGGGAGCCAATCGCCTCGACGCCACCTTCCTGGGTTTCGGGATCCTGTTCCCGAAGCAATCCCAGGACGCTCTTCAACGTCAACAGAGCAGAGGTCTGCTGTTCGGGGTCAGTCTCATCCGGAATCCCGGACAACCACTCGGCCCAGAACGGCCAGTCCCCCGGCAAGCCGCCGATGATGCCCCGCATGGCATCCAAATCGGCAGCCTCTCGGTCTGGCGCCGTCGGCATGACGGTCTCTGCTCGCGATTTGACCACTGGGTAGACCGCGCTTTCCGAATCAAACGCGATCAGAACGTGCTGCACGGCCTGGGTCAGCCGTGGGTCGAGTGGGGTGTTCTTGAGCGCTGACTCGTAGAGGCCGTCAGCGAATTCGGCAACTTCCTCTCCTCGCTCTTCGCCCTCCTCCTCCTCCTCGACTTGCGCCAGCGCGGTGTGAATGCCCGAGGTCACTGGCTCTGAGGTGAGAAGGCTGAGGGCCACATCGGCACTTAGCGACTCGATCCCCGGTTGCACAAGCTCAGGGCTTTCAGCAACCCGATCCCTGATCCCCTCATGGACCTCAGGCCGGAACTTCTCCGGAATGTCATCGAGTAGCGCCGCCACCTTCTCCGCGCGCTCGGCATCCTCGAAGAGTTGCGCATCAGCGAGTAGCTTCTCCACGAGCTGGCCGCTCGACGGTGCAGCCAGGCCAACGATGAGTGCTCCCACCAACTGATCCGGGGCCAGCGGCTGCTCGGCGAGGAACCCGGCAAGGCTCTGAGAGATGCGTTCCGCGACCTTGGGATTGAGGTCTCCGATGAGCTCCACGACGCCGAGAAGGGCGGTCATTACGTTGGAGCGCTCGACACCAAACTCGTTGTCGGCCATATCGGCCAGGACTTCGGCTACTAGTCCTCGCTCCTCGTCTGGCCGTTCTCGGAGTTCATCAATGACGGCTTGGGGACGCTCCGGAGCTTCCATCTCGACGGTCTCGCCAAGCGTGACGTCATCTAGACCCGCAGCCGCACCTGCGGGCTCCAAATAGAGAAGGTCCCGGCCGGGGTCGCGCACGCCTTGGCCTGCGGCGCGCTCGAGATAGCGCCGAAGGTTCGCCTCCTGGGTTTTGGCGAGCTCATCTAGTTCTGTCTGGCTCGCCCCTTGGGCGATTACGGGATCTGTTGCCGCATTCTCGTCCGTCATTCCTGTTCATCCTCGTGGGGTTCGGGCGGCGGCGGATCCGGGACCTTCACTCCATGGCGCTCCAGCAACCGCCTGACCCGGTCCGGTGGACCAGCTGGTGGGTCTAGGAAGAAGGCGGGCAAACGGGGCTCCAGATGTAGGTCGGCAGCAAAGAGAGGGAACTCGGTTTCGAGCACCGTAAGCTTGGCGATCTCCTTAGCTCGCTTTGGCCATTCAACGCCCCGCGACTGGGCGATGCGAGCGTTGGTGGCGAAGTTGTTGAGCAAGACCTTGATGCGGCGCGGACTACGCACGTGCGAAGGGATCAGCATGTAGATCACCTGGTCCGATAGACCCTCCTCAGCCTCTCTGAGCTCCTCCCACACGCCGCCGGCCTCCTTGACGAGATCACGAGCAAACCGAGTGAGCCGGCTGCCTCGCAACGGCGGGAGGGCGATCTGGTGCTGAAACACCTTGTCCAAGAATGAGCTCGCTGAGCTGTAGTAGGTAGCGTCTTCATTGACGGGCGTCTGCTGCGGCAGCTTCTTGAGTGCCTTCTCCAAGACCTCGCGGTCAGCGGCGACGATGAACACGCACTCGTCCTGGTCCAAGAAGGTCTTGATCGCTGTGAGCGTTTCGACGACGTCGTCGGCCGAGCACCGGTCCAGCTCATCGATAAAGAAGACGAGCCGGGTGAAATCGTTGTCCTTGAGGATTTTCTCCACCAGTTCCTCGAAGGTGCGACTGAACTCTTCGTCGGCGGAAGGCGCTGCCTGCTCGACGCCAATTCGCGTCCCGTCAAGAATCAGCTGCGCGGCGCCGACAATCACTGCCGCGACAGCCGCAGGAGCCAAGAACTGAGGCAGGGTCCTGGCGATCTGACCGAAGAAGTTCTCGTCCGTCGCCAGGGAGAGCGCTCCACTCAATACAGCGAACGTAATCGCGAAGCCCACAAACACGCCGGCAAAAATCCAAACGGTCTTAAGCGGCTTCTCGAGCCTCCCGAAATCAATATCGGCCGTTCGCTGATTCTCATACAGGCCGCGGTAGAACTGCCGGTTTTCATCGTCGTCCGGGATGTCGAACTTCCGAGCAACGTGAGTGATGAAGTTGCGCTGGAGCGAGTCCCCGCCGAACTTCCACGCGTCGTAGCTGAGGAGGCCGATCTTTGAGGGCTTCTTCTCAGCAAGCGCCCGCCGCAGCAACTCGAAGAGGCTGGACTTCCCCGATCCCCATGGACCGAATAGAGCGACGTTTAGCGGCGGGTCGCCAACGGTGACTAGATCAGCGACCTTGTCAGCGATGACGTCGTAGCTGAAGGCGTCCTTGTCGTCCTTCGTTAGAGCACGATCCGGAACTAGATCGGCTGCAGTGAGGGGTGGCCCGGCGCCCTCCTCCTGGGGATTCATCTGCATAGAAGAGAGTAGATCGCTGCGGTCGGACCGATGCCTCGTGGCTCAGTGGATTGTTGGCCTGGCGCTGCGAATTTGATGGGACGGGCCACGGTGTGGCGCGTCATAGAGGCCGATGGCATCAGCCTCAACCATCCGTCACTGCGTAGGGCGCCGGGAGGGGTCGGTGCCCTCATGAGCACTCGTCTGCTCACAGCTGACCAGGTCGCAAGGCTTCTCGGCGTGCCGAAGTCCTGGGTCTACCGCCAGTCGCGCGAAGGAGGCATTCCCAGCGTGACCCTAGGGCGCTACCGGCGCTATCGCCCCGAGGCAATCGCGAACTGGCTTAAGGAGCAGGAGGGCGAGGTCCAACAGGATCGGCGGGGCGCGGCGGCGACGTCGATGCGAGACAAATGAGCGATCCCATTGCGAATTTCCTGACGAAAGTTGGGACGAACCGCCGCCTTAAGCGGGAGAATTAGGGACAACGATGTCCGGTCAATCGAAAAAGGCGACTGGCCACGTGCGAGTCCTCGAGCGCGCGCGTGGCCCGGTCTTCTACGCGGCGATCCGCCTCGCGGACGGGCGCCGCTTGCAGCGGCGACTCGGGCGCGCATGGCTGAGCCGCAGCCGTCCGCCGGCCGGGCACATCACCCGGGCTCAAGCGGAGGCGCGCCTCCAGGACATTCTGATCGGTGCCGACCCGACGGTCTCGATCGCTGGCTCCGGGGTGACGTTCGGGGTGGCCGCCGAGAACTGGTTCGCTTACATAAGAGACGACCGGCGGCGACGGTCGTCAACCGTGGCCGGGTATCGGAGTGAGCTCGACCGCAATCTGTTGCCGGCGTTCGGCGGCGATACGCCGCTCGATGAGATCACGACCAGAGATATCGACGCTTACCGCGAGCGGTTGCTCGAGGAAGGGCGTCTCAGCCCTCGCTCGATCAACAAGCGCCTGGCCCAGCTGCACGCGATCTTCAAGCGGGCACAGCGGACCTACGGCCTAGCGAAGAATCCGGTCGAGGGCGCCGAGCGCCAGCCGCATCGCCCCTCCGGGGACATCACCGTCCTCGACGCCGGCCAGGTCGAGCTGTTGGCGTCGAAGGCAGCGAACGAGCAGGATGCGGCGATCTTCCGGGTTGCTGCATTCACGGGTCTGCGGCTCGGAGAGCTTCGCGCTCTTCGCTGGCGGGACGTCGACTGGCTGCGCCAGGTGATCCGTGTGCGCCGGTCCTACACCTGGGGAGAGGAAGGCGCCCCGAAGTCTGGGAAGGTCCGCGCCGTGCCGCTGTCAGACCAGCCGGCTCGGGCCCTCGAAGAGCTGAGCCGTCGCGAGCACTGGACCGACGAGGAGCACCTCGTGTTCGTCTCACCAACCGGAACGTTCGTCGATGAGAGCGCGCTACGGCGACGCTTCTACAAAGCGCTGAAGGCGGCGGAGCTGCCGAAGATGCGCTTCCACGACCTGCGTCACACGTTCGGGACTCTCGCGGTACAGGCCTTCTCGCTGACCGACGTGAAGGCGTTCATGGGCCACGCCGACATCCAGACGACGATGATCTACGCGCACCACGTGCCCCAGCACGACGCCGCTGACCGGCTTACCGAGCTGCTGGCGCCGGGCTCACCCGATTCCGTTCGACGCACACTCGACGCACGGTCTGGGAATCAGGACGGGGACGAAATCGACGAAACAGCACCTACGCAGGGAGATTCGGGATGCCGGAGGAGGGACTCGAACCCCCGACACGCGGATTATGATTCCGCTGCTCTAACCAGCTGAGCTACTCCGGCGGGGAAGGAATCCTAGCCTGAGGCGGCGGGGGCGCCGGGCTCGGGTGAGTGTCCGTACTAATTACCGCGCGGGGAGCGCGCGGTGGGCCCGATCAGCTCTATATGGCGCCCAGGCGCGCACCCAACCATCTGGCCGTTTGTACGGGTCTGCTTAAAGCGGCCCTCCGCGTGCCCGATGGATCCAACAGGATGCTTTCACGCCTGAAACGGGAGCAGCACGGCTTTGCATTGCCCACGGTGATGCTGATGACCGTTGCCGCGTTCGCGGTCGCCTCGGCGGCGCTCCTCTCCTCGATCTCCTCGGAGGGGAACACCACCCGTGACCAGCGCTCGAAGACCTCGTTTGCGACCGCGGAAGCGGGGGTCAGCGACGCGATGCTCCGCTGGAATCTCTCGGCGGCGCCGACGCCTTGTGCACCGGTGGGCGGCTCGCCCGACGCGAACGGCTGGTGCCCGCCGGTGACGATCTCGCCCGCGGTCAACGGCGGCTCGGTCCAGTACTGGGTTCACCCGCCCGGCCAGACCCCGAGCCGGCGCTGCGGGACCTCGACCGCGTGCATGGAGATCGTCTCGATCGGGACGCTCGACGGGGTCACTCGCCGCGTCGATCTGACGGCGACGACCTCGAACGGCGTGCCGCTGTTCGGCGACGCCGCGGTCAAGGCGGCCGACTCGATCGTGCTCGACTCGAACGCGGCGATCCACTCGGGCGTCGCAACCGGGGGCAGCATCACGCTGAGTTCGAACGCGGAGCAGTGCGGGTACGCGACAGTCGGCGTCGGTCAGCAGATGACCCTCAACGGCAATGCGCAGTACAACAGCGACCTCGCCTGCACCCAGCAGACCACGACCTACGGGCAGGCGCCGCTGTCGCTGCCGCCGGTCAACCAGGGCGACGCGCCGGCGAACAACAACAACAGCCGCTTCTTCGCTCTCGACGTCGTCAGCGGCCAGAAGGACGACGTCTGCTTCAACCAGAAGGACGCCGACGGAACCAGCGGCACCTGCGGACCGCGCGAGCTGAGGATCGGGGGCAACACGTCGCTGACGCTCGGCGGTTCGGTCTACAGCCTCTGCAAGCTGACGATGAGCTCGAACAGCAAGCTCTACACGGCGACGGGGGCGCAGGTGAAGATCTACTTCGATTCCCCGGAGGCGTGTGGGTACTCGTCCGGGGTCGTGCAGATGGGGCTGAGCAGCAACACGCGGATCTCGACGCCGAACATCGCGCCGTCGAGCGTGGCGCTGCTGTTCGTCGGCTCGAGCACGCTCGAGACGTACATCCAGCTCAACAGCAACACCGACGCGAACGCCCTCTGCTCGCAGAACTTCGTCATCTACGCGCCGCTTACGCACCTCGAGATGAACAGCAACTCGCAGTACTGCGGAGCGCTCGGCTCGAAGACGCTTCACCTCGACTCCAACGCCGAGGTCACCACCGGCTCGGGGACCTCAAACTTCATTCTCGACAACCAGCCGCCGTACTACACGCTCGATCCGAACGGGTTCGTCGAGTGCGCGGCGGCGCCGTCCTCGCCGCCGAATGCGGGGTGCTGAGCATGAGTCGCCTCCGCGAAGCGGCCGCCTCCGACCGCGGCGTGACGCTGATCGAGGTGCTCGTCGCGACGGCGATCGGCCTGTTCGTGATCGGCGCCGGGATGGGGATGTTCATCAGCGCGGTCAAGAGCCAGCCGCGGGCGGCCTCGCACGCCGATGCCGTGCAGACCGCACAGACCGCGATGGAGCGGATGACCCGTGAGCTGCGCCAGGGATCATCGGTGACCGCGACGCCCACCCAGCTGGTAATCGACACATACGTCGACGCCGCGACCTGCGGCGGCGCCGCGGCGGCGAACGCGATTCCCTGCCGCGTCACGTACACCTGCGCGTCGGGGGCCTGCACGCGGACCGTCGCCCAGCCCGACGGCTCCGCGCCGGGGGCGGCGAGGACCGTGATCACGGGCTTGTCTGCCAACGATGTCTTCAGCTCCTCGACGAACTGCCCGGATCCGCCGGGTGTTGAGCCACCACCCCCGAACTTCGTCGGTGTCAGCCTCGCGTTGGCTGGGGGCGACGGGCGAAACGCGATCACGCTTAGCGACGGTGTTTGGCTGAGGAACGGTTGCTTGTGAAACTCGCGACCGAACTGCGACAGGATGAGCGCGGCATGACGCTGGTCGAGGTCGTGGTCGCGGCGATGCTGCTCGTGCTCGCTTCGCTCGCGGTGCTCTCGGTGGTGGACACCTCGGTCCGCAACACCTACCGCGCTCAGGCCGGCCAGGTGCGCTCCGATCGCATCCAGCAGGAGCTGGAGAAGATGACGCGGACGCCGTACAAGGACCTGGCGCTGACCGGCCTGCCGCCGAGCTCGAGCGACCCGAACAGCCCCAGCTCGCGTGTCTCCGGCACCACCTTCGGGATCGACCGCGCCGCGACCCAGACGCGGCCGCTGGCCTACAACGGCGGCGCCGTCCCCCAGGGCGGGACCGTCAGCGGCGGCACGATCTCGCCCGGCGGCCCCAGCGACCCCTCCGCCCACTTCACCAGCGGCAACGTCAGCGGCACGATCTATCGCTACGTCGTCTGGGACAACTCGGACAGCTGCCCGGCGCCGGCGGCGCCGTGCATGAAGCGCGCGATCGTCGCCGTCGCGCTCGACGCCACCGCCTCCGGCGGCACCCGGCCCTACCAGGAGGTGCAGGGCCAGATCTTCGACCCGGATGCGAAGCGGTCCGGCGGCGACGACCCGGAGGGGGACAACACCGTTCCCTGGACCTTCTGGCTCACCGACACCGCTTGCAACTTCGCCACCCGCCAGCCGATCGCCGGACAGCACGCGACCCACAACACGCGCAGCACCTGCGGCGCCGCCAACTCCGGCTCGCGCACGGGAAGCAACGCGGGCCCACCCGACCTGATGTACACGCAGGCGCCGCCGCTCGATCCCAACTTCCCGGACGACCAGCAGCCGCTCCATGACTACTCGACCGACGTCGAGCCCTCCTCCGGTCCCAACGAGGACGCCGGCCTCCAGCAGCTCTCCTCGCACAACTGCATCGGCCTCGTGAACCTCTTCCGCGGCCTGCCGCTGCTCGGCAACCTGCTCGACGGCAACAACTACCTCAAGATCCACAAGTGGCTGTCGCCGAAGATCCCGCCCGGTTTCAACAACATCCTCTTCCACGGCAACGCGACGCTCAACCTCTGGACGCGGACGGTCAACGACGGCGTCTACAGCGGCGGGATCTGCGTCTGGCTCTTCGCCCGCGAGCTCGACATCCTCGGCCAGCCGTTCGATTTCCCGATCCTCAACGTCACCAACATCCTCGACCCCGACTACCCGCTCAACCTGACCTTCGTTCCCTACCACCAGAACCCGTGGCCGCACGGCGAGTGGCAGGAGATCTCGATTCCACTGCCGATCAGCCTCGGCAGCAACCTGCTCGTCGGCTACCAGCTCGGCCTCGCGATCGCCGTCGACCAGAGCAAGACCGGGGGCGGGCTCGAGTTCGCCTACGACGCGCCGAGCTACGACAGCCGCCTCCAGGTCCAGACGACGGGCTCGCTGCCCTTCTAGAGGTAGGCCGGCGCCACACGTCGAAGGGAAGCTCATGGCTTCCCGCCGCGTCTACGTGATCGAGCTCGACGAGCGCGCCGGCCGCCGGCGGGACCCGCGGCTGCCGTGGCTCTACGTCGGATCCAGCGCCCGCACTCCCGCGCAGCGCTTCGAGCAGCACCTGTCCGGATACAAGTCCTCGGGTCTGGTCAAGCGCTTCGCCCGGCGGCTGCGCCCCGACCTCTACGAGGACCTCACCGCGCTTCGCTCCTCGGCGGATGCGGTCGAGGCCGAGCGCTCGCGCGCGGTCGAGCTCGCCGGCTGCGGGTTCGTCGCCCACTCAGACGGGGTCAGCCACGGCGAGGGGGAGGGCGGCTGGCGGGAGTGGGGCGCCGAGCGGCTCGAGACGGTCGCCGCCCACCTCGACGCCGCTGTCTCGGGGCTGTACAGCTGCAGCTTCGAGCCCCTCGATCCGGGGAGGTGCGCCCAGCTCCTGCACGGCGAGCGCGGGTTCTGGGTCGGGCGCTACATCGACCCGGCCGACCCGCCGCCGAGCTACGGGCTCTTCGCCCACGTCCAGCTGCGGGTGCTCGAACGCTGGGCTCAGCCGCCGGCCGCGCGCTCGAGGCTCGGCTATCTCGGCCTCGATGCCGGCCGCGAGCTGAGCGAGCCCCGGGACGACGTCGGGGTCGGCGCAGAGGCCGAAGAAGAGCTGCCCGCAGGCTGAGACGACCGAGATCCGCAGCGCGTGCATCTCGGCGATCTCGGCGGCGGTCATCAGCCTGCGCATCGGCCCGCCGAGGATCGTGATCTCATCGCGCGGCCCGGGGACGTTGGAGATGTTCACGGTGAAGACGCGGGGGTCCATCGCCCGCCGCTCGGCGGCGCGCCCCCAGGCGCCGGTCTCGTGCAGGCCGCGCAGGATCGCGTCGAGCTTCTCGGCGTCGTGGTGGTTCTTGCGGTCGAGGGTCTCGGCGTTGATCGCGAGCAGGCGCTCGACCGGGTCGCTCTCGGCGATTGGGAGGTCGACGAACATGAACGAGTCGTGGTTGCCGAGCGCGTGGGCGTCGTGGTCGTGGTTGTGGAGGCTGACCGGGACCTTTGCACGCAGCGCCTCGTGGGCGACGCCGTGCTGTTCGAGCCAGCGGGCGATCCCGCCGGCGCTGGCCGTGAGCACGACGTCGTTGAGGGTGACGTGGGGCGCGACCGACTTGCCGAGGCTTTTCAGCCGCGCGAGCGGGGCGGCGACGAAGGCGAGTTCCCGCCTCCTGCCGACCTCCGCGCCGAACGGCGAGGCGCCGCCGCCGCGGGCGAGCTCGCGGCGCCATGTGCCCGGCATCCCGGCGATCTCGCGCGCCGTGGCGCGCAGCCTTGCCGTTCGGCGCGGGGCGGGCCGGGGAGACGATGGGGCGGCAGCCCGCTGCGGCGCCTCGGCCTGGTCGAAGAACAGCTCGCGAGCCATGCGCATCGTGGTGACGCCGTCGGCCATCGCGTGGTGGGTGCGGAGGATCAGCGCGAAGCCGCCGCCCTCGAGCCGCTCGGCGACGTCGACCCGCCACAGCGGCCGGTCGCGCGGCAGCCTCTCGGCCATCAGCGCCGACGCCGCCCGGTTGAGCGCCTGATCGTCGAGCGGCGCCGCGGATTCGAGCGGCAGCACCTGGTCGGCGGGGCCGAACTCGGCGTACTCGACCCAGGACGGGCGGCCGATCCGGCTCGCCTTGACGATCTGGCGGCAGCGCGGGACGCTCCCGATCCGCTCGGCGATCCGTTCGCGCAGGGGCCCCAGGATCTCCTGGCCAGGTTCCGCCCGGTCGCAGACGATCACCTTCAGCGTGTGCCCGGCGACCGGCCCGCGCTCGAGCTGGAGGATCCGGTTGTCGTCGGCGCTCAGTCGCTCGGTGGCCATCTCTGCTCCTGATGACGAAGATAGACGAGGATGTCGGCGATGGACGAGCTTTCGACAGCCGTAGGAGCCGTCGTCCGCGACTGCCTCGGGGTCTCCGACGGCGAGGAGGTGCTCGTCGTCTGCAATCCGGCGACCCGCGAGCTCGGCGAGCGCATGCGCGCCGAGGCCCAGGACGCCGGCGCCGACGCGGTGCTGGCGACGATCGCCGAGCGCGCCTCGCACGCTGCCGAGCCGCCGGCGAGCGTCGCCGCGGCGATGAAGGCGGCGGACGTCGTCCTCGCGCCGACCGTGCAGTCGCTGTCGCACACCGCCGCGCGCAAGGCGGCGAGCGAGACCGGCGCCCGGATCGCGACGTTGCCCGGAGTCACCGGGGAGATGCTGGCGCGGGTGATGTCGGCCGACATGGCCGAGCTGCGCCGCCGCGGAGCCGCGGTCGCGAAGGCGCTCGACGACGGCACCGAGGCGCGCGTCACCTGCCCCAACGGCAGCGACCTGCGGCTCTCGCTCGAGGGCCGGACCGCGATTCCAGACGCCGGCGAGCTGACCGCGACCGGCGCCTTCGGCAACCTGCCCTGCGGCGAGGGCTTCATCGCCCCGGCTCATACCGAGGGCAAGCTGGTGATCGACGGATCGATCGCGGGCGTCGGGCTCGCGGATTCGCCGGCCGAGCTCACGGTCGAGGGCGACCACCTGATCAGCGCCTCGGGCGAGCAGGGCGCGGCGTTCATGAAGCTGCTCACCGCGCACGGCACCGACGGCACCAACGTCGCCGAGCTCGGGATCGGCACCAACGAGAAGGCGATCCTGACCGGCAACGTGCTCGAGGACGAGAAGATCCTCGGCACCTGCCACGTCGCCTTCGGCGCCTCGGCGGCGATCGGCGGCAACGTCCAGGTCCCGGTCCACCTCGACTGTGTGGTGATGAAGCCGAGCGTCGAGGTCGACGGCGAGCCGCTGGTGCGCGACGGGGAGCTGCTGGTTTGAGCCCCGCGTCCCTGTTGGGCGTCCCAAATTTCTCCGAAGGGACGAGCGAGCGGATCGTGCGCGCGCTCGAGGCGACGATGGGCGCCTACGGCGACGTCCTCGACGTCCACTTCGACCGCGAGCACAACCGCAGCGTGATCACCGCGGCCTTCGATCCCGTGCGGATCGTCGCCGGCCTGTTTGAGACCGCCGACCAGGCGATCGACGTGATCGACATGACCCGCCAGGAGGGACTGCACCCGCGGATCGGCGCCGTCGACGTCTGCCCGGTCGTCTACCCGAGCGCCGATCTGCGCGACGCGGCGAGGGAGGACGCCGTCACCCTCGCCGAGCGCCTCGGCGGCGAGCTCGAGCTGCCGGTCTTCCTCTACGGCGAGCTGGCGATGAACGAGGATCGGCGCGAGCGCGCCTTCTTCCGCCGTGGCGGGCCCGCGGAGCTCGCCAAGCGGATGGCCTCGGGCGAGCTCGTCCCCGACTTCGGCCCGATCAAGGCCCATCCCCGCGGCGGCGCGACGCTGGTCACCGCGCGGCCGCCGCTCGTCGCCTTCAACCTCGAGCTCGACACCACCGACCCCACCGTGGCGCGCAAGATCGCCGAGGAGCTGCGCGAGGCAGGGGGAGGGCTGCCGGGGGTCCGGGCGATCGGCCTGCCGCGCGAGCGCGGCGGCGCCCAGGTCTCGATCAACGTCCACAACCCAGAGGCGGTGCCGCTCGCCGACGTCGTCAAGCGCGTCGAGGAGATCGCCTCCGATCACGACGCCAGTCCGGTGGAGGCCGAGCTCGTGGGGCTGGCGCCGGAGGCGGCGCTCGCGGGCTACCCCGAGCACGTGCCGATCGCCGGCTTCGACGCCGACAAGCACGTGATCGAGCGCCGCCTGTCGAAGCGCTCCCGCTAGCCTCTCCTCCGTGGCGAAGACCAAGAAGAAGCGCCGCCGCAAGCACCGCGGCACCCAGGGCGGGCGTGTCGACACCCGTCCCTCGCGCAGTCGCCCGCGCAGCCGCGCCGAGGCTAAGGCCCAGGCGGCCCAGCGCCGCGGGGCCGCCAAGAAGGGGGGCAAGAAGGGCGCCCCGACCCGCCAGGACAAGCTGCTGACGCCGCCGACCTGGAAGGGCTCGTTCTACAAGGGCGCGCTCGCCGCAGCGCTCTTCTTCGCCCTCTTCGCGCTGATCTTCAAGCGCCCGATCGCCTCCTCGGCCGCGATCTCGGTTTTCATGCTCGCCTTCTACGTCCCGATGAGCTACTACGTCGACAACTTCATGTTCAAACGGCGGATGCGTCAGACACAAGCCGCCGCCTCCTCCGCTTCGCGTCCGGGGGCGTCGGGAAAGGGCTCCGGCGGGGTGGACCTTAAGGACACGGAGGAATGATCGAGCTCGAGGTGACGATGCTGACCGTCGGTCAGGTCGCCGAGAACTGCTTCGTCGCCTCGCCCAAGGGCTCCGACCGCGCGATCGTCGTCGATCCCGGCGACGAGGCCGAGCGCCTCCTCGAAGCGATCTCCGGGCGCGGGCTGAGCGTCGACGCGATCCTCCTCACCCACACCCACTTCGATCACATCGGCGCCGTGGCGCCGCTCGCGCGCGAGACCGGCGCCGAGGTCTGGTGCCCGGAGATCGAGGTCCCGGTGCTCGCCGACATCAACTCGTTCGTGCCCTGGCAGGGCTTCGGGCCGTTCGAGGACTACGACGCCGACCACACCGTCGCCGGCGGCGAGCACCTCGCGCTGGCGGGGCTCAAGATCGACGTCGTCTTCACCCCCGGCCACAGCCCCGGGCACGTGACCTACGCGGTCCCGGACGCCGGCGCGCTGTTCTCGGGCGACGTCCTCTTCCAGGGCTCGATCGGCCGCACCGATCTGCCGGGGGGCGACGGCCCGCGGCTGATGCAGTCGATCTCTGAGCTGCTCGAGGCCTATCCCGACGAGACCACCGTCTTCCCGGGCCACATGGGCATCACCACGCTCGGCGCCGAGCGGACCTCGAATCCGTTCCTGATCGAGCTGGCGCGCTAGCCGCCCGCCGCAATACCCTCGCTGGGCGATGAGCGCCAAGTTCCAGGCCCCCAAGGGGACCTTCGACGTACTGCCCGAGCAGTCCGAGCTGCGCAACCGGATCAAGTCGACCGCGGCCCGGATCCTCAGCCGCGCCGGCTACGGGCGCATCGACACGCCGATCTTCGAGGACTCGGAGCTGTTCACGCGCGGCGTCGGCGAGTCGACCGACATCGTCCAGAAGGAGATGTTCACCTTCGAGGACAAGGGCGGGCGCAGCGTCACCCTGCGGCCCGAGGGAACCGCGCCGGTCTGCCGCGCCTACGTCGAGCACGGCATGCACAAGCTTCCCCAGCCGGTCCGCCTCTGGTACGGCGGGCCGTTCTTCCGCTACGAGGCGCCCCAGGCGGGGCGCTTCCGCCAGTTCCACCAGTTCGGGCTCGAGACGATCGGCAGCGACTCGCCGCTCGCCGACGCCGACGCGATCATGCTCCTCGACGAGATCCTCCGCGAGGTCGAGGTCCCCGAGCTGCGGCTGCGCCTCTCGAGCCTCGGCTCGCCCGAATCCCGCGCGGGCTATCTCGACGACCTCCGCGCCCACCTCCGCGCGCATGAAGGCGAGGTCTCGAAGGAGGTCAGGAGCAGGATCGACGCCAACCCGCTGCGCGCCTTCGACGCCGGCGACGAGGGCACCAGGGCCGTGATGGCGGAGGCGCCGCTGCTGCTCGACCGCCTCGACGCCGCCGACGCCGAGCACTTCGAGCAGGTCCGCGCGCTGCTCGACGACTCCCGGATCGCCTACGAGATCGACCCGACCCTGGTTCGCGGCCTCGACTACTACACGCGCACCGTGTTCGAGTTCGAGTCCCCCCGCCTCGGCGCCCAGGCCGGAGTCGGGGGCGGCGGCCGCTACGACGGCCTGATCGAGCAGCTCGGCGGCCCGCCGACCGCGGGGGTCGGCTGGGGGGCGGGGGTCGAGCGGATCGCGCTGGCGATCGCCTCCGAGGGCGAGCCCGTGCTCGCCCGCGACGTCTTCGTCGCCGCCGAGGACGGATCGCGCGAGCAGGCCTTCGGCATCGTCCGCGACCTGCGCAGGGGCGGCCTCTCGGCCGAGACCGACCTCGCCGATCGCAGCCTCAAGGGCCAGATGAAGCAGGCCGACCGGGTCGGCGCCCGGGTCACCGTGATCCTCGAGGACGGGGCGAGGCCGAAGCTGCGCGACATGTCGAGCGGCGAGCAGCGCGAACTCGCCTTCGACGAGATCGTCCCGGCACTGACACAGAGCCTCCCCCGGACGCGAAACGCAGGAGGTGGCGTTTGATGTCGGAGATACCGCCGCTGCGCGCCAATGCGTTCCGCGACACCTGGGCGGGGGCGGTGCTCGCCGACCGCGTCGACGGCGACGCCCGGGTCGCCGGCTGGGTCCACCGCCGCCGCGACCACGGCGGCCTGATCTTCATCGACCTCCGTGACCGCACCGGGCTGGTGCAGCTCGTCTTCGACCCCGAGAAGGCCAAGCAGGCCCACGAGCTCGCCCACAAGCTCCGGCCCGAGCACGTGCTCAGCGCCTCGGGCCAGGTCGTGCGCCGCTCCGAGGACACGGTCAACCCCAAGATGGCGACCGGGGAGGTGGAGATCAAGGTCGCCGATGCCGAGCTGCTCGCCGAGGCCGATACCCCGCCGTTTGAGATAGAGGGCTTCTCGGGCGAGGTGACCGAGGAGACCCGGCTGCGCTACCGCTACCTCGACCTGCGCCGCGAGCGCATGCAGGAGGCGATGATCCTCCGCGACCGGGTGAAGCGCGAGATGCGCGACTTCCTCTGCGACGAGGGATTCCTGCAGATCGAGACCCCGGTGCTGACCCGCTCGACCCCGGAGGGCGCCCGCGACTTCCTCGTCCCCAGCCGCCTTCAGCCCGGCAGCTTCTACGCCCTGCCGCAGTCGCCGCAGCTGTTCAAGCAGCTGCTGATGATCGCCGGCTACGAGCGCTACTTCCAGATCGCGCCCTGCTTCCGCGACGAGGACCTGCGCGCCGACCGCCAGCCGGACTTCACCCAGCTCGACATCGAGATGTCGTTCGTCGAGCTCGACGACGTGATCGACGTCAACGAGCGCCTCCTGCAGCGGGTGCTCGCGGCCGGCGGGGTCGAGGTGCCGAGCCCGATTCCGCGGCTTCCCCACGACGAGGCCGTCGCCCGCTTCGGCACCGACCGGCCCGACCTGCGATTCGGATTGGAGATCTCCGACCTCACCGATCACCTGCGCGAGACCGAGTTCAAGGCGTTCGGCGGCACGATCGCCGACGGCGGCGTCGTCCGCGGTTTCAACGCCGGCAAGCGCGACTCCTCTCGCTCCGAGCTCGACGCGCTCGTCGCCGAGGCCCAGGAGCTCGGGGCCAAGGGCCTGGTCTGGGCCGTGGTCGAGAACGGCGGCTGGCGCTCGCCGGTCGCGAAGTTCCTCTCGGACGGCGAGCTGGCCGCGATCAACGGGCAGCTGGGCGCCGGCGAGGGCGACCTGCTGCTGCTCGTCGCCGACGAGCCCGGCCAGGCCGCCGCCGTGCTCGGGTCCCTGCGCCAGCGGCTCGGCGAGCGCTGGGGCCTGATCGACGAGGGAGCCCACTCCTTTGTCTGGATCGTCGACTGGCCGCTTGTCGGCTGGAACGAGGAGGAGAAGCGCTGGGACGCCCTCCATCACCCGTTCGTCGCCCCCGACGGCGCCTTCGATCCCGCCAATCCGGGCGAGGCGAGGGCGCTCGCCTATGACATGGTCTGGAACGGGACCGAGATCGGCGGCGGCTCGATTCGCATCTCCGACCCCGAAACACAGCTCGCGGTGCTCGAATCGCTCGGAATCTCCGCCGAAGAGGCCGAAAATCGCTTCGGATTTCTGCTCGAAGCCTTGCGTTATGGGGCGCCCCCGCATGGTGGAATTGCCTATGGACTCGACCGCATCGTGGCCATACTTCATGGCACGGAGTCGATACGTGACGTGATCGCCTTCCCGAAGACAGCTTCTGGTGCCGATCCGCTGACCGGAGCGCCCGCTCCGGTCGATGACGAGCAGCTGCGCGAGCTCGGCCTCGCGATGCGGAGCCGCCGCAGCGCAGGCGAAGCCGAGCAGCGCCGAGTTCCGAAGGGCGGGGCGGGCTGATGGAGTCCCCCGGAGGGTCGGGTCGCCCGCCGTTCGGCGACGACGACCCCGCGTTCGACACCGACGAGCCGCTGTTCGAGGAGGGCACCTCGCCGTACGAGACCGGCGAGGCGCCGGCGCCGCCCTCGCCGCCCGACACCGGCGAGGAGGTCGCCCCGCGGCCCGCGCCCCAGCGGACGCCGGCCCACCGGCGCCCGTCGCCGCGCCGCGGCCGCCATCGCGACCTGCCCGCCAGGGTCCGCCGGCGCCAGGCGATCGCCGTCCTCGTCATCGCCGGCCTCGTCGTGATCGGCATCCTCGCCCTGGTCTCGGGCGGCGGCGGCTCGGATGAGCCGAGCGTCTCAGAGCTGCCGGTGTCGAAGCTCGTCGGCCAGACCGTGATCGGCCGACTCGGCCAGTCGGGTCCCGACAAGAAGCTGCTGGCGCGCGTGCGCAACGGCGAGATCGGCGGTTTCGTCGCCTTCCCGGCCGAGAACGGGGCCAAGAAGCTGCAGAAGCAGGTGACGGCGCTGCAGAAGGCGGCCGCCGAGGGCGACAACCCGCCGCTGCTGATCGCGATCGACCAGGAGGGGGGACCGGTCAAGAGGCTGGCCGGGCCGCCGAACTCCTCGCCGGCCGAGATGGGCCAGTCCGAGGACACCGGGCCGACCACCGACGAGGGCAAGGCGACCGGCGAGTACCTCGCCGGGCTCGGCGTCAACGTCGACCTGGCGCCTGTCGCCGACGTCTCGCAACCGAACGCGCCCGAGACGGTCTCCAGCCGCACCTTCGGCAGCGACCCCGATCAGGTCGCCGACCACGTCGCCGCCTTCGTCGACGGGCTCTCCGACGGCGGCACCGCCGCCACGGCCAAGCACTTCCCCGGGCTCGGCTACGCCGGCGCAAACACCGACTTCGAGGCGGTGACGATCACCACCAGCCGCGAGAGGCTCGAGGCCGATCTCGTCCCGTTCTCGGCCGCGATCGACGCCGGCGTCCAGCTGGTGATGATGTCGAATGCCAAGTACCCGACGCTCGATGACTCCAAGCAGCCGGCGACCTGGTCGCAGGCGCTGATCGGAGACGAGCTCCGCGGGCAGCTCGGCTTCGAGGGCGTCGTGATCACCGACGATCTCGAGAGCGACGCGGTCCAATCCGAGCTGGCGCCGAACAAGGCGGCTCTGCGCTCGCTGCTCGCCGGCGCCGACCTGGTCATGTTCGCCACCGGCGAGGGCGCCTCGGCGAGCGCCTACAAGAGCCTGCTCAAGCAGGCCACCGCCGGCAAGCCCTCGCGTGCGCAGCTCGAGGACGCGTACGAGCGGATCACCACCCTCAAGGACACGTTCGACTAGACGGAGCCTCAATCCCCCGCGATTGGGGGCCGTCAGGATTGACATTCCTCCGGCGAGCGGAATAGGGTCCGCCACTCGCAGTCGTCAACCAACCGGAGGGGATCCAATTGAGCGAAGCACTGAAGCCCGACGACTTTCGGGACGCGCTGCGCAAGGTCGGCGGCCTGCTGTTCGGTCTCGGCTTCGTGATGATCTTCCTGCGCAAGGGGCAGGACTGGGGGGACTTTGCGCTGTTCCTGACGCTCGGCGTGCCCGCCGTGCTTCTGTTCGGGGTCGGCACCAGCACCGCCCGCGCCGCGGGCGAGGTGCGCCCATGGCAGGCGGTCTTCACGATCTTCGGCCTGCTGCTGATCCCGTTCGCGATCGGGCAGCTCGTCGACGTCGTCGGCGACTCGGGCTCGGACCTCAACGTCTTCTGGATCTTCGGCCTCACAGCGGCTCTCGGCGTGTACGCGGGACACCTCGTCGGTGTCCGCTTCGCCTTGCTGGTGTCGTGCGTGGCCGCGATCGTCTCGTGGACCTCCCTCTGGGACAAGCTTCTCGGCGACGAGGGGGTCGCCGGGCACATCGGCACCTACCGAGGCCTGCTCGGGCTGCTCGCGATCCTGTTGGTGATCGCCGGGATCCGGATCTGGCGAGACGAGCGCGACGAAGAGGAGGGGCTCCGGAAGTTCTCCGAGTTCCTGACCGGCGCCGGTATCGCCGCGGTGCTCGGCTGCTCGCTGGGCGTCACCGCTCTGCTCACGCTGTTCCCGATTCCGTTCGTCAGCGGCTTCGCGATCGGCGACAGCACCCTCTGGGATGTGCTGCTGCTGGCGGTCTCGCTTGGGCTCGTCGGCCTCGGGACCACGATCGGGGTACGCGGGCCCGCGTACGTCGGGGCAATAGGCCTTGGTCTCTTCGCGCTGATCGTCGGTCTCGACCTCAACGAGGCTCAGCCGGATCCCTCGAATCTCGGCCTCTGGCCGATCCTGCTGTTGGTCGGCGGCGGCCTCGCGTTCTTCGCCAGCCTCTCCGAGCGGGTGTCGCTCGGCGACGCTCCGCGCGACTGGATCAGGAGGATCAGCGGTAGATAAGCCGGCCGGGGTCAGACACCTATGACTCGATGGCGTGTCGCCCCTCGAGTCAGAGGGGTCTGACCCCGGTGAGGAACCAGACAGGGGTCAGACCCCTCGCGGCGAGGGGCCGGCCGCGACGAGATCTAGGTGTCTGACCCCTGATACCGTGACTGGTGGCTCGAGCCTGTGCGCCAGCCTCCCAATATGTACCCAACACAAGTGGCCTTTGGGAGTCGGAGTCCGGGTGGCCCGCGGGTCATTCGGCAGACACCCAACCTGATTCGATGGGTGCCACACGGGAACGCGACGGCAGGCTGGAGCCACCTTCTCGCGATTCGGGGTCTGGCCCGTAGCTGCATCCCGATCGGCCCTGACTCGACAAGGGTCTGACCCCCGTCAGGCTAAATTGGTCGCGTGAACGCCTTCCAGGCATATCTCGAAGACGACTCGCGGCGCGGGCCCGAGCCCGCGGGCGCGTTCAGCGGCGCCGCCGGCGGAGCCGCCTGCGGCGACCTGGCGCGGATCTCGCTCGCGGTCGACGACAGCAGGATCTCCACGGCCCGCTTCGACACCCAGGGATGCGCCGCTACCGCCGCAGCGGCAGCGGCAGCGTGCGAGCTGGTCGAGGGGGAGAGCGTGCTCGATGCGGCCCGGGTCGGCGCGGAGACGATCGACGCCGAGCTCGGCGGGCTCTCACCCGAGCGCCGCCACGCACCGGGGCTCGCCGCCGACGCGCTGCACCGCGCGCTGACGGCGCTCGCCTCCTCGGGCGAGGCTCTGGCCTCGCCCCCAGCCGACGCCGAGCGCGTCCTGGTCGCCCTCAGCGGCGGCGTCGACTCCGCCGTCGCGGCGCTGATCGAGCAGCAGCGCGGGGCTGATGTCATCGCGGTGACGCTGAAGCTCTGGGCCGACACCAAGGCCGACACCGTCGCCAGCTGCTGCTCGCCGGAGGCCGTCGTCCGCGCGCGCCGCGTCGCGCACTCGCTCGGCCTCCCGCACCTGACGCTCGATCTCGAGCAGGGGTTCCGCGAGGCCGTGGTCGAGGAGTTCCTCGCCGGTTACGCGGTGGGGAGGACGCCGAACCCGTGCGTGCGCTGCAACGGAGAGCTGCGCATCGACGCGATGATCGAGCTCGCCGACCGCGTCGGCGCCGCCCGCCTGGCGACCGGCCACTACGCACGCCTCGAAGACGACGGCGAGGGCCCGCTGCTCGCGGCGCCTCGCGACGACGCCAAGGATCAGACCCACATGCTCTCGGCGCTTCGCCCGGGCTCGCTCGCGCGCCTGCGCTTCCCCCTCGCCGAGCTGCGCAAGCCCGAGGTGCGGGCGCTGGCCGCCGAGGCCGAGCTCGAGGTCGCCGCCCAGCCCGAGAGCCAGGACCTCTGCTTCCTCTCCGGCACCGGCAAGCGCGAGTTCCTGCGCCGCCACGCCGGGCTCTCCGACCGCCCCGGCGAGATCGTCGACGGCGAGGGCCGGGTGCTCGGCACCCACGCGGGTCACCACAACTTCACCGTCGGCCAGCGCAAGGGGATCGGCATCGGAGGCGGCGAGCCGCTCTACGTGCTCGGCAAGGACGCGGGCTCCAACCGCGTCGTCGTCGGCCCTCGCGAGCAGCTCGCCACGCGATCGGTGCGCCTGCGCTCGGCGGTCCTGCACCGCGACGTCTGCCGCGTCGACCGCGTGCGGCTGCGCCACCACGGCCGTCCGCTGGCCTGCCGCCTCGAGGGCTCGGGCGGCGACGAGATTCTCGCCGCGCTCGCGGAGCCGGCCTACGGCGTCGCCCCGGGACAGACGGCATCGCTGCTCGCCGGGGACCTCGTCGTCGGCCAGGGAACGATCGTTTAGCGCCACGGCGAATTTCACTCACCTGGCCGCGGAATCGGGTAGGTTGGTCCCAGATCCGGGGGGTGCAGGTGCGTAATTCCGGCGGGGAAGACACCAGGAGGTTGAGATGAAGAGGAAGAATCTGAGGTGGCTCGGGGCCGCTCCGGTTCTCGCCGCGTTGGTTGCCCTGAGCGCAACCGGCGGAGCAGCAGCGAGCCCGACCGCCAGCCCGAGCGCGGCCTGCAAGAAGGCGACGAACATCGAGGCGATCATCGACGACTCGGGCTCGATGTCGGGCACCGACATCAACAAGTACCGCGCGTCGCTGCTCGAGATCCTCGCCGGTCTCCAGGGCAACACGGGCAAGAAGATGGGCGCGGTCCAGTTCGGAGATTTCTCCAGCGTTCTATTCAACCCGCTAGCGATCGGCAACGCCGCGGCCGCGGCAAGCGTCACGGCCGCAATGGTGGCGATCGACGCCGACGGCTCGACGGTGTCCGGCGATTTCGCGGGAACCAACTACGACGCCGCCTTTGACGGCGCCAATGCCGCGAACCCGACCGCCGACGCCCGCGTCTTCCTCAGCGACGGGGAGCCGAACTCCGGCACCTACACGCGCTCGAAGCACCAGAACCCGGCGACCAAGACCTACGTCGTCGGCTTCGGCGGAGTCGGGTCGAGCTCGACGCCGCTGAACGAGATCGTCACCGACACCGGCGGCCAGCTGTTCGCGCTGACCGACTCGAGCCAGGTGCAGCCGGTCGCCGGCGCGCTGACGGCGCTGTTCAACTGCAAGAAGCCGCCGATTACCAAGACCGCGGTCCTGACGCAGGGCAAGGTCAAGGCCTACTCGTTCAAGGCCGGCGGCAAGACCGCTGACATCCTGATCACGTGGCCGACGAGCAGCTCGACGATCGCGCCGATCATCGGTGGCGGCGGCGCCAGGGCGAGCACCGCCAAGGTCAGGACCAAGATCCAGAAGGGCGCCACCTTCAGCTCGGTTCACATCAAGGGGCTGAGGAAGGGCGCGAAGTTCAAGTTCAAGATCAAGGCCAAGAAGGCAGCGGCGCCGACCCTGGTGACCACGCAGATCATCAGGTAGAAGCAGCCGAAGTCACGGAGCGCGAGCGGCCGGCCCTGTGCCGGCCGCTCGCATTCCGGCCGCCTTCCTAGACTCCACGGCATGCAGACCGATGAGATCCGCCAGACCTTCCTGCGCTTCTTCGAGGAGCGCGGGCATCGGATCGTGCCTTCGGCTTCGCTGGTGCCGTCGGTCGACGACCCCTCGGTGCTGCTGACCACCGCCGGGATGCAGCCGTTCAAGCCCTACTTCCTCGGCCAGGGCTCACCGCCGGCGCCCCGCGTCGCCGACGTCCAGCGCTGCTTCCGCACCACCGACATCGAGCAGGTCGGCGCCACCGCGCGCCACCTGACCTGCTTCGAGATGCTCGGTAACTGGAGCTTCGGCGACTACTTCAAGGAGGAGACCATCCCCTGGGGCTGGGAGCTGTCGGTGGACGGCTTCGGGTTCGACCCGGAGTTGATCTACGTCACGGTCTTCGCCGGCGACGAGGAGCTCGGGCTCGGCCCCGACGAGGAAGCCATCGAGGTTTGGCGCCGGGCCGGGGTGCCCGACGAGCGCATCGTCCGGCTGCCGCGCTCGGAGAACTTCTGGCAGGCCGGGCCGACCGGTCCCTGCGGGCCGTGCTCGGAGATGTACCTCGACCGCGGCGGGCAGTTCGGCGGCCCCGACGACATGCCCGGCGACGACACCGACCGCTTCGTCGAGTACTGGAACCACGTGTTCATGACCTACGACCTCGCCGAGGACGGGTCGCTGACCGAGCTGCCGCAGAAGAACATCGACACCGGAATGGGCGTCGAGCGCATGGCCGCGATCCTCCAGCGGGTTCCGTCGGTGTTCGAGACCGACTCGCTGTGGCCGCTGATCGAGCTCGCCCAGGACCTCTCGGGCGAGCGCTACGCGGATGAGGGAAAGGAGACGCGGGCGATGCGGATCCTCGCCGACCACTCGCGCGGCGCCGCGGCGCTGATCGCCGACGGCGTCGTTCCCTCGAACGAGTCGCGGGGCTACGTGCTGCGCCGGATCATGCGCCGAGCGATCCAGCAGGGCCGCTCGATCGGCATCGAGTCGCCGTTCATGGACAAGTTCGCCGACCGCGCCCTCGAGGTCTGGGCCGGGCCCTATCCCGAGCTCGCCGCCGAGCGCGAGACCGTTAGGCGCTGGGTCCGCGACGAGGAGGAGAGCTTCGGCCACACGCTCGACCGCGGGACCGAGCTGCTCGCCGAGCTGATCGAGCAGTCGAAGGCGTCGGGGACCTCGTGGATCGACGCCGAGGACGCCTTTCGCCTCCACGACACCTACGGCTTCCCCTACGACCTGACCCGCGAGCTGCTCGCCGAGGAAGGCCTGGCCGTCGACGACCAGGGCTTCGAAGAGCTGATGGAGGAGCAGCGCTCGCGGGCGCGGACCGGGAGCGCGACCGCGCACGGCTCCGAGGACGAGCACGAAGCCGTGCTCGCCTTCGCGACCAAGCAGCCGCCGTCGCGATTCGTCGGCTACGAGAAGCTCGACGCGGACACGAGCCTGATCGCCGTCGAGCGGGCCGACGGCCACTTCCTCGCCAAGCTCGAGGAGAGCCCGTTCTATCCCGAGGGCGGCGGCCAGGTCTCCGACTCGGGCGTGCTCCGCGCCAACGGCAGCGAGATCCCCGTGCTCGACGTCTATCGCGTCGGCGACGACCAGGCCCTGAAGCTGGAGCAGGACCCCGGCTCCGCGCGTGTCGTCGCCGAGGTCGACCACGTCGCCCGCCACGCGACGATGCGAAACCACACCGCCACGCACCTGCTGCACGCGGCGCTGCGCGAGGTCCTCGGAACCCACGTGCGCCAGGCGGGCTCGGCGGTTCGTCCCGACAAGCTCCGCTTCGACTTCACCCACGGCTCGCCGCTGAGCGCCGAGGAGACGAGGGCGGTGGGCGATCGGGTCAACCAGTGGATCAAGGAGAGCCACCCCGTCAGAGCGCTGGAGATGGCCCACGACGAGGCGGTCGAGCTCGGCGCGATGGCGTTGTTCGGCGAGAAGTACGGTGAGTGGGTGCGGATGGTCGAGGTCGAAGGGGTCTCGCGCGAGCTCTGCGGCGGCACCCACGTCGCCAACACGGCGGAGATCGGGATCTTCGCGATCTCCTCCGAGGGCTCGAGCGCGGCCAACGTCCGCCGGATCGAGGCGTTGACCGGCCCCGCCGCGATCGACTGGTTCCGCGGGCGCTCGCTGAAGCTCAGCGAGATCGGCCGCGTGCTCGGCTCCGAGCAGGATCCGCTCGCCGGGGCGCAGCGGGCGGCCGAACGGCTCGCCGAGCTCGAGCGCACCGCCAAGCAGGCGGGCGCCGCCGGTGCGAAGGAGAAGGTGGCGAAGCTCGCCGATCAAGCCGAGGAGATCGGGCCGGCCAAGCTCGTCGTTGCCCGGCTCGACGAGCTCGAGCCCAAGGACCTGCAGGAGGCCTCTCAGCGGCTCAAGGACGTTCTCGGCGGCGGAGGGGCGATCGTGCTCGCCTCGGGCACGGGCGACAGCGCTTCGTTCGTCGCCAACCTCGGCCCTGAGGCAATCGCCGCGGGGCTCAAAGCCGGCGAGATCGTCAGCGGCGCGGCCGAGGTCGTCGGTGGCGGCGGAGGAGGCCGCGACGACTTCGCGCGTGCCGGTGGCAAGGACGTGTCGAAGCTCGATGAGGCCCTGGAGAAGACCCGCAAGGCGATTGAGGACCGCCTGGGCAACTCCTGAGCGCAAGCTCTGTTTGTAGCCTCATGCGTGTGCTCGCCCTCGACTATGGAAGCGCCCGCTGCGGCTGCGCGATCTCCGATCCCTCGGGGACGCTCGCGCGCCCGCTCCCGGTGATCGAGCCCCCCGAGCCCCGTACGGTCGCCGATCTCGTCTCCGAGCACGAGGTCGCGCGGGTCGTCGTCGGCCTGCCGGTGACGATGTCCGGCGCCGAAGGCGAGCAGGCGGCCGCCTCGCGCACGTTCGCCGCCGAGCTCGAGCGGGTACTCGAAGTCCCTGTCGTGACCTATGACGAGAGGCTGACGACCAAGATGGCGCAGCAGAGCGCCCGCGCCGGCGCCAGGGCGGCCGAGGATTCGCTCGCCGCCGCGCACCTGCTCGAGTCCTATCTGGCATCCGAAGAAGGCAGCCCCGAGTGAGGAACGACGACCTCAGGCCCCCGACCGACGAGTTCGGTCGGGAGGATCCCGACGTGCTCGAGCGCGAGCGCCGCCGCGCCGAGCGCGAGAAGCGGCGCAAGACCCGGACCGACCTCGGCGCGACGGTGGGCAAGAAGCGCGAGCCGAAGGCGCGGCGCGGCAAGCCGGCGCCCATGCCGGAGCCCGCGGAGCCCCGCCCGCCGCGGCCGGGCCTCGCCGACCGGGCGGCCGCGATGCGGGGGCGAATCCCGAAGCGAACGCCGCGAGAGCCGCGGACCGCTCGCCCGCGGTCCTACTGGCGGCGCCGCATCTTCGCCCTTACCGGTGTCCTCGCCGCGGTCCTCCTCGCCTGGTTTCTGATCGCTTTCTTCCAGCCCTTCGCCGGCGACGGCAAGGGCACCGGCACCGTGTCGGTCACCGTCCCGCAGGGGGCGAGCGCGGGCGAGGTCGCCGGCATCCTCGCCGACGAGGACGTCGTCTCCAGCGGGACGCTGTTCGAGTGGCGGCTGAAGCTCGCCGGCAAGAGCGACAAGATCCTCCCGGGCAGCTACGTGCTCGCCCATGGCATGAGCTACGCGACGGCGATCGACAAGCTGACCGGCACCAGCGGCGAGATCTCGGCGCTCGTCCCCGAGGGCCTGAGCCGGCCACAGATTGCCGAGATCGCCTCCGAGGACGGCCTCAGCGGCGACTACGAGGCGGCGTCGACGTCGGCGCAGGGCTTCGACCCGGCGGCCTACGGGGCGCAGAGCCCGCCGAGCCTCGAGGGCTTCCTCTTCCCGGCGACCTACAAGCTCGATCAGGGCGCCGACGTCAAGGTCATGGTCCAGGAGCAGCTCAACGCGTTCCAGCAGAACATCAAGGGGGTCGACATGAGCTACGCCAGGAAGAAGAACCTCACCGTCTACGACGTGCTCAAGATCGCCTCGATGATCGAGGACGAGGCCGGCGTCGCCAGGGACCGGCCGCTGATCGCGGCGGTGATCTACAACCGGCTCAAGCAGGGCATCCCGCTCGGCATCGACGCGACCGTGCGCTTCGCCACCGGTAACTACGACCAGCCGCTGACGACCGAGCAGTTGAACAGCAACTCCCCCTACAACACGCGCAAGGTCCAGGGCCTGCCGCCGACGCCGATCGGAAATCCGGGCATCGCCGCGATCAAGGCGGCGGCCAGCCCGGCCAAGGTGCCCTACCTCTACTACGTCAACAAGCCCAACACGTGCGGCGAGCTGACCTTCAGCACCACACTCGAAGAGCACAACGCCGCGGTCGCCGCCTACAACGCCGCGCGCGAAGCAAACGGCGGCAACGAGCCGAGTACCTGTTGAGGCGCCTCGCCGCGTGGCCGAAGAGGCGTAGCCGATGAGGCGACTTGGCGTGATAGGGCATCCCGTCGCGCACTCGCGCAGTCCCGCGATGCAGAACGCCGCGCTCGAAGAGCTCGGGCTCGGCCATGCGTGGGTCTACGAGGCGATCGACGTCGCCCCCGAGGCGCTCGGCGAGTTCTTCGCGGCGATGGACGACGAGGGCTTCGTCGGCGCAAACGTGACCGTCCCCCACAAGGAGGCCGCGCTCGAGCTGGCCGACGAGGCGAGCGACCGGGCAAAGGCGATCGGAGCCGCGAACACGCTGTCCGTCGACGACGACGGCCGTGTGCTGGCCGAGAACACCGATGCCCCGGGGCTGCTCGCGGCGCTCTCGAGCTCCCCGCGTGGAAGGCACGCGTTGATCCTCGGGGCGGGGGGCGCGGCGCGCGCCGCCGTCTGGGCTCTCGCCGACGCGGACGCCGACGTCTCGATCTGGAACCGCACCCCGGAGCGCGGCGCGGCGCTCGCCAAGGAGTTCAAGGTGAAGACGATCGAAGCCGACGGCCTGCTGCCGGCCGCCGATTTCGACCTGATCGTCAACACGACGACGGTCGGGATGGGCGGGGGAGGGCGCATGGCCGAGCTCCACCTCGATCCTGCGGCGCTCAGCCCCGAGCAGGCGATCGTCGACATGGCCTACGGTGACCGCGAGACCGAGCTGGTCGCGACCGCGCGCGAGGCGGGCGCCACCGTTGTCGACGGGCTCGAGGTCCTCGTCCGCCAGGGGGCCGAGTCGCTGCGCGTCTGGACCCGGCGCGAGGCGCCGCTCGACGCGATGCGCCGCGCCGTGCGCGGGTAGTGCCGGCAGGCGCGAGCGGCGTGCTAATTTTTTGTTAGTGCCCAGGCTCCGCCTCGTCAAGTCGGCGATCCCCGGCATCCAGCCGGGTGCCGAGTCCCTCCCCGACGGCGAGGCGTTCGACGCCTACTCGCGGACGGTCTCGGGGGTCGCGGAGAGGCTCAGCGCCTCGGTCGGCCACCTCCAGGTGCAGCAGCGCACGCGCCGCGGTCGCCGCGAGGGCGGGGGCAGCGCGGTGGCGATCTCCTCCGACGGCTACCTGCTGACCTCGGCGCACGTCGTCGACGGCGGCGTCGGCGCCCGCGCCTCGTTCTCGGACGGCCGCGAGTTCGAAACCGAGCTCGCCGGCGCCGACCGGCTCTCCGACCTCGCCGTCGTCCGCGCCGAAGGCCGCGACCTGACGCCGGCCGAGCTCGGCGACGCCGCCGACCTGCGGGTCGGCCAGCTCGTCGTCGCGATCGGCAGCCCGATGGGGTTCGCCGGATCGGTCACGGCCGGCGTCGTCTCCGCGCTCGGACGCGCGCTGCCGACGGCCACCGGGTCGGCCGGACGACTGGTCGAGAACGTGATCCAGACAGATGCCGCGCTCAACCCGGGCAACTCGGGCGGCGCGCTCGCCGACGGGCTGGGGCGCGTCGTCGGGGTCAACACCGCCGTCGCCGGCGTCGGCCTCGGCCTCGCCGTGCCGATCAACGACGCGACGCGCAGGATCATCTCCTCGCTGATCAACGAGGGGCGGGTCAGGCGGGCCTACATCGGCATCGTCGGCGGCTCACGGCCGCTGCCGCCGAAGGTCGCCGCTGAGTACGGGGCCGAGCAGGGGATCGAGATCGTCGAGGTGGTCGGCGGCAGCCCGGCCGATCGCGCCGGGCTCAAGCGCGAGGACCTGATCGTCGGGATCGACGGCGAAGCCGTCGCCGACGTCGGCGAGCTGCAGAGGTTGATGGTCGCCGAGCGCATCGGCGCCCGGCTCGAGGTCACCGCCGTCAGGGGCGAGCGTTCGCTTTCTTTCGATCTTTTTCCGGCCGAGCTCCAGGACTGACGTTCAGCTCGGCGATCTTGCTGTCGGCGGTGACGAGCCTCACCGCGTAGTCGCCGGGCTGGTCGAGGAGCAGGTCGAACATCGCCGGGCCGTATGGCGAGACCGCCTGGATCTGCCCGAGCTCGGGAATCGCGACCTGGTCGTAGAGCGTCGACTCCACCTTCAGCTGCAGCTCCTCGCCGGCGTAGAGGCGGACCTTGGTGATCGAGCTCGGGTCGGCCTTGATCGTGACGTTGAACAGACCGGCGTTCGCCGCCTCGTCGGGAACGCTCGCGGTCGTCCCGGTCCCGGTCGTCTCCGCGGTCGTCGTCTCCGAGCTCGTCTCCTCGCGATCGTCCCGCACCGGCGCGAGCGCCGTCGCCAGCATCGATATCCCGAGCAGCACCAGCAACAGGATCAGCAAGCGTCGGGCGGCCACGGGGGAGGGAGTTTGGCCGATCCGGGCTCATCCAGGCATGGCCGGGATGACCGCGATTACCGCGATGACGGCGATGCTCGCCGTCTGCGTCGCATCCGACCTCCGGGACCGGACCGTCCCGAACGCGGCGCTCGCGGCCGGGGCGCTCGCCGCGGTCGCTCTCTCGCTCGCCACCGACCCCGCCGTGCTCGGCGCCCGGGCGCTGTGGGCCGCCGCGGCCGGCTGCTTCCTGCTGGCGCCGGCGGTGCTGAAGCCTGGGTCGATGGGGATGGGCGACGTCAAGCTCGCCGCCGTTCTCGGCCTCTATCTCGGCCCCGCCGTGACCACGGCGCTGCTCGCGGCCTTCATCGCCGGCTCGATCGCCGGGTTGCTGCTCGCGGTCAGGCACGGCCGCGCGGCGCGCCGGATGGCGATCCCGTTCGCGCCCTACCTCGCCCTCGGGGCGCTGGTCGCTGCACTCTGACGCCCGGGCGCCCCGGCCCCCGTCAATAACCTTGCACGTAGATATCGAATGGGAACACTTCGCTTCGTCACAGCCGGCGAGTCACACGGACCTGGCCTGGTCACGGTCGTCGAAGGCCTGCCCGCGGGCCTCGAGCTCGACCGCGCCGAGCTCGACCGCGACATGGCCCGGCGCCAGCTCGGCCACGGCCGTGGCGGCCGGATGAAGATCGAGTCCGACTCGGTCGAGATCCGCTCGGGCCTGCGCCACGGCAAGACGCTCGGCGGCCCGCTGGCGATCCTCGTCGCCAACCGGGACTACGAGAACTGGGAGGAGCGGATGAACCCGTGGCCGGTCGAGCGCGAGATCGAGGCGATCACGCTGCCCCGCCCCGGCCACGCCGATCTCGCCGGCATGCAGAAGTTCGGCCACGACGACCTGCGCAACATCCTCGAGCGCGCGAGCGCCCGCGAGACCGCCGCCCGCGTCGCCGCCGGCGCCGTCGCCAAGGCCTTCCTGAGGACGGTCGGCGTCGAAATCCGGTCGCACGTTCTGCAGATCGGCTCCGTAAAGGGGTCAGACCCCCTCATGAAGGGGTCAGACCCCTCAACAATCGAAGACTTCGAGGGTGTCGACGAATCGCCCGTCCGCGTTCTCGATTCCGAGATCGAGCGGAAGATGGTTGAAGAGATCGATCGCCTGCGCAAGGCCAACGAGAGCCTCGGCGGCACCTTCGAGGTCCGCGCCTTCGGCCTCGTCCCCGGGCTCGGCTCGCACGTCTCCTGGGCAGAGAAGCTCGACGGCCGCCTCGCCCAGGCGATCGTCTCGATCCAGGCGATCAAGGGCGTGACGATCGGCCCGGCCTGGGACGTCGCCGGGCGCCCCGGCTCCGAGGCCCACGACGAGATCTTCTATGACGAAAAGCGCGGCTACTTCCGCGAGACCAACTCGGCCGGCGGCCTCGAGGGCGGGATGACCAACGGCGAGCCGCTCGTGATCCAGGCCGCGATCAAGCCGATCTCGACCCTGACCAAGCCGCTGCGCTCGGTCGACACCGAGACCAAGCAGGCCGAGGCTGCCCACAAGGAACGCACCGACTCGGCGGTGGTCCCGGCGGCGGCCGTCGTCGGCGAGGCGATGGTCGCCCTCACCCTCGCCTCGGCCTACCGCGAGAAGTTCGGCGGCGACCACATCGACGATGTCCACGCCGCGCTCGCCGCTTATAAGGAGCGAATCGGGTGGCGGAGGTAGCCGAAACCAAGCCCGCGATCGTCTTCATCGGCTTCATGGCAGCGGGCAAGTCAGAAGCGGCGAGGGCGGCCGCGACCCGGCTCGGCGAGCAGCTTCACGACGCCGACGAATTGCTCGAGGCCGAGCTCGGGATGCCGATCCCGGACTTCTTCGAGGCCGAGGGTGAGGACGCCTTTCGCGAGCGCGAGGAGAAGCTCGTCCTCTCGCTGCTCGACCGCGGCGGCGTGATCGCCCTCGGGGGCGGCGCCGTCAACAGCGAGGCGGTGCGCGAAGCGCTGGCCGGACATGTCGCGGTGTGGTGCCAGGTCGACGAAGAAGTGGCGTGGGTGCGCGCCCAGGCCGACGGCGATCGCCCGCTGGCGCGTGACCGCAAGGAGTTCGCGCGCCTGTTCGCCGAGCGCCGGCCGCTCTATGAGGAGCTCGCGCGCGCGATCCTTCCCGAAGGCGGGCTCGTCACCGCGAACGCGAGCGCACCCTGGCTCGACGCGATGCGCGGAGCGCCGGAAACGCGGATGGCCTGGGCCCGCGCCGCGAGCGGCTCCTACCCGGCGATCGTCGGCCCCGGCGCGATCTCGCTGCTCGGCGCCGCCGACGGCGAGCGGCGGGCGTTCGTGATCGCCGACCGCGAGGTGCTCACCCACCACGAGGGCCTGCTGGGAGAGGCCGAGGCGACGATCGCGATCGACGCCGGCGAGCAGCACAAGACCCTCTCCGAGGCCGAGACCCTGCTGCGGGCGCTGGCCGAGATGGGCGCGCGCCGCGACGACGAGGTCGTTGCCTTCGGCGGCGGCGTCACCGGCGACCTCGCCGGCTTCGTCGCCGCGACTTACCAGCGCGGCATCCCGGTCGTCCAGCTTCCGACCACGGTCGTCGCCCAGGTCGACTCGGCCTACGGCGGCAAGACCGGGGTCGACCTGCCCGAGGCCAAGAACTACGTCGGCGCCTACCACCAGCCGCTGGCGGTGCTCGCCGACCCCTCCGTGCTGGCGACGCTGCCACCCGAGGAGATCGCGGCCGGGTTCGCGGAGGTCGTAAAGACCGCACTGCTGGCCGGCGGTGAGCTCTGGGAGCGGACGCGCGGGCTCGACTTCGCCGCGCTCGTGCGGGACGGCGGAGAGGAGCTCACCGAGCTGGTATTCGAGTGCGCGCGGACCAAGATCGAGGTCGTCGCCTCCGACGAGCGCGACTCCGGTCGCCGCAACATCCTCAACCTCGGCCACACGGTCGGCCACGCGATCGAGGTCGCGACCGGGTACGACCGCTACCGCCACGGCGAGGCCGTAGGGCTGGGGCTGCTCGCCGCGCTTCGGCTCTCGGATGCCGAGGAACTGCGCGAGGAGGTCGAGGCGGTGCTGGAGGCCAACGGCTTGCCGACCACCCTCGACGAGGCGGTGGCGACCGGCGACGTCCTCGAGAAGACCGCGGTCGACAAGAAGCACACGGGCGCGGGCCTCGGCTTCGTGCTCCTCTCGGAGCCGGGTGAGCCCCGATGGGGCGAGACGGTCGACCCGGATAGGGTCCGCGAGGCCGTGGAGGAGCTCCATGACAACGCGTAACCGGGTCGCCGTCATGCACGGGCCGAACCTCGACCAGCTCGGCAAGCGCGACCCCGAGCACTACGGCGAGCTCTCTCTCGCCGGCCTCGAGCGCCAGGTGCAGACCTGGGCCCGCGAGCTCGGGCTCGAGCCGATCTTCTTCCAGTCGAACCACGAGGGCGAGTTCATCGAGTTCCTGCATCGCGCCCCCGAGGCCGCCGACGCCCTGATCGTCAACTCCGGCGCCTGGAGCCATTACAGCTGGGCGATCCGCGACGCGGTCGAGCTCACCGGCCTGCCGGCGATCGAGGTCCACCTCTCCGACATCTCCAAGCGCGAGGAGTTCCGCAAGGTCTCGGTCTTCGAGGGCATCGTGATCGAGAAGATCTACGGCTTAAAGGAGCAGGGCTACAAGCGGGCCCTCGAGACCCTCGCCGAGCGGCTCGGCGTCAAGTGAGCGGCACGGCGATCGCCGCGAGCGGCCGCGCCGGGAAGATCGCGCATGGCCTCGACGACCTCGACGCCCTGCTCGTCACCGACCTCGTCAACCTCCGCTACCTGACCGGGTTCACCGGCACCAACGGGCTGGCGCTGATCGGCCCCGAGCTGCGCGTGTTCCTCACCGACTTCCGCTACGTCGAGCGCGCCGAGCAGGAGGTGGGGGAGGGCTGGGAGCGCCCCGAGGTCGGCCGCGAGCTGATGCCCCACGTCTTCGAGCGCGTCGGCTCGGGCCGGCTCGGATTCGAGGACGGCCACGTCAGCGTGCGCGAGCTGAAGCAGCTCTCCGAGAAGGCCCCGGACTCGGTCGAGCTGGTTCCCGCCGGCGACCGGGTCGAGGCGCTGCGGCGGGTCAAGGACGAGGACGAGCTCGCCTCGATCGCCGAGGCGGCGAAGCTCACCGACGACGTCTACACCTGGACGCTCGAGCGCGGCCTCGCCGGGCGCACCGAGATCGACGTCGCCCGCGCCGCCCTTGCACGGATCCGCGAGCTCGGCGCCGAGCCCTCGTTCCCGCCGATCGTCGCGACCGCCGCCAACGGCGCCCTCCCGCACGCCGAGCCGGGCGAAAGCAAGATCGGCAAGGGCGAGCTCGTCGTCTTCGACATGGGGGCCCAGCTCGCCGACGGCTACTGCTCGGACTGCACCCGCACCTACGCGACCGGCGACCCCGGCGAGAAGGGCACCGAGGTCTACGAGCTCGTGCTGCGCGCCCAGGAAGCGGCGCTCGCCGCCGTCCGCGCGGGCGCCGGCGGCAAGGAGACCGACGCGGTCGCGCGCGAGATCATCGCCGAGGCGGGCCACGGCGAGCGCTTCGGCCACGGGCTCGGCCATGGCGTCGGGCTCGAGGTCCACGAGAAGCCGGTGCTCTCGGTCGCCTCCGAGGACACGCTCGCCGCGAACGAGGTGGTCACGGTCGAGCCCGGCGTCTACGTTGCCGGCGAGCTCGGGGTCCGGATCGAGGACCTCGTCGTCGTCACCGCCGACGGGCACCGCAACCTCTCGGGGTTGCCCAAGGCCCTGCAGATCGTCGACTAGAACCTTTAGGCGGGCACGGGCTCGGGCTCGCGCGAGGCGCCCGAGCGCAGCTTCAGCCCGATCAGCGGGAAGACGCTGGCCGAGATGATCGCCGCCCCGACCAGGCCCGCCGCCGTCGAGGGCTCCATCTCGCCGGCGTCCATCGCCAGCGTCGTGATCGCGACCACGAGCGGCAGCTCGGTCGCCGAGTAGAACGCGAGCGCCAGCCGCTCGCGTGCGTCGAGCGCCTTGCGGTAGAGCAGGAGCGCGGGGACCCCGCGGACGACGAGGAAGAGGCCGACGAACATCACCAGCTTCAGCATCGCGCTCGAGCTCTCGAACAGCGAGTCGATGTCGAAGCCCATGCCGCTGGTGACGAAGAAGAACGGGATCAGCAGCCCGTAGCCGACGGCGGTCACCTTCGATTCGAAGACCTCGACCTCGCGCCCGCGCAACGCCACGCGGGTGATCAGGCCCGCCATGAAGCCGCCGAGCAGCAGGTCGAGCCCGAGCTCGCTGGCCAGCGCGACCAGCCCGAAGACGAGCACCACCGCGATCCGCACGGGGAGCTGGCTGCTCGACTCGAGCGAGCGCTCGATCAGCGGCCAGCCGATCGAAGTCCCGCGCACGGCGATCAGGCCGGTGAGGACGGCGAGGGCGATGAAGAGGACGAGGATCAGCGCCTCGTCGAACGGGTGGCCGCTCGAGAGGAACAGCGTCACCAGCAGGATCGGCCCGAACTCGCCGACGGCGCCGGCCCCGAGCAGGTACTTGCCGAAGCGGCTGTGGATGTCGTTGTCGTCGCGGAGAATCGGGATCAGCGTCCCGATCGCCGTGGTCGCCATCGCCGAGCCCGTGTAGAGGTAGGAGAGCACGACGCCGGCCGCCGCCAGCGCACCGCCGAGGCCGTAGGCCAGCACCAGCGAAAGCAGCCAGCCGATCGTCCCGAGCTTCAGCGGCTGTCCGCGAATCCGCTCGAAGTCGATCTCGTAGCCGGCGAAGAAGAACAGCATCCCGAGGCCGAGATTCCCGAACAGGTCGGTGGTGTCGTCGACCTGGGCGAGGTCGAGAACCTCCGGCCCGATCAGGATCCCGAGCAGCAGCTCGAGCACCACCACCGGGATCAGCAGGCGCGGCGCGATCAGCAGCGTCATCACCGAGGCAACCGCCGCCGCGGCGACGATAACCAGCAGCGAGGTCTCGTCGATCGCGCTGCTCACTGCCCCGGAGACGAACACCCAGAGCACTCTAAGGACCCGTTCCGCCAGGGGCGTGGCCCTGCGGACCTGGCGGGGGCGGGTCCTTAGCCTCCCTCAGCGGGCGCTCACGAAGGTTCCCTCGTGGCGCACGCGCTCGCGCGCGTCGCCGTAGCTGCGCGTCTCCCGGAAGATCATCGCCGACAGCAGCGCGGCCGGGATCGCCAGCGCGATGAGCGCGTCGACGTCGGCGACGAGCGGGAACGCCGCAAGCAGCACGATTGCGAGCCCGAGTCGCCGCTTGTTGAGCGTGTGGACGTGGCGCCAGCGGAACGCCACCAGCCCGAGCAGGTAGATCGCGAGCCCGCCGAGCAGGGCGAATGAGGGCACGGTGTGCAGCGGCTCGTCGACGTGGCCGAGCGTCTTCTTCAGGCCAAGGGCGACGAGGATGATTCCGGCGACCATCGGGAAGTGGACGTAGGAGTAGGAGTCGCGCGCCATCTCGTTCTGCTCCCTGCCCTTCTTCGCCGCGGCGAGGCGGCGGCCGGCGACGAGCGCGACGACGTCGAAGTAGACCCACCACATGCCGGCGACGAGCGCGGTCCCGAGCACTGCCGCCACGGCGATCCCGGCGTCGAGCCCGATCTCGGCGCCGACTCCGATCGCGACGATCGACTCGCCGAGGGCGATGATGATGATCAGGCCGTGCCGCTCGGCGAAGTGCTCGGGCATCAGCTTCCAGCCCTGGGAGCCGAAGAGGTAGGGCCCGCCCATGTCGAGAGCGAGGGCGAGCGCCCACAGCCCACCCTGGGCAAGGCCGTCGAGGAACGAGGCGACGATCAGGATCCCGACCCCGATGCCGGTGCTGACGGCGAGCCCGACCACCGAGTGGCGCAGGTCCGGGTCATCGCGGCTGGTGAGCGCGAACAGCGCGATCTGGCCGTAGCGGACGAAGCCGTAGGCGATCGCGAACTCGAGCCCGAGCTTCTCCGAAGGCCTGCGGCACGCAGAGCGCGACGATCAGGAACGCCGCCATCGCGGCGAAGATCACCAGCCGCACCGCGCCCTCCTCGGGGTCGACGACGCTCGTCAGCCAGGCGTAGCCGACCCACGCCCACCACAGCACGCCGAGCACCAGCATCCCCTGGGCGACCCCGGACCAGGTCGGGTCGTCGGCCATCAGCGCGGTGCACTGGGTGATCGCGAGCACGAAGACGAGGTCGAAGAAGAAGCTCGAGTGGAGTGACCCGCTCCTCTTCCCGGAGCCGGGCGTTCAGCCGCCGGCTTCGCTCTGTGGACTGTCGGGTGGCGCTCGCCATCCGGCAATCCTCTCAGGCCGAGGTCCTAGCGCTGCTTGTGCTTGTGCTTGCGCTTCCTCTTCGCCTTGCAGCGCGCCTTCTTCTTCTTCGTCTTCTTCTTGTGCGCGCCGGTCGTGCGCTTCACGGCCCTCGGCTTGCGACGCTTGCACCTCTTCGGCGAGTGGCCGCTCGAGGCGGGTTGGACGGCTTGGTCGGGCAGCAGCGGCGCCGGGGCGTTCTCGAGGGGCCGGTAGTCGCGGCAGGGCTCGCCGCGCAGGCCGGGGCAGAAAGGCAATCCGGTCGGTGCAGCGCCGTCGTTGGTGACCGGCAGCAGCAGGCGCGAAGGCATATTCGCTCCGCGGCCGATCGCGATCTGGGCCTGGCCGGCGGGCTGGGCCTCGGCAAACGACCAGACCGGCTGGTCGTTTGAGGGCGCGCTGATCCTGACCCTGATGCGCGAGCCCGACCGGTAGACGTGGCCCTGGTAGTAGAGCGGGATCGTGACCTTGACGAACTTGTCGGCGGGCATCGGGGAGATGTCCTCGAGGCGCAGGCTCTGGACGGGCTCGAGCTCGGTGCTCTTGACCGGGTCGAGCGCGCGATGCTCGGTGCTTACCCAGCCGCCCTGGACGAAGGTCTCCTTGCCGTCGGGCCTGATCTCGCTGATCGTTGCCTGCAGGTCGACGTCCGGCGCCGATGAGCGGACCCAGACATCCACGGCTCCGCCGCCGAGCACGGTCGTGTCGGAGGCGAGCCGATCGGTGGCGTAGGCGACGGCCGTCCCGGGGGGGTCCTGGCCCCACTGGTAGTCCGGGAGCGCGCGCCAGAGTCCGCCCGTCCCGGTGTCCCCCGTGAAGTTGGTCATCGGCCGCGCGTCCTGGTCCCAGGTGAAGCCGTCGGCGGCGGTCCCGCTCTGAGAGTCGGTGAGCGAACCGTGCTCGCCCAGGTACCACGACCGGCCGGTCGTGCCGGCCGGCGGGAATGAGTCATAGGACCGCTGGAAGCCGGGATAGGGGTTGCCGGGGGTCGAGGAGCCGGCGCCGTTGTCGTAGAGGATCCGGATCGGCTTCTGCGCCTCGAACGCCTTCTTCGCCGATTTGTAGGTCGGCTTGAGGTTGATCGCGTCGGGCGTCGAGGTCAGTCCGCTGATCCCGAAGACCTCGTCGTAGATGAGCGGCGCCGCCAGGTGGACGATCGCAGACTTCAGCAGCGGAGACTCCTTCGCGACGTAGATCTCGAGGAAGTTGTAGAGGCGGTTGAGGTTTTCGGGCATCAGCGAGTCCACATGGGTCCCGTTGGTGAAGGTGATGAACTTCTTGTTAGTGCCGGTCATCCGCGAGGCGAGGGTGGGGCAGTGCCCGCCCGTCTGCTCGTCGGTCCACTGACAGTTCATCAGGGTGGGGACGTTGATCTTGTCCACGAAGGTCGTCGGCGAGAGCGGGTCGGCGACCTCGGGGACGTAGTGGTCGTTGTCGCGGATCTTCTGGACCAGGTCGGTGGCCTCGGGGTGCAGCGCCTGGTTTGCCTTGCAGAGGCTGCCGGGTCCTTCGGCCGCGATCTGGTCGTTGGCCCAGGGCTGGCCGTCGGGGGCCGGCTGCGCGTCGTGGACCCGGTCGAGGCCCCAGCTGTAAGCGAAGCCCGTGTTCAGGACGCCGCCGGGGTAGAGCGTCGTCTGAGTCTGGTCGATCACCGAGAGCGGCGTGATCGCGGCCAGGCTCGGCGGCTGGTGCTGGGCGGTGAAGAGCTGGCTGATGCCGCCGAAGGAGATGCCGAGCAGCCCGACCTTGCCGTGCTTGACCCAGGGCTGGCGGGCGACGGTCTCGATGATGTCGTAGCCGTCCAGGCCCTGCAGCGGCTCGAAGAAGTCGTACGCCCCGCCCGAGCAGCCCGTTCCGCGCATGTTGACGTCGACGACGGTGTAGCCCATCAGGTTCGCGAGGAGCGAGATCCCGCTCTCGGGGGCGTCGGGGTCGGCGGTTCCGTAGCCGGAGTACTCGATCAGGGTGGGGGACTTGAGGAGCCCCCCCGGGACCGAGCTGAAGATCGGCGGCAGCTCAGGCGCCGGGAGGCCGAGCGCGCCCGTGAGGACGCCCAGGATCTCACTCGGCGGGTGGACGGCATACGCGAGCTTGACCCCGTCGCGCATCTTCATGTAGCCGTAGCCGTTGCTCGGGATGTCCCCGATCTGCTCGTCGTAGACGTCGGTCGAGGGCGGCGCATCGGCCTTGGTCAGCACGGTCAGCGCGTCGGAGAGCTCGTTGGTCGTGTCGAGGCGAAGGTGGTAGCCGGCTCCCGGCGTGACCTCGTGGAACAGCACCCCGCCCAGGGTGTTGGCGTGCCTGCTCGTCACCACCTGGTCGGCGGGCCCGAGAAGCGTCACCTGGGCGCCGGCTGGGAGGCCGGTCGCGTAGACCTGCTCGACGCTGCCGCGGGCGTCAAACGTTGCGGCGGCCGCACTGCTCGCGAAGACGAGGCTGACGAGGACCGCGATGAGGGAGCTACCTATTTTTAGCCGCATGCCGCCGAGGAGTTAAGCACAGCACGGCGGGTCCCCGTCGCAGTTCCCCCGCGTGAGGCCTGACGTGGGTTATCCACGCCCGCGGCGCACGCGCCTCACCGCCGTCAAGCCTCTACCCTCCACGGCCGTGATCAGCACCAACCAATTCAAGAACGGCACCCACATCGAGGTCGACGGGCAGGTCTGGAAGATCGTCGAGTTCCAGCACGTCAAGCCCGGCAAGGGCGGCGCCTTCGTGCGCTCGAAGCTGAAGCGGGTCGCCGACGGCAACGTGATCGACAAGACCTTCCGGGCCGGCGAGAAGTTCCGCCCGGTCCACACCGAGAACCGCAAGATGCAGTACCTCTACGACTCCGGCGACATGGCGGTGTTCATGGACAACACCGACTACGAGCAGGTCGAGATCCACAAGGACGCCGCCGGCGATGAGATGCGCTGGGTTCGCCCCAACGACACCGTCGACGTCCTCTTCGTCGACGAGAGCCCGGCCGGAGTCCAGGTCGACAGTGCGGTCGAGCTCGGCGTGACCCAGACCGATCCCGGGGTCAAGGGCGACACCGCCTCCGGCGGCGGCTCGAAGCCGGCAACGCTCGAGACCGGCGTCGTGGTCCAGGTGCCGCTGTTCGTCGAGGAGGGCGACAAGGTCCGCGTCGACACGCGCTCGGGCGAGTACGTCTCGCGAGCGTAGCCCCGTGCGTCGCTCAGAGCAGCGCCGCGACGCCGCCTTCGCCCTCTACCAGAGCGAGGTCACAGATCGCGCGTCCGGGGATCTGCTCGAAGGCGCCAAGCCGTTCACGCGCGAGCTGGTCGCCGGGGTCGAGGGCGAACGCGAGCAGCTCGACGAGCTGATCTCCCGCCACTCCCGGGGGTGGTCGCTCGAACGGATTGCACCTCTGGACCGCAACATCATGCGGGTGGCGCTCTACGAAGCCCTGCACCGGGAGGACATCCCGGCCGAGGTCGCGATCGACGAGGCGGTCGAGCTCGCCAAGGAGTACTGCGGCGCCGACGCCCCCGGGTTCGTCAACGGCGTGCTCGGCGCCGCCCTGCGCGAGTCCGGCTCCGCCACGGCGGACTAAGGTTCCGCTCGTGAACGAGCCGTCCCCACTGCGAGCGATCACCGAGCGCCTCGAGGCGCTCGCCGGCGAGCTCGCCGCCGAGCAGGACCCGGCCCGGGCCGCCGAGCTGGTCCAGGAGGCGTCGAAGCTCGCCGCCGAGGCGGGCGAGGAGGCCGACAGGGCCTTGCGCGACGCCCAGGGCGAATCCCCGCCGCGATGAAGTTGACACGACCCTAAGGGGTCAGACCCTTAACAGTTGTCACATAAGTCAGACAGCGGTTACCCCGAGGATCTGCGCGAGATGGTCGACGCGTATCTCGCTGGCCTGCGCTTCTCGGATCGAGCCGAGACCGAGGGGCTCGAGGAGGCGATGCGCTACTCGCTGCTCGCCGGCGGCAAGCGGATCAGGCCGGTGCTGGCGCTGGCGACCGCACGGGCGCTGGGCGCCGATGCGCAGACCGTGCTGCCCGCGGCCGCGGCGATCGAGCTGATCCACACCTACTCGCTGATCCATGACGACCTGCCGGCGATGGACGACGACGAGCTGCGCCGCGGGATGCCGACCTCGCACGTCAAGTTCGGCGAGAACGTCGCGATCCTCGCCGGCGACGGTCTCTTCGCCGAGGCGATGAACGTCTTCTGCAGGGGCCAGCAGGGCGATCCGCAGCGGATTCTCGCCGCGCTCGGCGAGCTCGTCTCGGCCACCGGCGTCGACGGCATGGTCGGAGGCCAGTACGTCGACGTCTCGGTCGCCGAGCTCGACGCCGAGGGCCTGAGGCGCATGCACGGGCTCAAGACCGGGCGGCTGATCGGAGCCGGCGTGGGCGTCGTACTCGTACTGAACGCTCTACACGAACCTGAGACAATTCCATACCGCCGTTTCGCCGAAGAGCTCGGAGTCCTATTTCAGATCGTCGACGACATCCTCGACGTCACCGGTTCCGACGAGGAGCTCGGAAAGCCGAGCGGCAGCGATGAGCGCCACGGAAAACTCACCTACGTCAGCGCCTTCGGGCTCGAGCGGGCCCGCGAGCTGGCCGGGGAGTCGCACCGCAGGGCGCTCGCCGCACTCGAAGAAGCGGCGCCCGAGACCGACGACCTGAAGCGAATCACCGACTTCATCCACACCCGACACGCATGAGCAAGAAGCCACAAGAAAACCTCCTCGGCGAGATCCGCACGCCGGCCGATCTCAACGGCCTCGACGACGCCCAGCTCCAGCATGTGGCGCAGGAGGTCCGCGAGCAGATCATCGACACGATCGGCGAGATCGGGGGGCACTTCGGGGCCAACCTCGGCACCTGCGAGCTGACGGTCGCGCTCCACAGCCTGCTCGATTCGCCCCGGGACAAGATCCTCTGGGACGTCGGCCACCAGGCCTACCCCCACAAGATCCTCACCGGCCGCAGCGATCGGCTCGACACGATCCGCCAGTACGGCG
>CAVOKZ010000015.1:0-19104 GCA_963696625.1 uncultured Solirubrobacterales bacterium
GGGCGCTCACCGCGCGCTTCCTCGAGATCTACTCCGAGCACACCGGGGAGCCGTTCCCCGTGGACCCGCGCGAGCAGTTGCGCCAGGCGGTGCTCGCCGTATTCGACTCCTGGAACAACGACAGGGCCCGGAGCTACCGGCGCTTCAACGGAATTCCCGACGACCTCGGGACCGCGGTGACCGTGCAGCGCATGGTCTTCGGCAACCACGGAGACGATTCCGGCTCGGGCGTCGCCTTCACCCGCGACCCGACCAGCGGGGCCGCCGAGCCCGAGGGCGACTTCCTCCACAACGCCCAGGGCGAGGACGTCGTCGCGGGAGTGCGCAACACCGAGGACCTCGCCGATCTCGCGCGCCGCTGGCCCGAGGTCCACGCCGCACTCGTGGACTCGCTGACGCGGCTCGAGCGCCACTACCGCGACATGCAGGACGTCGAGTACACGATCGAGGAGGGGCGCCTTTACATCCTCCAGACCCGGAACGCGAAGCGGCCCGCCCAGGCTGCCGTCCGCTTCGCCTCCGACGCCGTCGCCGAGGGGCTGCTGACGCGCGCGCAGGCTCTGGACACGATCGACGCCGCCTCGCTCGACGCCCTGCTGCACCCCACCTTCGACCCCGACCAGGACTACGAGGAGCTGCTGCGCGCGGTCCCGGCCTCGCCCGGTGCGGCGAAGGGAGCGATCGTGTTCACCGCCGCCGAGGCCGAGCGCCGAGGCGAGGCGGGCGAGGACGTGATCCTGGTCAGGCCGTTCACCTCGGCCGACGACGTCGGCGGCTTCCACGCCGCCCGCGGCGTGCTCACCTCGCAGGGCGGCAAGTCCTCGCACGCGGCGATCGTCGCGCGCGGGATGGGCCGTCCGTGCGTCTGCGGCGCCGGCGACCTCGAGGTCGATCTCGAGCGCGAGGTGCTGCGGGTCGGTGAGCGGGAGGTCTCCGCGGGCGAGACGATCGCGATCGACGGGTCGAGCGGCGTAGTCACCCTCGACGACGTGGCGCTGGTCACCCCGCCGGTGAACGAGAGCTTCGCTGCCGTGCTCGGGTGGGCCGACGAGATACGGCGGCTCGGAGTGCGGGCGAACGCCGACACCGGCGAGGACGCGGCGCGCGCCCGCGAGCTCGGCGCCGAGGGGATCGGCCTCTGCCGGACCGAGCACATGTTCTTCGGCGCCGACCGCGAGCGCCTGGTGAGCGACATGTTCATCGCCGGCGAGCTGTGGCGCCGTGGGAGCGAGGACCCGGGGGCGGAGCGCGAGTTCGCCGACGCGCTCGAGCGCCTCCGCGAGATCCAGCACAAGGACTTCGCCGAGATCTTCCGCGCGATGGAGGGGCTGCCGGTGACGATCCGGCTGCTCGACCCGCCCATGCACGAGTTTCTCTCGATCGAAGCCTTCGAGGCCGAGCTCGAGAAGGCCCGCGACGAGGGCGGCGACGTCGAACGAGCCGAGCGACGGCTGGCCGTCGTCGCCGAGCTCGAGGAGGTGAACCCGATGCTCGGCACCCGCGGCGCCCGGCTCGGCCTGATCCTGCCGTCGCTGTACGAGATGCAGGTAAAGGCGATCCTCGGCGCCGCCGCCGAGGTCGCCGGCGAGGGCGCGCCGCCCCGGCCCGAGATCATGATTCCGCTGGTCGCCTTCGAGGGCGAGCTCGAGTTTCTGCTCGAACGGGTCCGGACGGCAGCCGAGGCGACGCCGGCCGGAGCCGGCGCCGTCGAGTACTCCGTCGGCACGATGATCGAGCTCCCACGCGCCTGTCTCGTCGCGGGGAAGCTCGCCGAGCATGCCGACTTCTTCAGCTTCGGAACCAACGACCTGACCCAGACGGCCGACGGGCTCTCGCGAGACGACGCGGAGCGCAGCTTCCTGCCGACGTATTTCGACCTCGGGGTCCTGGTCAGGAGCCCGTTCGAGAGCATCGACATCGCCGCGGTCGGCGAGCTGGTGCGGATCGCCAGCGAGCGCGGCCGCGCGGCGAAGCCGGGGCTCAAGCTCGGCGTCTGCGGCGAGCACGGCGGCGACCCGGCGAGCATCGAGTTCTTCGAGCAGACCGGGCTCGACTACGTCAGCTGCTCGCCGTTCCGGGTACCGATCGCGCGCGTCGCCGCCGCCCAGGCCGTGACATAGGACGAGGGCCCCGGTGAAGCGAGAGCGGATCACCGTCGAGGGGCTCGTTCAGGGGGTCGGGTTCAGGCCGTTCGTGTACCGGCTCGCATCGCGGCACGGTCTCGGCGGCTTCGCCCTCAACGACGGCCGCGGGGTCGTGATCGAGGTCGAGGGACCCGGGCCGGCGCTCGAGTCGTTCGGCCGCTCGCTGGCCTCGGAGGCCCCGCCGCTCGCCCGGGTCGATGCGCTCGTGCGTACGCGCGTCTCGCCACGGGGCGAGCACGGCTTCCGCATCGAGGCGAGCACCGCCGGTCCCGCCGCGGCCCTGATCCCGTCGGACGTCGCCACCTGCCCCGACTGCTTGGCCGAGCTCTGGGATGAGGCCGACCGCCGGCACCGTTACCCGTTCATCAACTGCACCCAGTGCGGGCCCCGCTTCTCGATCGTGCGGCAGCCACCGTATGACCGCGCCAACACGACGATGGCGGGCTTCGAGCTCTGCGACGCCTGCCGAGCCGAGTACGAGGACCCGCACGACCGGCGCTTCCACGCCGAGCCGATCGCCTGCCCCGCCTGCGGCCCGAGCCTCTCATTCGAAGGCCGCGGCGGCGAGGCCGCCCTGGCGGGCGCTGTCGACGCGCTGCGCGCCGGGGCGATCGTCGCGGTCAAGGGGCTCGGCGGCTACCACCTCGCCTGCGACGCGGGCGACGAGGCGGCGGTCGCGCGTCTGCGCGACCGCAAGCAGCGCGAGCAGAAGCCCCTGGCGGTGATGAGCGCCGACCCCGGGGCGATCGCCGAGATCGCCCCTGCCGAGCTCGAGCTGCTCAGCTCGCGGGCACATCCAATCGTCCTCCTGCGCCGCGGGGCGACCGGCGCGATCGCGCCCTCGGTCGCGCCCGGCAGCCCGTGGCTCGGCGTGATGCTCCCCTACACCCCCCTCCATCACCTGCTCTGCGCCGGCGCGGCCCGGCCGCTGGTGATGACGAGCGGCAATCGCTCCGACGAGCCGATCGCCACGGGCGACGACGAGGCCCGCGGGCGCCTCGGCGAGATCGCCGACGCCTTCCTCACCCACGACCGCGAGATATACCGACGCTGCGAGGACTCGGTCGTCCGCGCGGCGTTTCCGGTGCGGCGCTCGCGGGGGCTGGCGCCCGAGCCGCTGACGCTGCCGCGGCGGGGAGCGACGCCGCTAGTCGCCGCCGGCGCCGAGCTGAAGAGCACCTTCTGCGTGTTGCGGGGCGAGCGCGCCTTCCTCTCCCCCCACCTCGGCGACCTCGACACGCCGCTCGCCTACGACGCATTCCGCTCCGACCTGGCGCTCTACCTCGAGATGCTCGGCGTTCGCCCCGAGGCGGTTGCCCACGACCTCCACCCCGACTATCTCTCGACCCGCTGGGCGCTCGAGCAGGATGCCGAGCCGATCGCCGTCCAGCACCACCATGCGCACGCCGCCGCCTGTCTCGCCGAGCACGGCCACGAAGGGCCGGCCCTCGCGCTCGTCTTCGACGGCACCGGCTACGGGCCCGACGGCACCCTCTGGGGCGGCGAGCTGCTCGAGGCCTCGCTCGAGGGCTACGAGCGCCTCGGCCACCTCGAGCCGGTGCCGCTGCCCGGCGGCGAGGCGGCGATCCGCGAGCCGTGGCGGATGGCGGCCGCCTATCTCGAGGCCGCGGGGCGGCCGGTCGCCTTCGAGAGCTGGCCCGAGGTGCGCCAGAGCCTCGCGGTCAACGCGCCGCTCTCCTCGGGTATGGGCCGCCTCTTCGACGCCGCCGCGGCGCTGCTCGGCGTCCGAGCGCGCGTCACCTACGAAGGGCAGGCCGCGATCGAGCTGGAAGCGCTCGCGGGCGCCGTCGAGGCCGATCCGTACCCCTGCCCCGTAGGGGGCGGCGTCATCGGCGGCGCCGGGTTGATCGCCGCCGTCCATGACGATCTCGAAGCCGGGCGCCCGCGCGAGCAGGTCGCCGCCGCCTTTCACGAAGGGGTCGCGGCCGCCGCCGCGAGCGCCTGCGAGGAGGCGCGTACCGGCCACGAGACCGTCGTCCTCTCCGGCGGCAGCTTCCAGAACCTGCGCCTGCTCGCGAGCGTGCGGCGCAGACTCGGTAGCTTGGGGTTCGACGTGCTCACCCACCGGCGCGTTCCGCCCAACGACGGCGGCATCAGCTTCGGCCAAGCCGCGATCGCGGCGAGGAGGATCTAGACAAAGATGTGCCTCGGTATCCCCGGCCAGATCGTCGAGATCGTCGACACCGAGAACCGGGTCGCAAAGGTCGACGTCTCCGGGGTGCGGCGCAACGTCGACGTCGGCTTGCTCTGGGAGGGCCCCGAGGCGGTCGGAGTCGGCGACTGGGTGCTGATCCACGTCGGGTTCGCGATCTCGCGGATCGACGAGGGCGAGGCGCGCCAGACGCTGGCGGCGCTCGAAGCCCTCGGGGACCCCTACCGGGAGGAGCTCGCCGATCTCCGCACCAGCGCGATCGACTGAGCCGAGCGCCGCTCTCGCCGCTCGCGAGCGCGCTGCGCGCGACTTCTTCGAGCGCCACGGCGCCGGGCTCGCCCGCGCCTGTCACGCGATGGCGGCCGCCTTCGCGCGCGGCGGCACGCTGATCCCCTTCGGCGCCGGCGCGGCGGCAACCGACGCCGCCCACGCCGCCGTCGAGTTCATGCACCCGGTGATCGTCGGCAAGCGGGCGCTGCCGGCCGTGGCGCCGAACAACGACCCGACGGGCCTCTCGACCGCGGCCGGGGTCGGGCGCCCGGGCGACATCGCCCTTGCCCTCTGCCACAGCCCCGCCGACGAGGCGGCGGAGAGGTTCCTGGCCGAGGCGGGCGAGCGCGGGCTGCTCACCATCGCCATCACCGGCGGCCGGCCGGCGAGCGCCGAGCACAGCTTCGAAGTCGCCGCCGACGACCCGGTCGTGGTCCAGGAGGTCTCCGAGACCGCCTACCACGTGCTCTGGGAGCTCGTCCACGTCTTCTTAGAGCAGCCGGGGCTGACCGGCGCCACGCCGGCGCACGGCGAGACGTGCATCACCTGCGGCGACGTCGCCGTCCAGGCCCGGGTCGCCGAGGTGCAGGGCCCAACCGCGATCGTCAAGCGCGACGGCGCCTTCGAGCAGGTCGCGACCGACCTGATCGAGGGCGTCGCGCGGGGCGACGTGCTGCTCTGCCACGCCGGCGTGGCCATCGAGCGGGTCGCTGCCGATGACGAGACGGACTTCCTCTATCCGTTCCAGGCAGGCGGGGCCGGCGCCGATCTGAACACCGTGCTCGCCGACGTCGAGGCGTCGTCCCGTAAGAAGTCCGAGGAGACGATCGCGCTGCGCTCGGCGATCGAAACCGCAGCGGTGGAGGCCTGCGGCCTCGAGCTGCGGGCTCGCCTGGAGCGAGGCGGGCGCCTGATCGCCTTCGGAAACGGGGGATCGGCGACCGACGCCCAGGATCTCGCCGCGGGAGCGCTCACCGCCGGCTGGCCGGCGATCGCGCTCGGCAACGACGCCGCGACCGTGACCGCGGTCGCCAACGACGTCGGCGTCGAGCAGGTCTTCGCCCGCCAGCTGATCGCGCTCGGCGGCCGCGGCGACGTCGCCGTGGGGATCTCGACCAGCGGCGGCTCGGCGAATGTGATCGCCGGGCTCGAACAGGCCCGCGCGGCGGGCATGGCGACGGTCGCCCTCGGCGGATACGACGGCGGCCGCTTCGCCGAGCTCGACTGGCTCGACCACCTCTTCGTCGTCTCCTCGAGCCACATCCCCCGCATCCAGGAGGCGCAGGCGACGATCTACCACCTGCTGCTCGACGCGATCGGAGCCCGCTGATGCGCTTCGTCGACGAGTACCGCGACCCCGCCCTCGCCCGGCGGCTCGCGGCCGAGATCGCCGACCTCGCCGAGCCCGGCCGTCACTACAAGCTGATGGAGGTCTGCGGCGGCCACACGCACGCGATCTACAGGCACGGGGTCGAGGACCTGCTGCCCGCCGAGGTCGAGCTCGTCCACGGCCCCGGCTGCCCGGTCTGCGTGATCCCGATGGGCCGCCAGGACGACGCGATCGCGATCGCCGAGCGCCCCGAGGTGATCTTCACGACCTTCGGCGACATGATGCGGGTGCCGGCCTCGAACGGCTCGCTGCTCGACGCCAAGGCCCGCGGCGCCGACGTGCGCATGGTCTACTCGCCGCTCGACGCGCTCAAGATCGCCCGCGAGAACCCCGGTCGCGAAGTCGTCTTCTTCGCGATCGGCTTCGAGACCACGGCGCCGTCGACCGCGCTCACGCTGCGCCGCGCCCGCGCCGAGGGGATCGGCAACTTCAGCGTCTTCTGCAACCACGTGACGATCATCCCCGCGATCAAGGCGATCCTCGACTCGCCCGACCTGCGGCTCGACGGATTCATCGGCCCCGGCCACGTCTCGACCGTGATCGGCCTGCGCCCCTACCGCTTCATCGCCGCCGAGCACGGCAAGCCGGTCGTCGTCTCCGGGTTCGAGCCGCTCGACGTGCTCCACGGCGTGCAGATGCTGCTCGCCCAGCTCGCCGAGGGCCGCAGCGAGGTCTCCAACCAGTACCAGCGGGTCGTCCGCGACGAGGGCAATCCGCTCGCGCTGGAGGCAATCGCCGAGACGATGGAGCTGCGCACGACCTTCGAGTGGCGCGGCCTCGGCTTCATCTCGCAGAGCGCGCTCAAGATCCGCTCCGAGTACGCGGACTGGGACGCCGAGCTGCGCTTCGGGATCCCCGGCGTCCGCGTCGCCGATCCCAAGGCGTGCCAGTGCGGCGAGGTGCTCAAGGGCGTGATCCGGCCCTGGGAGTGCAAGGTCTTCGGCACCGCCTGCACGCCGGAGCATCCGATCGGAACCTGCATGGTCTCGAGCGAGGGCGCCTGCGCCGCCTATTACAACTACGGCCGCCACTCGGGCCGCCGCAAGGTGGCCGTGTGAGCGGCCGCTCCGAGGAGGAGGTGCTCGACGCGATCGAGCAGCGCCGCCGCCGCCCGCGGCGCAAGGTGCTCGACGAGCGGATCACGCTCTCCCACGGCGCCGGCGGCAAAGCCGGCCGCGACCTGGTCGAGGGCGTCTTCCTGCGGGAGCTGGGCAACCCGCTGCTGGCGCCGCTCGGCGACAGCGCGTTGCTCGCTGCCGGGACCGAGCGGCTCGCCTTCACGACGGATTCGTTCGTGGTCAAGCCGCTGTTCTTCCCCGGCGGCGACATCGGCGCCCTCGCCGTCAACGGCACGGTCAACGACCTCGCGATGAGCGGGGCCGGGCCGCTCGCCCTCTCGGCCGGTTTCATCGTCGAGGAGGGGTTTCCGGTCGCCGAGGCTCGAGCGCATCGCCGCGTCGATGGCCGCGGCGGCGGAGGCGGCCGGCGTCCCGGTCGCCACCGGCGACACCAAGGTCGTCGAGCGCGGCAAAGCCGACGGCGTCTACATCAACACCTCGGGCGTCGGCGTCGTCGAGCACGAGTACGACCTTGGGCCGAGCGCGATCAGCCTCGGCGACAAGGTGCTGGTCTCGGGCACCATCGGCGATCACGGCATGGCGGTGATGATCGCCCGCGGCGAGCTCGAGCTGGAGGGAGACCTCGCCTCCGACAGCGCCCCCCTGCACGAGCTGGTCTCGATCCTGCTCGCGGCGACGCCCGGTGTCCGCTGCCTGCGCGACCCGACCCGCGGCGGTCTCGCCACCGTGCTCGCCGAGCTGGCGCTCGCAGCGGAGGTCGGCGTCACGATCGAGGAGTCCGAGCTGCCGATCCGCCCCGAGGTCGCCGGCGCCGGCGAGATCCTCGGCATCGACCCGATCTACATCGCCAACGAGGGCAAGCTGGTGGCCGTGGTCTCGCCCGAAGCGGCGGATGACGCGCTCGCGGCGCTGCGCTCCCATCCCCTCGGCCGCGAGGCCGCGATCGTCGCCGAGGTCGCGCCCGAGCCCCCCGGCCTCGTCATCCTCGAGACCGCCTTCGGAGGATCGAGGGTGGTCGACATGCTCGCCGGCGACCCCCTGCCGCGCATCTGCTGAGCGCCATGGACCTGATCCTCCTGGCTAGCCGGAGCCCTGCTCCGCCTCGGCCTCGGCCTCCATCTTCTCAAGGCGCTCGTAGTAGTCGGGGAACTCCTTCATGTGCGCGAGGGCGATCTTGCCGGTGACGATCGGGTCGTCGCCGGTGACGTTGGTCTGGGGATCGTGCTTTCCGTGCTCGTACTCGACGTCCATGCCCGCGCGGAACTGCTCGAGGTCGAACCGCTCCCAGTCGACGCCGATCTCGTCGCCGACCCGCTTTGCCTCTTCGGTGGTGGTGCGCCGCTCCTCTGTCATCTTGAAACTCCTTTCGCGCCTCAGTCTTGCTAGCCGGCGATCAGGATGCCGAGCCAGACGATTGCCAATGAGAGCACGAAGACCGCGCCCTCGAGGATGTGCTGTTGCGGGCGCCGCATGTGCCAGACGATCAGCACGCCGGTCAGCGCCACCAAGCCGATCTTCAGTTGCAGCTTGCCCTCATCCCAGAGCCCGAAGTGATCGGCCATCGCCGCCCCCGTGGCGATCAGCACCGCCAGGGCCACGAGGGTCCCCCAGCCGAAGCGCCGGGCGATCGCCCGCACCCGCTGCCGATCCTCGGCGCCGCGCTCGACCGGGACCACGGCGACGACGAGGAACAGCTGGCCGCCGACGAAGAACGCCATCGCGAGCAGATGCAGCGCGAGGACGAGGTTCCAGCCGGTGCTCAATTGGGGCGGTCGGCCGCCGTCAGATCGAGAAGCCGCCGCCGCCAGGCGTCGGTCCCCTCGCCGCTCCTGGCGCTGACGAGCAGGGTCTCGGCGCCGGGGTTGACCTGATCGAGGTTGGCGAGGAACCGGTCGACGTCGAAGTCGACGTGGGGCAGCAGGTCGATCTTGTTGACGACGACCAGCTCGCAGGCACGGAACATCAGCGGGTACTTGAGCGGCTTGTCCTCTCCCTCGGCCACCGAGGAGACCATCCAGCGGCGGTCCTCGCCGACGCGGAACTCGGCCGGGCAGACGAGGTTGCCGACGTTCTCGATCACCAGCAGCTCGATCTCGGCCAGCGGGATCTCGGGGAGCGCCGAGCGCACCATGTTCGCGTCGAGGTGGCACTCGCCGCCGAAGGCCGGGTCGGTGTTGATCTGGGTCACCGGGATGTGCAGGTGCGAGAGGCGGTCGGCGTCGAGGCGCCCGCGAACGTCGCCCTCGAGAACGCCGACCCGGACGTCGCCCGTCTCCTCCAGGGCGCGGTCGAGCAGGGTGGTCTTGCCGGCGCCGGGAGCGCTCATCAGGTTGACGACGGCGACTCCGGCGGCGTCGAAGTCGGCGCGGTTGGCCGCGGCGATCGTCTCGTTGGCGTCGAGCGCGCCCTCGGCGACGCGTACGGTGGTCTGGTGCATGTCAGAAGCCTCGCACGGCGGGCTCGCGGACGTCGATCGAGGCGACCAGCAGCTCGTCGCCCGAGACGACCCGGTGCTCGGCGCCCCGGCATTGCGGGCAGCGGAAGCTGACGACGAGCTGATCGCCCTCGCGGGCGGGCGGAGGGGCCGGGTCCCACTCCGCATCGCAGGAGCCGCAGCGAAGCAGCGAGTCGACCCGCTCCCACTCGAGCTCGGCGCCCTCGCAGAGCGTGTCGCGGGCGGCGACCTCGAAGTAGAAGCCGAGGAACTCGGGCGCGACCTGGCGCAGGCGGCCGATCCGGACGCGAACGACTTCGACCGGCAGGCCGCCGGCGTGGCGCTCGGCCGCGTCGACGATCGCGCGCGAGACGGCGAGCTCGTGCATTCAGGTGCTCGTTTCCCCGGCGAGCTCCTCGCCGAGCTCGGCCGCCAGCGACTCGACCGCCGCCTCGACGGCCGCCGTCATCGCCGCGCCGACCTCGAAGCGCTCGCCCTCCACCCCGCAGACGGTGAGCCGCGACGGGAGCCGGTCGAGGGAACGCCCCAGCTCGACCGCCTCGGCGATGCCCATCGCGTGGGTCGAGTTGCGAAAGAGCGGCGCCGGCAGCGGCTCGGCGCCGGCGTCGAGCCGGTGGACGGTGCCGGGCGCTGCTCCGGAGATGACCGCGTCGACGACGATCGTCTCTCCGGCGCCGGTCCAGGCGTCGATCAGGCCGATCGGCTCACCCTCGTGCTCGACCACCTCGATGTCGGGGATCTGCGACTCGCGGACCCGCCGAGCAACCTCGAGGCCGGCGCCGTCGTCGCCCCGCCACTCGTTGCCGACGCCGATCAGCATCTTCACCCGCGGTCGACTTCGAGCTTGAGGAAGTGGGTCGAGCAGCTGATGCAGGGGTCGTAGTTGCGGATCGCCTGCTCGCACTCCCACTGCAGGCGCTCGTCGGAGAGCTCGACCCGGGGCCGGACGAACTCAAACAGGTCCTGCTCGATCCTCGCCTGGTTCTGGGAGGTCGGCGGCACGATCCGGGCCTCGGCGATCGCACCGTCGGCCTCGAGCCGGTAGCGGTGCCAGAGCATCCCCCGCGGCGCCTCGCTCCAGCCGCAGCCGCTCGCGGCGCGGACCTCGGGCTCGGTCGCCGGGGCCGCGGGCGGCTCGTACTCCGCGATCAGCCGCAGCGCCTCGTCGAAGGCGTAGAGGATCTCGACGGCGCGGACGACGATGCTCTTGAACGGGTTGCGGCACTCCTCGCCGAGCCCGGCCTCGGCGGCGGCCTCGCGCGCCCCGCCGGAAAGCTGCGAGTGGTTGAGCGAGTAGCGCGCCATCGGCCCGAGGAAGTAGGTGCCGCCGTCGCGCAGCCGCGACTGGAGCGCGGTCGAGTGCGCCACGTGCTGCTCGCAGAAGTGCTCCTCGTAGGAACCGGGCCCGATGTCGAGGCCCGAGCTCGAGACCAGGCGGCCGTCCTCGATCGCGTAGCGGTCCGGGTGGCGCAGGGCGACGAACTCGTAGTCTTGCTCGAAGTCGGGGAAGTCGAGCTTCGAGACCCAGGCGACTGACCCCTTGGCCAGCTCGCGCGCCTCCTCGAGCCCCGGCACCAGCGCCTCGAGATCGGCCTTGCTCGGCGCCTTGTAGAAGCCGCCGACCCGAACGTTGACCGGGTGGATCGCGCGGCCGCCGACGGCCCGCAGGATCTCGTTGCCCATCGCCTTGATCCGCAGGCCGCCCTCGACGACCTCGCGGTGGTCGCGGGCCATCGCCCAGGCCGACTCGAAGCCGAGGAAGTCGGGCGCGTGGAGCATGAACACGTGGAGCGCGTGGCTCTCGATCCACTCGCCGCAGTACATGAGCCGCCGCAGGAGGCGCACGCGGTCGTCAACCTCGACCTCGAGCGCATCCTCGATCGCATTGAAGGCGCTGGTCATGTAGGCGACCGGGCAGATGCCGCAGATCCGGGCGGTGATGTCGGGCGCCTCGCCGTAGGCGCGGCCGCGCAGGAAGGCTTCGAAGAAGCGCGGCGGCTCGTAGATCTGCAGCTCGACGTTCTCGACCTCGCCGTCGCGGATGCGCACCTGCATCGCCCCCTCGCCCTCGACACGGGCCAGGGCGTCGGTCCTGATCGTCCTCGTCCGGCTCGCGTCAGCGCTCATGGCGCTCGCTCTCGGAGCGGAACGGCTCGCGGTCGGCGTGGAACGTGCGATAGACCCGCACGAGGTCGACCTCGTCCATGCCCATCCCTCCGAGCCAGCCCGAAAGCGAGCGCACGTTGGGGGACTCCGCCGGGCCGAAGCAGCCGTAGCAGCCGCGGTCGCAACCGGGGCAGAGCGCCCCGCAACCCGCGTGGGTGACCGGCCCGAGGCACGGGGTTCCGTGGGCGACCATCACGCAGACGTTGCCGGCGCGCTTGCACTCCATGCAGACGCTGTCGTTGGCGACCGCCGGGCGGCGCTCGTTGACGAAGGCGCTGATCACCTCGAGCAGCTGGTGGCGATCGACCGGGCAGCCCTGGAGCTCGAAGTCGACCTTGACGTTGGCCGAGATCGGGGTCGAGGCCTCGAGCGTCGATATGTAGGAGGGCTCGGCGTAGACGGCCGAGGTGAACTCCTCGACCTCGGCGAAGTTCCGCAGCGCCTGGATGCCGCCCGAGGTGGCGCAGGCGCCGATCGTGACCAGCCGCCGCGACTGGCGGCGCACCTCCTGGATCCGCTCGGCGTCCTGAGGGGTCGTGATCGAGCCCTCGACCAGCGAGAGGTCGTAGGGGCCCTCGATCTGCCCGCGGGTTGCCTCGAGGAAGTAGGCGACGTCGATCTCTCCGGGCAGCGAGACCAGCTCCTGCTCGAAGTCGAGCAGGCTCAGCTGGCAGCCGTCGCAGGAGGCGAACTTCCAGACCGCCAGCTTGGGCCTGCCGGCGGCGCCCTCGCTCACAGCTCCCTCACCCCCAGCAGCGGCTTCACCCGCTCATAGGGAAAGACCGGGCCGTCCTTGCAGACGAACTCGCCCGCGAGCTGGCAGTGGCCGCAGTGGCCGACCGCGCACTTCATGTTGCGCTCGAGCGAGACGTGGATGCGATCCGCCTCGACGGCGCGCTCGCCGAGGGCCGCGGCGACGAAGCGCATCATCACCTCGGGGCCGCAGATCATCGCCGTCGCCCGGCCGCCGTCGAAGCCGGCGCCGGGGATCAGCTTGGTGACCAGGCCGACGTTGCCGGGCCAGTCGGCCGGCGCGGAGTCGACGCTGATCTCGACGTCGATGCCCTGCTCGCGCCAGCGCTCGAGCTCGGCCTCGTAGAGGATCGCGTCCGGCTCGCGGGCGCCGTAGAGCAGCACCGCCGCGCCGAAGCGGTCGCGGTTGGCGGCGAGATGGCGGAGCACGGGGCGCAGCGGCGCCAGCCCGATGCCGCCGGCGACGACGACGGCGTCGCCGCCCTCGGCCTCGGCGACGGGCCAGCCGCGGCCGAACGGCCCGCGGACGCCGACGCTCTGGCCCGGCTCGAGGCGGCAGAGGGCCTCTGTCGAAGCGCCGACCGCGCGGATCGTGTGGAGCATGCCGCCGTCGTCCGCCGCCCCGCTGACCGAGATCGGCACCTCCCCGGCGCCGAACGCATAGAGCATGTTGAACTGCCCCGGGCCGCAGTCGCCGACGCCGTCGCCCGCCCCGGCGGCGAGCTCGAGCGTCCAGGTGTCGTCGAGCTCCCGCCGCTTGGCGGCGACGGTGAAGGGCCGCGGTGGGGTGCGCGGCTCAGCCATCCTTGATCCCGTAGACGTCGAGCAACTGCACACGCGTCGCCTGCAGGCGCTCGACCATGACCGGCACGAAGCGCCGCAGCAGCTCGTAGCCGAGCGCCGGGTCCTCGTCGGACTTGCCGCGCAGGCAGGCCGCGTCGAAGGCGATCGCCCGCGTCTCCTCGGTGGCCCGCGCGTCGAGGTGGGACACGTAGGGCGGCACCAGCCACGACCAGCCGAGCAGCTCGCCCGGCCGCAGCGTCTCGATCACCAGGGCCCCGCGCTCGGGGGCGAAGATCTCAAGTGCCACCCTGCCTTCCCTGATCACATAGAAGCTGTCGGCAGACTCCCGCTCGCGCATCAGGTATTCGCCCGCCTTGAACACTTGGTTCTTGCCACAGCCGGCGACGAGCGACAGGTGGAAGTCCGAGAGCCCCCCGAACGTGCGCTGCTCGCGCAGCAGGTCTTCAATCGACTGCATCGGCCTCCTCTCCGACGTCGGCCGCGCGAATCGCCGCCGCCTCCTCGGTGATGTCGATCGCGACCGGGCACCAGGTGATGCAGCGCCCGCAGCCGACGCAGCCGGAGGTGCCGAACTGGTCGATCCAGGTTCCGAGCTTGTGGGTCATCCACTGGCGGTAGCGAGACGACGGCGAGTTGCGGATGCTGCCGCCGTGGATGTAGGAGTGATCGAGCGAGAAGCACGAGTCCCACTCGCGGACCTGCTCGGCGACCGTGCCGGCGAGGTCGGTGACGTCCTCGGCGCTCGAGCAGAAGCAGGTCGGGCAGACGAGCGTGCAGTTGCCGCAGCTGAGGCAGCGCTCGGAGACCTCGTCCCAGCGCGGGTGCTCGAGGTTGCGCTCGAGCAGGTCCCTGATTCCGTCGGTGTCGAGCTCTCGGCCCATCTGCTCGGCGCAGTGTTCGCTGGCGCTCTGCGAGGCGGCCTCGTCGGCCTCGGTCGCGGGGGCGGCACCGATCTCGGCGAGCAGCTCGGCGCCGCGCTCGGAGCCGGTCTCGACAAGGAATCGGTGCTCGCCGTCGAGCAGCTCGGTCAGCGCCAGGTCGAAGCCGCCGCGGGCCCGCGGCCCGGTCTCCATCGAGACGCAGAAGCAGGTGTTGCCGGCCTCGGCGCAGTTGACGGCGACGATGAAGGCGTCGCGGCGGCGCTCCTCATAGTCGGGGTCGGTGTAGTCATCTCCGACGAAGACCCGGTCCTGGATCCCGATCGCCGCCAGGTCACACGCGCGCACGCCGATGAACGCGTACTTCGGGCGCTCGACCGGCTCGTCCTCGAACTCGAGGGCGCCGCCGGCCGTCTTGGTCGCCTTCCAGAGCGTCAGCTTCGCCGGAAACAGGTGGCTCTTCCACGAGTTGGGGCCGACGTTGAAGGAGAAGAGCGCGTCGTCGTCGCGCTCGCGAAGGCGGTAGGCGCCGCCCTCCTGCTCGTCGGTGAGGCCGCGCGGCAGCTCGTCGGCCGAGGAGATGCCCTCATAGAGGATCGCGCCGTCCCTGACGCGCGGTCCGATCACGTCGTAGCCGCGGGCGGCGAGCGCGGTGACGAGGCGGTCGAGACCTTCCGTCGTGATCACCGAGGCTCGCTCTGAGGGTGGCATGCCGCGCCAAGACTAAGGCCCCGAGCGCCAACCGCAAAGCCGGTGCCGGGCGTTCACCCAGGATTCACACGATCGCCGTCCCCGGGGCCGAGGCTAGGGTCGTGGCGGTGATGCGAGATCGTCCGAGCACCGTGGGGCGCGCGAGCGCTCTACATCGCCAGGTGGGCGAACTGCGCGCCGCCGTACTCTCCGAGAGCGAGCAGATCCTCGAGGCCTGGCGGCCGCGAGTCAAGCGCCCCGAGTTCCTCGCGAGCGCCGAGAACCTGGCCAACTACATCGGCCTCAGGCACCACGACCTGCGGGAGCTGCAGATCAAGCTGATGCCGCTGGGCCTCTCCTCGCTCGGGCGTTGCGAGGCGCGCGTGCTCCCGAACCTCGACGCCGTGATCGCGGCGCTCGCCGCGATCGCGGGCGAGTCGGGCGAGACCCCCCATCCCGCCGACGAAACCTTCTTCGCCGGCCATCGGCTGCTCGAGGACGCGACCGAGGCCGCTCTTGGGCCGACCCCGCCCAACCGAGCGGTCCGGATCATGGTCACGCTGCCCGCCGAGGCCGCCGACGACCCTGCGATCGCCCGCCGGCTGCTCGCCGCCGGGATGGACGTCGCGCGCGTCAACTGCGCCCACGACGACCCGGCGACATGGACGGCGATGGCGCGCAACGTCCGCGACGCCGCCGCCGCGGGCGGCCGTTCCTGCCGCCTGTGCTTCGACCTGTGTGGGCCGCGCAGCCGGGTCGTCTCGGCGACGCTCGACCCCTCCGCCCGCGTGCGCCGCGGCGACCACGTGCTGATGACCAGCGGGCCGGTACCGGTGGAGTCGGAGTGGGAGACCCAGTTCGAGAGCTCGATCCCGAGCGTCGCCGAGGTGATCGAGGCCGGGGCGCCGGCCTGGGTCAACGACGGCAAGCTCGGCCTCGTGGTCGTCCGCAAGCTTCCGGAGGGAGTCCTGCTGCGGGTCGAGGGGGCGAGAGAGAAGGGTGAGCACCTGCGCGCCGATCGCGCCCTCAACTTCCCCGGCACCGAGCTCGACGTCGAGGCGCTCACGGCCAAGGACATGCGCGACCTCGACGCGATCGTCCCGCACGCGGACATCATCGGCTACTCGTTCGTCCAGCGGGCCGATGACATTGCCCGCCTTCAGAGCGAGCTCGAGCGGCGATCCGCAGCGCCGGCGCTGATCGCCAAGATCGAGACCGCGCTCGCGGTCCAGAACCTGCCCGAGCTGATCGTCGAGGGGGCGGGCAAGCAGCCCTTGGCGATCATGATCGCGCGCGGCGACCTGATGGTCGAGATCGGGCGCCGGCGCCTGGCTGAGATGCAGGAGGAGATGCTCTGGCTCTGCGAGAGCGCGCACGTTCCCGTGATCTGGGCGACCCAGGTCCTCGACAGCTACGTCAAGAAGGGCGTCCGCAACCGCGCGGAGATGACCGATGCCGCGATGGCCGAGCGGGCCGAGTGCGTGATGCTCAACAAGGGGCCCTACGCGGCGGAGGCAATCGAGCTGCTCGACGACGTGCTCGGCCGGATGGAGGGGCATCAGTTCAAGAAGGCCTCGCGCATGCGCGCGCTGCACTCCTGGTAGTCCGTCTCGCGCGGGCCCATGTAGGGTTCCCGGCCGCGCATGCGCTTCTATGAGTACGAAAGCCGCCGCATCGTCGAGCGAGCCGGCATCCCCGTCACCGACTACGGCTTCGCCAAGACCGCTGCCGAAGCGCGCGCGGCGGCCGAGAAGATCGGCGGTTCGACCGTGATCAAGTCGCAAGTCCTGGTCGGCGGGCGAATGAAGGCCGGCGGCGTCAAGTTCGCCGACACCCCCGAGGAGGCCGGGCGGCACGCGGCCGAGATCCTCGAGCTCGAGATCTCCGGCCACATGCCGGTCGGCGTCCTCGTCGACCCCAAGGCCGAGGTCGAGCAGGAGTACTACGCCGCGGTGCTCTGGGACGGCCGCGCCAAGCGCCCGATGATGCTGTTCAGCGACATGGGCGGCATCGACATCGAGGAGGTCGCCTCCAAGCACCCAGACCACATCGGCCGCAGCCATCTGCCCAACCTGATGCCCATTGATGATTTCCGCGCCAAGGAGGCCGTCGCCGCGGTCGGCATGACCGGCTCCGAGCTCAACCGCGCGACGCCGATCCTCGCCCGCCTGGCCCGGCTCCAGCGCGACTACGACATGACCCTGGCCGAGATCAACCCGCTTGCCCGCCTTTCAGACGGCTCCTTTGTGGCGCTGGACGCGCACATGGAGATGGAGGACGAGGCCGTCGGCCGCCACAAGAAGGTGCTGGCCGAGATCGGCGTCGAGCTCGAAGAGCCTCGCGAGCTGTACGAGCCGTCCGAGTTCGAGCGCAACGTCAAGGCGATCGACGAGGCCGACCACCGCGGCGTGATCCAGGGCAAGGACCACGGCTTCGAGGGCAACATCGGGCTCGTGATCGGCGCCGGCGGCGGCTCGCTGACGCTGACCGACGCGGTCCGCAGCCAGGGCGGCAAGCCCGCCAACTACGCCGAGATCGGCGGCAACCCGTCGGTCGCCAAGTCGAAGGGCCTGGCGATGGAGGTTCTGAAGAAGGACGGGGTCGAGAAGATCGCGGTGATGATGTCGATCGTCTCCAATACGCGGGTCGACATCGTCGCCCGCGGCGTGATCGCCGCCTGCCTCGAGCTCGGCAAGGACCCGGCCGAGACGATCGCCGTCTTCCGCATCCCCGGCGCCTGGGAGGAAGAGGGCTCGAAGATCCTCGGCAAGTACGGAATCGAGTTCAAGGACCGCCGGACCTCGATGTGGGACGCCGCCGGCGAAGCGGTCGAGAAGGTCCAGGGGGCCGCGGCGTGAGCATCCTCCTCTCAGAGGACTTCACCTTCATCGTCCAAGGCATCACCGGGCGCGAGGCCGTCAACCTGACCAAGGAGTGCCTCGACTACGGCTCGAAGATCGTCGGCGGCGTCACCCCGGGCCGCAAGGGCCGCGAGGTCCACGGCGTCCCGGTGTTCGACACCGTTCAGCAGGCGGTCGAGAACCACGGCAAGCCGATCGACGGCTCGGTCGTCACCGTCCCCCCCGCCTTCACCAGGGACGCGATGATCGAGGCGATCGAGAACGGCATCAAGCTGATCGTCGTCGTCACCGAGCGCATCCCGCGCCGCGACGTCGCCGAGGCGGTCGAGCTCGCGAATGCGCGCGGCGCCCGCATCATCGGGCCGAACTGCCTCGGGCTGATCGCCCCCGGCGTCTGCAAGATGGGCGGCATCGGCGGGCCGGCGAAGGACGCGGCCAAGGCCTACAACCCCGGATCGGTGGGCGTGATGAGCCGCTCGGGCGGCATGACGACCGAGATCTCCTCCACCCTCACCGCCGCCGGCCTCGGCGTCTCGACCGCAGTCTCGATAGGCGGCGACGCGATCATCGGCTCGACCTACGCCGAGTTGATGCCCTACTTCGAGGAGGACGATCAGACCGAGGCGATCGTGATCTACACCGAGCCCGGCGGCCGCATGGAGGCCGAGCTCGTCGACTGGCAGACCGAGAACGACTCCCGCCTGCCGATCGTCGCCTTCATGGCGGGCAAGTTCATGGACGACGAGGAGATGCAGGGCATGAGCTTCGGCCACGCCGGGACGATCGTCGAGGGGGCCGAGGACTCGGCGACCCAGAAGATCGCCCGCCTCGAGGCCGCCGGCATCCCCGTGGTCGAGCGCATCCACGAGATCCCCGACGTGGTCAAGGACAAGCTGGGGGTCGCGGCATGAGCGTCGACGCCGCCGGCACCTTCATCGAGGTCGAGGTCGACGACTCCGTCGCCGCCGACACCGCGATCGCCGAGAAGCTCGAGGAGGTCTGCCCCGTCGACATCTTCAAGGCCGCCGACTCCGGCGTCGAGGTCGTCGGGAAGAACGTCGACGAGTGCGTGCTCTGCGAGCTCTGCCTCGACGCCGCCCCCGACGGCGCCGTCACCGTCAAGAAGCTCTACGACGGCACCGAGCTGAAGCGCTAGATGAACTACTCATCTAGAAGCCCGGCTCACCTGCCGATAAGGCTGCGGAGGCGCGGCCGCCTTGCGGCCCACCGCATGAAGCTCGAGGAGGCCCCGCGGCCTACGGCATCTGCGCGCCGCGGGAAGCGCTGAAGATCCGCCTCACGCCATAACCCTGTAGCTTGGTCGGCCGCGCGAGCAGCTGGGACAACCCGCTATTCGTCCAAAACCGGCGAATTTAGCTCCAGAAGTGGGTAAATCGCGCGAATGGGGCAGGAATCCGGCGGAGCTGCCGTATAAACCTGT
>CAVOKZ010000016.1:0-30273 GCA_963696625.1 uncultured Solirubrobacterales bacterium
AGTAGATGCCGCCGGTCAGCTCGCGGACGACGAGCAGGTCGGTGCCCTCGATGTGGTCGCGCTTCAGAGGGCTGGCATCGATCAGCGCCGGGCTCGGCTTGACCGGGCGCAGGTTGGCGTAGAGGCCGAGGCCCTTCCTCAGCCCCAGAAGTCCTTGCTCGGGGCGCGGCGCATCCGGATCGGTGGTGTCCCACTTCGGCCCGCCGACCGCGCAGAGCAGCACGGCGTCGGCCTCCTTGCAGGCCGCGAGCACCTCGTCGGTGAGCGCCGTGCCGTGGGCGTCGATCGAGGCGCCGCCGACCGGGTGCTCGGCGATCTGCACTCCGCCGAGCGCCTCGAGCAGCTCGCCCGCCGCGGCGCCGATCTCGGGCCCGATCCCGTCGCCGGGCAGGAATACGACGCTGCTCACGCCGGTCGTCTCGCCGAGATGTTGAGGCGCACGTAGTCGAGGGTGATCGGCTCGGGCATCTCGGCGATCACCTGGTCGATGAAGGCATCGCGCAAGTCCTCGGGAAGCCGCTCGAGGTGCGGCCCCAAGGTCACTGTCCGCATGAACTCCCGTGGTTCCGGCGGGCTCAGCGGCTTTGGCTCGAGCCAGGTCTCGATCTCCTCGAACCCGGCGCTGCGAAGCCGCTCGGCGGTTTGCTCGGCGGAGGAGAAGTTCCAGAGCATCTCCATGGCCTCGTAGTGCCCGGCGAACTCGGGCCGGGATGCCACAGCGGCGATCGCCTGCGCGTGGCGTGCAACGTTGCCCTGGCCCCCGCACTGGGCATGGAGGCGCCCCCCGGGGACGAGGCTCGCGTGGATGCGGCGGAAGAGGTTGTCGTGGTCGATCACCCAGTGAAAGGTCGCGGTGGAGAAGACGACGTCGACCGGGTCGGGCAGCTCGAGCTCGGCGAGATCCAGCACGCGGTACTCGGCCACCCGGTCGCCGAGGTTGGCCCGGCATTGCTCGATCATCGAGGGCGAGCCGTCGAGCGCGATCAGCCGCCCATCGGGGAGGCGCTCGAGCAGCAGCTCGGTGACGCGGCCGGAGCCGGCTCCCGCGTCGAGGACCGTCTCTCCCCCGTCGAGCTCGAGCCGCTCCGCGACCTCGACGCCCCAGCTGAACTGGGGATCGGAGACGCGGTCGTAGGTCTTCGCGTCCCAGTCGAGCGGGCCCGTACTCGTCGCGGGACCGCTCACAGCGAGGTCGTGGCCGGCGCGTTGTCGGCGCTTCCCGCCTCCTCGAAGGCGTCGATCTTGGCGACGCGTTCGAGGGTGAGGGCGACATCGTCGAGCCCGTTGACCAGGCGGTGCTTGATCTGCGGGTCGATCTGGAACCTGAAGACGCCGGCGGCGCAGTTGACCGTCTGGTCGTCGAGGTCGATTCGCGCCTCGCCGGAGGCGGCGACCCGCCTGCAATCTCCCTCGGAGAGGATCACCGGCAGCAGCCCGTTCTTGGTGCAGTTGGAATAGAAGATGTCGGAGAACGAGGGCGCGATCAAGGCGTCGAAGCCGAAGTCCTTGAGCGCCCAGACCGCGTGCTCGCGCGAGGATCCCGAGCCGAAGTTGCGCCCGGCGATGAGGATCGGGTGCGCCTCGAGCTCGATCTCGCCCGAGCGGAACCAGTCGTAGAAGAGGAACTCGCCGAAGCCGGTGCGCTCGATCCGCTTGAGGAACTGCTTGGGGATGATCTGGTCGGTGTCGACGTCGGCTCTGTCGAGGACGGCGACGTGGCCTTCGATCAGCTGAACGGGGTCCATCTCAGCTCCAGTCCCGGATGTCGACGAAGTGGCCCTCGACCGCGGCGGCCGCGGCCATCTTCGGGCTGACCAGGTGGGTGCGGCCCCCGGCGCCCTGGCGGCCCTCGAAGTTGCGGTTCGAGGTCGAAGCGCAGCGCTCGCCCGGCTGGAGGATGTCGGGGTTCATCCCCAGGCACGCCGAGCAGCCGGACTCGCGCCACTCGAATCCGGCCGAGCGGAAGACCTCGTCGAGCCCCTCCTCCTCCGCCTGCTGCTTGACCTGCTGCGAGCCGGGGACGACCATGCCTCGCAGGCTCGAGGCGATCTTGCGGCCCTCGACGATCGCCGCGGCCTCGCGCAGGTCGGAGATCCGCGAGTTCGTGCAGGAGCCGATGAAGATCCGGTCGAGCGGCACCTCGGCCATCGGCGTGCCCGGCTTCAGGTCCATATAGGCGAGGGCGCGCTCGGCGGCCTCGCGGTTGGCGGGCGAGTCCATCTTCGCCGGATCCGGGACCGAGTCGGTGACCTCGACCACCATCCCCGGCGTCGTCCCCCAGGTGACCATCGGCGAGACCCCGGCGGCGTCGACTTCGACTTCCTTGTCGAAGGAGGCCCCGTCTTCGGTCGGCAGCGTTTTCCAGCGCTCGACGGCCGCGTCGAAGTCCTCGGGCGCTCCGGGGCGGCCCTTGACGTACTCGAAGGTGGTGTCGTCGGGCGCGACCATGCCGGCCCGGCCGCCGCCTTCGATCGTCATGTTGCAGATCGTCATCCGGTTCTCCATCGTCAGCGCTTCGACCGCGGGCCCCGCGTACTCGACCGCGTAGCCCTGCATCCCCCCCACCCCGAGGCGGCCGATGGTCGCCAGGATCAGATCCTTGGCGGTGACGCCGTCGGCGAGCCCGCCCGCGTAGTTGATGCGCAGGGTCTTGGGGCGGGTCTGCATCAGGGTCTGGGTCGCGAGCACGTGCTCGACCTCGGAGGTCCCGATGCCGAAGGCCAGGGCTCCGAACGCGCCATGGGTGGAGGTGTGCGAGTCGCCGCAGACGATCGTCATCCCCGGCTGGGTGACGCCGAGCTCGGGGCCGATCACGTGGACGATGCCACGGCGGTCTGAGCCCAGGGAGTAGAGCGGCACGCCGAACTCCTCGCAGTTCTCCTCGAGCTTCTCGACCTGCTTGCGCGAGAGCTCGTCGGCGATCATCTTCGCCACCGGGGTGCCGTCGGTCGGGACGTTGTGGTCGGCGGTCGCCAGGGTGCGGTCGGGGCGGCGCACCTTGCGGCCGGCCAGCCTCAGCCCCTCGAACGCCTGCGGAGAGGTGACCTCGTGGACCAGGTGGAGGTCGACGTAGATCAGATCGTCGTCGACGTCGTGCTGCTCCCAAATCTTGTCGAACAGAGTCCGGCGCCTGGAACTACTCATCTGTGATCAGCTCCTTCTCAATCCGGCGGTGACGACTGCGAGGAACTCGGCGGCGTCCTCGCCGGGGTTCTCAAAGTGGTGCGGAAGGTCGGCATCGAAGGTCACGCTGTCGCCCTCGCCCAGACCATAGTGCTGTCCGTCAACGATCAGCACGAGGCTGCCGCCGAGGACGACGGCGGTCTCGCGGGCGCCGGGCTCGTGCAGCGGCGGGTCGTCGGGGCCGCCGGTGGCGGCACCGGGCTCGAGCCGGTGGATCGAGACGTCCGCGCGCTGGCCGGGCAGCGGCGGGGTCAGCTCCTCGACCGCGTGGCCGCGCCGCCGGTGCCGGCGGCGTTCAGCGTCGCGGATGACGACGACGTTTTCGCCCTCGTCGAGGCGGAGCAGCTGCGACAGCGTCAGCTCGAGGCCGGCGGCGATCTTGGCGGCCAGCGCGAGTGTCGGGCTCGTCTCGCCCCGCTCGACCTGGGAGAGCATCGGCGCGCTGACGCCGCTGCGCTCGGCCAGATCGCGGAGCGAGAGGTCCATCCCCTCGCGCAGCGCGCGCACGCGAGTGCCGACCGCGACCTCCTCGGTGACCGCGGCCGTTCGATCGGCCGGTTTCGCTGGTGCGTGGAGCGCCATTGGGTCGTACACGATAACAGACGTTCGTATGCTGTCTCCGTTCCCTACCCTCCCTGGAGATGGCGGCCATCGAACTCCGCGGGGTGGTCAAGCGCTTCGGCGAGATCACCGCGGTCGACGACCTCGACCTCGAGGTGCCGGAAGGCATCTGCCTCGGGCTGCTCGGACCCAACGGGGCGGGCAAGTCGACGACGATGAGAATGCTCACCGGGCGGGCGATCCCCGACAGCGGGGACATCCGCGTTCTCGGCCACCACCTCCCCGAGGAGTCGAAGGAGGCACGTGCCGAGATGGGCGTCGTTCCCCAGCTCGACAACCTCGACATCGACGTCACCGTCGAGGACAACCTCGCGATCTTCGCCCGCCTCTATCGGGCGCCCGACGTGCACGAGGCGGTCGACCGCTGCCTCGCCCTCGCGCGTTTGACCGACCGGCGCAAGGAGGCGGTCGACAAGCTCTCGGGCGGGATGCGCCGCCGGCTGCTGCTCGCCCGCGGGCTGGTCCACGACCCGAAGCTGCTGCTGCTCGACGAGCCGACCGTCGGGCTCGACCCCCAGATCCGCCAGGAGCTGTGGGGCCTGATCGACAACCTCCGCAGCCAGGGCAAGACGATCTTGATGTCGACCCACTACATCGAGGAGGCCGAGCGCCTCGCCGACGAGGTCGCGGTGATGGCGGACGGCAAGGTGATCGCCCGCGACAAGCCGCGCGCGCTGATCCGCCGGCATGCGGGTGAGCGCACGGCGGAGGTCTACGGCCCGCCCGAGCGCCTAACCGAGATCCGCAGCAACGCCGAGGCCGCCGGGCACATGGTGCGGGCGGCGGGGCCGGCCGTCGCGATCATGGGCATCGAGGGCGCCGCCGACGGCGTGCTGCCCGAGGACGCGGTGTTCCGGGCAGCGACGCTCGAGGACGTCTTCGTGAACCTCACCGGCGAGGAGGCGGAGTGACCGCCGTGCGCGGGCAGAGCACGCCGCGGATGCGGCGGCTCGACCCCGCCGCGATCGGCGCGGTGATGAGCCGCGAGGTCGCCAACTTCCGCACCTACTGGCGCGGCACGACCTTCTCCAGCATCGTCGAGCCCTTCGTCTACATGCTGGCGCTCGGCCTCGGCCTCGGCGCGACGCTGATCAAGGGCGAGATCGACGGGGTCAAGTACATCGAGTTCGTCGGCACCGGCATGGTCGCCACCGCGGTGATCTTCTCGAGCGCGATGCCGGCGATGTTCGGGACCTTCGTCAAGCACCGCTTCCAGAACACCTACGACGCCCTGCTCGCGACCCCGATCGACGTCGAGGAGCTGGTCACGGCCGAGATGCTGTGGATCGGCCTGCGCTCCTCCGGCTACGGCTGTTTCCCGCTGATCGCGGCGTTTGCCTTCGGCCTCGATCCGACGCCCGCCATGCTGCTGGTCCCCCTGTTCTGCTTCGTCACCGCGCTCGGCTTCGCCGGCTTCGGGATGACGATGGCGGCGGTCGTCCAGAAGATCGACCAGTTCAGCTACGTCACCTCGCTCGCGGTGACGCCTTTGTTCCTCGTCTCGGGAGCCTTCTTTCCGATCAGCCAGCTGCCCACCGGCTTTCAGATCGCGGCCCAGTTCAACCCGCTCTACCAGCTGGTCGAGCTGGTCCGCGGCGCCGCCTTCGGGTTCGAGGCCGTCGACATCCTTCGTTTCATCGGCCTCTGCCTGCTGGCCCTGGCCTTCTGGCGCCTGGCGGCGAACCGGCTCCAGAAGCGGCTGATCGACTAGTTATCTGACTACGGACCGGGGGTCCGCTCGCTCACCGCGTCGGCCGTCGCATCCTCGGCCTGGGCGATCGCCGCGCCGTCGAGCGCGTTCGAGAGCGCCCTGACGTAGGCGCGGGCGGAGGCCTCGAGGATCGAGGTCGCCACACCCTGGCCCGAGGCCAGGCGGCCGTCGGCGCGAAGCGTCACCGTGACCTCGCCGAGCGCGTCCTCGCCGCCGGTGACGGCGCCGACGCGGTACTCGCGCAGCTCGGCCTCGGTGTCGACGGCGTCGAGGATGGCGCTGAAGATCGCGTCGACCGGACCGTCGCCCGAGGACTCGGCTCCGGAGACCTCGCCGGAGGGCATCTTGACGCCGACCTTCGCCCTCGGCGCCGCGGCGGAGCTGTCGGAGACCGAGAACGAGTCGAGCGTGTAGGACTCGGTGCGCTCGCGCATCTCATCCGAGACGATCGCCTCGAGGTCGAGCGCCGTGACCTGCTTCTTCTTGTCGGCGATCTCCTTGAAGCGGTCGAACGCCTGGTTCAGGGCGTTGCCCTCGACCTTGAAGCCGAGCTCGCCCAGCGCGTCCTTCAGCGCGTGGCGGCCGGAATGCTTGCCGAGCACGATCGCGTTCGAGTCGAGGCCGACCTCGGTCGCGTCCATGATCTCGTAGGTCGAGCGCTCCTTGAGCACGCCGTCCTGGTGGATGCCCGACTCGTGGGCGAACGCGTTGCGGCCGACGATCGCCTTGTTCGGCGGCACGCCGTAGCCGGTGAAGCGCGAGACCATGCGGCTCGTTCGCGCCAGCTCCTTGGCGTTGACGTGAGCGTCGAGGCCGTGCTCGTCCTTGCGGGTCCGCAGCAGCATCACGATCTCCTCGAGCGAGCAGTTGCCGGCGCGCTCGCCGATGCCGTTGATGGCGCACTCGACCTGCCGCGCCCCGGCCAGCAGCCCGGCGTAGGAGTTGGCTACGGCCAGCCCGAGGTCGTCGTGGCAGTGGACCGAGACCTCGACCTTGTCGAGGCCGGGAACCAGCTCGTAGAGGCGCTTGAAGTAGGCGCCGTACTCCTCGGGCGTCGTGTAGCCGACGGTGTCGGGGATGTTGATCACGGTCGCCCCCTCGGCGACGGCGATCGCGCACACCTCGGCGGTGAACTCGACGTCCGCCCGCGTGGCGTCCATCGGCGAGAACTCGACGTCGTCGCAGTAGCTCTTGGCGAGCGTCACCGCCGCCTTGGCCTGGCCCTTGACGTCCTCGCGGGTGGTCTGCAGCTGGTGCTCGATGTGGATGTCCGAGGTCGAGATGAACGTGTGGATCCTCGGCCGCTCGGAGTCCTTGATCGCCCCCCAGGCCGCGTCGATGTCGGCCTTGTGGGTGCGGGCGAGCCCGCAGATCACGGGCCCCTCGACGGTGCGGGCGATCTTCTCGACCGCTTCGAAGTCGCCGGGCGAGGTGATCGGGAATCCGGCCTCGATCACGTCGACGCCGAGGCGCGCCAGCTGCTGCGCGATCTCGACCTTCTCGGACGTGTTCAGCGAGATCCCGGGCGACTGCTCGCCGTCGCGCAGGGTCGTGTCGAAGATGTGGACACGGTTTGCGTCGGTGCTACCGGTGCTGCTCATGACTTCCTCCTTCTCTCACCTGGTGTGTGGTGATGCTGGCCAATGGTCTTGTCGTTTGCGGCTAACGCGCCGCCCAGCGCTATTCCCCCCGAGGGGGGAGGAGAAGGAGAAGCGCGAGGCTGTCGAGCGTGCGGCCCATTGGTCGAATCAGAGTAGCACCGGGTTCAAGCGGTCAGGGGACGAGTACGACCTTGCCGATGTTCTTGCGCGCCGCGATGAACTCGTGCGCCTCGCCGGCGCGGTCGAAGGGGAACGCCTCGGCGACGACCGGCTGCATGTTCTTCGCCTCCATCTCGGCGACCATCGGGTCGAAGAGACGGGCGAGGCCGGGCTCGTCGTCCTGCCAGTGGAGCATGTTGAGGCCGAAGATCCCCTTGTTCTCGTTCATCGCGTTGAGGCTCTTCCACCAGGGGAAGGTCGCGAACGGACCGCGAACCATCGCGCTCGCGGCCTTGCGGATGCTGCGGCCGGTGCCGCTCGAGGCTTCGGAGAGGCCGTACATGATCAGGCAGCCGCCGGGCCGCAGGACCTTGTAGTCCTTCTTGAAGTTGGTCGGCCCGGTCGCGTCGAAGGCGATGTCGACCCCCTTGTCGTCGGTGATCCGCATGATCTCCGCGGCGAAGTCCTGGGTGCGGTAGTCGATCGCGTGGTCGACCCCGAGCTTCGAGATCGCCTCGTGCTTGGACGCCGAGGCGGTGCCGAAGACCTCCGCCCCGCGCCCCTTGGCGATCTGGGTCGCGGCGGTGCCGACGCCGCCGCCGGCGGCGTGGATCAGGACCCTGTCGCCCGGCTCGAGGCCGCCCATCGTCACCAGACCGGCCCAGGCCGTGACGTAGTTGACCGGGATCGCGGCGCCCTGCTCGAAGCTGAAGCGCTCGTCGAGCGGGAGCGCCTGGCCTTCGGGGACGGTGACGAGCTCGGCGTGGCCGCCGAAACGGGTGCCGGCGACGACGCGGTCACCCAGTTTGTGCTCGGTCACCCCCTCGCCCACCGATTCGATCTCGCCCGCGACCTCGTAGCCGACCACACACGGCGGCTTCGGCGCGTCGGGGTAGAGCCCGACCCGCGCCATCGTGTCGGCGAAGTTGATCCCGGCGGCCTTGACCGCGACCCGCACCTCTCCAGGTCCGACCGGCGGGTCGGGGCGCTCCTGGACCTCGAGCACCTCGGGGCCCCCGTTCCTGGTCTGCACCACCGCCCTCACAGCCGGGACCCTATGCGACGCAAAACCTAAAGGGGTCAGACCCTTTAGGAAACTCGGGCACGAAACCTGAGCCAACACGCATAAAGGGGTCAGACCCCCTCAACTTGCGCATGAAGGGGTCAGACCCACTTAACTTCGAGCAGCTGCGAGTCGTGGTCGGCGAGGCGGCCGCGTAGATCAACCCGGCGGTCGTCCATGTCGACCCGCTTGCCGCGAAACGGGACTACTCCGAGGTCGCCGTAGGTCGTGACGTGGCCCTCGGGCACCGAGCGCGCGCCGCGCAACACCTGTTCGGTGCGTTCTCCGCGGAGCATGATCGGAGCCTAGTCTCCAGTCAACGGACTACACGATCAGGAGGTGTCGAGATGAAGTTGACCTATGCAAACGTGATGTCGACGGTGGCCGTCATCGTGGCCTGCGCCGGCGGGTCGAGCGCTGTCGCGCTGAGCGTCGGAAAGGGCAGGGTCACCAGCAAGGACATCAAGAATGGAACGATCCACGCGATCGACCTCCACAAGGGAGCCGTCGGGACGAAGGAGCTCGCGCGGCACGCCGTCTCAGCACCAAAACTCGCACAAGCCAGCGTGGGCGCTGAGCAGATCGCCGATCAGGCTGTCACCGGGAGGACCCTGGGCCCGGTGCGGGTCGTGACGTCCTCATCGGCGGGCTTCGCGGATGCGAGTTGCGCAGCGGGCGAGGGACTCCTTGGCGGCGGAGCCTCGGGCGGTGGTGGCTCGCTCACGACGAGTTCTCCCACAGTCTCGAGCTTCGGTTCGGGTTGGTTTGCCACCTCGACATCAGGATCGCCGACCGCCAGCGCGATATGTCTAATTGAGTAGCCGCTAGAGGTCGACCGCGCGGCCGATGGCAAAGCCGTCGAGCTCGACGATCGCGTCGATCGTCTCCTGCCTGACGGGTGCGTCTGTGGTGAGGACCATGACCGCGTTCTGGCCCTCGGATTCGGCGCCGACGGCTGCCGAGACGATGTTGACCCCCCGCTCCCCGAAGATCGTGCCGACGCGGCCGATCATGCCGGGCTGGTCGGCGTATCGGAAGACCGCGAGGTGCTCGGCCAGCGGCAGGTAGAAGCCCTCGCCCCATAGGTGGACCAGGGTCGGTTCGTGGCGCGGCCCGGCCGTGGTTCCCGCGACTGCGACCTCCTCCCCACCGGCATCGACGCGCACGGTGACCAGGTCGGTGAACTCCTCGGCGACCGGCTCGCGCGACTCCGAGAGCTCGATGCCGCGCTCCTCGGCCAGCGAGGCCGAGTTGACCAGGTTGACCTGCTCCTCGGTGTGGCCGGAGAGGATTCCCGAGAGCACGGCGATGCCGAGCAGTCGCGAATCGTGGTCGGCCAGACGCCCCTGGAGCTCGACGCGGACCCGCGAAACGGGGCCCTGGGCGAGGCCCTGGGCGAGCTTGCCGAGCTTCTCGGCGAGCGGCACGAACGGCGCCAGCGCCTCCATGTGCTCGGGGCGGACGGCGCCGATGTTGACGGCGTAGGTGACGACGCCGTTGGTCAGCGCGGCCGTCACCTGCTCGGCGGTGACGATGCCGGCGCGGTCCTGGGCCTCGGCGGTCGAGGCGCCGAGGTGCGGGGTTACGACGACGTCGCTGCGCTCGAACAACGGATGCGGGGCGGGCGGCTCCTGCGGGAAGACGTCGAGCGCGGCGCCGCCGAGCTTGCCCGAGGAGAGGCCCGCCTCGAGGGCGTCTAGATCGACGAGCTCGCCGCGGGCGCAGTTGACGATGCGCGCGCCGTCCTTCATCTTCGCGATCGACTCGGCATTCACCCAGCCGATCGTCTCCGGGGTCTTGGGCAGGTGGAGGCTGATGAAGTCGGCGCGGGCCAACAGCTCATCCGGGTCTTCCAGGCCCTCGACGCCGAGATCGCGGAACCGCTCGGCGCTGACGAACTTGTCGTGGGCGACGACGTCCATCTCGTACGACTGGGCGCGTTTGGCGACGAGCTGGCCGATGCGGCCGAAGCCGACCACGCCGAGCGTCTTCCCGTAGAGCTCCGAGCCCTTGAAGTCGCCGCGTTCCCACTTGCCGGCCTTGAGCGACGCGTCGGCCGCCGGGATGTTGCGGCAGAGCGCGAGCATCAGCCCGAGCGTGTGCTCGGCCGCGGCGAGGGAGTTCGACTCGGGGGCGTTGGCGACGAGGATCCCGCGTCGCGTGGCGGCGTCGAGGTCGACGTTGTCGACGCCGGTGCCGGCGCGGCCGACGACCTTGAGGTTGTCGGCCTTGTCGATCAGCTCCGGCGTCAGCTTGGTCGCCGAGCGGATCAGGATCGCGTCGAACTCGCCGATCCGCTTGGAGAGCTCCGCGTCGTCCCAGTCGACCCCGAGCTCGACGTCGAACTGCTCGCGCAGCAGGTCGACACCGGCCTCGGCGATCTTCTCCTTGACCAGGACCTTCATGACTTGACCTCCGGCACGTTCTCGAGCACCCAGTCGATGCACTCGGTCAGCGCCCTGATGTCGTCGGGGTCGACCGCCGGGAACATCCCGATCCGCAGCTGATTGCGCCCGAGCTTGCGGTAGGGCTCGGTGTCGACGATGCCGTTTGCGCGCAGTGTCGCCGCGACCGCAGCGGCGTCGATCCCCTCGTCGAAGTCGATCGTTCCGACGACGAGCGAGCGCTTGGCCGGGTCGGCGACGAACGGCGTCGCGAACTCCGAGGCCTCGGCCCAGCCGTAGAGGTTGTCCGAGGAAGCGCGCGAGCGCCCGACGGCGAAGTCGAGTCCGCCGCCTTCGAGCATCCACTCGATCTGGTCGGCGAGCAGGATCAGCGTCGCCAGCGCGGGCGTGTTGTAGGTCTGCTCCTTGCGCGAGTTCTCGATCGCGGTCTGGAGAGAGAGAAAGGCCGGCTGCCAGCGTCCCTCGGCGCCGTCGAGCTCGGCGACCCGCTCGATCGCGGCCGGGCTGAGCAGCGCCAGCCAGAGGCCGCCGTCGGAGCCGAAGGACTTCTGCGGCGCGAAGTAGTAGACGTCCGCCTGCGAGGCGTCGAGCGGCAGCCCGCCGGCGCCGGAGGTGGCGTCGATGAGGACGAGCGAGCCGTCGGAGCCCTGCGGGCGCTGGACGTCGACCATCACCCCGGTCGAGGTCTCGTTGTGGGCCCAGGCGATCACGTCGGCCGTCGGGTCGGCCGTCGGGTCGGGCGCGTCGCCCGGCTCGGCGGTGACGACGATCGGCTCGCCGAGGAACGGCGCCGCCGCGGTCGACTTCGCGAACTTCGCCGAGAACTCGCCGTAGCTGAGATGAAGCGGCCGCTCGCGGACGAGCCAGGCCGCCGCCGACTCCCAGAACGCCGTGGTCCCGCCGTTGCCGAGCGCGACCTCGTAGCCCTCGGGCAGCGAGAAGAGATCGGCGAGCCCGCCGCGCACGCGGGCGACGACGTCGCGGACCGGCGCCTGCCGGTGCGAGGTGCCCATCAGCTCGGTCTGGGCAGCGAGCTTGGCGAGCGCCTCGGGCCGCACCTTCGACGGCCCGCAGCCGAACCTGCCGTCGGCGGGCTTGATCTCGGAGGGTATGCGGGTCGCGGTGGTCGTCATCGGACGAGGAAGCGTAGCTATCGCCATGCCGGGCTTGATCGAGGCCCGGAGTGGATTCCGGGGGCCGCTGCCGTTAGCCTGGCTCCGGTCAGCCCGACGTGACTCAGAGGGGGCGGCGGGCGTGGCTCCAAACCACGCAACCCTGGAGGATATGTATGTACCCGATCAGCTACGAGGCGGATATTCCGCTCGAGGGGCGAAACCGCCTCACAGCGTTTTTGCGAGGACTCTGGGCGATCCCAGTTCAGATCGTCGCGTTTTTCTACGGCCTCGGCGCTTTCTTTGCCGTGATCGTGGCCTGGTTCTCGATCGTCTTCACCGGCAAGTACCCGCAGGCGATGTACGACTTCATTGGCAAGGCCCTGCGCGTCGCCTCGCGCGCGACCTCGTACTACTGGCTCGCGACCGACGAATACCCGGCGTTCAACGGCGACGACGATCCGAGCTACCCGGTCCGGATCGGTCTCCCCGCACCTCTCGACAGCTACGACCGTCTGAAGACGGGGCTGAGAATCATCTTCGGCATCCCCGTCTACCTGCTGGCCATCGTTTGGTCGGTCATTCTCAACGTTGTCGGAATCATCGCCTGGTTCGTGATCCTGTTCACCGGCAAGCTCCCAGAGGGTCTCGCCGGCCCGATGCGGAACGCGCTGGCGTACAGCACCCGCGCCGGTGGCTACTTCCTGCTGATGACCGAGGACTGGCCGCCGTTCAGCGACGAGGGCGCAGGTGCGTCCTCCGCCGGCCAGATCGGCAGCGGCACCAAGGAACAGGTCTAGAGAACGACATCCGATGAGCGAGGGCGGACCCGAGATAGTCGAAGGCGACGGGTTCGCCCTCGCCCCGGAGCTCGTCGGCGAGGGCGGCGCCGCCCGGGGCGATCCCTCGACCGTTCGCAAGGTCCGCAACGCGAGCGACGCCGACGACCTCGTCTACGTCGTCGTCGGCGGCAAGGACGGATACATCGGCCGCGACGGGCGCCGGCCCGAGGGCGAGACCCGGCGCTAGCTACTTCCCCCGGAAATAGTCCCCCCTGAAACCCCCCTCTCCGTCCGGCTCAGCCGAGATGATTTGCCTGCAATCAAGTGATATCCAGGCAACCAGAGGAGGTTGGGATGCTGCGCATGAACGCCCCGCAAGCCGAGAGCCTTTGGGACGAGGTGCTGCCGGTGGAGGTCCGCGAGCTGCCGGAAGATCTGGCCGCCATCGACGAGTTGCTCGGCGACCCGGCGCTGCTGGAGCCGATCGCCGCGCACTGGCGAGCGGAGGCGGTCGAGCGCGGCCATAGCACCGAAGCCCACGGCCGCCCGACGATCGCGATCAGCACCTACGTGCGGATGATGATCATCAAACAGCGCAGCGGCTGGGGCTATGAGACGCTCGTCAGAGAGGTCTCCGACTCGATCCACCTGCGCCGCTTCTGCCAGATCGCGATCGATGCCTCGGTCCCCGAGGAGTCGACGGTGAGAAAGCTGACCCGCCGCCTGGGGGCCGAGAGCGTCAACGAGATCACCCGCGCGGCGATCGCCAAGGCCAAGCGCGAGCGCCGCTTCTCGCCGCGGGCCGCCCGCATCGACTCGACTGTGATCGAGGCCGACATCCGCCACCCCTCCGATGCGATGCTCGCCCTGCAGGGCGCCAAGGCCCTGGCCGGCAAGGGCCGCCGCCTGGCCGAGGCGCTGGGCGCAAAGGGCAACTCGGTCCAAGACCGCTCGCGGGCGATCGGGCGCCGGGTGCGGGCGATCTCGCGCACCGCCGGGCGGCGCAGCGGCGAGGCCCGCGAGGCGGTGATCGAGCTCAACCGCCAGGCCGGGGAGCTGCTGCGGCGCTCGGCCTCCCAGGCCCGCCGCCTCGCCGCCCAGGCAATGGCAAAGGCTCGCGGGCGCGGCGCCCGGGCAAAGCTGCGAGCCGCCGCGGCGCTCGAGGAGCTGGCCAGCCGATGCGAGCGGATCGCCGAGCAGACCCACAGGCGCGCCCGCGGGCTGAAGATCACCGACCGCCTGGTCTCGCTGGCCGACCCTGACGCCCGCCCGATCCGCAAGGGCAAGGCGGGTAAGCCGACCGAGTTCGGCTACGTCGCCCAGATCTGCGAGCTGACCGCCAACACCAAGACCGGGGCGCGGGGGCTGATCGTGCCCGCCGCCACCGCGCCGGGCAACCCGGGCGAGAACACGCTGCTGCCCGGCACCGTCGCCGAGATCGAGGCCCTGGGGCTGGGGCCAAGAGAGGTGGCCCTCGACGGCGGCTTCGGCCATCTGAAGTCAGACACCCAGCTGGCCGGTCTCGAGCCCAAGCGCGTCTTTCTCAGCGGCGCCAGAGAGTCCGGCTCGGCGGCCACCAAACGCCGGCTGCGCCGCTACCGGACCGGCTGCGAAGGGCGGATCTCCCACCTCAAACGCGGCTACGGGCTGAGGCGATCTCGGCTCAAGGGCAAGGCGGGCCAGGAGATCTGGACCGGGTGGGCCATCCTCGCCTACAACCTCGACACGCTTGCCATCCAGGGCGGATGACAGACTGAACGGGCCTGAAGCATCACTTCAATTGCAGAAACGGCCGCGCCGATCCCAACCGGCGCGGCCGTTTCATTTCCGGGGGTTTATCCGGGGGAAGTAGCTACTCGTCGAAGCCCTGGTCGATCCAGGGCATCATCGTGCGCAGGTCCTTGCCGACCTTCTCGATCGGGGCGTCGGCGGCCTCGGAGCGCATGCGGTCGAAGTTCTCGTGGCCGGCCTTGTTCTCGGCGATCCACTCCTTGGCGAACTCGCCCGACTGGATGTCGGCGAGGATCTGCTTCATCGCGGCGCGGGTCTCCTCGCCGATCACGCGCGGGCCGCGGGTCATGTCGCCGTACTCGGCGGTGTTCGAGATCGAGTGGCGCATGCCCTGGATCCCCTTCTCGTACATCAGGTCGACGATCAGCTTCAGCTCGTGCATGCACTCGAAGTAGGCGAGGCGCGGGTCATAGCCGGCCTCGACGAGGGTCTCGTAGCCGGCCTGGACGAGCTCGGTGGCGCCGCCGCAGAGCACCGACTGCTCGCCGAACAGGTCGGTCTCGCACTCGTCCTTGAAGGTGGTCTTGATCACGCCGGTGCGGGTGCCGCCGATGCCCTTGGCGTAGGCGAGCACGGTCTGCTCGGCGCTGCCGGTCGCGTCCTCGTGGACGGCGAACAGGCAGGGGACGCCGCGGCCCGCCTCGAACTCGCGGCGCACGAGGTGGCCGGGGCCCTTGGGGGCGACCATGCCGACGTCGACGCCGGCGGGCGGCTCGATCTGGCCGAAGTGGATCGCGAAGCCGTGGGCGAACATCAGCAGGTTGCCCTCGGCGATCCCGTCCTTGATCTCGGCCTCCCAGATGTCGGCCTGGCGCTCGTCCGGCAGCAGGATCATCACCACGTCGCCGGCCGAGGCGGCGTCGGCGATGTCCGTCACCTCGAGGCCGTGGGCTTCTGCCTTGGCCCTCGAGCTCGAGTCCGGGCGGAGGCCGACGACGACCTTGACTCCGGAGTCCTTGAGGTTGAGCGCGTGCGCGTGGCCCTGGGAGCCGTAGCCGAGGATCGCCACCGTCTTGCCCTCGAGGTGCGAGAGGTCGGCGTCGTCTTCGTGGAGTACTGGATCGTCTGCCGCCATCGGCGGGAGAGGCTACAGATCCGCGCGCTTCAGCTTCCCCGCGGCTGTCCGCGGCAGCTCGTTGACCATCTCGAGGCGCTTCGGGACCTTGTAGGGCGCGAGCAGGCTGGCGGCGAAGGTGTGGAGCTCGCCCTCGTCCACCGTCTCGCCCTCGGCTGGGACGACGATCGCGGTGACCGCCTCCTGCCATTCGGGGTCGGGGCGGCCGACGACGGCGACGTCGGCGACCGTCGGATGGCGCATCAGCACCGCCTCGACCTCGGCCGGCATCACGTTCTCGCCGCCGCTGACGATCACCTCGCTCTTGCGGCCGGTGAGGAAGAGGAAGCCCTCGTCGTCGATCTCGCCGAGGTCGCCGGTGTGGAGGCGGCCGTCGTCGCCGAGCGATCCGGGGGCAACCGTCGGGCCGGAGACGACGATCTCGCCGTCCTCGATCTCGATCCGCGCCGTCATCAGCGGCCGTCCCGCCGAGCCGAGCTTGCGCTTGGCGTCTGCGGGCGCCAGGGTCGCGACCTGGGCCGTCGTTTCGGTCATCCCGTAGGTCTGGACGACGGTGGCGCCGGCCTCGCCCGCGCGCTCGAGCAGATCGAGCGGCAGCGGGCCGCCGCCGAGCAGGATCGCGCGGGGCTTGGAGACGTCGGCGCCGGCGTCGAGCAGGCGCGCGAGCTGGGTGGCGACCAGCGAGACGAGGGTGATCTCGCCGCCGGCGAGGGCCTCCCCCACCCGCTCCGGGTCGAATCCGTCGTGGATCACGGCGGTCGTCCCGTAGATCGCCGAGCGCACCAGGATCGAGAGCCCGGCGACGTGGAACAGCGGCAGGCAGCAGAGCCAGCGGTCGTCCGGCTCGGCGCCGAGGTTGAGCGCCGAGCCGGCGGCGCTCCACTGGAAGTTCTCGGGGGTGAGCCCGATCGCTCGCGGCGCCCCGCTGCTGCCGCTCGTGAGCACCCGGCAGAGCAGCACGTTGCGCGAGTGCCGTTCTTTGGTTTCCAGCGCAGCACGCCGTTCGTTCGCTGTCAGCCTCGGGTCGAGCGGGAACGCCACCGCCCCGAGCCGGTTGAGGGCGTGGAGCTCGACCGCGAACTCGGTCGACGCCTGCATCTCAATTGGAACGGTGGCGCCCGGCATGACGCCGGTTCCCACCAGCTCGAGGGCCCGATCGGCGGCGGCGGCGTCGAGCTCGGCGTAGGTCAGCTCGCGCTCTGGGTCAGCGACCGCGACGCGATCCGGAAAGCGCTCGGCGCGCTCGGCGATCCAGTCCACCGAACCAGCCTAAGGCCGATACGGCCCACCACGAGGGCGCCCTTCCCCGACGCCCCCGGACGCGAAGCGGAGGAGGCGTCGGTTTACGCTGCCCGGACGCGAAGCGGAGGAGGCGTCGGTTTACGCTGCCCGGACGCGAAGCGGAGGAGGCGTCGGTTTACGCTGCCCGGACGCGAAGCGGAGGAGGCGTCGGTTTATGCTGGCCGCCGTGCCGCAGCGACACAAGGACGCCCCGCCCGAGGAGCAGCTCTATGCGCCGATCGAATGGTCGAGCGCCGGTGAGTACTCCGACATCCTCTACGAGAGGGCCGAGGCGATCGCGAGGATCTCGATCAACCGGCCCGACGTCCACAACGCGTTCCGGCCCCAGACCCTGGCCGAGCTGCGCGACGCCTTCAACAAGGCGCGCGACGACCTCGAGGTCGGGGCGATCATCTTCACCGGAGCGGGCGGCAAGGCCTTCTGCTCGGGAGGCGACCAGCGAATCCGCGGCGACGACGGCTACATCGGCGACGACGAGGTCGCCCAGCAGGGAGTCGGACGGCTCGACGTCGGCGACCTGCACGTCCAGATCCGGCGCACTCCGAAACCCGTGATCGCGGCGGTCGCCGGGTTCGCGGTCGGCGGCGGCCACATCCTTCACCTCGTCTGCGACATCACGATCGCCGCCGACAACGCCCAGTTCGGCCAGACCGGGCCACGCGTCGGCAGCTTCGACGGCGGCTTCGGCTCGAGCCTGCTCGCCAACAACGTCGGAGTCAAGAAGGCGAAGGAGATCTGGTTCCTCTGCCGCCTCTACGGCGCCGAGGAGGCGCTCGAGATGGGGCTCGTCAACACCGTCGTCCCGCTCGCCGATCTCGAGAAGGAAACCGTCGCCTGGTGCCGCGAGATGAACGCCCTCTCCCCCCTCGCGCTGCGCCTCCTGAAGTCGAGCTTCAACGCGACCGAGGACGGGCTGACCGGAATCCAGCAGCTCTCCCACGACGCGACGCTGCTCTTCTACATGTCCGAGGAGGGCCAGGCCGGGCGCGACTCCTTCGGAGAGACGCCGGACTTCTCGAAGTTCCCGAAGAGGCCTTGACCGGGTGAAGATCTGGCTTATGGCCTCGCGGCCGCGGACTCTTCCCGCGGCCATCGCTCCGGTCTTGGTCGGAACAGCCGCGGCCGTCCAGCAGACCGACGACATCCGCTGGGGCGCCTTCATCGCGGCCCTGGCCGGATCGATCTTCATCCAGATCGGCACCAACCTCGCCAATGATTACTCCGACGCGCGGCGCGGCGCCGACGACGTCGATCGGCTCGGCCCGGTGCGGGTCACCGCCGCCGGCCTCGTCACCCCGAGGCGTGTGCTGGTGGCGACCTGGCTTGCGTTCGCGATCGCGGTCGGGTGCGGCATCTACCTCGCCGCCGTCGCCGGCTGGATCATCATCGCCGTCGGCATCGTCTCGATTGCCGCCGGCGTTCTCTACACCGGCGGCCCGCGGCCCTACGGATACGCCGGCCTCGGCGAGGTGTTCGTCTTCCTCTTCTTCGGGCTCGTCGCGGTCAACGGCTCCTACTACGTTCAGGTCGAGGAGCTCGACTGGCTGCCGCTCGGACTCTCGGTCGCGATCGGCGCCCTGGCGACCGCGATTCTCGTCGTCAACAACATCCGCGACATCGAGACCGACCGCCGCGCCGGCAAGAACACTCTCGCGGTGCGGATCGGCCGCGACGGCGCCGGCCGCCTCTATCTCGTCCTCGTCGGCGGCGCTTATCTCGTGCTCGCCGTGACGCTCGCCTCGAACGACGGGCCCTGGGCCGCGTTCATAGGCGCCTTCTCCGCCCCGCTGGCGATCCGACCGGCGCAGGCGGTGCTCAACCGCACCGATGGCCCGGCTCTCAGCGGCGCCCTGGCCGGCACCGGGGCGCTGCTCGGCGTCTTCGCCTTGCTGGTGACGGCGGGGCTCCTGCTCGCGTCTTGACGTGATCCCCGAGCGCCTCGAGCTCGTCCCCTTCTCGCTCCGCTTCGCCGAGCCCTACGTGACGTCGCGCGGCCAGCTCAACGAGAAGCAGCTCCTCTTGGTCCGCGTCGTCGAGCGCGACGGCGCCGTCGGGCTCGGCGAGGCCTCCCCTCTCGCCCTCCGGGGCGGCCCCGGCATCGCCGAGATCGAGCGCGAGCTGCGCGAACTCTGCTGGCCGCTGCTCGAGGGAACCTCGCTCGAGCCCCGCGCCGGGCCGATCGCCCGCGCTCTCGCCGCCTGCCGTGGCCGCGGCGCCTCGCTGCAGGCCGTCGCCGCGATCGACCTCGCGCTCCACGACCTCGCCGGCAAGCTCACCGACGAGCCGGTCTGGCGCCTGCTCGGCGCCGAGGAGGCCAGTCCGCTGCGCTGCAACGCGACGCTGCCGTCTGCCAACCCGAGCCGGCTGACCAAGCTCGCCGAGGGCTGGGCCGGGCGCGGCTTTCGCACGTTCAAGCTCAAGGTCGGCGTCGGCGGCGACGTCCAGCAGGTCGCGCGGGTGCGCGAGGCCCTCGGGCCCGACGTCCTGCTGCGGGTCGACGCCAACGCGTCCTGGCGCGCCTCGGAGGCGGTCGAGCGGCTGCGGGCGATGGCCCCGAGCAGGATCGAGATCGCCGAGCAGCCCGCGCCCGACCTCGAGGACCTCGCCGAGGTACGCCGCCGCACGGGGCTCCGGATCGCCGCCGACGAGTCGGTCGTCGAGGCCGGCGACGCGCGACGCGCGGCCCGGCTCGGCGCCTGCGACATCGCGACGGTGAAGCTGGCCAAGGTCGGGGGCATCGTCGCCGCGCGCGAGATCGCGGCCGAGATCCCCGTCTACCTGTCGAGTGCCCTCGACGGCCCAGTGGGTATCGCCGCCGCGGTCCATGCGGCCCAGACGATCGACGACGCCGGCGCCGCCCATGGCCTTGCCACGACCGAGCTCTTCGCCGAGACGATCGCGGCTCGGGAGTGCACGCTCGAGCGTGACCTTCTCAGCGCGCCCGACGGCCCCGGCCTCGGAGTGGAGATCGACGAGGACCTGCTCGCGGCGCGGCGCGCATAGGCTCCTTCGCCGTGGACCCAACCAACGCCAACACCGCCCTCGCCTCGGCCTTCGCCGAAGAGCTCGCGCGCGCAGGTGTCGAACGGGCGGTGATCGCTCCCGGTTCGCGCTCGACCCCGCTCGCGGTAGCGCTCTGGCGCGAGGGAGAGATCGCCACGACCGTCCACATCGACGAGCGCAGCGCGGGCTTCTTCGCGCTGGGGGCGGCGCAGGCGACTGGGCGTCCCGTGGCCGTGCTCTGCACATCGGGCTCGGCCGCCGCCAACCTCCACCCCGCCGTGGTCGAGGCCGATCTCTCGGCGGTGCCCCTGATCGTGCTCACAGCCGACCGGCCGCCGGAGCTGCGCGACATCGGCTCGGGGCAGACGATCGACCAGATCAAGCTCTACGGCTCGGCCGTTCGCTGGTTCTGCGAGGTGGGCACCCACGCGGCCGACGACGAGGGGCTCCTGCACTACCGCTCGCTCGCCTGCCGGGCCGCGGCGAGCGCACGCGGCGACGCGCGCCCCGGGCCGGTGCACCTGAACTTCGCCTGGCGCGAGCCGCTGGCCCCCGTCGCGGTCGACGGCGCGGTCACGGCGACATCGCCGCTGGCGCTCGAGGGAAGGCCGCCGGCGCCGCTGACCGCCGTCAGCTCGCCTTCACCGGCGCCCGAGCCGGAGGAGCTCGAGCGGCTCGCGGCCGCGATCGCCGGCGCCGAGCGCGGGCTGATCGTCTGCGGGCGCCAGCTCGACCCTGCGCTGCCCGCTTTGGTGGCCGAGGTCGCCGCCGCGAGCGGTTACCCGGTGCTCGCCGAGCCGACCTCGCAGGTGCGCCTCGGCCCGCACGATCGCTCGCAGGTCGTCTCGTTCTACGACTCGATCGCGCGCCTGCGCCCCGAGGCGCTCGCGCCCGAGCTGATCCTGCGCCTCGGCGAGATGCCGACCTCGAAGCCGCTGCGCCAGTGGCTGCTGGCCGAGGACGGCGTGCGCCAGGTCGTCGTCGACCCCGGCCACGGCTGGTATGAGCCCTCCAAGCGCGCGGCGGCGATCGTCCGTGCCGACCCGGTTCTGCTGGCGGCCGGGCTCAGCTCCCAGCTCCGCCGGCGAACGGGCGGCGGTTTTCTCGACGCCTGGCTCGCAGCGGACGCGGCGGTCGCCGAGGCCCACACAGCGGAATTGGCTGCGATCGACGCCGTTACCGAGCCAGGCCTGCACGCGGCCCTCGGCCGCGCTCACCGCTCCGGTGACGTGGTCTACACGGCCTCGAGCATGCCGATCCGAGATCAGGAGGAGTTCGTCGCCGGCAGCCCGTCGGACGTGCTGTTCCTCGCCAACCGCGGGACGAACGGCATCGACGGTTTCGTCTCATCGGGGATTGGCGCCGCCGTCGCGACGGGCAAGCCGGCGACCCTCGTCCTCGGCGACCTCTGCCTCTTCCACGACCTCGGCGGCCTGTTGGCGCTGCGCGACGGCGCCGCCCCGGTGAGGATCGTCGTCATCGATAACGGCGGTGGCGGGATCTTCCACTTCCTTCCCCAGGCCGGGGCGCTCGGCGGCAAGGAGTTCGAGGCGCTGCTCGGCACCCCCACCGGGATCGATCCGGCGCGGGTTGCGGCGCTGTTCGGGATCGAGCATCGCCCGCTGTCACGCATCGGCGACCTCGAAGGGGCGCTGGAGGCCGGCACCGGTCTGATTTCGGTCGCGGTCGACCGCGAGCACAACGTCGCTGTCCACGAGCGCCTGCGGGGGGCTGCCGAAGCCGCGCTCCGGGCTCTCTAGTCTCAAGGCGGTGAGGACTCTTCTTGCGGGTCTCGCAGGGACGTTGCTGGCCGGCGCGCTGCTCGCGTGCGGGGCGCGTTCGCCCGCGCCGGCGGCCGCTTCGGCCGGCCAACTGACGATCGTCGACGCGAGCAAGGAGGCGACCGGCCTCTATGGCGACAAGCGGCGGCGAGCGGCGATCGCCGACCTCGACGCGCTGGGGGCCGACGTGATCCGCATCGTCGTCTACTGGATCGACGTCGCGCCGAAGCCCCATTCGACCCGGCCGCCGCGCAGGTTCAACCCGCGGAGCCCGGCCGGCTACGGCGGCGCCTGGACCTCGATCGACCGTACGGCGCGCGAGGCCAAGCGGCGTGGGATCAAGGTGATGCTGGTGCCGACGGGGCGCTTTCCCCATGGCGTGATCCCGCACTGGGCGCGGCGGCACCCGGCGAAGAAGAAGAACGTCGCCCGGCCCCGCGCCTACCGCGACTTCCTCCAGGCGCTCGGATCGCGCTACAGCGGCCGCTTCGACCCTGACGGCATGGGCCCGCAGGACAAGCTGCCTGAAGCCGCGTTCATCGCGCTCTGGAACGAACCGAACAGCGCCGCCTTCCTCGAACCCCACCCGCGCGCGCCGGAGGTCTACCGGCGGCTGGTCCGCGCCGGCGCGCGCGGCCTCAACGCAGCCGGCTGGCACGGGACCGTACTCGCCGGCGAGACCAGCCAGGGCGGCTCGTTCCAGACGCCGCCGGTCGAGTTCATGCGCCGGGTGCTCTGCATTCCCCCGGGGTTCGCCTCGCCGCCGCGGTGCCCGCCGCTCCCCGTCGACGGCTGGTCGCACCACCCCTACTCGCTCGGCTCGGTGCCCTGGCAGGCGCCCGCCGAGGAGACCCTCGTCACCGGTGGAGCGCTGACGCGGCTGACGGCGCCGCTCGCCAAGGCGGAGGCCCTGGGGGCGCTGCCGGCCGGCGGGCTCTACATCACCGAGTACGGATGGGAGACCGTCCCCGACCCGCACGGCGTCTCGTTCGGGGTTCAGGCCGAGTACGACGCGATCGGCGAGCGCATCGCGTCCGAAAACCCGATGGTCGCCTCGTTCGCGCAGTACCTGCTGCGCGACGATCCTCCGTTCAAGCGGACCTACGTGGCGTACGAGTCCGGCCTGCGCACTCACCGCAGCGGCGTCCGGCCCTGCCTGGCCGGCGGCGGGGGCTGCAAGCCGGCCTGGTTTGCCTTCCGCACACCGCTCGCGGTGCGTCTCGCCGGCGATCGGGCGGAGATCTGGGGACGGGTGCGGCCCGCGAATCGCCCGACGACGGTCCGCATCGACTATCGCGACCGCGACGGCACCGGTGGTGCCACGGCGACGGTCAGGACTGACGCCGCCGGCTACTTCGCGTTCGAGGCGCCTGCGGCCGAGGGCCGGCGCTGGTCACTGACCTGGAACGGCGTCACCGGGCCCTCGGTCCAGGGCTACGCCTACCCCTAGCGGCCGTTACTGCTTGGTCTTGTCACGGCCGGGCCCGCCGATCAGCTTGTCCTTGCCCGGCGCGCCGCGCAGCCTGTCCCTGCCCTCTTGGCCGAAGAGCTTGTCCTTGCCGCGCCCGCCGCGGAGCCTGTCATTCCCTTTGCCGCCACAGAGCAGGTCGTTGCCACGCCGGCCGGAGATCCTGTCGTTGCCGCCGAGCCCGAGGAGGATGTCGGCGCGCCGGGTCCCCACCAGCCGGTCTGCCGCCTGGGTACCGATCGCCGTCGCCGGGCGACCGCCGCAGGTCAGGTTCACGGCTAGCAGACCGGCGCCGAAGACGTTGTCCTTGCCGGTCGCGCCCTGCTCGATGCCGGCGGCGGAGGTCTCGAGCGCCGCCCGCAGCCCGGATGGGCCGGCGCCGAGGACCTGCATGTAGAGGGCGACGGCGCCCGCGACTGCGGCGCGGTCGCCGAGGTCCCGCTCAACCCGGCGACGCAGTCGCTGCCCGCCGCTTCGAGACTGGTGGAGACGGGGGTCAGCGCCGAAATATCGGGCTTGACCAGCCCCCCGATCGACGGGCCCAGCGAGCTGTATGGCTGGACCTGACCCGTCGAGGCGCAAACCGCGCCCGAGGAGAAGACCTGGGGTGCGCCGCCGAGGTCGTTGAGGCTCGTGGCCGCGACCGGGTGCTGGATCGAGAAGGTCTCGGGAACGAACATGTCGACCCGCGGGCTGCCACCGCTGAAGCGACGCACCTCCACGCGGAAGACCGCCGTAGAACCGGGGTTCGGGTAGCAGGCGAACTCGGTCGGCGGCTGAGAGCCGGACTGGGTGATGGTGCCCGAGGCGACAACGCTGGAGTCGCTCACACGGACGATGTAGAGGTTGAGATCAGTGCTCGTGACGGGCCACGAGTCCCACTTCAGGTAGGCGCACTGTTTGTCACCGGCGGCGATCGTGAAGTCGTTGCCCTCATCAGAGCCCGACCAATTGAGATACCCGTCGGCGTCAGGGTCCGAGAACCCTCCACCCCAATGGCTGCGTGCGTAGTTGCCTGCTGAGTTGACCCAGAGAATTCCCGCGGATTGCGCGTCGGCGACGACGGCGTCGGGCGTCCCGGGACCACCGGAGCCGTCACCGCGGCTCGTGTTGAAGACTCCGACCGAGCGGCTGATGATGCTGATCCCGTTGGTCTTCGCGTATTGGACGGCGTTCTGCAGGTCGGCGAAGCTGTTGGTGCACGCCAGCGTGAGCCGGGCGTTCGGCGCCATCTCGTGCACGACCTCGGCCACCTGGGTGCCATGTGTGCTGAGGGCGGTGAAGCTCGGGCAGAGATCCACGATTCCCAGTGCTGCCGGGAGGTCGCCACTCGCCTGGCTGGACGTGTAGCCACCGAAACCGACGTCGAGGATCATCACCTTGACCCCGGCGCCGGTGATTCCGGCGGCCTGCGCGGTACGCGCCTCGGTCCGCACCACCTCCTGGCGGTGACCACCTCGGGCACACCCGGATCGGCGGCGCGGACGTATCGGACGGCCGGGTCGGCCTCGATTGCCGACAGCGCCTCCGCTGGAACCCGGGCCTCGATCGAGGCCGGCGCGATGCCGCTCACGTGGGCGCCGAGGCGCTTGAGACGGGTTACCTCGCCGCGGGTCTGCCCGGGCTTCGTCATCAGCTCGATAAGGAGCCTGCCGTTGTGCGGCTTGGTCCACTGCTCGGGGAACTCCGCCGAGGCATGCGCGATCCCCGCGGTCGCCGTGAGCGCCGCGAATGCCATTCCTGCGATGTTCATCACCCGGCCCCTCACTGCGAAGAAGATACGCAGTCGGTTAGGCGCTGACCAGCGGCAGCATCGCGCCGAGCTTGAGCTCGGTCTCGGCGAGCTCGGCCGCGGGCTCGGAGTCGGCGACGATCCCGGCACCGGCGTAGAGGTGGGCGGTGCGGTCGCGGAGCAGGCCCGAGCGCAGGGCGACGCAGAACTCGCCGTCCTCGGCCGAGTCGACCCAGCCGACCGGGCCCGCGTACCAGCCGCGGTCGATGCCCTCGAGCTCGGCGATCGCCGCCGCGGCGGCGGCGGACGGCTCGCCGCCGACGGCCGGGGTCGGGTGCAGCAGGCCGGCGAGCTCGACCGCGCCGTGCGATTCGGCGAGCTGGCCTCGGATCGCCGTGGCCAGGTGCTGCACGTTGGCGACCTTGATCAGCTCCGGCTCGGGGGCGGTCTCGACCCAGACCGAGAGCCGCCCGAGGCCGCGCTTGATCCGCTCGACCACGATCCGGTGCTCCTCACGGTTCTTGGGGCTGTGAAGGAGGCGCTCGCCGAGGTGGTCGTCGACGGCGGGGTCGGCGCTGCGGCCTGTGGTGCCCGCGAGCGCGACTGTCGCCGCGCCCGCCCCCGCGCGGCGCACGAGCAGCTCGGGGCTCGCCCCGATGAACGCCGCCTCGGGGCTGCCGCAGCAGAAGCAGAAGCACGACGGGAACAGGTCGCGCAGGGCGCCGAAGACCGCACCCGGATCGTGGGCGGCGGGGGCCTCGACGCGGATCTCACGAGCGAGGACGACCTTGCGCATCTCGCCGGCGGCGATCCGCTCGACCCCCTTGGCGACGAGGTCCTCGTAGTGGCCGGGAGAATGCTGGGCGCCGATCTCGATCTCGCCGGTCTGATGCGGATCGGCCGGCCCGATCGAGAGAGTGGTCTCCCGCAGCGAGGTGAGCCGCGCCTCGAGCGCGGCGAGCGACGCGTCGCGCTCGTCCTCGGAGGCAAAGACGAGATTGGCGCTGAGGTGGCAGCGCCCGCCGATGCGCAGGACCGAGATCTCGGGCAGAACGAGCAGCGCCGGGGGCAGCGACGACCACTGGGGCTCGCCGCCGCCGTCGGGGTCGAAGGCGAAGCCACCGGTCAGGACCGGACCGGATGCGGGGGGCGCGGCATCGGGGATCTCGATCGCCGCACGGCCCAGCAGTGTGCGCCAGCGCTCGCCGAGATCGGAGAAGCGGTCTTCGCCGCGCGAAACCAGCTCGTGGGCCGTCCCGAGCGCGCCGAGCGCCAATCCGTCGCGATCCGGATGCTCCCAGCAGAACCAGCGGTCATCGGCTCGGCGCGAGGCGAACACGAGCGCCGCGGGATCGGCGGGATCGATCTCAACGGTGGCGCTGGCGAGCGCCGGCCCCCGCGACCTGTCGACCTCGCCGGCGACGCGCTCGAGCTGCGGCAGCAGCTCTGTCGCCGTGGTCATGCGTCCGGCTTGGAGCGCTGGATCGCGATCTCGCCGGTGCGGACCATCTCGATCAGCCCGTGCGGGCGGATCATCTTCTCGAAGGCCTCGATCTTGTCGGCCGAGCCGGTGACCTCGATCGTCAGCTGGCGGCGGGCGACGTCGACGATCTTGGCCCGGAAGATCTCGGCGAACTGCATGATCTCGGCGCGGCTCTCGACCGGCGCCTGGACCTTGAACAGCGCCATCTCGCGGGCGATGGTCTCGCCCGGCTCCATGTCGCGGATCTTGATCACGTTGACGAGCTTGTGGAGCTGTTTCGTGACCTGGTCGATCGGGTGGACCGCGCCGTCGAGAGTCAGCGTGATGCGCGCGATCTCCGGGTCATCGGTCGGGCCGACCGCGAGGGTGTCGATGTTGAAGCCGCGGCGGCTGAAGAGGCCGGCGATGCGGGCGAGCACGCCGGGGCGGTTCTCGACCATTATCGAGAGCACGTGCTTGCGGCCGGTGAGCCGGCGCGCGGATGCCTCGAGATCCTCGAGCTTGATCAGGTTGGGGGTGCCGGCTTCCATTAGATCTAGCCCACCATGTCCCTTGCGGCCTCGCCCGGGGCGATCATCGGGTAGCAGTTCTCGTCCTGGCTGACGCGCACGTCGAGCAGCACCGGGCCGTCGGTCGCGAGCGCCTCGCGCATCGCACCCTCGACTTCGGCCTTGTCCTCGACCCGCATTCCGGGGGCCCCAAAAGCCTCGGCGAGTTTGACCCAGTCGGGGCTCGGCCCCATCTCGACCGCCGAATAGTGCTTGTCCCAGAACAGCTCCTGCCACTGGCGAACCATGCCGAAGTAGCCGTTGTTCATAAGGAAGACCTTGACCGGGATCTCGTGGCGCACCGCAGTCGCCAGCTCCTGGCAGGTCATGATCAGGCTGCCGTCGCCGGCGAGGCAGACGACCTCGCGGTCGGGCACCGCGACCTTGGCGCCGATCGCCGAAGGCAGGCCGAAGCCCATCGTGCCGAGGCCGCCGGAGTTGATCCAGCGCCGGGGCTCGGGGAAGTCGTAGTACTGGGCGCACCACATCTGGTGCTGGCCGACGTCGGAGGTGACGATCGCCTCGCCGCCGGTGGCGGCGTACATCGCCTGGATCATCTGCTGGGGCTTGATCTCGGAGTCGCTCGCGGGCTCGTAGGTCAGCGGGTACTCCTTCTGCCAGGCGGCGATCCGCTTCCACCAGTCCTCGAGGCGGCTCGAGTCGGGCTGCAGCGCCCGGTACTCCTCGGTCAGCTTCGGCAGGATCAGCTTCGCGTCGCCGACGATCGGGATGTGGGCAGGCACGTTCTTGGAGATCTCGGCCGGGTCGACGTCGATGTGGACGAACTTCGCCCGGGGAGCGAACTCCGAGAGCTTGCCGGTGATGCGGTCGTCGAAGCGGGCGCCCACGCAGACGATCAGGTCGGCCTCGTCCATCGCGTAGTTGGCGGTGCGGGTGCCGTGCATGCCGAGCATCCCCAGCCACTGGTCGTGCGGCGCGGGGAACGACCCCAGGCCCATCAGCGTGTTGGTGACCGGCAGCTTGTCGGTCGCGCAGAAGGCGCGCAGCTCCTCGGCGGCGTTGGCGTTGACGACCCCGCCGCCGGCGTAGATCACCGGGCGTTTGGCGTTGGCGATCGCCTTGGCGGCGATGCGGATCTGCTTGATGTTGCCCTCGGTCGAGGGCTTGTAGCCCGGCAGGTTGGGGATGCCGGTCTGGTCGGAGTACTCGATGTCGGCCCGCGAGAGGTCCTGGGGGATGTCGATCAGGACGGGCCCCGGGCGCCCGGTCGAGGCGATGTAGAACGCCGCGTGCACGTACTCGGGGATGTAGCGAGGGTCCTGGACCATGAAGCTGTGCTTGACGATCGGCATCGTGATGCCGTTGACGTCGGCCTCCTGGAAGCCGTCGGTGCCGATCAGGTCGGTGCGGACCTGGCCGGTGACGAACACGGTCGGGACCGAATCCATCATCGCGTCGGCGATCGGCGTGATCAGGTTGGTCGCGCCGGGGCCCGAGGTCGCGAAGGCGACGCCGACGCGGCCCGAGGCCTTGGCGTAGCCCTCGGCCGCGTGCCCTGCTCCCTGCTCGTGGCGGGCCTGGATGTGGTCGATCTCGGCGCCGTGGACGGCGTCGTAGATCGGCAGGTTGGCGCCCCCGGGGATCCCGAAGATGTGCTCGACGCCCTCGTTCCTGAGGGCCTCCATAAGTGCGTCTGCGGCGCGCATGAATTCATCGTAGCGAGCGGATTGAGGCTGCCTGGATAGCCTCCCGCGCGTGAACGAGCGGCTGCGCACCCTGCCGGACCGCCATGGAGGGCGCTGGGTGCTCGTCGTCCTCGCCGCGATCATCGCGCTGGGCGTCGGCCTGCGCGTCTATTACGCGCTCGAGAAGGAAGACGGGACCCAGGACGATTCGATCCGCTACTACTTCATCGCCCAGGCGCTCTACAACGACCACAGCTTCGACGCGCCCGAGGTTCAGAACGACGACGCGTATCACCCGGGCTCGCCGATCTTCCACGCCGCGGTCTGGGCGCTGACCGGCGGCGTCAATCCCAAGGCGAGCCGTGTGGTCGCGGCGCTGCTCAGCTCGCTGATGATCCTCTTCACCTACCTGCTCGCCAGGCGCCTGGCCTGGTCCGGGGGTGACCGGGGGCGGGGTCCCCCCCTTCCCGCCACGATCGCCGGCCTGCTCGCGGCGTTTCTGATCGCGATCAACCCCTCGTCGATCGACTACTACCGCTCGCTGATGAACGAGCCCCTGGCGTCGATCACGCTGATCGCCGCGGTGCTCGCCTTCCTCTGGGCAGACGGGCCGCCGGGCGGGCCGCGCCTGCACGCGACGCCGTGGCGCTGGGCGCTGCCCGGCTTCCTGATCGGCGTCACGGTCATGTTCCGGCCGGAGGCGATCTCGTTCGGGATCGTGCTCGCGGTGATCGCCGGAGTCCGCATATACCGGGCCCGCGATTACAAGTTCGGGCTCGAGGCCGCCGGCGCCCTGCTGCTGGCGATGGCCGTCGCGCTGATCCCGTGGACGGTGCGCAATGCGGTCACCCTGCACGAGGTGACCCCGGTCGGCGAGGGCGGCGGCAACGCACTCTTCATCGGCACCTGGCTTCCCGGCGACGGCGACCACTTCGAGATGTTCGACCGCCGCGAGCAGCTGATGGACGAGTACCGCGTGCCGCAGGAGGAACGCAATCTGCTGCCGCCCGGCTACGTCCTCGGCGACGTGCTGCGTCTGGTCGCCGCCCAGGCCCACCCCGGGCTCGAGCAGGACAAGGCGCTGGCGAAGCTGGGGAGGGAGCAGCTCAAGGACGACATCGAGCACCACACCGCCGAGTACGGCGGGGTTCTGGCGCAGAAGTTCTGGAACATGTGGGGCCAGGGCGCGGCGGCGAAGAGCCACCAGGGCGGCCCCGGGGCCTTCGGCGACTGGCTGCACCGCCTCGTCGCGCTGCTCGGCCTGATCGGCCTCGTGCTGCTCGCCGTGCGGCGGCGGTGGGAGGCCTGGCCGGTCGGGTCGGTGATCGTCGTCGCCACGGCGATCGCGATGCTGACCCTGGCGCCGCCGAGGCGCGCCGTCGACCTGCTGCCGCTGGTCTCGGCCCTGGCCGCCTACGCGGTCATCGCCGCCGGGACGGCCCTGCGCGCTAAGAACCTATCTCTGTAGAGGAATTCCTCCCCCTGCATCGAAACCTGCAGCAACCCGTTGAACAATCACCGAGGAGGCTGCCGATGGGACTGGTCAACCGCGATGACGGATGGAGGGTTCCCGACTGGCTCTGGGAGCGGATCGAGCCGCTGCTGCCCGCCAGGCCCGAGCACCCGCTGGGCTGCCACAACCCCCGGGTCCCCGATCGCAACGCGATGGACGCGATCCTGCTGGTCCTGCGGACCGGCATGCAGTGGAACGCTCTGAACGCAACCGGGATCTGCCACTCCTCCTCGGCTCACCGGCGCTTTCAGGAGTGGGCCCGCGCCGGCGTCTTTGAGGAGTTCTGGCGCCGGG
>CAVOKZ010000017.1:0-5310 GCA_963696625.1 uncultured Solirubrobacterales bacterium
AGATCTTCGACCTCACCGCGATGCGGGTCCTGGTCGGGTCGGTCAAAGACTGCTACGGCGCGATCGGCATCATCCACTCGATCTGGAAGCCGCTTCCCGGCCGCTTCAAGGACTTCATCGCCATGCCCAAGGCCAACATGTACCAGGCCCTGCACACCACGGTGATCGGCCCGGAGGGCCAGCCGCTCGAGATCCAGATCCGCACGCCGGAGATGCACGAGCTGGCCGAGTACGGCATCGCCGCCCACGTGATCTACAAGGAGGGCGCCGGGGACGACGCCACCGAGAAGCAGAAGATGACCTGGCTGCGGCAGCTGATCGAGGCCGAGAAGGACCAGGACCCGAAGGAGTTCCTCGAGGCGCTCAAGGTCGACCTGTTCGAGGACGAGGTCTTCGTCTTCACCCCGCAGGGCGAGGTCAAGAACCTCTCGGCCGGATCGACGCCGCTCGACTTCGCCTACGCCGTCCACACCGACGTCGGCCACCAGTGCGTCGGCGCCAAGGTCAACGGCAAGATCGTGCCGCTCCACTACCAGCTGCGAAGCGGGGACATCGTCGAAGTGCTGACGGCGAAGCAGGGCCGCGGCCCCTCGCGCGACTGGCTGAAGCTGGTTCGCACGTCGCGAGCGCGCAACAAGATCCGCGCCTGGTTCACGCGCGAGCGCCGCGAGGATGCCGAGCGCAAAGGGCGCGAGGGGCTGCAGAGCGCGATGAAGAAGAACGGCCTGCCGCACTCGCGGATCGCAGGCTCGGCGCTGTTCGCCGACGTGATCCGCGAGATGGGCTTCCGCAAGGCCGACGACTTCTACATCGCCCTCGGCCAGGGGAAGGTCTCATCGAAGGTCGTCGTGAACAAGCTGCTCCAGCGGCTCAAGGCCGGCGAGGCCGTGGCCGACGACGCGCCGCTCGAGGGGCTGATCCACGGCCGCGACGACGACGCCAGGCGCACGCTCGAGGCGAAGAACTTCGGGATCAAGGTCAAGGACGTCGACCAGGTCGCGGTGCGGCTCGCCAAGTGCTGCCGCCCGGTCCCCGGCGACGAGATCGTCGGCTACGTCTCGCTCGGCCGCGGGATCACCATCCACCGCGAGGACTGCCGCAACCTGAAGGCGCTGCGCCGCGCCCCGGAGCGGTTCACCGACGTGTACTGGGACGGGGCGGGGGAGGCCTCCTACCGGGTCGAGCTCCAGGTCGACGCCTGGGACCGGACCCGCCTGCTCGAGGACCTCTCGCGGACCTTTGCCGAGGGCGGCGTCAACATCCTCGAGGCGACCTGCACCACGAGGCACCCGATGGTCAAGAACCGCTTCGTGGTCGAGGTCGGAGACGCCGAGCAGCTGAAGGCGGCGATCGCCCGCCTGCGCCACGTCGACTCGGTCTTCGATGCATACCGGGTTACGCCCGGCAGCTGAGCTGCCGCTACCCTGCTGCTGAGAGATGGCGGACCACAGGCTGGCAGGCAGATTGATCGTGGCGGCCGCGGCGATCGCGGCGCTCCTCGCGCTGGGCCCATTCGCGGCGAGCGCCCCGGCGAAGCTCCGGGTGGCGGTGGGGACCACGACCCTCACGGGCAAGGGCTCGGTCGGGGTCGCGCAGGCGAACTGCCCGCGAGGCACGTCCGCGGTCTCCGGCGGTTTCGGGCAATCCCCGGCGGCGAGCTTCCCGCAGAGCCACTACATCAACGTCTTCAGCTCGCACCGCAAGGGAGCCCGGGCCTGGACGGTGAGCGGCGTCCAGTACTACGGGAGCAGCCCGGGCACGCTCACGGCGTATGCCTATTGCAGCCCCGAGAAGGCGCCGAAGTCGGTGGCCAAGAGCTTTCCGCTGCTCGCCGCCCCTCGCTATGAGGCAGCCGCCGTCGCGACCTGCCCGAGGGGGACACAGCCGATCTCGGGTGGCTTCAAGCTGCCCCAGCCGGTGCCGAACGGGACGTCGGTGTTCCTGACCCAGATGCAGATCTTCGGCAAGCACCAGTGGCTGGTCAAAGGGGTGCGCAGCAGCGCCCCGGGCACCGACGGCCTCGTCACCGCCTATGCCTACTGCGCCAAGGGCAAGCGGCCAAAGGCGAAGACCGAAACGGTGACCACGCTCACGAAGATCTCGCCGGCGGTGCCGTTCGCGGTCGATACCGACAAGTGCCCGAAGGGCACCTTGCCGATCGCCGGCGGTCTCCGCGGGCCCTATTCCCAGGTCGGCGCGGACCGCGGCATCCCCTCCGTGACCGACTCGCTGCGGATCGGCCGCGCCTGGCGCGTCTCCTCGCTCGCCGTCGGCACCGTCGACGACATCCCGATCAGCTTCACGGCGATCGTCTACTGCCGCTAGCCCTCTGGAGGGCGGCTACCGTGTCGCGGATCTGGTTCGCGACCGCGCCCATCCGCTTCTCGCTCTCGTACTTGGTGCGCGGCCAGAAGAAGCCGCGCAGCCCGTCCTTGCGCTTGCGCGGCACGACGTGGACGTGGAGGTGGGGGACGCTCTGGCTGACGACGTTGTTGAGCGCGACGAACGAGCCCGGCTTGTTCATCGCCGCCGGCACCGCCTCGGACAGTGCCTGCGCGGCCGCGAACAGCGGGCCGACGAGCTCGTCGGGGAGGTCGGCGAGGGTTTCGTAGTGCTCGCGCGGCACCAGCAGCGAGTGGCCCTCGAACAGCGGCCGCTTGTCGAGGAAGGCGATCGTCTGCGCGTCCTCGTAGACGACGTGCGAGGGCTCGGCCCCGCCGACGATCGCGCAAAACGGGCAGTCTGCGTCGCTCAAGCGACGAGGGTGAGGGCCCGCGGCTCGATGCCGATCTCGGCTTCGGTGAACTCGCCGATGTAGTCGCCGTCGACCTGGATCGGGAAATGCCGCGGATGCCCGTGGACGTCCTTGGAGATCGATTCGACGCGAGCCTCGGTGAGGTCCTCGAAGCCCTCGATCTGGCGGTGCTTGGTCGCCTTGAAGCGGTCGTTGAGGACGCGGAGGGCGACGCTCGGCATATCGAGTTGGCTCGCGCGCCTGAGGACCCCGGCCGAGAGGCGGCCGTTGGAGAGCCCAGCCCCATCAGCGATCCGCACAGGGCGGTTGCCGAAGTAGGTGAAGGGATCTGAGTTCTGGAAGATCGCAGTGACGCCCTCTGTGCGTTCGCCCTGGACCTCCATCGCGACACGGACCGGGTTGCGAAGGTACTCGCGATAGAAGCCCGAGACCGCGGCCCAGGTGTAGTACCACTGGCCGGCGCGTGCCTTGAGCTTCGGGTGGGCGTCGACCCGGCGTACGACGCTCGCGTCGAGCCCGGCGCCGCAGGCGAAGACGAAGCGCCGCCCGTTGACCGTTCCGAGGTCGATGCGCTTTTGGCGGAAGTCGTCGGCGAGCCCGATCAGGTGCTCGGTCGCATCGACGACGTCGGTGGGGATGCCCAGCGTGCGCGCCACGACGTTGGTCGATCCGCCGGGGAGGACCGAAACCGGGACATCGGTTCCGGCGAGCCCGTTGGCGACCTCGTTGAGGGTCCCGTCGCCCCCGAAGGCGACGACGATGTCGTAGTCGCCGTCGCGGGCCTCGCGCCCGATCTCGATCGCGTGCTCGGAGGCCTCGGTGTCGACCGCCTCGACCTCGTAGCGGGCCTGAAGGGCGTAGACGACGAGGTTCTTGAGCCGGCTCGAGACCGTCGTCGCGTAAGGGTTGACGATGATCAGCATCCGCTTCTTCTGCGCGCCCGGAGCGATCGGCTGGGCCGGCGTCGCGGTTTCGGGGTTGCGGCGAAAGCGTGTCGAGGGAGCGGTGGCGGCCACGGTCAATTCCTAACCCTCCGTCGCCGCCTGGTTACCCAGTGAAATCGGCTCGCCGCCGCCTGTGACTTCGAAGTGAACGACGTCGCCGTCGGTGATCTCACGGACCTGGCCGGCGTTGATCAAGAGGTCGACGTGGCCGAGCACTTCAGAGAGCGTCAGGAACGCTTGGGTAACGGCGACGTTGCCCCACAGCGCCTGGGCGAGCTCGTAGCTGGTCCGGGGCTGCTCGGCGATCAACTCGCGCAGCTTCTCGGCGCGGCGCTCGTGCATCGCCAGGCGCTCGTCGATCAGCGCGACATGATCGGTGATCGGGTCACCGTGCCCGGGCAGCACGAGCTCGGCGGGCAGCTCTCGGGTCTTGAGCAGCGAGGCGATGTAGGTGACGAGCGCCTGCGGCCGCTCCTCCGAGCCGTCCGGCGGCCGCGAGATCAGCGGGTTGGAGGAGATGTGCTTGATCAGGTGGTCCGCGGCGACCAGCACCTTGGCCTCTGGGTCCCAGAAGACCGTGTCGGTCGGGCTGTGCCCCGGGCGCAGCATGACCTCGAACTCGCGCCCGCCGAGCTCGACCCGCTGGCCGTCATGCAGCGGGCGCGTGACATGCGCCTTGCCACCCCAGCTGCGAAAGCCGCGCGAGACCGTCTGCAGCACCGTGGTCACGTCCTCGGGGATGCCGTGGCGGAGCATCAGGTCGGCGGCGAACTGGTCGTCGCGCTCGGCGTCCTCGCCGAAGTTCTCGACGAATGGGGTGAGGACGTCGATCGCGGCGACGTCCGCGCCCGAGCGGCGGGCGATGATGTCGACCAGCCCGAGGTGGTCGATGTGCTGGTGGGTGATCACGATCAGCTCGATCTCCTCGATCGACCGCCCCAGCTCCTTGAGCTGGCTCTCGAGCTCGTCGAGCGCCTTGCCCGAGTTGGGCCCGGAGTCGACCAGCGTCAGCGGCTCGCCCTCGAGCAGGTAGCAGTTGACCCGCCCGACCGCGAATGGAGTGGGGATCCGCAGCGTGTGGATCCCGGCGGCGACCTCGCTCAAAAGGCGTCCTTGAGCGCCGCGTAGCTCTGCTCGAGCGTCTGCGGCATCACCTTCGTGTCGGCGATCACCGGCATGAAGTTGGTGTCGCCGCCCCAGCGCGGGACGACATGCAAGTGGATGTGGTGCTCGACGCCGGCGCCGGCGACCCGGCCCTGGTTGATGCCGGCGTTGTAGCCGTGCGGTGCATAGACCTGTTCGAGCCCGGTCATCGTCTGTTGGGCGAGGGCCATCATCTCGGCGAGGGTCTCGGCGTCGACCTCGGGAAGCGTCGCCGTGTGGGCGTACGGCGCCACCATCAGGTGCCCGTTCGTGTACGGGAACCTGTTGAGGATCACGAAGTTCTTCTCGCCTCGGTGGACGATGAGGTTCTCCTCGTCGTGCTCGGGCCCCTGCGCGGGCAGCGCGCAGAAGATGCAGTCCTCCTCTATGTCCTTGCTCGCGTCCTTCACGTAGGCGAGGCGCCAAGGCGCCCAGATGCGGTGGTTGGCCACGAGGGAATGCTACGTG
>CAVOKZ010000018.1:0-9602 GCA_963696625.1 uncultured Solirubrobacterales bacterium
GTTAGTGCCATCTCATCCACGGGGGACTCTCACCCCCGAGCGCCTGGCCATGCCGGGCGTACAACAGAAAGCCCCGCCATAGCGGGGCTTTCCATGAGGGTGGACGACCGGACTCGAACCGGCGACCGCCTGGACCACAACCAGGAGCTCTACCAACTGAGCTACGTCCACCGCGCCGCAATCAATTTAGTGGACCGGGGCTCCGCGACCGGGAGTCGCGGCCCGTCTAGCCCTTGAAGCAGTAGGCGTAGGCGGTGACGCCGCCGCCGCCCAGGAAGCCGAGTCCCGAGACGCGCCAGGCGCTGCCGTTGAAGCCGGTGTCGAAGACGCGGACCTCCTTCGGGGCGCTGAAGCCGCCGACCGCGAGCGGGTCCTTCTTGGGGCATGCCGGGGCGGTCGCGGTCGCCAGCGAGCCGACGCCGGCGATCGCCGGCGGGGCGCTGGAGACCTGCTTCAGCAGCGGCTTCTTCGACTTGAGGCAGTAGGCGATCGGGTTGAAGTCGCCGCCCTTGCCGCCGCCGGGCACGCCCTGGGCGGTGACCCGCCAGGTCCTGTTGTCGATCGCATGCGACTCGGTGACGTAGACGCCCTTGCCGTTGGGACCGCCGCCGAAGGCCGGGCTGAAGAACTGGCTGGTGAGGAAGCCGCCCGAGACGAGCTTCTTCTTGCCCGAGCAGCGGGCGTCGACGGTCTTGGTCTCGCCCGGGCCGGCGGTGAAGCCGAGCACCTTCTCGACCGGGTCGATGTCGCCCTTGAACGACTTGTCGCAATAAACCTGCAGCGTCACCTGGTAGGTGCCGCCGCCGTGCTGGACCACGGTCATGTGCCAGCCCTCCTGCTTGCCCAGCCGCTCGGAGGAAGTCGGGTAGACGCCGTTGCCGTTGGCCTGCACCGGCGGCGTCGCGAACATGCCGCCGCCGAGCGGCCGCGAGCCCTTCGGGCAGTAGACCTCGTAGCGCTGGTTGGTCTGATCGGGGGTCGACGACGTGAACGTCTTCGACTTGGTCACGATCTTCGCGGTGGCAGCCGACGCCGACAGCGCCAGCAGCGTTGCGGCCATGATCGATGCGACCAGCGTAGCCCTCTTGATTCCCCTGGCGTCCATCACCTGCTGGTTACCCTAGCGCGGCCGGTCCTACAGCGCCCCCGGCAGGATTCGAACCTGCGGCAATCGGCTTAGAAGGCCGCCGCTCTGTCCACTGAGCTACGGGGGCAATTCGGTCAAACGCTACGGGATCAGGCGGGCTAAGCGACAAGGCGTTGGTCATCGTCGCCTCGGCGCCGTTTCCAGTAGGTGCGGACCGCATGGCAGTTCGCGCAAAGGAGATCGCACTTGGCGATCTCATCGAGCACGCGCTTACGACTTCCGCGTTTGGCGAGGTTCGCTAGGTCGGCGAGCTTCTTGGTTCCGGGACGGTGGTGCCACTGCATCGCGGAATGGTGGAACGACTGGCGACCCCGTTTGAGGCTGATGTACCACTCCATGAACTCCTTACCCTCGCCGTGTAGGTTCCTCTGGGGCTTTGGAGAGGTCCCAGCGGGAGGCACGTGAGCCACCAGACCCTCAATCTGATCACGATCCCCTTGTTTTCCGGGGCAATTGGCTATTTGACGAATCTCAGCGGCGTCTGGATGCTGTTCTATCCGGTGCGATTCAAGGGCTTCCGCCTCCCGGGCCTGGCGCCGTTCGCCGAGCTGCTGCCACGCAAGATCCAGCAGATCCCGGGGGTGATGCAGAGCGGCGTCGGCTGGCAGGGGATCGTGCCCTCGCGGGCGGCGAAGATGGGCTCGATAGCGGTCGACAAGGGGATCGCCAAGCTCGGCAGCCCGGGGGAGTTCTACGAGCAGCTCGAGCCCGACAAGATCGCCGAGCACATCGTCGAGAGCTCTCGTGACGACATGCGCGACATCGTCGACCGGATCATGCAGCGCGAGCACCCGCGGCTCTGGACCGACGTGCCCCCGCGGGTGCGCGAGGCGGTGCACCAGCGCGTCCAGCAGCAGCTCCCCGACATCGTCCGCAGCGTCACCGACGACATCGGCACCAACATCGACCAGCTCCTCGACGTGAAGCTGATGGTGATCCGCCGCTTCGAGGAGGACCCGGCGATCGCCAACCGCGTGTTCCTCGACATCGGCCGCCGCGAGCTGCGGCTGATGGTCAACTTCGGCTTCATCTTCGGCTTCCTGCTCGGGATCCCGGTCGCCTTCATCACCGCGGCGACGCCGGGTCAGTGGTGGGTGCTGCCGATCTGCGGGGTGATCGTCGGGTACCTCACAAACATGATCGGCTTGTGGATGATCTTCGAGCCGGTGGAGCCGCGAAAGGTCGGGCCGCTGAAGATCCACGGCCTCTTCATCCGCCGCCAGCCCGAGGTCGCCGAGGTCTACGCCCGCATCGTCGCCGACGACATCGTCACCCTCGGCAACATCGGCGACGAGCTGCTCACCGGCCCGCGCGCCGACCGCACGCGAGCGATGATCGAGACCTCGATGCGGCCGGCTCTCGACCGCGCTGTCGGCTTCGCCCGCTCCGCGGTCAAGGTCGCGGTCGGGGCCTCCGGCTACGAGCGCCTGCGCGAGTCGGTCGCCACCGAGGCCGTCGACTACACGATGACCCCGCTCTCCGATGAGAGCTTCAACGAGCAGCAGAGCGCCCGCGTGCGCAAGCTTTTCGCGGAGCGGATCCGCGAGCTGCCCCACCGTGATTTCTCGGAGATGCTGCGCTCGGCGATGCGCGAGGACGAATGGCTGCTGCTGCTTCACGGCGCCGTGCTCGGCTTCGGCGCGGGATGCCTGCACCTGCTGATATTCGGGGCTGGATGAGCGGGGAATCCGCCAATCACCAGTCGGGCAACGGACGCCCGCCGGCGCACGGAGCCGACGAGCGCGTCGCCCGCGCGGTCACCGACGCCGGCCTGGTCGAGACCGCGATCGGGGTCGCGCGGCTCAGCGCCTTCGCCTGGCTCCGCACCGCCCAGTGGAGCGCGAAGACCACCGCCCGTGCCCTCTCGCTGACGACGCGCGCCGCCGTCTCCGGCATGCCCCCGCGCGAGGTCTTCCGTGCGACGGGCGCCGACGCGCGCGACTACGTGCTTCGCGTGCTCGGGCTCGAGCAGCAGGTCGAGCGCGAGCTCGAAGCCGAGGCGGCGGAGAGCTCGAGCCGCCGCTCGCCGCTGCGCGAACGCGGCGAGGAGCTGCTCGCCCGCTCGGCGGACGTCCACTTCGACGAGGCAATGCACCCGGCCTACGAACGGATCCTCAGCGAGATCTCGCCCGACGAGGGCCGGATCCTGCGCCTGCTCGGCGACGGACCGCAGCCCGCCGTGGACGTGCGAACGGCGCGCCCGCTCGGCATCGGCTCCGAGTTGATCGAGCCCGGGCTGTCGATGATCGGCGCCGAGGCCGGCTGCCGCCACGTCGCCCGCGTGCCGGCCTATCTCAACAACCTCTTCCGCCTCGGCCTCGTCTGGTTCTCGCGCGAGCCGGTCAAGGATCCCCTCCGCTACCAGGTGCTCGAGGCCCAGCCGGACGTGCTCGAGGCGATGAAGCGCGCCGGGCGTGCGAGCACCGTGCGCCGCAGCATCGAGCTGACGCCGTTCGGCAAGGACTTCTCGCAGGTCGCGCTCGTCGGCGACGAGCCCGCCTCGGGCTGAGCCGCACCCCCGTCCGGGAAACGCGCCCGCCCGCCCGGACCGGTACAGTTCTCGCTGCTATGAGAATGAGAATCGTTATCGGAACCCTGATCGCCCTGCTTGTGGCCGGCGCGGTGGTCGCGCTGGCAACCTCGGGCAACGGAGGCGAGACGTCGTCGAGTGGCAGTGACGTCGTCGCCGCCTTCTACCCGATCGCCTTCGCGGCCGCGCAGATCGACCCCGCCGCCGAGGTCGAGAACCTCACTCCGCCGGGCGCCGAGCCCCACGACCTCGAAGTCACTCCGCAGGACGTCCGCGACCTGCAGGCGGCCGATCTTGTGCTGCTCATGGGCGACGGCTTTCAGCCCCAGCTCGAGAAGGCCGCAGACGCGGGAGCGAGCGGAAACGTGGTCAAGCTGCTCGACACGCCCGGGCTCGATCTCGACCCCGGCGACCCGCACGTCTGGCTCGACCCACCCCGCTTCGAGAAGGTCGTGACGGGGATCGGGGAAGAGCTCGATCAGCCGGCGAGCGCCGCTGCGCTCGAGGAGAGACTTGTGGCCCTCGACGACGAATTCCGCAGGGGCCTCGCCGACTGCCAGCGGCGCGAGATCGTCACCAGCCACGACGCCTTCGGCTACCTGGCTCGGGACTACGGGCTCGAGCAGGTCGCGATCACCGGCATCTCGCCGGAGGCCGAGCCGACCCCGGGCGACCTCGAGGACGCCGCCGACGCCGTGCGAGACACCGGCGCGACGACGATCTTCACCGAGACCCTGGTCTCCCCCAAGCTCGCCGAGACGGTCGCCCGGGAGACCGGCGCGACGACGGCCGTGCTCAACCCGATCGAGGGCCTGACTTCCGCGGAGGAGGACCGGGGCGAGGATTACTTCTCGCTCATGCGCGAGAACCTCGCCGAGCTTCGGGAGGCGCTCGGGTGCCGCTAGCGGTCAAGACCCAAGGCGTCGCCTTCGCCTATCCGCGCGGGCCCGAGGTGCTCCGCGACATAGACGTCGAGATCGAGGCGGGTCAGTTCGTCGGCATCGCCGGCCCCAACGGGGGCGGCAAGACCACGCTGGTGCGACTGGTCGTCGGGCTCGAGCGGCCGAGCGCCGGGGCGATCGAGCTGTTCGGCTCCCCCCCCGCCGCCGCCCAGCGCCAGGCCAGGATCGGCTATCTGCCCCAGCGCGCCGACCTCGGCCTCGATGCGCCGATCACCGTCCACGAGCTGGTCACCGCCGGGCGCACCCCGCGCGCCGGCCTGATCCGGACGCTCGGCGCCGAGGATCGCGCGGCGATCGACGGCGCGATCGAGCGCGTCGGGCTGACCGAGCAGTGCAGGCGCCCGATCCGCTCGTTGTCGGGCGGTCAGCGCCAGCGGGCGTTCATCGCCAAGGCTCTCGCCGGCGAGCCCGATCTGCTGGTCATGGACGAGCCGACCGCCGGGGTGGACGCCGAGTCGCAGGAATCCCTGGCCCGCCTGCTCGACCAGCTGCGGCGCGAGCTCGAGGTCACCGTCCTCTACGTCTCGCACGAGTTCGGCGCGATCGAGCCGTATGTCGAGCGGCTGATCGTCGTTCGCGAGGCGGTCGTCTTCGACGGCCCGCCGAGCGAGCTGCCCCCCACCTGGCACGACCCTTCACACGTGCACGACCCACATGCTCATTAGCGCCTCGATCTTCGACGCCGAGTTCATGCGGCTGGCCTTCGCCAGCGGCGCCATCGTCGGCGTCCTCGCCCCCGCCGTCGGCTTCTTCCTCGTCCAGCGCCAGATGAGCCTGATCGGCGACGGCATCGGCCACCTCGCGTTCGCCGGGGTCGCGCTCGGCTACCTGATCGACGTCGATCCGGTGCTGACCGCGCTGATCTTCGCCGTCGCCGGCGCGATCGGGATCGAGCAGCTGCGGGCGCTGCGCCGGGCGGCCGGCGATCAGGCGCTGGCGCTGTTCTTCTACACCGGGATCGCGCTCGGAGTCGTGATGCTCTCGGCGGCGAAGGCGCTCAACGCCAACCTCTTCACCTTCCTGTTCGGCTCGATCCTCACCGTGACCACGGGCGACCTGCTGCTGGTGGCGACGCTCGGGGTCGCCTCGCTGACCACGGTGTTCGTCCTCTACCGCGGCCTCGTCGCCGCGGCGATCGACGAGGAGGCGGCGCGGGTCAGCGGCATCCCGGTCACCCAGCTGAACGTCGCGCTCGCGGCGCTTGCCGGGATCACGGTCGCGGTGTCGATGCAGATCGTCGGCATCCTGTTGATCGCGGCGCTTATGGTGCTGCCGGTGATCACCGCGTCGCGGATCGCCTCGAGCCTGCAGGGGACCCTGGCGCTGTCGATGGGGCTCGGGTTCGCGAGCGTCGTCGCCGGGCTGGCCGCCTCCTACTACCTCGACCTCGCACCGGGCGGGGCGATCGTGCTGCTCAGCGCGGCCGGATTCGTCGTCGTCGCGGTCGGCGAGAGCCTGGTCGCGCGCCGCGCCTAGCCATTAGGGTGCCGGGCATGACTCCACCCAAGCACCACGTTCAGCTCAGCGCCGACGTCGCCGCCGCGCCGGACGAAGTCTTCACCTTCTTCACCGACCACTTCGACGAGATCTGGCCCGGCCGCCTCGAAGTCGTGACGCCGGGGGCGGCTGAGGAGCCGCGCGGCAAAGGCTTCGTCCGCCGTATCCACACCCCGGCCGTCAAGCTCGAGGAGGAGATCGTCACCCACGACCGCCCGAGCCTGATCGAGTACAGGGTGGTCAACGAGGACGACGTCCCGTTCCACAACCAACTGGGGCGCATCGCCTTCTCCGAGCGCGACGGCGGGACGCACGTCGACTACCAGGTGGGCTTCGACTACACGCCGTCGGTTCTCGGCACCATCGCTGGTGGCTTCATGAAAGCCGCCTGGGCGATGAAGAGCAAACGCGCACTGAAGAAGGCATTCCCCGGCACCGGCCGCTAGGAAGAAGAGCACGCCTGGCTGCGCCCCGAGAAGGATGTAATCGCTGAGCTGCCGGCGGAGGACGTTTCGCTGCTCGGCGTCTGTCTCAGAGCCCAGCTCCTCGCCGAGGACCGTGGCGGCTCCGCCGCGCGGGCATCCGACCCCTGGGCGCTGCGCGCCGAGACCCGCGAGAAGATCGCCGCGCCGCCACGGCCACGGCTTCGAGATGACCGCCGCGAGCTTCTCGCTGTTCTAGGCATTGGGCTCGCCAGCGACCGGCGATCGACGATGTCAGCGCCGGTCCTCGCCCGAGCCCAGCAGCCCGGCGAGGATGTGCTCGGTGCCCTCGATGTGCTCGCGCATGAGTCGCATGGCCTTCGGCGAGTCTCCCTTGCGCATGAGCTTGAGCAAGCGTTCGTGCTGCTCGTTCGAGCGGGTCAACACCTCCTCGGGGTGAGCGATCAGCGCGATCAGCTGGCTCATCTGCCCCTGGGCCTCGGTCATCGAGGCGACCAGGCCCGGCGACCGCGCCGCCTCGGCGGCGCCGATGTGAAAGCGGACGTCGGCGCGGCGGTACTCCTCGAACTCGGTCGCATCCGCCATCCGCGCGACTAGCTCGTCGAGGCGGGCGAAGTCGGCCTCCTCCCCACGCTCACATGCCAGCACCGTCGCTCCGAGCTCGACCGCGACCCGGTTGTCGAGGATCGCGTGCGCCTGCTCGTCGAGCGGCTCGTCCTCGCCCTCGACCAGCGGCGGCTCGGTGGTGACGAAGGTGCCGCCCTGGCGGCCGCGCGTGGAGACCAGCAGGCCGCTCTGGACCAGCGTCGTCAGCGCCTGGCGCAGGGTCGAGCGCGAGATGTCGAGCTGTTTGGCGAGGTCGCGCTCGGGCGGAAGCTGCGTTCCCGGACAGAGCAGGCCGAGACGGATCGCGGTGCCGAGCCGCTCGACCGTTTCCTCAAAAGCAGTCGGCGTCCGGACCGGCGTGAAGACCGCCTCGAGGGCGGCGTCTCGCTCCACATGTCAAAGGTACCGCGAACAAGCCATTTCGGCTCGTGCACAATCCACTACGTGCGTACCTCCGAGCTGAGCAAGGCCCAACTCCAGCGCCTGCTGACCGTCGGCCGCAGCTTGGTCGCCGAGCTCGATGTCGACGCCGTGCTCGAGCAGGTCCTCGAGGCCGCCCGCGACCTCAGCGGAGCGGGCTACGCGGCGCTCGGCTCAGACGACGAGCGCCCGCCCGGCGCAAACGTGCTCAGCGCCGCGGTGACGATTCGCGGCCAGGCGCTCGGGAACATCTATCTGACCGGCAAGAACGACGGGGCCGAGTTCGACAGCGCCGATGAGGAGATGTTGGTGGTGCTCGCCGACTGGGCCGCGGTCGCGATCGAGAACGCCCGGCTGTATGAGGGCGCCGAGCAGCGCCGGTCAGAGCTCGAGCGGGCGGTCGTCGGCCTGCAGGCGACGGCGTCGCTCGAGAGCGAGCTGAGTGGTGTGACCGACATCGACCGGGTTCTGACGATGGTGGTCAAACACGCGCTCGCCCTGGTGAGAGCCCGGGTGGTCGCCGTGCTGCTCGAGCGCGAAGACCAGCTCGTCGTCGTCGAGGTCGCTGGTGAGGTCGACCCCGACCCCCGCGGCCACGGGCTGACGTTGAGCGAAGAGTCGGCGTCGGTCCTCCCCGACGCGTTCAGCCACCGGGACACGCGCCGGGTCGCGGGCCCCGACCCGATCGTCGAGGCGACGCTCGAGATCCCCCACTCCGAGATGCTGATCGCCCCGCTCGGCTACGGCGGCGAGGCGCAGGGGCTTCTAGTCGCCTTCGACACCACCTCCGGCAGGCCGTTCCGCCCCGACGACGCCCTGCTGCTGACCTCGTTCGCGGCCAGCGCATCGACCGCGATCGCGACGGCGCAGAGCGTCGAGCACGAGAAGCTGAGGCTCTCGATCGAGTCATCCGAGAAGGAGCGCAAGCGCTGGGCGATGGAGCTCCACGACGAGACCCTGCAGGAGCTCGGGGCGCTGAAGATGATGAGCGAGAGCGCGCTGAACCGCGACGAAGCCGGGTTGACGAGGCAGCTGATGGAGCGCTCGATCAAACAGCTCGAGCGCACGATCGAGTCGCTCGAGGGCCTGATAACCGAGCTGCGGCCGGCGACGCTCGACGAGCTCGGCGTGCGGCCGGCGCTCGACGCTCTGATCGCGCGGATCGCGGACGCAAACGGGCTCAGCGTCTCGACCCGGATCGACCTCGCCTACGACGGCGGGCGGGCGCCGACGCGGCTGGCGCCCGAGCTCGAGGCCACGCTCTACCGGCTCGTGCAGGAGGCGCTCAACAACGTGGTCAAGCACGCCGGGGCCGCCGAGGTGGAGATCAACATCTCAGAGGGCGCCGACGCCCTGCGCGTGCGGGTCCAGGACGACGGGGCCGGCTTCGATCCGAGCGCCGTGACCGGGCGATTCGGGCTGATGGGGATGCGCGAGCGCGTAGAGCTGGCGGGGGGCGAGCTCGAGGTCAGCTCACGCCCGGGTCAGGGCACGCGGGTGATCGCGAGGCTCCCGGCCGAGCGCGCCGACGCCGCGAATTCCGCGGCTCCTGGGAGCTAGGCCTGGACCAGGTCGTGCTCGCGGGCGTAGGCGATCAGCTCCGCCCGCGTCTTGGCGCTGGTCTTGCGCTGGATGTTGGCCCGGTGGGCGATCGAAATTCGGCGTGGCGTTGAGCACCGGATGCTCGCGCTTTTCGTCGAGCCTCTTGCCCGAGGCGAGCCGCCAGGCGATGTCGAGCACGCCGGCATGGGCGACGACAAGCACGGTTTCGCCGGCGCTCTCCCTGGCGATCTGGGTCAAGGCCTTGCGCACGCGCGCGGCGAAATGTTCCAGGCTTTCGCCTTGCGGCGCGGCGAAATCCGGCCGGCGCGTCGATAGTTCGGATAGATGTCGGCGTGCGTCGCCGACCGCATGCGTGTGGCCCTCACAACGCCGTCGTCCTTCTCGCGCAGGGCCGGGGTAGCAAGACGAAACCTCAACCGAAGCGCAACGACATA
>CAVOKZ010000019.1:0-26516 GCA_963696625.1 uncultured Solirubrobacterales bacterium
TCCTCTGCTCGACTACGAGTACGTATTGCTGTCGGCGCGCATGCCCTCTGCCGCCATCACGTCTCCGATGCACGCCTTGGTCTCCTCGAAGCCCTCGGTCGGGCCGTACTGGAGCGCTTCGGCCGAGGACTCCTGGGCGATCCGGGTCATCTGCGCGGCGAAGCTCTGGGGCGGGAAGGTCGAAGTGTCGGGGAGCCCGCCGGCGAGCGAGATCACCTCGGGCCGCGCGGTGATCGCCATCAGGTCGCGCATCGCCGACGAGCGCATGACGCCGGTGCGCTTGGCGAACAGACCTGCATAGCGCTGCAGGTCGCTCGAGCGGGAATGCGCACGCCGGCGGGGAGCAGTGACGGGCTCCTTGGGTCGTGGTTGTCGCTTCTCCTCGGCCACGGGCCTAGTGTGGCAATCGTCTAGCTTTCCTGCCCGAACCGTGTTCTTCGCCATCTGCCAAGGCATCGGACTTGCAATCGCCGCAGGCATGCTGGCGGGGTCACTCGCGTATCAGGGTGAGCGCCGTCAGTGGCTGATTGCGCTCGCCGCCCTCGCCGGCGGGGTGCTCTTCGCGGCCTCGCTCGCGCCCGAGACCAGCGCCGCCCCGGTCGGCATCGTCTTCGGGGCCCCGCTCGCGGCCCTCGCGATGACCCTGACCGACTCGGTCGTATCGGGGGCCCGCCAGCGCGCCGAGGCCGACCCGACCTCGGTCAGCCTCATGGTCGCCGGCGCCGCGGTGCTGCTCGCGCTGATCTCGCTTCCTTCCTACGTCTGCGTCTTGGCGCTGCTGGCCGGTGGGGCCTTCCTCTGGCTCGGTCTCTCACGGCGCAGCCGCGAGGGCCGCAAGCACGAGGGCCTGCGCTCGCTGCGCTAGTAGATGACCGAACCCGCACCCACACCCGCCCGGGTGGCACGCGTGGCGCTTCGCATCTCTTCGTCCTCGGCCTTGCCCTTGCTGCCAGCAAGGGCTGCGGCCTGCGTCCTTGATCTGCTCGGCCACGCGCACCCCCGGACGGGCCTGGGCACGGGTTCGGTCATCTAGCTGATGGCCCAGAAGAAGCTGATCTTCGTCGTCGTCGACGCAATGCACCCCGGCGTGCTCATGCACGCTGTCGAGTCCGGCCGCGCCCCCACCTTCGAGGCGCTGATCGAGCGGGGATCGCTGATCGAGAACTGCGTCGCCAGCTTCCCGTCGGTGACCCCGGTCTGCACCTCGGAGATGATGACCGGCGCCGGTCCGGGCAGGCACGGGATCATGGGGATGAACTGGTTCAACCGGCTCGAGAGCCGCTACGTCGAGTACGGCTCCTCGTTTGAGGCGACGCGGGCGTTCGGGATGTTCCGCGCCCTTTATGACCTCGTCTACAACATGAACCTCGGGCATCTGAGCCACGAGGTCTCGACCGTGTTTGAGCGCCTCGGGGACGCGGGTATCCGCACCGCTTGCACTCCGTTCCTCATCTATCGTGGCCGCCGTCGCCACGAGGTCAGCCTCGAGGGCATGGCGAAGCGGATGGCGGAGGCGGTGCGATTCCGCCACGCCGTGTGGGGCCCCGATGAGCTCTTCTACGGCGACCTTTATGCCAGCCGTAAGGTTCCCTGCGTACCTACCTTCTCGCGGCCCGGCACCCGAGACGAATACTCGACCTGCGTAGCCGAGGAGCTCGTCAAGCGAGACCTCTACGACTTCATGCTGCTCAGCCTCCCCGACAACGACTTCTACTCTCACCGCCACGGGCCCGACGGCCAGCTCGAGTCGATCTCGCGCGCCGACGCCTACTTGGCGCGGGTGATCGAGACGGCCGGCGGGCTCGAGAAGTTCCTCGAGGGAAACGCGGTGCTGCTCGCCGCCGACCACGCCCAGACCGAGATCACCGGCGAGCTGCCGCTGGCCGACGCGCTCGCCGAGGACTGGAACGTGCTGCAGCCGAACGCCGAGCGCCCCGAGGACGCCGAGATCGCGGTCAGCCCGACCTCGAGGGCCGGCGCGGTCTACGTCCTCGAGGGCGGCGACCGCTTCGGCGTCATCCACGAGCGGCTGCGCGAGCGGCTGCGGGGGATGGACGGCGTCGACATCGTCGCCTGGCTCGCGGGCGAGGACGGCACGCCGCACATCCGCGGCGGTGGAGCAGCGATCCCGGAGAGGGCGCACGCGGTGATCGAGCGCGACGGAGCCGAGCTGAGGTTTCGCCCCGCGGCTTCCGGCGCCCGCGACCGGCGCGACAATCGCTGGGCGCTCGACGGCGATCTGAGCGCGCTCGCCGCCGAGCGCACGCCGCGCCGAGTCGACAGCCACGACTACCCCGACGGCTTCGCCCGCCTCTGGTCGGCGCTCACCTCCGCGCACGCCGGCGACGTGCTGATCTCGTGCGCCGAGGGCTACGAGTGCGTCGACTGGGGCGGGGTGACCCACCTCGGCGGCGGCAGCCACGGCGCCCTCGCCCGCGGCGACTCGCTCGCGCCGCTGATCTTCTGCGGCACCGGTCCGCGCAAGCCGCAGCGCCGCGACCAGTGGGCGCTGCGCGACCAGGCCTCGGTGATCCTCGAGCACTTCGGGCTGACCGCGCCCGAGCCCGCGATCTGATGACTGACCGATGAGCCCGACCGAGACAGCCAAGCGAATCGCGCGCGGCACGCGCAAGCCCGAGAACTGGGCACAGCTGGTCAAGTTCGGCTTCATCGGCGGCTCGGGCTATGTCGTCAACCTGATCGTCTTCGCGATCGTCAACGAGGGGTTCGGCGTCCACCACATCCCCGCCGCGATCCTCGCGTTCAGCGTCGCGGTCACCAACAACTTCTTCTGGAACCGGCACTGGACCTTCGAGGCTGGCCACGGCCACGCCGGGTTCCAGGCCGCGCGCTTTCTCACCGTCAGCGTCGCCGGTCTCGTGATCAACCTGATCGCTCTGCAGTGGTTCATCGATCAGGGGATGGCCGAGCTGCCGGCGCAGGCGCTCGCGGTGGCGATCGCGATGCCGTTCAACTTCATCTTCAACAAGCTGTGGACCTTCGCGTAGCAGCGCAAGACGCGATCTGTTGATGGGTTGTTGACGTGGTCGTGCGCAGCGATGCCGTTTGCGGCGCAGCCGTGTGCCTACTCGCCCTAGTCCTCTTCCTCGCCTTTCCGCCCGACTCCCACGCCGCCGCCGCCGTCACCTTCGGCGCCTCCGAGCCGGCGATCTCCCAGAACAAGGCCGAGGAGATCGCCGCCGCGACTCCCGAGGCCAGGGAGGCCGAGCGCGAACACCCGGACATGGACACGGTCTCCGAGCGCCAGGACGCCGGCAACTGGCAGGTCGGCTTCGTCGCCGACGGCGACGAGATCGTCCAGGTCCTGGTCGACGATCAGACCGGGCTCGTGCAGGAGACCTGGACCGGCGAGCAGGTCGCGTGGAAGATGGCCCGCGGCTATCCCGGCGCCTTCGGTCGCAAGATCAATGCGCCCTACGTCTGGATCCCCCTCTGCCTGATCTTCGTCGCGGGCCTCTTCGACTGGCGGCGGCCGCTGCGCGCCGCCAACCTCGATCTGTTCGTGATCGTCGCCGGGTTCGGGATCTCGCACTTCTTCTTCAACCGCGGCGAGATCGGCCTCTCGGTGCCGCTCGCCTATCCGGCGCTGCTCTATCTGATGGCGCGCGCGTTATGGATGGCGTTCCGCGGGGGGGAGGGGTGGCGCCCGGCGCTGCCGGTCACCTATCTCGCGGTCGCGATCCTCTTCCTGGTCGGCTTCCGCGCCGGGCTCAACGTCGCCGACTCGAACGTGATCGACGTCGGCTACTCGGGGGTGATCGGCGCCGACCGCATCGTCGACGGCGAGCAGGTCTACGACAACTTCCCCGAGAACGACGGACGCGGCGACACCTACGGCCCGGTGGCCTACTACTCCTACATCCCCTTCGAGCAGGCCTTTCCCTGGAGCGGCGACTGGGACGACCTTCCCGCGGCCCACGCAGCCGCCATCGCCTTCGACCTGTTCACGATCGCCGGCCTCTTCCTGCTCGGGCGCCGGCTGCGCCGCGGCGAGCCCGGCCGCCGTCTGGGGGTGACGATGGCCTTCGCCTGGGCTGCCTGCCCCTACACCGCCTTCGCGCTGGAGAGCAACACCAACGACGCGCTGGTGGCGATGTTCCTGGTGGCGGCGATGCTGGTGCTGGCGTCGCCGGTGAAGAGGGGGATAGCCCTGGGCCTGGCCGGGATGACGAAGTTCGCGCCCCTCGTTCTGGCGCCGTTGTTCGCGACCTACTCCTCTGCCACGGGGTTGGGGCCCGTGGCCCGAGCCGTTGGTGCCTTCACCATCGCGTTCATAGGCACGATCGCGATCGTCCTGGCCCAGACGATCCTCGACCCTGGAATCGCCACCTTCTGGGAAAGAACGATCAGCTTCCAGTCCGGCCGCGACTCGCCCTTCTCGATCTGGGGACAGACCTCGATCGAGCCCATCCACATCGCGATCGAGGTGCTCACCGTCGCGCTGGCCCTGTTCGTCGCCTTCCGCCCCAAGGCCCGCGACCCGTACGTGATCGCGGCGCTGGGCGCCGCGGTGCTGATCGCCTTCCAGCTCACGGTCAGCCACTGGTTCTACCTCTACATCCCGTGGTTCTTGGCGCTGCTCGTGATCCCGCTCGCGGCGGGGGTCGACCGCCCTAACCAGCGGGGGCGGGCATCAGGATCTGCTCGACCGAGACAGCCAGCCCTCGGTCGTTGATCTCGACGCAGGCGCCGTTGATCCAGATGTCCTCCTCGGCGGTTTCGAAGCGGACCGGCATCAGCGTCCGCAGCCCGTCGATCGCCTGCTCGCGCTTGACGCCGATGATCCCGGCGCGCGAGCCGGTCATGCCGACGTCGGTGACGACCGCGGTACCGCCGGGCAGCACGCGGGCGTCGGCGGTCGGCACGTGGGTGTGGGTCCCGAACACCGCCGCCACGCGCCCGTCGAGGTGCCAGCCCATCGCCACCTTCTCGGAGGTGACCTCGGCGTGGAAGTCGACGAGCACGACGTCGGCCTCGATCTTCTCGAGCTCGGCGTCGATCGCCATGAACGCGTTGCGGGCGACGTTGAGGTGGACCTGGCCCGAGAGGTTGACCACGCAGACGCTGCGCCCCGCCGCCTCCACCATCGTGAAGCCGTGCCCCGGGTTCCCCGCGGCATAGTTGAGCGGCCGCACGATCCTCTGCTCGTGGTCGAGGTAGGAGTAGACGTCGCGGTGGCGGTAGGCGTGGTTGCCGAGGGTGAGGACGCCGGCGCCGAGATCGAACAGCGCCTTCGCCGACTTCTCGTTGACGCCGACGCCGCCGGCCGAGTTCTCGGCGTTGACGATCAGCAGGTCGAACGCACAGCGCTCGCGCAGCTCGGGCATCGCCGCCGCCAATCCTTCACGGCCGGGCTTGCCGACCACGTCGCCGATGAAGAGGACCTTCACGAGTCGCACCCTACGCTGTCCATGGTCCATTCTGCCGGCGCCACGTCCCGGCGGCGGCGGCCGCGAAGCGGAGCAGCGGCCGGTTGATGTCGTCTAGCGTGTCCGGCCCTTGGCGGCGACGAAGAAGAAGAAGGCGGCCGCGAAGCCGCCGGCGCTCGAGGTCAGCGACCTGACCAAGCGCTACGGCAGCCGCGCGGCGCTCGACGGCGTCAGCCTCGACGCCCGCGTGGGAGAGCTGCTCGCGGTGATCGGGCCCAACGGCGCCGGCAAGACGACCTTGCTCTCGATCCTCGCCGGCGTGATCAAGCCGGACGGCGGGGAGATCAGCCGCGGCGCGGGCGAGATCGGGTGGGTCCCCCAAGGCGCTGCGGTCTACACCCGCCTCACGGTCGCCGAGAACCTGCGCCTCTTCGCCCGGCTTGAAGGAGTCGACGACGTCGAGGCAACGGTTTCGGAGATGCTCGAGCAGGCTGACCTCGCCGAGCGCGCCGACGACTCGATCTCCGACCTCTCGGGCGGCAACCAGCAGCGGGTCAACATCGCGATTGGCCTGCTCTCCAAGCCGCAGGTGCTGCTGCTGGACGAGCCGAGCACCGGCCTCGACCCGCGCCAGCGCTCGCGGCTGTGGGAGTTCGTGATCGACCTCGCCGGCGGCGGCACCACGGTGATCTACTCGACCCATCACATCTCCGAGGCCGAGCGCTACGGCGACCGGCTGCTGGTGATGGCCGACGGCGAGGCGCTGTTCAGCGGCACCTCGCGCCAGTTCCACACCGCGGTCGACAAGGAAGCCGGCCGCAAGGCGCGCGACTTCGAAGAGGCGTTCGTCTCCTTCCTCGCGGCCAAAGGACACTAGAGGTGAGTGAACCCACCTAATGCGCTGGCTGTTGGTCAAGGATCTGCAGATCCTCAAGCGCTCGCCGCTGATCACGGCGCTGCTGGTGATCTATCCGGTGGTGATCGCGGTGCTCGTCGGCTTCGCGCTCTCGCGCGGGCCCGACAAGCCGCGGGTCGCCTTCCTCAACCAGGTGCCGAAGGGACAGTCGTTCGACATCGGCGGCAGCGAGTTCGACGAGAACTCCGCGCGCGAGCAGCTCTGCGAGGAGATCGAGTGCATCCGTGTCTCATCCGAAGAGGAAGCGAGAGAGAAGGTCAAGGACGGTGAGGTGCTGGCTGCGCTGATCCTTCCGGAAGATCTGGTCGACAAGCTCCGCACCCAACTCTCGACCTCGGGCTTCGAGCAGCCGACCGTGCAGGTGGTCGTCAACGAAGAGGACCCGGTCAAGGCCCAGCTCGTCGACGACCGCATCGACGCGCTGATCAACGAGGCGAACCTCAGGGTCTCGGGCCAGTTCTCGGAGACGCTGGTTCAGTACCTCGACCTGCTTCTCAACGGCGGCGATTTCAACTTCCTCGGCCAGACCCTCCAGGTCCTGGGTCTCAAGGAGACGCAGCGAATCATCTCCGGCGCCGCCCGGTCCCTGCCGAAGAGCGATCCCAACCGCGCCCAGCTCGAGCGGATCGTCCGCTTCTCGAGCCTCGCCCGCCAGAACCTCGGCGTCGCCGACGACCTGCTCGCCTCGGTCCGCGAGCCGATCAAGGTCGACAAGCAGGTCGTCTCGGGCTCGCCGCCCGAGCTTCGACAACTTCGCGGTCTCCGTGGCGGCGGCGATCACGCTGATGTTCGTGACCGTGCTGCTCGTCGCCGGGTCGATCGCGCTCGAGCGTGAGGAGAACGTCTTCCGGCGGCTGACTCGCGGCCTGGTCTCGGCGACCGGGTTGCTCGTCGAGAAGATCGCGCTCGGGGTCGTCTGCGCCTTCGCGGTGACGCTGCTGATGCTCGCCGGGCTACAGCTCTTCGTCTCGATCGACTGGGGCCGGACCCCGCTGATCGTCGCCGCGATCGGAGCCGGCGGCGCCGGCTTCGCCGCGATGGGCGCCGCGATCGGCAGCTCCGCGCGCGAGGTGCAGGCGAGCTCGCTGCTCGCGTTCATGATCTCGCTGCCGATCGCCTTCCTCTCGCTGGTCCCGAGCGGAACCGTGAGCCCGGCGCTCTTCGACGTGATCAAGGTGATCACCGCGATCTTCCCGTTCGCGCCCGCCCAGAAGGCGCTCGCGGGAGCGCTGGACGCGGCGGGGCCCGACGTCGGGATTCAGGTCCTGCACCTGCTGGCGCTGACTGCGGCCTACGCGGTGCTCGCCCGGGTCGCGCTTCGCAGGTTCTCTTGAGCGACGCCAATAAACTTCGGGGCATGAGCTTTCCCGCAACCCGCCTGCGCCGGATGCGCAGGACGGCGGCGCTGCGCGACCTCGTGCGCGAGACCGAGCTTTCGCCGGGTCACCTGGTGCAGCCGTTGTTCGTCACCGCCGGCTCGGCGGTGCGCGAGGAGATCCCCTCGATGCCCGGGGTCGAGCGGCTCTCGATCACGGAGCTCGTCTCGGAGGCCGGCGAGATCGCCGCCGCCGGCGTCGGCGGCGTGATCCTCTTCGGGATCCCGGCCGACAAGGACGAGCTCGGCAGCGGCGCCTACGACGACGAGGGCGTGATCCAGATGGCCGTCCGCGGTCTGAAGGAGGCGCACCCGGACCTCGTCGTGCTCACCGACGTCTGCCTCTGCGAGTACACGAGCCACGGCCACTGCGGAGTTCTCCGCGACGGCGAGGTGCAGAACGACGAGACCATCGAGCTGCTCGCGCGCACCGCGGTCTCCCACGCCGAGGCCGGCGCCGACGCGGTCGCCCCCTCGGACATGATGGACGGCCGCATCGGCTCGATCCGCCGGGCGCTCGACGAGGAGGGCCACTCCTCGACCCCGATCGTCGCCTACAGCGCCAAGTACTCCTCGGCGCTCTATGGGCCCTTCCGCGACGCGGCCGACTCGACGCCGGAGTCCGGCGACCGCCGCGGCTACCAGATGGATCCCGCCAACGCGCTCGAAGCGGTCCGCGAGGCGAAGCTCGACCTCGACGAGGGCGCCGACATCGTCATGGTCAAGCCCGCGACGCCGTACCTCGACGTCGTGCGCCGGGTCAAGGACGAGACCGGCGCCCCGGTCGCGGCCTACCACGTCTCCGGCGAGTACTCGATGCTGAAGGCCGCGGCCGCGAACGGCTGGATCGACGAGAAGGCGGTTGCGCTCGAAACCCTGACCTCGATCCGCCGCGCGGGCGCCGACGTGATCCTCACCTACTACGCAAAGGAAGCGGCCGGGTGGCTGGCCGTCTCGCGCAAGCCCGAAGGGCCCAGCGCGTAGTCATGTCTGTAGCCAAACCGAAGCTGAGGTCGAGGAAGGGCGGGGCGGCCGTCCCGCTCGACGACACCGACCGCAAGCTGATGAACCTGCTGCAGTCGAGCTTCCCGCTCGCCGAGCGGCCGTTCGACGCCGTCGCAACCGAGGCAGAGCTGCCGCTCGTCGAGGTGATGGAGCGGACCCGGCGCCTGCTCGACGAGCGGATCATCCGCGAGATCACGCCGATCTTCGATACCCGCGCCCTCGGCTACTCCTCGATGCTGGTCGCCGCCAAGGTCGACGCCGAGAACCCGCATCGGGCCGCGAAGATCATCAACTCGCACCCGGGCGTCTCGCACAACTACCTGCGCACCCACGAGTTCAACCTCTGGTTCACGATCGCGACGCCGCCCGACTCGAAGCTCGGCGTCCAGGGCACCCTCGACGTGCTCCAGGAGCTGACCGGCGCCTCCTCGATCCGCCAGCTGCCGACGCTGCGCCTGTTCAAGATCAACATGAACCTCGAGATGGAGGGCGACACCAAGGCGCTCGCCGCCGCGGCCGAGGCCGCGGCGCCGCGCGAGCTCGAGGCCCAGCCCTATGACGACACCGACATCGCGGTGATCCGGGCGCTCCAAGGGCCGATGGCGGCGGTCGAGACCCCGTACGCCGAGGCCGCCGCCGAGGTCGGGATGTCGAGCGCCGACTTCCTCGGCCACCTCGAGCAGATGCAGGAGCGCAAGATCCTCCGCCGCGTCGCCGCGATCCTCTACCACCGCCGCGCCGGCTTCAGCGCCAACGGCATGGGCGTCTGGAAGGTGCCCGACGAGAAGATCATGGAGGTCGGGGCCGAGATGGCCGCGGTTCGCGGCGTCTCGCACTGCTACCAGCGCCCGACGTATGAGGACTGGCCCTACAGCGTGTTCACGATGGCCCACGGCCGCTCGAAGGAGGAGTGCGACGCGATCCTCGACTCGATCGCCGAGGAGCACGACCTTCACGGGGAGGACCGCGCCGTCCTCTACTCCTCGACCGAGTACAAGAAGATCCGCCTGCACTACTTCACGGACGACTACGCGAACTGGGAGCGCGAACATGCCCGGGCCGCTGGCCGCTAGTCGCTAGACGCTGGAACCCCAGCACCAGCGACCAGCGACCAGCGACCAGCGACCAGCGACTCATGACCAACTCGGCTTCGCTATACGAGCGCGCCTTGCATCTCATGCCCGGGGGGGTCAATTCCCCCGTTCGCGCCATGGGATCCATCGGCCGCGACCCGATCTTTATTCAGCGCGGCGAGGGCTGCGAGCTGATCGACGTCGACGGCAACCGCTACGTCGACTGGGTCTGCTCCTGGGGGCCGCTGATCCTCGGGCACGCCGACCCCGAGGTGATCGAGGCGGTGCGCGAGGCGGCCGGCCGCGGCACCAGCTTCGGCGCGCCGACGGCCGCCGAGGTCGAGCTCGCCGCCGAGGTCGCCGAGCGCTTCTCCTCGGTCGAGATGATGCGGATGACGAGCTCGGGGACAGAGGCCTCGATGAGCGCGATTCGACTCGCCCGGGCTCTCACCGGCCGCGAGCGGGTGATCAAGTTCGCGGGCGCCTACCACGGGCACGTCGACGGGCTGCTCGCCGAGGCCGGGTCGGGGATGGCGACCGCGGGCGTTCCGGCGAGCCCCGGGGTGACCGAGGCCCAGGCGGCGGCGACGGTGGTCGTGCCCTGGAACGACTTCGAAGCGATCGCCAAGGCGGTCGACGAGCACGGCCCGGCCGCGATCATCGCCGAGCCGCTGCCGGCCAACATGGGGGTCGTGCCCCCGGCCGACGGCTTCCTCGAGCGGCTGCGCGAGCTCGCCGACGCCTCGGGCGCCGTGCTGATCCTCGACGAGGTGATCTCCGGCTTCCGCGTCGCCCGCGGCGGCGCCCAGGAGCTGCTCGGAGTCGAAGCCGACCTGACGGTGATGGGCAAGGTGCTCGGCGGAGGCCTGCCGGCTGCGGCCTACGGCGGCCCCCGGGCGATGATGGAGCGGATCGCGCCCGAGGGCGACGTCTACCAGGCCGGAACGCTGTCGGGCAATCCGCTGGCGACCGCCGCCGGCCTGGCGACGCTGAGGCGTCTCGACGATGCGGCCTACCGCCGTCTCGGCGAGCTCACCGAGCTGCTCGCCTCGGCGCTGCGGCAGGCGGTGGGTGGCGCCCCGGTCAAGGTCGCCTCGGTCCCGGGGCTGCTCACCCTCTTCTTCTCGGCCGAGGAGGTCACCGACTTCGCCGGCGCCGCCCTCGCCGACGCCGAGGCCTACGGCGCCTTCTGCCGCGGGATGCTCGAGCGCGGGATCTATCCGCCGCCGTCGCAGTTCGAGGCCTGGTTCGTCTCGCTCGCCCACGACGAGGCCGCGATCGAGCGCACCGCCGAGGCTGCAACGCAAGCTCTGTCCGAAGCCCTCGGCTGAGCCCAAATCCCTAACCTCGCGGGCGGGATGGTCACCTCCAATGCCTTGGGCGCCCTCGCCGAGCTGCTGCTCGCCGACGACACGCTGATCTCCGGCTACGTCGTCGAAGCGCCGGCCGAGCCGGTGCTCGGCCGGCTCGTCGCCGCGGGCCCCCGTGCGCAGGGGAAGGAGGACGATTACGCGCTGATCGTCGAGGCGGTGCGCGAGGGCTATCTCCTTCACTACGGGGCTCCGCGGATTCTGCGCGGCGTCGACGCCGACCTCGCCCTGCTCGCCGGGGACTACCTATACGCGACGGGCCTCGACCGTCTCGCGGCGATCGGCGACCCCGAGGCGGTCGAGGAGCTCTCGGACCTGATCAGCATCTCGGCCCAGGTCCACGCCGACGGCGATCAAGGCTCCGCCGATGCGGAGCTCGCCGCGGGACTCTGGCTGGCGAGCACGGTCGCGGTCGGGGCCGGCCGCAGCAGCGAGCACGACCGCGCCAAACAGCTCGCCCGGTCCGGCGACGAGGAGGCCTCAGCGGCCTTGTGGCAATCGGCGCACAATGCCGCCGCTCAGAACTCGATCGAGGCCGAGCTAGAGGCGGCACGCGAAACGATAGGCTTCCCCGCGCACGACCGTGGCTGACGAAGGTAACGACAAGAAGAGCGGGGGCCTGCCCGAGACCGAACCGCGCGGCTATTTCGAGGGCGAGTCGATGACTCGCCGCAACGCGTTCGCGATCGGGGGACAGGCGCTCGGCGGGCTGGCCGCGGCCGGGATCGTCCTGCCCGCCGTCGGCTTCGCCCTGGCGCCGATCTTCGAGACGCCGAAGGAGACCTGGCAGGCGGTCGGTCCGACCGGCAACTTCACGCCCGACACCTACAAGTCGGTCGTGCTCACGATCGTCGAGGGCATCGGCGAGGCGGGCAAGACCACTGCCTACGTGCGGCGGGGAACGCCGGAGGAGCCCTTCAACGAGGACCCCAATACCTACATCGCGATCTCGACTCGCTGCGCCCACCTCGGCTGCCCGGTGCGTTTCTCCGAGGCCGCCGGAAACTTCATCTGCCCCTGCCACGGCGGCGTCTACGACTTCGCCGGCAAGGTCATCGGCGGCCCGCCGGTGCGCCCGCTCGACCGCTTCCAGACCCGCGTTGCAAACGGCCAGGTCGAGATCGGGCCGCGCTACAGCGTCACCTCGCACCTCGAGCCGGTTCGCACCCGCGATCCGGGTGAGTTCACCGGCGGGATCTGGGAGTACATCTACCCGCCGCGGCCGGATACGCCGCCCGCGCCATGAAGCTTCCGAACCTCGTACCGCCGCCGCTGCGCAAGCCGCCCCCGCCGGGCGAGAAGCCGGTTGGCGCGCCGCCGAAGACCGACGCAAACGGAGAGGGCCCCTCGACCAAGGATCTGGCGTCCCACCACGGCAAGGAAGCCGGGATCGGCGTCACCGGCTGGCTCGACGAGCGCACCGGCGGCTCGGGCTTCCTCACCGGGATGCTCTTCCGCAAGGTCCCCAAGGGAACGAACTGGTTCTACACGCTCGGCTCGGCGACCCTGTTCGCCTTCGTGGTCCAGGCCGTCACCGGTGTCTTCCTGGCGATGTACTACACCCCGAGCGCCACGGAGGCCTACAGCAGCATCACCCACCTCACCAACGACGTCTTCCTCGGCGAGTTCGTGCGCGGCATGCACAAGTGGGGCGCCTCGGTGATGATCATTCTGATCTTCCTCCACATGGGGAGGGTCTTCTTCTTCGGCGCCTACAAGTACCCGCGCGAGCTCAACTGGGTGATCGGCGTGGTGCTGATCATCCTGACCATGGTCATGGGGCTGACCGGGTACCTGCTGCCCTTCGACCAGCGCTCCTTCTGGGCCACCGTCGTCGCCAACAACATCACCGCGACCGGGCCGGTGGTCGGGCCGTATCTGGCCGACTTCTTGAGAGCCGGGGCCGAGTTCGAGCCGACGACGATCTCGCGCTTCTACGCGATCCACATGCTGCTCGTGCCCGGGGCGATCATCGCCCTGATCGGCGCCCATCTCTATCTGGTCGTCAAGCTCGGGACCACGGCGCCGCCGTGGGTCAAGGCCGACCGGCCGAAGTCGGTCAGGACGAGCGAGCTGACGGCGATCGCCAACGGCGCCTCGCCGAACGGGGCCCAGAGTGAGCGTGAGGGTGAGAAGACGTGAAGGCAACCGAGAAGGAGGCCTATCTCACCCAATACGAGCTGCTGAAGAAGAAGGGCAAGCCCTTCTTCCCCTACGCGATCCTCAAGGACTCCTCCATGGCGCTGATCGTCGTCGCCGTGATCATGGTCATGTCGCTGGTCCTGGGCGCCGAGCAGGGCCCGAAGGCCGACCCGACGACAACCACCTACGTCCCGAGGCCGGAGTGGTACTTCTTCTTCCTCTTCGAGCTGCTGCGCGTGATCAAGCCGCCGGCGCTCGTCCCCGTCGCCACCGTCGGCATCCCGACGATCTGCATGGTGCTTCTGCTTCTGCTGCCCTTCTTCGACCGCGGCCCCGAGCGCCGTCCCGAGCGCCGGCCGATCGCGACGACCGCCGGGGTCATGGTGATCATCGCGATGGCCTACCTGACCTTCCTCGGCGCCTCCGCCGGAGCCCCGACCGAGATCGACATGAAGGTCCCGGCGACTCTCGAGCCCGGCAAGGAGGTGGTCGCCCAATCGGGGTGCCTTGCCTGCCACAAGGTCGGCGAGAACGGAAACGACGGGCCGGGCCCCGATCTGACCGAGATCGGGCAGAAACTGCCGCGCGAGGCGATCATCCGCTCGCTCCAGGTCGGTCCGGGGATCATGCCCTCGTACCAGAACCTGCCGCCGCAGAAGCTCAACGACCTCGCCGATTTCCTAGCCTCGCTTAACTAGGGGTATGGAAGAAACCGGGGGCGCGAGCGAAGCCCCAATCGAGCTGCCCGACGCCGGCACGGCCGCGCATCCGAGCCGCGACTCCGAAGAGTTCTCGACCCAGGTCCGCGGGATGTTCGACCGGATCTCCGGCGTCTACGACGTGATGAACACGGCGATGACGGCCGGGCTGCATCACCAGTGGCGCGAACGGGCGGTCGACCAGGCGCGGGTCGGCCCCGGCTCCGACGCGCTCGACCTCTGCTGCGGCACGGGCGACCTGGCCCTGGCGCTGCGCGAGCGGATCGGCCCCGACGGGCGGGTCGTCGGCTCCGACTTCTCCGAGCCGATGCTCGAGCTGGCCCGCCACAAGAGCGGCGAGCGCGGCCTCGCGGTTGAGCTCGGCTGGGCCGACGCCCTCGACCTGCCATACGGCGACTCCGGCTTCGACGCCGTGACGATCGGATTCGGCGCGCGTAACCTCGCCGACCTCGACAAGGGACTTGCCGAGATGGCCCGCGTGCTGAAGCCGGGCGGCCGGCTGGTGATCCTCGAGATCACCCGCCCGCACCGCGAGCCGCTGGCCAGCTTCTACTCGGTCTGGTTCGACCACCTGGTTCCCTGGATCGGCGCGATCGCCGGCGACAGCGACGCCTACAGCTATCTGCCCGAGTCGGTGAAGACCTTCCCCGAGCCCGAGCCGCTGGCGGCGAAGATCGACGCCGCGGGCTTCGAGGAGATCCGCTGGCTGCTTCTGGCGGGCGGGATCATCGCCATTCACAGCGCCACAAGGAGATGACCGGGGTCAGACTGAAGTCTTACCCAGGCCGCCGTAAATGACCCGCTCCTCCGCCGTCCCGCCGCCGGTCACCGCGGTGATGGAAGCGGCCGCCGCCTGGCTGCCGGCGCGGATGGGCGACGTCGAGTCGCGCCTGCGCGAGCTCGCCTCCGGACACGGCGAGACGCTCGGCGAGGACTCGACCGCGACGCTCCAGGCCGGCGGCAAGCGTATGCGGCCGCTGCTGGTGCTGCTCTGCGCCGGCGACGAGCCGCCCGACCACGCCGTGCGGGCCGCGGTCGCGGTCGAGCTGATCCACATGGCGACGCTGGTCCACGACGACGTCTTGGATGCCGCGCCGGTCAGGCGCGGGCGCCCAACCGTCTTCGCATCGTCAGGGCGGGGCCGCGCGGTCGCCGTCGGCGACCTTCTGTTCTCTCGAGCCTTCGCGGAGCTGGCATCACCCGACGGCTCCTCCGCTTCGCGTCCGGGGCCGTCGGGAGGAGAGCGCGCACGGGGTGGACCTGATCAGCGACTGGTCGGGATCCTCAGTCGTAGTTGTGTCCTGCTCGCCCTCGGCGAGCTCGCTCAGCGCGACGACGCCTTCGACATGTCGGTGACCGAGCAGCGCTATTTCGAGCGCTGCCGGCTGAAGACCGCCCAGCTCTTCGAGTGCGCCTGCCGTCTCGGCCGGATCTCATCGGGCCTGCCCGGCGAGGAGGCGTTCGCGAGCTTCGGCGAGGAGATCGGGCTCGCCTTCCAGCTGCTCGACGACGTCCTCGACGTAACCGGGCCCACCGAGCGCACCGGCAAGGCGCGCGGCACCGACCTGCTCGACGGCACCGTCAACCTGCCCCTGATCCTCGCCGCCCGCCAGGACCCGGGGCTGGCGGGCGCCGACCTGCACGGGCTCGACCCGGCGGGGGCGGAGGCTCTCTGCGAGAAGATCGCCGCCACCGGCGCCCTCGACGAGGTCCGCGAGCGCGCCCGGGCCGGGGTCGAGCGCGCCAAGCGGACACTTGCCGAAAGCGACCTCGGCGAGGGCGACCGCAAGCTGCTCGCGCTGCTCGCCGACGGCGTGGTCGAGCGCTATTCCTGATATTCACCGCGGACTCGTGGACCAGACCGACCTCACTCGCCGCCGCCTGTTCCAGGGACTCGGCGTTGCCGGGCTGGCCGCTTCCCCGGCCCTGCTTGCCGCCTGCGGGGACGATGACTCTTCGAGCGACACTGACGAGGCCAACGACTTGAAGATCGTTCAGGTTGGGCAGGCCCGCGAGTTCGAGATGGTCGCCGTCTACACGAAGCTGCTCGAACTGGCCCCGCCGTCCGCGAAGCCGCTGGTCCAGGAGATCCTCACCCAGGAGCAGGCCCACGCGACGGGGCTCTCGACGGTGATCACCGACCTCGGTGGCACTCCCGTCAAGCCCGCCGGCGTGGCTCAGGAGATCCCTGTGCCGCTCCAGAACTGGCCGAGCGGACGCGCCGAGGTCGCCGGCCTCGAAGCGAGCAAGTCGGGGGACTACATCTCGGAGATCCCGGAGCTGACGATCGGCGACCTGCGCGCGACCTGGACCTCCCTCGCCATGTCCGCCTCCCAGCACATCACCGTCCTCGAAGGACTCCCCGCGTGAGCCCGGGCAGCCTCAGCCGGCGCGAGTTCGCGCGGCGCGGCGCCCTGGTTGGGGCGGCCGCTGCAGTTCCCGGCGTCTTCGCCGCCACAGCCTTCGCTCAGGATGGGGAGGACACCTCCGACACCGACACCGAGATCCTCGTCCGCTCGATCGGCTTCGTCCAGCAGTCGATCCTTGCCTACGAGGCCGCGCTCGCCAGCAAGATGCTTGGCCCCTTCACCGCGACCGCGGCCAAGTTCGCCGCCGGGGAGCGCAAGCAGGAGAAGCTGCTCAGCGCGGCGCTCGAGAAGATCGGCGGCGAGCCGCTGCCGGCTCCGCAGGCCGACGGGGTTCCGGGGCTGACCCAAGCCCAGACCCGCGAGGACTGGCTCAACCTCCTGATCCGCACGTCGAACCAACTCGTCGCGGCCTACGTCGAGGGCCAGACGGAGCTCGGCGCCGCCGATCTGCTGATCCTCAGCGCCCAGAACTGCGCCAACGTCGGCCAGCACCTCGTCACATTGCGCCAGGAGCTCGGGACCGACCCGCTGCCGGCGGCGCTTCCCTCGGGCTCAGAGAAGAGTTAGGTTTCTAGAAGTCTTCGGGCAGGACCAGGTCGGCGTCGAGCGCCGCGACCAGGTGCTCGAGGTCCCGCTCCATGTTCTCGCGGGTCAGCTTGCGGAGGTCGTCGATGACCAGGCGCATGCCCTCGTCGAGAAAACGGTCGTACTCGTCGATGTCGCGCTGGGCGAAGGTGCCGCCGCCGCGCCATTCGCACTCGGGGCAGCGAAGCTCGACGCTCCAGCCCTCGCCTGGAATCTCTTCCCAGTCGACCGGCTGGACCAGATCCGAGCTGCACTCGGCGCAGAGCTGCATCTGAGTGCTCTTGGGGGCTTGCCCTGTCCGTCTCGGTGCGCTCATCACATCAACTATCGGTAGCAGCGGGGATGGCTTTAGGGGGAATTCCCGAAATCGACGTACCCACGCATAGACTCCGCTTCACATGGTGCTCAGCGACCGCACGATCAAGGAGGAGATCGCCGCGGGGCGGCTCGTATTCGACCCCTACGACGAGTCGCTCGTGCAGCCCTCGAGCGTCGACATGCGGGTCGATTCCGCCTTCCGCGTCTTCAACAACACCAAGCACCCGTACATCGACGTGCGCAAGCCGATGGAGGATTTGACCGAGCTCGTCAGGGTCGAACCCGGCGAGCCCTTCGTCCTTCACCCCGGCGAGTTCGTCCTCGGTCAGACGCTCGAGCGGGTCAAGCTGCCCGACGACCTCGTCGCCCGGCTCGAGGGCAAGAGCTCGCTCGGCCGGCTCGGGCTCGTGATCCATTCGACCGCCGGCTTCGTCGATCCCGGCTTCGAGGGCAACCTGACGCTCGAGCTCTCCAACCTCGCGAACCTCCCGATCACCCTGTTCGAGGGAATGCCGATCGGCCAGATCTCGTTCATGCGCATGGATCGAGCGGTCGAGAACCCCTACGGCGGGACCGCGGCGGGCAGCAAGTACCAGGGTCAGGCCGAGCCCACCGCCAGCCGCTACCACCTCAATTTTGCCAACGGGGCCGAGGCGGAATCCGAGAAGTCACATAAGAATTCCTAACCCGTAGGGCCGCGTGCCGTACCATCTGCGCCGATGCCCAATATCGGACCACTGGAAATCGCAATCGTTCTGGTCATAGTGCTGATCGTCTTCGGGCCGAAGCGTCTGCCCGAGCTCGGCAAGTCCCTCGGTGAGGGAATCCGCGGCTTCCGCGGGTCGATCAGCGGAGATGACGACAAGGACAGCACCGAGACCAAGCAATCGGAGCTGAAGGCCGCGACCCCGCAGCCGCCCGCCGAGAAGCCCGCCGCCGAGAAGCCCGTCGAGGGCGAAGTAGTCACCGAGAACAAGGGCTAGCTCGATGCCGCGTGTCGGGCCGGTCTCCCACGAGGACCGGTTGACGCTTGTCGAGCACCTCGACGAACTTCGCACACGCCTGATCTGGTCGCTGGTCGCGCTGGCGGTCGCCTTCGCCATCTGCTTCTGGCAGAACGACTGGATCCTCGACGTGATCAACAAGCCGCTGCCCGATCATCTCGATCACCCGATCACCTTCGGCGTCGCCGAGCCGTTCACGACGACGATCACGGTCAGCGCCTACGCGGCGATCCTGATCTCGATGCCGATCATCCTCTACCAGCTCTACGCGTTCGTGCTGCCGGCGTTCAAGCCCGACGAGCGCAAGGTCGCGTTGCCGCTGCTGATGATGATCCCGGCGCTGTTCATCGCCGGCGTCGTCTTCGGCTACTACGTCGTGCTGCCGGCGGCGGTCAAGTTCCTGCTCAACTTCAACGACAGCCAGTTCAACATCCAGGTCCGGGCCAAGGACTACTACAGCTTCGTCTCGATGACGCTGATCGCGATGGGCCTCGTGTTCCAGGTTCCGGTCGGGATCCTCGCGATCACCCGGCTGGGGATCACCACGCCCGAGCAGCTCGCCAAGAACCGCCGCTACGCCTACGTGATCATCGCCGTCGTCGCCGCGGCGCTGCCCGGCACCGACCCGGTCTCGATGCTGATCGAGATGATCCCGCTGCTGGCGCTCTTTGAGATCAGCCTTGTCATATCCCGCCTGTGGGGCCGGCCGCGCGAGCGCCGGTCGCCGGCAGCCGATGCGCCCGGCGGCGGCCCCCCCGGCGAAGCAGCATAGGTACCCTTCGCCGCCGTGCTGTTCGACCTCCAGAGCCCGCGCCGCCGCAACTTCATCCGCGTGATCTACGCGGGCCTTGCCGTGCTCATGGGCGGCGGGCTGATCCTGTTCGGGATCGGCGGAGGCGGAGGCGGAGGCATCCTCGACGCGATCGGCCTCACCGATTCGACCGGCAGCGGCGGAGGCGGCGGTAACCCGTTCGAGGACCAGATCTCCGAGGCCGAGGCGAAGCTCGTGGTCAACCCGCAGGACCAGCAAGCGCTGATCACGCTGGTCACGCTCCACGTCCAGTCGGGTCAGCAGCAGGTCGACGTCGACCCGGACACGGGCCAGCAGAGCCCGACGGTCGAGTCGAACGAGGAGTTCCAGAGGGCCGCCGACAACTGGGACGCATATCTGAAGACGAAGCCCGCGAAGCCCAACTTCGCCGCGGCGACCCAGGTGGCGCAGGCCTACCTCTTCCTCGCCGAGTCCTCGACCTCAGCCGGCGAAGTCGACGCCAACCTTCAGGGCGCCGCCGGCGCGCAGAAGATCGCGGCCGAGCAGCAGCCGACCCTGGGGTCGCTCTCGACCCTGGCGCAGTACCTCTACTTCGCCGGCGACACCGCCGCGGCCGACCGGGCCGCCCAGCAGGCGCTCGCCAAGGCCGATTCATCCAACAAGGCCCAGCTCCAGACCCAGCTCGACCAGCTAAAGAAGCTCGGCGAGTCGATCCGCCAGCAGATCGACACTGTCGCCAAGCAGGAGAAGCAGCAGGCCCAAGCCGGGGCCGGAGCCACCGGCGGCGCCGGCTCCAACCCGTTCCAGAACCCGCTCGGCTCGAGCGGCGCGCTGGACGGCCAGTAGGTTTCGGACCCCGCGCCTCCGACCTATACTTTCTCGCCGCTTCGCCTTGTCGCGAAGCCCCGGGCCGTTAGCTCAGTTGGTAGAGCAGGAGCCTCTTAAGCTCAAGGTCGAAGGTTCGAGCCCTTCACGGCCCACTCGCTGTTCCGCCGCCGGCGACTAATCGTCGGAGCGAGCGCCCGCGTGGTAGCTCAGGTACCAGGCGACGTGGCGCACGGCGTTGACGGGAGTCAGCACGATTCTCCCCATCGGTGCAGGCATTCTATTTGGTTTGAGAGCGGAATGGTCCGGGTTCCATACCTAAACTGGCTGCGTGAGGCTCCGACGTAGGCACAGACGGCCGTCGAGGGGCGCCGAGCGCGTCACGGTCGCGCTCGCCGCGATGGCGATCGCGACCGCGGGCACGGTGATCGCCGGTGAGGTCTCGCGGCTGGCCCGCCGCCGCCGCGACGACGAGAGCATCCCCACCCCCGACAACGCCGCTGAGCTCGCCGGCCTCGCGACGCGCGACACCGCCACCGTCGTTCGCAACGCCTACGCCGAGGCGCCCAGGCGCGAGACCGTGCTCTTCAACATCCTCAGCGGCTTCCTCGGCGCCTTCGCGATCATCCGCCTCCTGACCTGGTCGATCCGCGGCGGCAGGCTCCCGGTGGGAGGCGACATCGTGATCGGCAAGCGCCACATCCACCACTTCGTGCCCGGGATCATCATCGCCTTCGGCTCCGGCGGCGCGGCGCTCGCGAGCGAGAACGAGAAGCTCGAGGAGGCCCTGGCGCTCGGTTTCGGCGCCGGTGCCGGTTTGACCTTCGACGAGTCGGCGCTGCTGCTCGACCTGCGCGACGTCTACTGGAGCCGCGAGGGCCTGCTCTCAGTCCAGGTCAGCCTCGCCGTCTCGGCGATGCTCGGCGCCTCGATCCTGGCGATGCGAATGCTGCGCCGCGGCGAGCTCAAGGCCGAGGAGGGCGAGCTGATCCCGGGTGCCGCCCACGCGAGCGACGCGGCGACGGTCTAGCGCTTCATCTGTCGTAGAATCGCCTCAGGTGATCGAGGTAGGCCTCTCACTTCTTCCGCTCGCGGACGCATGGGGAATGCATGATGGAGACATCGGAACCGGCTGGATGATCGTGATGATGTTGGGCATGGTCGTCTTCTGGGGGCTCGTCATCTTTGGAGTCATCTGGCTCTTGCGCGAGGCGGTTGGGCGAGGGCACCACGATCCCCTGGCGACCCTCGATCACCGGCTCGCGGACGGCCAGATCTCGGTCAAGGAGTACGAGCAGCGAAAGAAGGCCCTCACGCGTTCCTGACCGGTCGGTCGAGTCAGCCCCTTCGTCCGAGATACTGGGGCCCTGTCTGACCCGCCCTCTCCTGTTGGAGACGCTCTCGAGCGTCAGGCGGCCTTGAGCTTGGGCTCGCCGCCCATCCAGACGATCTGATCCCGGGCCGGGCCGACGCCGACCAGCGCGATCGGGCAGCCGGCGTACTCGGAGATCGCCTCCAGATACTCGCGCGCCTCGCGGGGCAGGTCGGCGGCGCTGCGGGCGCCGCCGATGTCGCCGTCGAATCCGGGGAACTCCTCGTACTCGGGCTGGGCCGAGTGGATGATCGACTGGTGGTACGGGAACTCGTCGAAGACGGCGCCGTCGGGGTGGCGGTAGCGGACGCAGATCTTCAGGGTCTCGAGGCCGCCGAGGACGTCGAGCTTGGTGACCGCCAGCGCCTTCATCGTGTTGAGGCGCACGGCGTAGCGCAGGGCGACGCTGTCCATCCACCCGCAGCGGCGCGGGCGGGCGGTCGTCGTGCCGAACTCGCCGCCGCGCTCGCGGATCAGATCGCCGGTCTCGTCGAAGAGCTCGGTCGGGAAGGGGCCCGAGCCGACTCGGGTTGCGTAGGCCTTGGCGACGCCCCAGACCTCGTCGATGTCACCGGGGCCGACGCCGGCCCCGACCGTCGCCGCGCCGGCGACCGGGTTCGAGGAGGTCACGAACGGATAGGTGCCGTGGTCGAGGTCGAGCATCGTCGCCTGGGCGCCCTCGAACAGCACGCTGCCGCCGCGGTCGAGCACATCCCAGCACATGTGGGCGGTGTCGGCGATGTGGGGCTCGAGCTGGCTGCCGTAGGTGAGGTACTCCTGGGTCATCGCCTGCAGGTCGAGCTCGGGGTCCTTGGCGAAGGGGCGCAGGAGCTGGGCCTTGGGGTCCATCGCGACCATGATCTTCTTGCGCAGGATCTTCTCGTCGAGCAGGTCCTGGACGCGGATCCCGAGGCGCGAGGCCTTGTCGGCGTAGCAGGGGCCGATCCCGCGCCGTGTGGTCCCGATCGAGAGCTTGCCGAGCTTCGCCTCGCCCGCCGTGTCGAGCTTCACGTGGTAGGGCATGATCAGATGCGCGTTGGCGGAGATCTTCAGCCCGCCGACGTCGAGGCCCTGGTGCCGCAGCCCGTCCATCTCCTCGATCAGCACCTTGGGGTCGATGACGACGCCGTTGCCGATCGCGCAGATCTTTCCGGGGTAGAGGATCCCGGAGGGGATCAGGTGCAGCTTGAACACCTCGTCGCCGCGGACGATGGTGTGGCCGGCGTTGTTTCCGCCCTGAAAACGGATCACCATGTCCGCCCGCTCGGCGAGCAGGTCGGTGATCTTTCCCTTTCCCTCGTCGCCCCACTGGGCGCCGACGATCACGGTTCCGGGCACGCGCGAAAGTATGGAGGTTTCCTTGGTCGGGGACAGGATTCATCCTGTCCCCGAACTAGCACCGGGCGGCGTGCGGGCGCCTGTGCCCTTATGAGGCTAGGCGCAGGTCCTTGCCGTGCATCGAGGCGACGTTGTGGCCGCAGATCTCGGTCAGCCGCGAGACGGTGCGCTCGCCGATCTGCTCCTGGAGCTCGCCGGCGTCGAGGTTGGTGGTGACCACGATCGAGCCGCCGCGCTCGTAGCGCTCGTTGACGAGCGCATAGAGCTGCTCCAGCACCCAGTCGGTGCGCTTCTCGGCGCCGAGGTCGTCGATGTGGAGCAGGTCGACGGAGGAGAGCCGCTCGAACAGCTCGAGGTAGGAGTCCTCGCCGAGCCCGGCGTCGTAGGTACGGCGGATGCGGGCGAGCAGCTTCGGCAGCGAGTAGATGATCACCGAGTGCCCGGCTTCGATCGCGGTCTTCGAGATCAGCATCGCCAGGGTCGTCTTGCCGGTGCCGACGTCGCCGGTGAACCACATGCCCCTGCCTTGGCCCAGGTTGGCGTCGATCTCCGAGCAGAAGCTGCGGGTCATGTCCACGGCGGGGGCGAACAACGCCGGCACCGGGGGGCGGTCGAAGGAGACGCCGCGGTAGCGGCGCGGGATCACCGATGAGACGCCGCTGGTCCGCGCCTTCGCCTGACGCCGCTCGCGGCACTCGCACGGCCTGGCGACGTCCTCGGGGCCGAGGATCCAGCCCGATCCGTCGCAGACGCCAAATTGACAATCAGCCACTAGAAATCCTCGGCCAGGCCGAAGCCGCCGCCGTCTTCGTCGGAGCCGGCGCCGTTAGATCCGTTCGACCCCGAGATCTCCGGCGCTTCGCCCGAGAGCTGCTCGACCGGGGCATCGGTTCGGGCGCGGTCGGCGAACTTCGGGTAGTGCTCGAGGAAAGCGAGGCGGATGGTGCGCACGGGGCCGTTGCGGTGCTTGGCGATGATCAACTCGGCGCCTCCCGGGTCCTCGGTGTCTTCGCGGTTGTAGTACTCGTCGCGGTAGAGGAAGCCGACGACGTCGGCATCCTGCTCGATCGAGTTGTGGACGACGATGTTCTCGGCGACGAAGTTGTGGAGGCCTTCGACCGTGAGGTCATAGACGTCCGCCTCGCCATCGGGCTCGATCGAGACGATCCGGTCCCAGTACACATCGCTGGTCGCGAGATTCTGAAGCTCGTCGCTGCCGATCACTTCAGCAACTCTCGCAGCCCGCTCCCGGCTGAGATTCGCCCGGTAGAGCGTCGATCCGCAGTACGAGAGCCCGATCCCGGCTTGGAGCTCGCGGGTCGTGATGCCCGCGGCCACACGGGCCTCCGTCACCTCTGATGTCCAGACCGACTTGGGGATGACATCTCGATTCGGATTGACGCCACGCGTCTCGAGCAGCTCGAGGATTCGCTTCTCGGCAGTTGCCTTGTTGTCACCCAGACCGCCGACCTCAGCGAGAAAGCGGCGGATGTCTTCCCCAGAGCTGACGCGGATGTGCCACTGGTCCCGCCCCTTTCTCCGCTGGCTCACCTGCTTGGACCGAGCGTTGATGCCGAGCCGGAGCAGGAGCGCCTGGACACCCCTGGCGAGTTCCGCACTGCTTGTGGCGTAGTAGATCGCCGGATGCCGCCCGCGACTCAGGTGAACACATCCGTCGGTCGACCAGAGATGTCTGAGGAACATTGCGATCGAGGGGGCGGGTTGCTCGAATACCTTCTCCGGAATCCGCTTTTCGTGAGACCGAAGCCCGAAAACACCCAGGCCGTCCATCCATTCGGCGACGGGGTTCCGGATGCCGTGGGTCAGATGCTCGGTCGCCGGGATGTAGGTCTGATACCAGTCCCGCTCGCGCTTGATGCGGGGCTTCACTCGTTCGCCGAACACCGCGGTGGCCAGATCCGACACCAGCTTGGCGAGCCGTCGCTCGTTGCTCGTGTACTGGATCGCGTGTCGCGGCAACGTGCAGCCGTCGCCGATCAGGTGTCCAAGGAGCGCCAATTCGTCGTCCGACATCGTTGTCTCCGTGGGCCCGGGCAGCTCACGTGGAAGCGCGACGTGGTCGTCGGCCCCGAGCTCGTCGAGCCTGCACCAGCCGTCGACGGTGCGGAACTTGTGATTCGCGGTCGCCCGGATCGAGCGACCCAGCGCGGTCGTCAGCGTGAAGACGCGCTTGGTGCCCGTCGAGAAGGCTCGCTCCACCCGCCGGGGTTCGAGCTTCCAGGTATCCGGATTGACGGCCAGCACGCGAAACCCTGATTTGCCGACCAACTCACCGATCGGCACCGACTTGCCCGAATCCGGGAGGTACACCCTCGACTCGCCCGTGAGGCAGCCGGACTCGCGAAGGTCGGAGAGGATCGGACGCTTGTCGGGACGCTGCTCCGGGGCGCGCGATAGCTGGGAAACCGCGATTACCGGGATCTCGAGCTCGCGGGCGAGGATCTTGAGCCCGCGGCTGAACTGGCCGACCTGCTCGACGCGATTTGCACGCGGGTCCTCGGCCCGCATCAGCTGCAGGTAGTCGACAATCACGAGCCCGAGTCCGTCGTTGCCGTTGTTCTTCTCCTGGGCGTGCAGGCGTCGTGCCTTCGCCCGAAGCTCGAGGAGTCCCAGGTCGGAGGAGTCGTCGATCCACAGCGGCGCCTTGTCGAGCTTGTTACACGCGCGGACGACGCTCGGCCAGTCGTCGCGGGCGACCCGTCCCTTGCGAAGACGATCGGAGGAGATGCGCGTCTGCGTGGCGATGAAGCGTTGGGCAAGCTCCGCCTCCGACATCTCAAGCGAGAACATCGCTACCGGGCGGTTGTGCTTGATCGAGGCGTTCTCTGCGATGTTGCACGCGAGGGCGCTCTTACCGATCGATGGCCGTGCGGCGATGATGATCAGGTTTCCGGGGCGGAAGCCGCCGGTGATGTCGTCGAGGTCGCGAAACCCGGACGGGGTCCCGATTACGTCCGCGTTGCCCTTCGACAGCTCCTCGAGCTTCTCCAGCTCGTCATCGAGGATCTCGCCGATTCCGCGGAAGTCGGAGGCGTTCTCCTCGTGGGCGACCTTGAACAGCAGGGCCTCGGCGCGCTCGGCGAGCTGCTTGGGCTCGTCCTCGCGGTTGGCGACCGATTCCTGGATCGTCCTGCCGGCGGCGATCAGCCGGCGCAGCAGCGAGTTCTGCTGGACGATCTCGGCGTAGTGGCGGGCGTTGCCGGGTGCGGGGGCCTTGGCCGCGAGGCCCGAGACGTCGTCGCGGCCGCCGACGGCGTCGAGCTCGCCGTGCTGGGAGAGGTTCTCGGAGACGCTGATCGCGTCCACCGGGTCGCCGCCGCCTTCGAGCCGCAGGATCGCGGCGAAGATCTTGCGGTGCTGCTCGCGATAGAAGTCGTCGGCCCGCAGCCGCACATCGAGTACGACCGGGTTGATCGCCGACTCGGAAACCATCATCGCCCCGAGCACCGATTCCTCTGCTTCGAGGTTCTGCGGGGGGAGGTTTGCTTGCGCGGTTGCCAAAGCCTTCTCTGCCATCAGCTACATAGTTGTCGAGGCTCCGGCGGCTAGAAACTAGGCGCTGGTGCTGCCCCGCAGGCACGGACGATCGCAGAAAGACGATCACCGCGATGAGCATGAGCGAGAGCGTCCCTTTGCTCGATCGATGCGTCCCAGACCGTTAGGCTTTCGTCCTCGGTGGGTCGAGGACGGCAGCAGGAAGGGGAACATGCTGAAGCCCGCCATGGTTGCGACGCCCGCGACCGAAAGGCTGCTGGAAACGCGATCCTGCCCGCCGAGAAGGCGAAGGCCAACGCCGCAACGAGCGCGCCCGTATACGCCAGCGCGGGCGCAGCGATCATCCAGGGGGTGCCGGCCCGCGGTAATTGTCGAGCCAGGCGCCGGCTTCTCGCGTCACCGACTTCGCCAGCGGATTCGAAGGCCC
>CAVOKZ010000020.1:0-70532 GCA_963696625.1 uncultured Solirubrobacterales bacterium
GAAAGCCGCAAAATCTTCAGCTGTACGCCAGCCTTGCGCAACTCAACTGCCAGCATCTTCGGGTCCCATGCGCTGCCAATGCGTGCGCTGCGGATTCAATACCCATAGCACGCCGCCGTCTCGGGTGGCGGTGAGTCCAATGGGATCTCAGTGCACCGTTCGCGGAATGGGCGTCACAGCTTTGATTCAGCTCTTTAGCCCGCGACCGCCGGACTAAAGACTCTCTGGACTTCGTCTCCTGTTGCATAGCCTTTCGTTTATAACGACTATGGGCAGGAAGACCGACAGGGTTTTTACCGACACGCTGTCGGGCAGGCGACAAGCAAATACAGTTTGTTACTGTTGTGAATTGCGCAAAGCAGATGAATGCCGATTCCGGCCTGTGCTCAACGAATTCCTCAGCGCCTCGGCCCCGAGATCAAGGCCGCGATCAAGGCCTACTGGGCGCCGGGGCTTCTGTTCGAGGAGCTCGACCTCGCCTACGTCGGCGTCGTCGACGGCCACGACGTCGGCGCCCTGCGCCAGGCGCTCGCCGAGGCCTTCGACGCCGAGCGCCCGGTCGTCGTCCACATCCACACCGTCAAGGGCAAGGGCTTCGAGCCGGCCGAGGAGGGCGGGCTCGAGGGGATGGAGAAGTGGCACGCCGCCAAGCCGGGCTCGATCGTCAACGGCAAGCCGACATCAACCGGCGGCTCCTCCGCTTCGCGTCCGGCGCCGCCGGGACCGGGGCGCGAAGCGGGTGGACCGTCTCGACCCGTTCCCGTTCAGGAATCCGACTCACCCGAGACGATCGAGAAGCTCGAGGAGCCGAAGCCCGCGGCGCCGCCCCAGTACACGGCCGTCTTCGCCGACGCCCTGGTCGACGAGGCCAAGCGCGACGATAAGGTGATCGGGATCACCGCGGCGATGGCGGGGGGGACCGGCCTCAACAAACTCGCCGAGGCCTGCCCCGAGCAGTACTACGACGTCGGCATCGCCGAGCAGGACGCGGTGCTCTTCGCCTCCGGTCTCGCGATCCAGGGCGCCAAGCCGGTCTGCGCGATCTACTCGACCTTCCTCCAGCGCGCCTTCGACCAGATCGTCCACGACGTCTGCCTGCAGAAGCTCGACGTCACCTTCGCCATGGACCGCGCCGGCCTCGTCGGCGACGACGGCCCGACCCACCACGGCGCCTTCGACATCTCCTACCTGCGCTGCCTGCCCAACATCGTCGTCATGGCCCCGCGCGACGAGGCGATGCTCGTCCACATGCTGCGGACGGCGGTCGAGCACGAGGGCCCAATCGCCTTGCGCTACCCGCGCGGCGCCGCCGAAGGCGCGCCGATGCCCGACGCGCCCGAGGCGATCGAGATCGGCAAGGGCGAGCTGCTGCTACCGGGGGAGAAGGTTGCCCTGCTCGGCTATGGCTACGGCGTCCAGGTGGCCCTGCGCGCCGCCGAGCTGCTGCGCGAGCGCGGCCTCGAGCCCACGGTCGCCGACGCCCGCTTCGCCAAGCCGCTCGACGGCGAGCTGGCCGAAAAGCTCGCCGCCGAGCACGAGCTGGTCGTCACCGTCGAGGAGAACGTCCTCGACGGCGGCTTCGGCTCCGCCGTGCTCGAGCACCTCGAGGACGCGATGCCGCCGGGCGAGCGCGCCCGCGTCATGCGCATCGGCCTCCCCGACCGCTACGTGACCCACGGCAAGCCCGCTCTGCTGCGCGAAGAGGTCGGCCTCACCGGCGAGGCCGTCGCCGACAGGGTCCTCGCCGCGATCGGCGAACGCGAGACGGTCGCCAATTAACGAAGGCCTCGACCGCGTCGCCAACCTCGCCCGGTGGCAATGGGCCTCGCCATCTTCGTCATCGCCAACGGCCTCGCCGGACCGAGGTTGCGGAGCCGCGAGTCCGCTCCGACTGCGTCGTGATCCTGCTGATGTCGACGGTGTTCTTCGCCTCGCTGCTGTTCCTCGGGCGCGGAGCCCGAAGCGATTAGCTCGGGACGGCGACGCCGCGCCGCGCTTCCGCCGCCGGCACGACCTGCTCGCCGGCGCGCATCGTGATCGGCGCCGAGAGCAGGGTCTGGAACAGCGAGGTGAGGCCGATCTCGAAGCCGTTGCGGGCGGCGCGCAGATAGAGGCGCCAGACCCGGACCCGCTCCTCTCCGGCCAGGCGCTCGGCCTCGGGGAGGTTGCGGTCGAGGCGCTCGGCCCAGTGGCGAAGGGTCTCGATGTAGTCGCGGTGGAGGTTCTCGACATGGAGCGGCTCGAGCCCGGCGCGCTCGAAGGCGAGGATCACCCGTGAGACCGGCGGGATCTCGCCGCCGGGGAACACGTAGCGCTCCGAGAACTCGGCGCCGATGTGGACTTCGGGCTCGGTCCAGGTGATGCCGTGGTTGAGGACCTTGCCGCCCGGCGCCAGCGCCCCGGCGACGCAGGCCGCGTACTCGTCGATGTTGTCGCCGCCGACGTGCTCGATCATCCCGATCGAGCTGACGGCGTCGAAGCGCTCGTCGCCGATCTCGCGGTAGTCCTGGACGCGGAAGTCGCAGAGCTCGGCGACACCGGCCTCACGGGCGCGCTGGTTGGCGAGCTCGGCCTGGGGAGGGGAGAGGGTAATCCCGGTGACCTCGGCGCCGAACTCGCGCGCCGCGTGGATGCCCATGCTGCCCCAACCGCAGCCGACGTCGAGCAGCTTGCGCCCCGGTGCCAGCCCGAGCTTGCGGCAGACGAGATCGAGCTTGGCGAACTGCGCCTCCTCGAGGCTCTGGGCCCCGTCGGCGAACAGCGCGCAGGAGTAGGTCATCGACTCGTCGAGGAAGAGCGCGAAGAACTCGTTGGAGACGTCGTAGTGGTGGCGGACGGTCGCGGAGTCGAACTTCTTGGTGTGGCGCTTGCCCGGTGGCCGCAGCTCGGCGGCGGGAGGGGGCGGGGGGCGCTTGAGGCCCGCGGCGCGGAGTGCGGCGAGGCCGAACTTCGCCTTGGCGGCCGCGCCGAGCGGCGGGGCGGACCAGCGCCCGAGCAGGCCCATGACCTTGTCGATGTCGTCGACGTCGATCTCGCCGGTGACGTAGGCGCGGCCGAGCCCGAGCTCGCCCGGAGCGCGCAGCACCTGGCTGATCGCGTCGGGCGAGCGGAAGCTGATCACGGGGCCGCCGTCGCGGGTGGCTTCTACGCGGCCGCCGTCCCAGAACTCGAGCGTGAACGGGCGATCGGGGAGGGAGTCCGCGATCGCCTTGCGGAGGGCCTCGGTCGAGCGCTCAGCCATGAACCGAGCTTACCCGACACGGCGGGGTCAATTTTATGGCCACTTGGCCATAAAAGAAACGGCCCTCACAGGAGGGCCGTTTCTTAGGGGTACTACAGGGAGGAGAGATACTTATGTTGTGTGTTCTGTGGGAGGTGGTCGGAACTGGGCGCCAAGCGGACGGCTGAACCGGGTTGAAGCGGTCAGCGCCATATGCAGGGAGCCGAAGCCGACCATAAAGGCCGTGATGATCGGGTCACCGGTGACGACCCCGAGGATGATGCCGGCGACCATCGTGGTCACCGCGATCATGTAGTCGAGCGCAGCGTGGGCGCTGAGCGGGATCGCGCCGCGGTCGTCGTGGATCGAGACCGCGAGCCCGAGCAGGACCACGCCGATCGCAATGCTGATCGTGCCGGCGGCAGCGCCGAACCCGAGCACGAAGGGGGCGACGATCAGGAACGGGGCCGCCAGAACCTCGATTGCACCGTGGACGTCGAGTGGAACTGCTCGATTCATCGTGCCCGGAAGCGTACGAACGTATGTGCGGCTTGTGTGTGACGGGGGTCACACAGCTCACATTGGCTTACCTTTGGTCCATGGGTAGCCGCGTCCGCGCCGACAGCCTGCTCGCCGAGCGCGGCCTCGCCGGCTCGCGAACCGCCGCCGCGGAGGCGATCCGCGCCGGAGGCGTGCGCCTCGGGCGAGACGGCCCCGTGCTGGTCAAGCCCAGCCAGATGGTTGCCAGCGACGCCGAGCTGCTCGTCGAGGATGGACCGCGCTTCGTCTCGCGCGGCGGGATCAAGCTCGACAACGCGCTGAGCGAGCTCGGCGTCGAGGTCTCCGGACGCGACTGCCTCGACGTCGGCGCCTCCACAGGCGGCTTCACCGACTGCCTTCTGCAACGCGGCGCCGCGCGGGTGATCGCGCTCGACGTCGGCCACGGCCAGCTCGACTGGGGCCTGCGCAACGACGAGCGGGTCCTGGTGCTCGAAGATCTCAACGCGCGCGAGCTCGGGCCGGGCTCGCTGCCATTCGTCCCCGGCCTGGTCACCGTCGACGTCTCGTTCATCTCGCTGAGCAAGGTCCTGGCGCCGATCGCCGCCGGGCTCGAGCCGGGCGCGGAGCTGCTGGCGATGGTAAAGCCGCAGTTCGAGCTCGGTAGGGCCAAGGTCAAGGCGGGCGTCGTCCGCGACCCCGAGCTTCGCCGCGAGGCGGTCGACGTCGTCGTCGCCGCAGCGGTGCAGAACGGCTTCGAGGTCCGCGGCGAAGCGGAGTCGGGGCTGCCCGGGCCGAAGGGAAACCTCGAGACCTTCGTCTGGGCGGTGAAGCGGTGAAGACCGCGGTCCTGATCACCCACGGGCACCCCGAGACCGCGTCCGAGGGCGTCGCCGCCGCCGCCAAGGCGGCCGAGGCGGCTTCGTGGAAGCTGGTGGCGACGCCCGAAGAGCACGCCAAGCACGGCGATTCCGCGGGCGGGATCGAGGAGGTCGACAAGCTCCCCGACGACCCCGACCTCTGCCTCGTGCTCGGCGGCGACGGCTCGATCCTGTTCGGGATGCGGCGCTATGCCGGCACCGAGGTGCCGGTGTTCGGCATCAACTACGGAACCGTCGGCTTCCTCGCCGCCGCCGAGCGCGAGAACCTCGACGCCGGCCTACGCCGCGCCTTCGCCGGCGAGTTCGACCTGCTGACCCTGCCCGGCCTCGAGGTTCCCTCGCTCGAGCGCGAGGGCGGCAAGGTCGGCCTCAACGACATCGTCCTCCTCCGCCGGCCCCAGGACCGGGTCGCCGAGCTCTCCTGCCGGATCGCCGGTGAGGAGATCGGGCACGTCCGCTGCGACGGGCTTGTCGTCGCGACCCCGGCCGGATCGACGGGCTACAACCTCGCCAATCAGGGGCCGATCCTCGCCTGGGGGGTGGCCGGTTGCGTGGTCAGCTTCATCGCCCCGCATACGCTCACCGCCCGCGCGCTCGTCGTCGCACCGACCGACACGATCGAGGTCGGCAACGAGGCGGGCCGCGACCCGGTCGAGCTCGCTCTTGACGGCGAGCTCGCGGCGACGATCCCTCCAGGCGAGAGCATCGAGATCCACTACCGCGACGACGTCGGGCGCCTGGCGCAGCTGCCCGGCTCGACCTTCTACCGGAGGATCAGCGAGAAGTTCGGGATGCTCACGCGCTGACGCGGCGGATGGAACCGCGGGCGTCCGCTGCTCGCCGGTTTCAGGGTCTCGGGCTTCGGCATCGGGCCCGCGAACCCATCGATCGCCTCGACCGCGCTCGGCAGGCGCCCCCTGAGGCCGTCCCCGCCGCATGATCCGTCGGCACGCCTCTCTATATATAAGGAGGCGTGCTGCGCGAGCTGCGAATCGAGAACCTGCTGCTGATCGAGCGCGCCGAGGTGCGGCTCGGCGAGGGGTTGAACGTGATCACGGGCGAGACCGGGGCCGGCAAGACCGTGCTCGCACACTCGCTCGACCTACTGATGGGCGGAAAAGCCCGCGCTCAGATCGTCAGGCCCGGCGCCGAGGAGGCCTACGTCGAGGGGGTGTTCGACATCCCCGAAGGGTTCCTCGGCGACCCCGAGCTAGGCGATATCGCCGAGCGCCTGCCCGAGGCCGCGAGCGAGATCACGCTCGCCCGCCGCGTCTCGGCCCAGGGGCGGACGAGCGCCTTCATCGGAGGCCGGATCGCCTCGGCGCCGGAGCTGCAGGCGCTCGGCGGGCGGCTGCTCGCATTCTACGGGCAGCACGAGCACCGGCGCCTGACCCTCGCATCGGCCCAGCTCCAGACGCTCGACGGCTTTGCCGGGGCCGAGCACCTCGAGCGCCGCCGCCGTTACCGCGCCGCGCACTCCGAGGTAGTGGCGCTGGGCCGCGAGCTCGCCGATCTCCGCGAGCGCGAGGGCGCGCGCGAGCGCGATCTCGATCTGCTGCGCTTCGAGCTTCTCCGAGATCGAGGCCGCCAACCCCGACCCCGGCGAGGAAGCCGAGCTCGCCGCCGCGCGCGAGACGCTGCGTCACGCCGAAGGGCTGCGCACGGCGGCAGCCGAGGCGGCCGGCGCGGCATCGGGCGCCGACAACGACGGCGGCGGCGCGGTCGGGTCGCTCGGCGGCGCCGAGTCGGCGCTGGCGGCGGTCGGCGGGGTGGACGAGCGCCTCGACGCCCTCGCCGAGCGCACCCGCGCGGCCGCCGTCGAGCTCACCGATCTCGCCGCCGAGCTGCGCGCCTACGCCGAGTCGGTCGACGCCGAGCCCGGCCGTCTGCAGGAGGTCGAGGAGCGCCTCGAGGCGATCGACCGGCTCAAGCGAAAGCACGGCGGCACGGTCGAGAGCGTGCTCGAGCACGCCGAGCGCTGCCGCGCCGAGATCGCGCGCATCGAGGGCGCCGACGAGCGCGGCACCGAGCTCGAGGCGGCGCTCGAAGCGGCGTCGGCGCGCCGCGCCGAGCTGGCCGCCGAGCTGACCTCCGCGCGCGAGGCCGCCGCGGGGGAGCTCTCCGCCCGGGTCGCCGCCGAGCTCGAGGCGCTGGCGATGAGCGGCGCCAAGCTCGAGGTCGTGCTCGAGCCGCATCCGGACGGCTACTCGGCCGCGGGCGCCGAGACGGTCGAGCTGCGGCTGGCGACCAATCCGGGGATGCCGGTCTCGCCGCTGCGCGACGCCGCGTCGGGGGGCGAAGCTCTCGCGCGTGATGCTGGCGCTGGCGGGACAGGCGGGGCGCGCCGAGGCGAGCTTCGTCTTCGACGAGATCGACGCCGGAATCGGCGGCAAGGCCGCGCGGGCGGTCGGCGAGCGACTGCGCTCGCTCGGCGACCACGGCCAGGTGCTCTGCATCACGCACCTTCCACAGGTCGCCTCGCTGGCCGCGACCCACTTCCGGATCACCAAGACGGTGCGCAAGGGCGAGTCGCTCGCGAGCGTCGAGTGCGTCGAGGGCGAGGAGAAGGTTGCCGAGATCACCCGCATGCTCGGCGCCGACCGCTCGGACGACGCGGCGACGCGCCACGCGCGCGATCTGCTCGAAGCGGCCTGAGGCCGATAAGCAAGGGCCACCACACGGAGAGCCCGCCCCAGCCCCCGGACGCGAAGCGGAGGAGGTGCCGGTTGACGGCGAAGCCGTGTGACAATCTCGTAATGGCGACGACCACCGGCGGCCGGCTGACGCGCGCGCTTCGGCCTGTTCGCAGCGGGCGCGGCAACGGCGCCGGGCCGATCGAGGGACCGGTGCGGCTCGGCCGCAAGACCAAGGACCTCGTCAAGCAGCTCCAGCCCGGGGAGATCGCGGTCATCGACCACCTCAACCTCGACCGGATCGCGGCGGAGGAGCTCGCGGCGAGCGAAGCCCGTGCGGTGATCAACACCTCCGAGTCGACCGACGGGACCTATCCCAACGCCGGGCCGCTGACGCTCGTCCGCGCGGGCGTTCCTCTCATGGACCTCACGGGGGCCGACCTCTTCGAGCGGCTCTCGGACGGCGACGTGGTCACGATCGACAGGGGCGAGGTGCGCGCCGACGGCAAGAGCCTCGGCGAGGGCCGGCTGCTCGAGGCCGACGAGCTCGCCGGGGAGCTGGACGCGCAGCGGCGCCGCATCGACCGCGCCCTCCACGACTTCACCGAGAACACGATGGCCCACATCCGCGAGGAGGGCGAGCTGCTCTCGGGGACGATCGACCTCCCCGACACGCAGACGAGCTTCCGGGACCGCCACGTGCTGATCGTCGTCCGCGGGCCCGACCACGTCCACGACCTGCGCGCGCTGCGGGCCTACATCGGCGACGTGCGGCCGATCATCGTCGCCGTCGACGGCGGCGTCCACGCCGTGCTCAACGAGGGGCTGAAACCCGACGTCGTGCTCGGCGACATGGACTCCGCGAGCGCCGAGGCTCTGCGCTGCGGCGCCGAGCTGATCGTCCACGCCTACCCCGACGGCACCGCTCCCGGCTCGGCGCGCCTCGACGAGCTCGGGCTCGAGCACACCGTGATCCCGGCAGCCGGGACGAGCGAGGACGTCGCGATGCTGCTCGCATTCGAGAAGGGCGCCTCGCTGATCGTCTCGGTCGGCGCCCACTTCAACCTCGTCGAGTTCCTCGACAAGCAGCGAAGCGGGATGTCGTCGACGTTCCTGACCCGGCTGCGGATCGGCGAGATCCTCGTCGACGCCAAGGGCGTGAGCCGGCTCTACAACCCCGGCCTCAGCCTCTCGAGCATGGGTCTGTTCGCGGCCGCCTTCGCGGTGCTGCTGGTGATCGTCGTCGTGACCACCCCCGCCCTGGGCGATTTCTTCGACCTGCTCTGGCTGAAGATCAAGATCCTCCTTGGGCTATAGCGCCAGGTACCACGCAGCTTCGCTCGCCGCGGTCTTCATCGCGCTGGCCGTCGGCATCCTGATCGGAGCCGGCCTCGGCGGCAATCTGCTCAACGACACCGAGAAGAGCCTGCGCGACAGCCTGCGCGGCGACCTCGAGGACGCGCGCTCGGAGGCCGACGATCTCCAGGCCCAGCTGAACCGCGAGCACGCGTTCGAGGACGCCGTCTATCCGTCGCTGGTCGGGGATCGCCTCGCCGGCCGCAGCGTCGGCGTCATCGCTCTCGGCGACCTCTCCGGGGGTCTCGCCGAGGACATCCAGTCCGCCCTCGAGCCCACCGGCGCCGATCTCACGGACGTCTCGGTGGTGCGCTCGCCGCCGAACGTCGACGAGCTCGCCCGCCAGCTCAAGGGATCGGGGATCGGCCCGATCGCCACCGATCCCGCCCGCCTGCAGGCGCTCGGCCGGCGCATCGGCCGCCAGCTGGCCGAGGGAGGTGGCGGCCTGGTGCAGCGCTCGCGCGAGGTTCTGCTCTCGCGCTCGAGCGGTGAGGGCCAGAGCCTCGACCTGGTCGTGCTCGTGCGCTCGGTTCCCGGCGACGTCAGCCCCGAGGACCGCGCGCTGATCGAGGCCTTCGACACCGGCCTCGTCCGCGGCGTGCGCAGCGCCGGCCTCAACGCGGTCGCGGTTGAGACCACCGGAGTGGAGGAGTCGAGCGTCCCCTGGTTCGCCGACAGGGATGTCGCCACCGTCGACGACGTCGACGCCGTCGCCGGCAAGGTCGCGATGGTGTTCGCGCTGCTCGGCGCGAGCGGCGACTTCGGGATCAAGGACTCGGCCGACAGCCTGCTGCCCGAGCTGCTGGTTCCTACCGCGCCCGCCGGGTAGATGCGCTGGATAGCGCTCGTTCTGTCGTCAGGGGTCGGGCTCGCGATCCTGCCCGCCGGGATCCGGGCGCTGCGCGAGGCCGGGATGACGCGCGAGAACTACCGCTCGGCGAGCGTCGCCTTTCCGCTCGGGGCGATCCTGCTCGCGGCCTCGCTGGTGGCGCTCGCGCCTCTCGCGGTGCTCGACGACCGCGCCGACATCGATCTCCTCGATCCCGACCTGCGCCGCTGGTTCGCCTACGTCGTAGGAGTCGCGTTTCTCGGCCTCTTCGACGACACCATCGGCCGCGGCGCCTCTCACGACACGCCGCGGGGCTGGCGCGGGCATGCCGGAGCGGTGATGCGCGGCGAGCTCTCGACCGGGGCGATCAAGGCGCTCGGCGCGCTGGCGCTGGCGGCCTACGCGACCTCTGGGCTCGGGCGCGAGTGGTTCGGCTACCTCGTCGACCTGGCGATCCTGCTGCTGGCGACCAACATGTGGAACCTGCTCGACCTGCGGCCGGGCAGGGCCGAGAAGGCGCTGGTGCTGCTCGGCGCCGGCCTCTGCATCGGCTACTGGACGATCGTGCCGATCGAGCTGCTCGGCCTCATTCTCGGGCCGATCCTGGTCGGCGCCTGGTTCACGCTGCGCGAGGAGGCGATGCTCGGCGACACCGGCTCGAACCTGATCGGAGCCGTCGCCGGTGTCTGGATGCTCGCCACGCTCTCCGAAGACGCGCGCTACGTCGCCCTCGGAGTGCTCGTAGTTCTCACGATTTACGGAGAGTTTCGCTCGATCTCCGCCGCGATCGAGCGGGTTCCGCTGCTCAGGCATCTAGACTCACTTGGCAGGAGTTGAGCACCTCAGGCGACACCCGATTCCTCTTCGTCACAGGCGGAGTGGTTTCGGCACTCGGCAAGGGGATCGCCTCCGCCTCGATCGGTCGCCTCCTCGTCAGCCGCGGCTTCCGCGTCCAGCTCCAGAAGCTGGATCCCTACATCAACGTCGACCCGGGGACGATGAGCCCGTTCCAGCACGGCGAGGTCTTCGTCACCGAGGACGGCGCCGAGACCGACCTCGACCTCGGCCACTACGAGCGCTTCACCGACGAGAACACCTCGCGCTCCTCGAACGCGACCGCCGGCGCCGTCTACAACTCGGTGATCCGCCGCGAGCGTCGCGGCGACTATCTCGGCGGCACGGTCCAGGTGATCCCCCACATCACCGACGAGATCAAGAGCCGGGTGCTGATCATCGCCGAGTCGCAGTCGGTCGACTTCGTGATCACCGAGATCGGCGGCACGGTCGGCGACATCGAGTCGCTGCCGTTCCTCGAATCGATCCGCCAGCTCTACACGGACCTCGGCCCGAAGCGCTGCATGTTCATCCACCTGACGCTGGTGCCCTGGATCGGGCACGCCGGCGAGATGAAGACCAAGCCGACCCAGCACTCGGTCAACGAGCTGCGCCGGATTGGGATCCAGCCCCACGCGCTGATCTGCCGCTCCGAGCAGGGGCTCGAGCGCGACATCCGCAAGAAGATCGCCCTCTTCGCCAGCCTCCCCGAGGAGGCGGTGATCTCGGCGCGCGACGTCGACAACACCTACAAGGTGCCGCTCGTGTTCCGCGCGGAGGGAATGGACGACTTGATCCTCGACCACTTCGGGGTCGAGGCCCCGCCGCCCGATCTGGGCGAGTGGGAAGAGCTTTGCCGGCGGGCAGATGAGGTCGATCGGACGACCAGGATCGCGATCGTCGGCAAATACGTACAGCTCGCGGATGCCTACAAGTCCGTGATCGAGGCGCTCAAGCACGGCGGCTACGCCCACGGCGTCGACGTCGAGGTCGAGCTGATCGACTCCGAGGAGCTCGACGAGGAAGCCGTCGAGCGCATGGACGGGATCCTGATTCCCGGCGGCTTCGGCGAGCGCGGCATCGAGGGCAAGGTCGAAGCGGCGCGGATCGCGCGCGAGCAGGGGATTCCCTACCTGGGGATCTGCCTCGGCATGCAGATCGCCGTGGTCGAGTTCGCTCGCCACGTCTGCGGCATGGACGGCGCCAACTCGGCCGAGTTCGACCCCGAGACGCCCTATCCGGTCGTCGACCTGCTGCCCGAGCAGAAGGAGGTCTCCGACCTCGGCGGCACGATGAGGCTCGGCGCCGACCCGGTCAAGCTGCATGAGGGCACGAAGGCGCGCGAGATATTCGGCGAGGCCGTGATCTACAAGCGCCACCGCCACCGCTATGAGGTCAACAACCAGCTCCGCCGCCGGCTCGAGGACGAGGGCCTGGTGATGGGCGGGACCTCGCCCGACGAGCGCCTGGTCGAGATGGTCGAGCTCCCCGAGCACCCGTTCTTCGTCGCCTCCCAGTTCCACCCCGAGTTCAACTCGCGGCCGAACCGGCCCGAGCCGCTGTTCCGGGAGTTCGTGGGCGCCGCGGCCAAGCGGGGCGCCGACCGCGGCGGCGACGTCGCTGCCGAGGAGAAGGGCGAGCCTGAGGTCACGCGCGGCGAGAGCGCCGAGAGCGCCGACGAGCCCGCCGAGCGCCGCTCCTAGCCGCGGCCAGAGATAATCCGGCGCCGTGAGCGACGAGCGCCTCTTCGACCGCTTCAAGCGGCTCTGCGAGATCGCGAGCCCGACCGGGTCCGAGCGCGCCGTCGCCGACGCGGTGATCGCCGAGCTGCGCGAGCTCGGCGCCGAGGTGGTCGAGGACGACAAGGCGGAGGCCGCGCAGGCCGGCGCCGGCAACCTCGTCGCGCGGCGGCCGGGCACGAGCGATGGCTGGGTGATGTTCTCCGGGCACCTCGACACGGTTCCTCACGAGGGGGGTATCGAGGTCGAGCTCGCCGACGGGACCTTCCGCTCCAAGGGAGACACGATCCTCGGGGCCGACAACAAGGCCGCGGTCGCCGTGCTGCTCGAGCTGGTTGCGCGGCACTCCGAGAAACCGCCCCCCGTGGGGATCGAGCTGCTGCTCACCGTCGCCGAGGAGGACGGGCTGCGCGGGGCGAGCGCCTTCGACATGTCTCAGCTCCGCGCGCCCTTCGGCTACGTCCTCGACCACGCGAGCCCGATCGGCGAGGTGATCGTCGCGGCGCCGACCTACAAGCGGCTCGAGGTCACCTTCGAGGGGACCGAGGCGCACTCGGGGATCAACCCCGAGGACGGCCACAGCGCGATCGCCGCCGCGGCGGCGGCGATCACCGGCATGGAGCTGGGCCGGCTCGACGAGGAGACGACCGCGAACGTCGGCGTGATCGAGGGCGGCTCGGCCTCGAACATCGTCGCCGGCAGCTGTCACATCTCCGCCGAGGCGCGCAGCATCGACCCGGCCAAGGCGGCGGAGCGGATCGGCAAGATGGTCGACGCCTGCACCTGGGCGGCGGGTGAGCACCACTGCGACGTCGACGCCGAGGTGATCGAGATGTTCCGTGGCTACACGATGCCCAAGGACTCAGGGCCCGTCGCGCTAGCCGAGAAGGCGCTCGAGCGCTGCGGGCACAATGTCAGCCGCGTCGCCACCGGCGGCGGCAGCGACGCCAACGCATTCCTGGCCTCGGGCTACGACGCGGTGCTGCTCGCCAACGGCACCTACGCGAACCACACGCCCGAGGAGAACGTCCCCGCCGCCAACCTGACGTCGATGGTCGAGGTCTGCGAGCAGATCCTGGCCGGGGCCGCTGAATGAGGCTCAGCCTGCGGCGCGGGCTGGTCGTGGCGACCGACCCGCTGACGGTCCGGGTCGGGGAGGAGGAGCGGCGCGCCTGGGCCGACGAGGCGATGGTCGGGCCGGTCGAGCTCGGCGACGTGGTCGTCGTCAACACCGCCGCGGTCGACCTCGAGCTCGGCTCCGGCGGCTTCGACGTCGTCCACGTCAACCTGACCCGCGGGCTCGAGGGGGGCGAGGACCCCGGCGATCACGTGATCAAGCTCAACTACACCTCGCTCCAGCACCCCGTCGCCCCGGTCGAGCAGGGCCAGGACGAGGGCGACTGGCGACCCGAGCGGCGCCCGCCGGTGCTCGTCTGCTTCCTCCACGGCCAGCTCGCGCCGGCGGTGTGGGCCGCAGCGCAGGGGCCGCCGGGGTTGAAGCTCGGTTACGTTCAGACTCCGGGCGGGGCCCTGCCGGGCGGGCTCTCGCGCGACGTCGCCGATCTGCGCGACCGAGGCCTGCTCGCCGAGCACGTGACCGCCGGGCCCTGCCACGGCGGCGAGCGCGAGGCGATCAGCGTCGTGGGCGCGCTGCACGCGGCGGCGGCGACCCTCGGCTGGGACGCCGCGATCGCCGCGCCGGGTCCGGGGATCCTCGGCTCGGCGACGCGCTACGGCCACGGGGGCATGGCGGCGCTCGACACGGCGCACGCGGCTCTCTCGCTCGGGCTGCCGACCGCGATCGCGCCGCGCCTCTCCGCGGGCGACCCGCGCCCGCGCCACCGCGGCGTCAGCCACCACACCGAGGCGATTCTGCGGCTGCTGCTGGCGCCGGTCACGGTCGCTTCCCCGGAGGGGATCGAATCGGCCGCGGGGCTCGCCCAGGTTTGCGGCGACCGCCACGAGGTACAAAGCGAGGCCGTGGATCTCGACGGATACAAGGCGAGCGGCCTGCCGGTGAAGACGATGGGCCGCGAGATCTCCGAGGACCCCGACTTCTTCGCGGGGGCCCTCGCCGGCGGCGCTCTGCTCGCGGAGCTGGCGAGGGCGTGATGGAGCGGGTCGGCGGCCAGCTCGTCTACCGCGGCCCGGCGGCCTCGGTGCGGATGGACATGTTCGAGTACGCCGACGGCGACACCGCCGAGCGCCAGATCGTCGTCGTCCCGGACTCGGTGACGATCGTCGCCCACGACGGCGTCACCCTCTTCCTCGTCGCCCAGCCGCGCGAGGCCGTGGGGGAGGAGGCGCTGCTCGAGCTGCCCGCGGGCAAGATCGACGAGGGCGAGTCGCCGCTCGAGGCCGCCAGGCGCGAGCTGGTCGAGGAGGTCGGCAAGGAGGCGTCTGATTGGCGGAAGCTGAAGTCGGCTTACCTCACTCCCGGCTACTCGAGCGAGGAGGCGACGATCTTCCTCGCCACCGGCCTGCGCGACGTTCCCGCGGAGGGCGGGGATGAGGACCGGCTCGAGGTGGTCGAGCGGCCGCTGGCCGAGCTCGACGCGGTGATCTCCGAGTGCCGGGACGCCTCCTCGCTGCTCGGCATGCTGCTGCTGAGGGAGAACTTGCGCGGGGGGTAGGCGGGCAGGGCCGCAGGCCCGCGCGGGGAAGTTCTCGTCGTGGAGCCGACGGCCACCCCACAGCGGGAGAAGACCGAGGTTCGCCCCTCGCCGGCTTTCGAGGCGCTGGTCCTCGACTTCCTCGCACACCTCGAGTTCGAGCGCGGCCTCTCGCGCAACACGCTCACGGCCTACCGCACCGACCTGCTCCAGTTCGGCGTCTTTCTCGCCGGGTCCAAGCTCGAGGCGACCGACGCCGCCGGCTCAGACCTCTCCGACTTCCTCGCCGGGCTCGCGCGCGGCGACGGCAACGGCCACCCCGCCTGCTCGGCCGCGACGGTTAATCGCAAGGCGGCGTGCCTGCGTTCGTTCTATCGCCACCTGCGCCGCGAGGAGATCGTCGATGACGATCCGACCGCGGCGCTCGCCGCGCCTCGCCGGGGCAAGAAGCTCCCGCACGTCCTGAGCCAGTCCGAGGTCCAGCACCTGCTCGCCCAGCCGCGCGGGGACGAGCCCGCCACGATCCGCGACCGGGCGATCCTCGAGCTGATGTACGCGTGCGGGCTGCGCGCCTCGGAGACGATCGGGCTCGACGTCGGCGACGTCGACATCAAGAACGGTGCTCTGCGGGCCCGCGGCAAGGGCTCCAAGGAGCGCGTCGTGCCGCTCGGCGGCAAGGCCGCGACGGCGCTCTCCGCATACCTGCGCGGTGCGCGCCCGAAGCTCGTCCACTCCGCCGGCGAGAACAGGCTGTTCGTCAACTTCCGCGGCGGGCCGCTGACCCGCCAGGGGCTCTACAAGATCGTCCAGCGCCACGCCCGCAGCGCCGGGCTCGCCGACCGGATGAGCCCGCACACGCTGCGGCATTCGTTTGCGACCCACCTGCTCGCGGGGGGCTGCGATCTGCGCTCGGTCCAGGAGATGCTCGGCCACGCAGACGTCTCGACGACGCAGCTCTACACCCATCTCTCCGGCGAAGACCTGAAGCGCGCCTACTTCGACGCCCATCCTCGCGCGCACGCGAGATAAACCGCAGCCCTCCTGCGCTTCGCCTCGGGGGCCGCGGGCAAGGCTCTCCCTGAATGGCCGTTATCGGCCGGTAGGTTCAAGGAATGCCCCGCCCCGACATTGCGACCGCGATCCTCTGCTGCTGCCTCGGCCTCGCCGCCTGCGGCAGCGAACGCCCCGAGCCGCCGAAGCTCGACGAGACCGCGGTTCCGGGCAAGGTCACGCCCTACTCGGACCCCACGGGCGACGTCACCTTCTCCTACCCCGACAACTGGGCGGTCCAGCCGCGCGATCCGCCCGGCGTGGCGACCGTGGCGACCGGCGGCGCCTCGGCCACGTTCTGGGCCTACCGCTCGGTGTCGTTGGTCAGCGATCTCGCGACCGCGGAGCAGGCGCTGAAGCGCTTCCTGGTCTCGCTCAAGGAGCGGGATCCAGGGTTCGAGGTGACCAAGACCGACGTGACCCTGGTCTTCGAGAGGCCCGCCTTCGTGGTCGAGGGCACGACCGAGATCCAGGGACGGCCGACCCGGATCCGCAGCGTCCATGCCTTCAACGGCGTCGGCGAGTACGTGCTCGACGCGTTCGCCGACCCCGACAAGTTCGACGAGGTCAACATCACCGTGTTCGGGCCGATGCTCGCCAGCTGGAAGTTCTTCGGCAAGTTGGCGGCGGCGCAGGAGGGGGAGGCGACGACGCCCACGTCTCCGACGGCCCCGACGGCCCCGACGACACCGACGACACCGACGACACCGACGACACCGGACTGATGCCCGAGCTGCCCGAGGTCGAGACGATTCGCCGTCAGCTCGAGCCCGAGATCGTCGGGCGCACGATCGAGCGGATGGAGGTCTTCGACGAGCTGTTCGGCCGCCCGAAGACGCCGCGGGCGCTCGAGAAGGCGGTGTCGGGCCGCAGGATCGAGGAGTTTCGCCGGCGCGGCAAGTACATGCTGCTCGACCTCTCCGGCGGCGTCACCCTGATCCTCCACCTGCGTATGACCGGCAACCTCCAGCTCGCCCCGGCGGAGCCCGAGCCGCGCTTCCTGCGCGCGCTGATCCGCCTCGACGGCGGCCAGACCCTGACCTGGACCGACGCACGCCGCTTCGGCCACGGCGAGGTGGTGCCCACCGATCAGATCGATGAGCGCTTCGCCGGGCGGGTGGGGGTCGAGCCGCTCTCTGAGGACTTCACCACCGATCTGCTGCTCGAGCTCGCCGCCGGGCGAACGGCGCCGCTGAAGTCCTTCCTGCTCGCCCAGGAGCGGATCGCCGGCATCGGGAATATCTACGCCGACGAGGCGCTCTGGCGGGCCGAGCTCCACCCGCTCTCGCCGGCGGGGTCGATGAAGCGCGAGCACGCCGAGGCGCTGCGCGAGGGGATCGTCGAGGCGCTCGAGGCCGGTCTCGACAACGGAGGCGCCTCGATCGACGATTACCTCGACGCCCGCGGGGAGCGGGGCTCGATGCAGGACGAGTTCCTCATTCACCGTCGCGAGGGCGAGGAGTGCCTGCGCGGCGACGGCACGATCGAGCGCACCGTCGTCTCCGGGCGCTCGACCTACTACTGCCCCGGCTGTCAGGTGCGGCTGCGCAAGCGACCCCGCCGGTCCCGGACGCGAAGCGGAGGAACCGGCGGTTAATGGCGAAGCCGCGCCTCCCAACCGGTTTCGCGGTCGGCCACTGGAGCGACCCAGTGGGGATGACCGGCTGTTCGGTCGTCCTCCCGCCCCCTGGCTCACGCGGTGGGGTCTGCGTTCAGGGCGGCGGGCCAGGCACCCGCGAGACCGACTCGCTCGGCCCGCTCGCCAACGCCGAACACGTGACCGCCGTCCTGCTCACCGGCGGCAGCGCCTACGGCCTAGCCGCGGCCGACGGGGTGGTGCGCTGGTGCGAGGAGCATGGGCGCGGCTACGAGACCCCCGCCGGGCTGGTGCCGATCGTTCCCGGGGCCGTGATCTACGACCTCGCCGCCGGCGATCCGAAGGCGCGGCCGGGGGCGGAAGAGGGCTACGCGGCCGCCGCCGGCGCGCGCGAGGGGGAGCCCGAGCGCGGAGCGGTGGGCGCCGGTGCCGGCGCCAGGGTCGGCAAGCTGCTCGGCCACGAGCGCGCCTCGCGCGGCGGGGTGGGATACGCCGCCCTGCAGACCGGCGCCGGCGAGACCGTCGCGGCGATCGCGGTCGTAAACGCCGCCGGCGACGTGATCGCCGAGGACGGCTCGGTGCTCGCCGGGATCTCGCCGCAGGACGGCGAGGCCCCGCGCAGCGCCGAGCTGATGGTCCAGATGCGCGATCTCGGACCGGCGGGGGAGCCTGAAGGGCCGCCCGGCAACTCGACCCTTGTTTGCGTCTGCACCGACGCGCCGCTCGACAAGCGCGAGTGCGCGATCGCCGCCCGCATGGCGGTCGCCGGCATGGCCCGCGCCATCGACCCCGTCTTCACTCCCGTGGACGGCGACGTCTCCTTCTGCGTCGCATCCGGAACCGGCCCCTCGCGCCCCTTCATCGCGATGCAGGTCGGCGTCGCCGCGGCAACCGCCACCGCTGCGGCGATCCGCGACGCCGTCACGGCTGGATTGTAAAGGGGACCGTCCCCTTAACGGTTGTTTTGTCCGGGGGTCGAGTCAGATTTGTCACATGCCCGGCAACTTCAAGACCGAGGCGATCGTGCTGCGCTCGATTCGCTACGGCGAGGCCGATCGCATCGTCCATCTCTACACCGCCGCGCGCGGAAGGCTGGGCGCGATCGCCAAGGGCTCGCGACGCCCGAAGTCGCGCTTCGGCGGGAGGCTCGAGCCGTTCTTCCGGCTCGACCTCGTTCTGTACGAGGGGCGGAGCGAGCTGATGACCGTGACCGGGGCGGCGACCCTCGACGGCTACGGCGCGTTGCGCTCGGACGGAGCGCGGATCGGCGCCGCCGCCCGCGCCTGCGACGCGGTGCTGCGGCTGCTCGACTCGGCCGAGCCCAACCGCGCGGCCTACAACCTGCTGCGCAGCTACCTCGAACTGCTCGATGGACCGGATGGGGAGGAGGCGGCGCGGCCGGCGGTGGCGCTCGCCTTCCGCGCCAAGCTGGCGCTGGCCTCGGGTTTCGCCCCCGAGCTTGCCTCGTGCGCGCGCTGCGGCGAGGCCCAGCACCTGAGCGCCTTCTCGGGCGCCGCCGGGGGCGTGGTCTGCGCGAGCTGCGAGGGGGAGGGGTTCCCGCTCTCCGAGGAGGCGCACGCCTTCCTCGTCGGCGCCCTCGGCAGCCCGCTCGCCGACGCGCCGGATGCGGGTGTTCCGGCCCTACGAGCGGCCGAGCGCGCGATCGGCGAGACGCTCGAACACCACGCCCACGTGAAGCTCAGGTCCGCCGCTTAGGCCGATAAGGGCCATTCATGGCGAGCCCGGGACCGCCGCCCCCGGATGCGAAGCCGAGGAGGCGGCGGTTTATGGCTAGGGCGCGCGGGAGACCACCGTCTGGCCGCCCTTCTTGCAGACCAGCACCTTGGCGGCCTCGAGGTCGATCGTGCAGCTCCAGCCGCCGACCCGGGTCTGGTTGTTGGCGAGCGCGGTGAGCGCCACGTTGTGTGCCTGTGTGCAGTCTGCCGGAGGGCTACCGGCGGAGCTGACCGGATAGGGCTGACCGTTGCCGATCACCGGCTCGCAGTCGCTGACGCTTCCGCCGGAGGGCTGTGTGGTGGGCGGCACGACCGGGGTCGTCGGCACCGTGGAGATCTCGGGCGGGGCTGTGTCGATGGTGGGCGTGGTCTCGGTGGCGATCGTGTCGATCGTCGAAACCGTGTCGGCGACGGTCGACGGATTGTCCTCGTCGTCGTCGCCGGTGATGAGGATCACGGCGATCACCGCGGCGACGATCGCCAGCAGCGCGGCCAGCAGGACGGGCAGTCGGCGGCGAGGGCGCGCGGGAAGCTCGCCGGCGACGGGCTCGACCGGAGTCGGCGTCGCACGCGCGGTCGGCGCCCGGTCGGGGCTTCCGGGTCGTCTTTCTCGCGGCCGGCTTCTTGGCCGCGGCCTTCTTCGGCGCCCGCTTCTTGGCCGCCGGCTTCTTCCTTGCCGCGGCCTTCTTCTTCGCAGCCGGTTTCTTCTTTGCCGCCATAAGCTCTAGTTCTCCTTCGGTCGGTACATGCGCTCGGTGACCCGCAGCTTAATTCCCGCCGGGGCGGGACCGTTGAGCCGCATCATCTGGCGCATGACGAAGCCCGGCACGACCGAGCGCTTGCCGCGTTCGAAGGCCGCAAGGCTCTCGGCCACGCACTGCTCGGCGGGGATCGAGCCGGGCGGGATCGACTCCTTGGGGATCTTGGCGATCTCCTGCCACTCGGTCGGGACCGGGCCGGGATTGACCGACATCGCCTTGACGCCGGTGCCCTTGAGCTCGACGTGCAGCGCGTCCATGAAGGTCTTGGCGAACGCCTTGCTGGCGCTGTAGGTGGTCTCGTAGGGAAGAGGCTGAAAGCCCGCGGTCGAGGCGACCGTGATCACGCCGCCCGAGCCGCGCTCGACCATCTCGGGCACGAAGGCGTGGGTGAGGATGACGACCGCTTCGCAATTGACCCGGACCATCTCGGCTTCGGAGGCGGCATCGATCTCGAGGAAGCGCCCGTGGTTGCCGAAGCCGGCGTTGTTGACGAGCAGGTCGACGTCGACGCCGAGCTTCTGCACCTTGCCGTGGAGCTTGTCGGCCTCGTTGGCGAGGTCGCACTCGATCGCGTGGGCCGTACTCGGCAGCTCTTTCGCGAGCTTGTCGAGACGGTCCTTGCGCCTCGCGACAAGGATCAGCTCGTAGCCTCGCTCGGCGAGCTGCCGCGCGAACTGCTCCCCGAGCCCCGAGGACGCCCCGGTAACCAAAGCAACGTCTGGCATGCCGGACAGCCTAACCGGCCCCACACCGGACCTGCCGGAGTGGCCACTAGGATCGTCTCCGAACCGTTTATGGCCACCGACACCGAGATCCACATCCCTGGACCAGACGCTCCCCTGGAGGAGCGGGTGCGCGCGTGGGAGCGCGCGGCGCTGTGGGATCTCGCCATTCCGTCCTATCCGGCCGAACGCCGCGAGCCCGAGGAGGACAGCCCGGTCAGGACGCCGTTCCAGCGCGACCGCGACAGGATCGTCCACTCGAAGGCATTCCGGCGGCTGAAACACAAGACGCAGGTCTTCATCGCGCCCGAGGGCGACCACTACCGGACGCGGCTGACCCACACGCTTGAGGCCTCCGGCATCTCGCGGACCGTCGCCCGCGCGCTGGGGCTGAACGAGGACCTGACCGAGGCGATCGGGCTCGGCCACGACCTCGGCCATCCGCCCTTCGGGCACATCGGCGAGGAGGTGCTCGATCAGGCGCTTTCCGAGCACGGCCGCAGCTTCCGCCACAACGAGCACTCGCTGCGGGTCGTCGAGGTGCTCGAGCGCGAGGGGCGGGGCCTCAACCTCACCGAGCAGGTCCGCGACGGGATCCTCAACCACACCGGATCCGGGAAGCCGGCGACGCTCGAGGGACGCGTGGTGCGGATCGTCGACCGCGTCGCCTACATCAACCACGACATCGACGACGCCCTGCGGGCGGGGATCATCGCCGAGGACGATCTGCCGGCGGCGCAGATCGAGCTGCTCGGGCAGACCGGCAGCGAACGCATCGATCGCCTCGTGCGCGACATGGTCGAGACTTCGCGCACGGCCGGCGACATCGCCCAGTCCGAGGAGGTCGGCGGGGCGATGCTGAGGCTGCGCAAGTTCATGTTCGAGCGCGTCTACCTCGGGCCCGAGGCGCGCGGCGAGCACGAGCGGGTGCGGCGGACGCTGCTGGGTCTGTTCGAGCACTACTTGGAGACGCCGGACGAGGTTCCCGAGACCGAGCCGGGCGCCGACCTGCTTCAGCGGGTGACCGATCACCTCGCCGGAATGACCGACCGTTACGCGATCGCCCGCTTCAAGGACCTGGCGCTGCCCGAAGAGTCAAGGCTGTGATGATCGAATTCAAATCCGGGTGTGACCGGGGATTCGCCCGGCCAAGCAGATCAAGGACGCAGGGTGCAGCCTTTGGCGGCGCCAAAGGCAAACCCGAGGACGCCGAGATGCGCAGTGCCGGGTGGATCATCCGGGTGCGCGGGGATTTGGGTTCGGTCATCTAAGTGGCGAAGTTCTCGCCCGACACCGTCGACCGCGTCAAGGAGGCCGCCGACATCGTCGAGATCGTCTCGGCTTACAGCGATCTGCGCCAGCGCGGCCAGGATCACTGGGGGCTGTGTCCCTTCCACGACGAGCGGACGCCCTCGTTCAAGGTCAACCCGCGCGACAAGCTCTACTACTGCTTCAGCTGCGAGGCGAGCGGCGACGTGATCCGCTTCGTCGAGGAGAAGGAGGGGCTCAACTTCCCCGAGGCGGTCGAGTCGCTCGCGGATCGCTACGGGGTCGAGATCGTTCGCGAGAACGAGGATCCGAAGGCGGAGGCGCGGAGGCGAAAGCGGGCCCGGCTGCTCGAGCTGCTCGAGCGCACGGCGGCGTTCTACGCGACCTACCTCCGCGACGCGCCCGAGGCGGCGAAGTCGCGGGAGTACCTGGCCGGCCGCGGCCTCTCCGAAGAGACGCTGGCGAAGTTCGAGGTCGGCTTTGCGCCCAACCGCTGGGACACGGTGATGATGCGCGGCCAGCAGGCCGGGTTCTCGCTCGAGGAGCTGGTCGAGTCGGGTCTCGTCACCCGCGGCCAGAAGGGCCCGCAGGACAAGTTCCGGGCGCGGATCATGTTCCCGATCCGCGACCACAAGGGGAAGGTCGTCGGCTTCGGCGGCCGCGCGACGCGCGAGGGGCAGCGGGCGAAGTACATGAACTCGCCCGAGGGCGAGCCTTCCACAAGAGCCGCATCCTCTACGGCTTCGACCGGGCGCGGGCGGTGGTGGTGAAGACCAAGCGGGCGGTGGTGGTCGAGGGCTACACCGACGTGCTCGCGCTGCACCAGGCGGGCATCGAGGACTCGGTGGCGGTGATGGGCACGGCGCTGACCGAGGACCAGGTGAAGCTGCTGTCGGGCAACTGCGAGGAGCTGGTGCTGGCGATGGACGCCGACCAGGCCGGCCAGGACGCGATGATCCGGGCACAGGCGATGGCGGCGCAGAAGAGCCTGACCCTGCGTGTCGCCGCGCTGCCCGGCGGCAAGGACCCGGCCGACCTGCTGCAGACGGGCGAGGCAGACGCCTTCGGCGCGGCGCTCGAGGGCGCCGTCGACTACTCGGCGTTCCGGGTCGGCGTGGCGCTCGATCGCGCCGATCTCGGCTCGGGGTCGGGGCGCGAGAAGGCGCTGACCGAGGTGGTCCCCGTGCTCAAGGCGCTCGGCGACACCGTGGCGCGCGACGAGCAGGTGCGGAGGGTCGCCTCGGCGCTCGAGGTCGGGCCCGAGCTGGTCTCGCGGCGGGTCGACGCGGCGGCGGCTCCGCGCCCGGCCGATGCGGCGCGCCCAGCCTCGGAGTCCGAGCCGGCGCCCGCGCCGGTGCCGCTCACCCCGCGCGAGATCCGCGAGCGCCAGCTGTTCCAGATGTGCATCGCCGACCCGGGGGAGGGGAGGGCATGGCTCGAGAAGATCGACGAGGCCCACCTCTCCTCGCCGCTGGCCGGCCGCGTGGTCGTCTGGCTCCGCGCCCACCTCGACGACCCGACCGCCGGCCTGCCGCGCAACGACGACGAGCTCGTCTCGCTCGTCACCCAGCTGGTGATGAGCGCCGACCGCGACCTCGCCTCGGGCGAGGCGATGGAGCTCAACTTCCTCCTGCTCGAACAGCGAGCCCTCGAAGACCGCATCGCCGAGGCAAAGGCAGCAGGCGACTACGCGGCGCAGCAGGCGCTCAGCAACGAACGCGCCGCCCTGGTCCAGCGCATAGCCGGCGCCGAACAGGTCGCTTAGCGGCACGAACATACGTTCGCTTTTCCGTCCGGTCGGCATGGCACTTTCGATTCATGGACGAGATCAACGAGGCCCCGGCGACGATCCGCGTACGGGCGCCCATCCACGAGGCCGGTCTTGGCACCGAGTGCATGAGCGCCGCGCCCGACCCCAAATCCGATGACCAGGCGGTCCTGCTCAACACCCCCTTCTGGGTCGACGATCTCAACTACGGCGACATCGTCAAGCTCGGGCCGCCCGACGACATCGGCCTGCGCCCGATCGTCGAGGTGGTAGTCGCCAGCGGCCACCGCCACGTCCTGGCGCTCACCGGCCCTCATCCGAGCGCCGGCCTCTACCAGACGCTGATCCAGGAGTTCCCCGACCACGCGCTGCGGATCGAAGGCCACGCCGACGCGATGCTCTGCGTCAGCGTCCACCCTGATTTCGACCCGGAGGATGTCTCTGGGGTGATTGCGATGTGGATGGACGAACAGGGCCTCGACGACCGCGGCATCGTCAGCCCCGTTTGCGAAACGAAGATCGGTCCTCTGGAGTGGCCGACCCGATGAGCGACGCGTTGCCCGAAAAGGGGTTCCTCCAGAGCTGCATCGCGCAGGGGATGTCACTCGAGCAGATCGGAGAGCTGGTCGGCAAGCACCCGTCCACGGTGAGCTACCACCTGAAGAAGCACGGCCTTAGGCCGGTTGGGCAGGAACGGCACGCGCCGACCGGTGCGGTTGATCCCGAGCGCCTGCGTTTCTTGATCGAAGAGCAGGGTGCGTCGATCCACACGGCCGCGAGCGAGTTCGGATCTTCGTACTCCACGACCCGTTATTGGGTGCGGAAGCTTGGGCTCAAGACGCGCCGGATGATCCGCCTCCAGCAGTCTCGAGAGGCCAGGGCGAACGGGGACGGTGGAGCGTGGCTCGAATGTCTCGTGCATGGGCAGACCTGGTTCTTTGCTCGGCCTGACTCTGGATTCCGATGCTCTAAATGTTCGTCCGAGGCTGTGTCGAACTCACGCCGGCGTCTCAAGCTTCGCCTCGTCGAGCGCGCAGGTGGATGCTGCGAGCTTTGCGCGTACGACCGCTGCGTATGGGCGCTTCAGTTCCATCACGTAGTCCCGGAGCTGAAGAAGTTCAATCTGAGCCGAGAGGGGGTTACGAGGTCATTTGAGGAGGCGGCGGAAGAGGCCGACAAGTGCGTCCTGCTCTGCGCAAACTGCCATGCGGAACTCGAGGCCGGACTCGTCGAGTTGCCGACCGAGCTGCTGGAGGTAAGGTTGTTGGCGGCCGAGCCCGTTCCGAACTAGCTCAGCTGGCTTAACTGATCCGGGGTAGCTCAACTAGGCCAGAGCGCTCGACTGTTAATCGAGAGGTTGTGGGTTCGATTCCCACCCCCGGAGCTCTCTCCTCTAGCGGTGCTTGACGCCTTCCTTGGCGAACGGCCCGAGCTGGTGGCCGCTGACGATGTGGCCCTCGAGCGCCTCGTCGATCGCGCTCAGCACCTCATCTGAAAGCTCAGTCCCCGATGCCTCGGCATTGGCGTGCACCTGCTCGGGTCGTGTGGCCCCGACGATCGCCGAGGCGACCTCCTCGCGGCGCAGGACCCAGCCGAGCGCCATCTGCGGCATCGTCAGCCCGGCGCCCTCGGCGATCGGGACCAGCTTCTGAACGGCCTCGAGCAGCCCGACCTCCATGTAGCGGCTGATCGCAAGGCTCATCTCGTCGCTCGCGGCGCGCGAGTCCGGCGGCGGCTGCTCGCCCGGCTTGTACTTGCCGCTGAGCACGCCCTGGGCCATCGGCGACCAGCAGATCTGCGAGATCCCGTTCTGGGCGCAGAGCGGGAAGATCTCCTCCTCCGGCGCCCGCCAGATCGCGTTGTACTGAGGCTGCGAGGAGACGAACTTCTTCGCCCCCTCGACCGCGAGCGCCGCGTCGATCTGCTCCGGGGTCCACTCGCTGAAGCCGATCTGGCGCGCCTTGCCGGCCTCGACCACCTCGGTCAGCCCCTCCATCGTCTCCTCGATCGCGACCCCGGTGTCGAAGCGGTGGCACTGGTAGAGGTCGACGTGGTCGGTTTGCAGCCGCGCCAGCGAAGCGTCGATCTGCTTGTGGATCTGCTCCTTGGAGAGCCCGGCGTCGGTCTCCGACATCGGGAAGTAGACCTTGGTCGCGAGCACGTAGGAATCGCGGTCGAACCCGGAGAGGATCTCGCCCCAGGCCTCCTCCGAGGCCCCGACTCCGTAGACGTTGGCGGTGTCGAAGAAGTTGATCCCGGCGTCGAACGCGGCTTTCGTGCAGGCCTCGGTCTGCTCGCGCTCGATTCCGCCCGAGTAGGTCAGCCATGATCCGAGCGAGATCTCCGAGACCTGGATGTCGCTGTCGCCGAGCTGCCGGAACTTCACGGCAGTGACTCTACCCAGGCCCCGGCGCCGCCGAACACGCTTTAGGTGCGAGCCAGCCCCTCGACCGCGGCGGCGCCCGCCTCGGCGCCGTCGTGCTCGCGGCTCCAGGCGGCCAGCTCTCGTGCCCGGTCGCGGTAGCTCCCGTCGCCGAGGATCCGCCTGACCGCGGAGCGCAGCGACTTCGGCCCGAGCAGCCGCCGCGGCAGCGACAGCCCCGCGCCCGACCACTGAACCCGCATTCCGTTCTCGGCCATGTCGCCAACCGCCGGGCAGCAGAGCACCGGCGTTCCCGAGTCGAGCGCCCGCGCCACCGTCCCGTGCCCGCCGTGGCAGACGACCACGTCGGCGAGCGGCATCAGCTGCGAGTAGCTCAGCCACGGCTCGAGCACGGCGTTGTCGGGCACCTCGAGCCGCTCGATCGGCCGGTGCTTGTTGGTCGTCGCCACCACCCGCACCGGCTCGTCGGCGAGCCCGTCGAGCGCCGCCCTCAGCATCACGCACATCGGGTCCTGGGCGGTGCTCGGCGCGACCAGCACCAGCGGCTCCTCGCCCTCGGGGATCGCGATCTCCTCCCAGGGCAGCTCGAAGAACATCGGCCCGGTGACCAGCGCCTGGGGCGGCCACTCGCGCGGGTACTCGAGCTGGGGGAAGGTCGCCACCATCGCCAGCTCGGCGCTGGTGCCGCCGTGGAAACGATCCATCGGCTCGAGGCCGAGGCGCTCGCGAGTCGCGTTGAGGTCGCGCAGCCCCTGGCGCAGCCCGATCTTGAGCAGCGGCAGGGGCAGCCGCCAAGCGAGCCTGCCGACCGGGGTCCGCGGCGGCCGCCAGCCGAGCGAGAACAGCGGCATTCCCGGTTCCTGAACCGGGAACACGTGGGGGATCAGGGTCGCGCGCTTGGCCCCCGCGACCTCGGCCGCCAGCGCCGGCGCCGGCGTGAGGATGTCGTTGACGACGACGTCCGGCTTGTAGTCGGAGATCAACCCGACCAGCGCCTGCGCCGCGTCGGCGGCGGTGCGCCCGTCGTCGGAGTCGGCCCCCGGCGGCGGGTACACCTGGTAGGCCTGCGCCGCCGTGAACGGCAGCCCGGCGCCCTCGGCGGCCTCGCGCCACTGGGCCCAGCTCTCGACCAGCACCTCGTGCCCGCGAGCCTGCAGCGCCTGCGCCAGCGCGAAGGCGGGGAAGCAGTGCCCCGGGTCGCCGAAGGCGGCGACGATGAAACGCAATCGTCCGCCCATCACTCTGGTGTGCCGGTGGTATCCATGTGCTCGTGAACAAGCGACGCAGCTCATCCCAGCGCCTCCGCAACGCAGTGGAGGCGATGCCCCCCGCGACGCGGGAGGCGATGCTACGCGGGATCGCCGAGAACGAGATCATCGTCGGCGCCTACGTCGACAACGCGACCGGCGGCATCTGCCCGATGCTCGCCGCCCACCGCTGCGGCGGGCGCACCGCCTTCGGTACCTTCGCCCGCGCCTGGGACCAGTTCACCAGCGCCGACCCCAAGCGCCCGCGCCCGGCGAGTAGGCGCGAGATACGTGCCCTGCGCGGGTATCTCGAGCGCGCAATGATCGGCGACGATCTCTCGCGCACCCCGCTCGCCGACGAGGTCCGTGAGGTTCAGGCGACCCGCCGACGTCTCGCCGAAGCCGACGCCCGCGACGACGCCGAGGTCACGGTCGAGGACGTCCTCGCCGGCGCCCACGCCGAAGCCGAGCAGGAGCGCAGCGAGCGGCTCGCCCGCGAGGCCACAACGGAACCTGTGTTGGATCCCGCTCTGCTCAGGGAAGAGCGCCCCGAAGTCTAGTCTGGCGCCCGTGCCCCGGGCGCCCAAGATCTCGGTCGTCGTCCCCGTCCGCAACGGGGAGGACACCGTCGGCATCTGCATCGACTCGCTGCTCGACTGCGACTACCCCGATTCCGATCGGGAGATCCTCGTCGTCGACAACGGCTCCGGCGACGACACCGCGGCCGAGATCAACGCCCGCCCTGTCACCTACCTCTACGAAGCGGAGCGGGGCGTCTCGCACGCCCGCAACCGCGGCATCAAGGCCGCCCGCGGTGAGATCGTCGCGCTGCTCGACGGCGACTGCGTCGTCGTCCCGGAGTGGTTGACCGAGATCGAACGGCCCTTCGAGGATCCCTCGGTTGGGTGCGTCGCCGGCGAGCTTGAGAACCGGCCGCCGCGAACCGCCGCCGAGCGCCAGGCCGAGCGCATGCTGGGCCGCTGGCAGCGCTTCGCGGTCAACTCCGATCCGCCCTACGCGGTCACCGCCAACGCCGCCTTCCGCCGCAGGGTGCTCGAGCAGCTCGGCGGCTTCGATCCCGAGATGCCGCGGGCCCAGGACGTCGAGCTCGGCCGCCGGTTCCACGCCCGCAGCGATCTGCGACTGGCGTTCAGCCCCGGTGCAATAGCCCGCCACCGGCACACGACCACGGCGAGGCACTTCTTCCGCCAGCAGCTCGGCTGGGCCTACGGCGCGGGCCTGCTGGAGGCGCGCCTCGACGGCGATGAGCGCGTCCCGCCGCCGAAGCTGAGCTACGTGACCGTCACCGCCCGCGGCCTCGCCAACGTGCTGTTGCACCGTGCCCGCGGGCGCGGCGAACACCGCTGGCTGGAGGACGCCTGGTTCTCGTTTCTGCGGCAGGGCGCCTGGTTCACCGGAATCCGGGCAGGCCGCCTGCGCGGGTCGCTGAAGCGCGGGCCTAGGGCGAAGCCATCCCGAGCAGCTCGCTCGGGCGCATGAAGACGATCTCGGGGATCAGGCAGGCGGGGGAGGTCCGCAGCAGCAGCCGCACCGCCTCGGCGATGTCCCCAGCGCGGATCATCTCGTCGGCGGCCACCTGGTCCTTGATGAACTCGGCCATCGGCGTGTCGACGAACCCGGGACAGAGCGCGGTGACCTGGATTCCCTGGCCGGAGACCTCGTGCTGGGTCGCCTGGCTGAAGCCGATCGCCGCGGCCTTGGTCGCCGAGTAGACCGAGAGCCAGCCCTGGCCGGCCTTGCCGGCGATCGACGCCGTGTTGACGACCAGCGCCTTCTTGTGCTCGGCGCCGGCCTCGCGCAGCATCGGCAGCGACTCGCGCGTAGTGAGGATCATGCTGCGCAAGTTGACCCCGAGCTGCATGTCGACGTGTTTGGTGCCGAGCTCGGCCATCGGCTGACCGATGCCGACGCCGGCGTTGTTGGCGAGCACGTCCATGCGACCGAACTTCTCCTTGTGGGCCGCGACCATCGCCACGACCTCTTCCTCGTTGAGCATGTTCGTCGGCACCGCGAGCACGTCGAGGCCCGCCGAGCGCAGTTCCTCGGCCGCGGCCTCGAGCTTCTCCGGCCGCCGGGCCGAGACGGTGAGGCCATAGCCGTCTTCGCCCAGCGCACGGGCTATCGCCAGCCCGATTCCGCTCGACCCACCGGTGATCAATGCCGCTCGCTCAGCCACGGGCGGCAGCCTATTCGGCCGAAGCGTTGACCGCAGCTTGAGCCGCAGTCACTACGATGCCGCGGTGCTCGCTGTTGGGAAAGTGGGGCGCGCGGCAGGCGCGCCGATGGTCGCGCTCGTCGTCGCGGCGGTCTTGATCGCCGGCTGCGGTGGCGGGGACTCCGATTCGGGACCCCAGTCGAGGCCGGCGCCTGCCGCGAGTGAGTTCCCCGCGCCGACGGCGGGCCAGTCGCTGATCCAGTTCCTCGGCGCCAACGCGACCCAGGTCGACCGCATCGTCGCTCCCGCCGGCAAGGTCTACAGGGTGGGGGAGAACCGCTACGCGTTCGGGGTCTTCGACGTCGACCGCAGCCAGATCACCGACGCGACCGCCGCGATCTATGTCGCGCCCGGCAAGGACGCTCAGGGCCCGGTCAGCGGTCCCTATCCGGCCCGGATCGATTCATTGGCCACCGAGGCCGCCTTCCACTCGAAGACGACCTCCGATGACCCGCAGGCGGCGCTCGCCGCCTACGTCAGCGAGGTCAAGTTCGACCAGCCGGGGCCGTACACCGTCGCCGGGGTGTTCAAGGAGGGAGACGCCTACAAGGCCGTTCTCGCCCCCGGTGCCGCCGACGTCGGCGCCGCGGACGTACCCGCAGTTGGGGATAAAGCTCCGGCCACTCATACCGATACCTCCTCAACCGTGGGGAATCCGACGCTGCTCGACACCAGAGTCCCGCCCGACACGATGCACGACACCGACTACGCCGACGCCCTCGGCAAGAACCCGATCGTGCTCCTCTTCGCGTCGCCGGCGTTGTGCGTCAGCCGCACGTGTGGCCCGGTCGCCGACGTCACCGAGCAGGTCAAGCAGGAGTTCGGTGACGAGGTCACCTTCATCCACCAGGAGCCCTACGTCGACAACCAGATCCAGAAGGGCTTCCGCCCGCCGCTCGAGGCGTTCGGCCTCACCGACGAGCCCTGGGTATTCGTGATCGACCGCAAGGGCGTGATCAGCAGCGAGATCGAGGGTCCCTTCGGCGTGGACGAGTTGACCAGAGACGTTCAACAGGTCGTGGGGTAGGGGTCAGTAATGAGCGACGCGCCCCGCCAGCCCACCGAACCCTCGACTTCCGAGTACGAGCTGCTCGTCAGCCTCGTCGACGAGGGCCGCCGCCGCGAGGGCCGGATCGCCGACGGCGCCCGCCGCGCTATCGACGCCTCCTCGGGAGACGAAGCTCGCGTTCCGCTCGAGGAGGTCCGCGCCGAGGCCCACGCGCTGAAGGGCGCCGCGGCGGTTGTCGGCCAGACCCGCCTGTTCGAGCCTCGCCCGCGCGCTCGAGGACCTGCTCGTCGACGCGATTGCCGGCGGCTCCATCTCGGAGCGCCGCGCCGAGGCGATCGCCAACGCCGCCCACGCCTTCGTCGAAGGCGCCGAGGCCTCCGCCGGGGGCGCCGGCGAGCCCGAGTCGGTCAGCGACTCGATAGACCAGCTCGCCGCCTGAACCGCCTAGGAGTGATCTAGTCTGGCCCGCGGGCCGGTAGCTCAGCTGGTTAGAGCAGCGGACTCATAATCCGTCGGTCGGTGGTTCGAGTCCACCCCGGCCCATAGCGAACTCCCTGCAAGTGAGCGTCTTTCGGGCAACGACTGGCGGCCCCTATCCACGACTTGGTCCCCAATTGGTCTCGAGTGAATTAGTCGGAGTTAGCCCCTGGCTTCACTAACGGGGTCAATCCCCCGTGCTGACGAGCCTGGGAGGGGCGCATTTTCGGGTTCCTTGACGACCATGCCATCGTTGATGTATGGACCAAACGGGCACGACGAGGACTGATTTGGGCGGCGACGCCGCCAAGCGTACGACCCGCATGGGCGTGGCCAATGTCGGCTTCATGGTCGACCGGCTCGGCCACGACTGCCACCCTTTGCAGTACCTCCGCGAACTAACTCAGAACTCGATCGAGGCGTTGCGGGGGCAAGCGGGAGAGGTCGTGTGGGATGTGGATTGGAACCACTACGACCTGACCGGCGACTACAAGCTGGCCATTGTCGACAACGGCATCGGGATGACCGGCGAGGAGATGTTGAAGTACATCAACCAACTGTCGTCCTCGACCCATGTGCAGGCCCATGACGGCAATTACGGCGTGGGGGCGAAGGTCGCCGCGGCGACCCGCAACCACGCGGGAATGTTGTACCTGTCATGGAAGGACGGCAAGGGGTCGATGTGCCATCTCTGGCGCGATCCTGAGATTGACGAATACGGGGCTCGCCGCTTCGAATTGGAGGACGGCACTTATGTCGACTACCTGAGAATCGACGACGAGCTAAAACCGGCTGGCATCGGCGACCACGGGACGATGGTTGTCCTTCTTGGCAACAGCGACGACGTAAACACCGTCGAGCCTGCCGCTGAAAGTGGCGTCGAGGGTCGCCAGAGGTGGATCACCAAGTCCCTGAACACCCGGTATTTCCGGTTCCCGGCGAACATCGAAGTCAAGGTCCGCGAGGGATACGACGCGCCCCGCGATGACACCCGCCGGAACTTCCTGCGCAAGGTTACGGGGATGGAGAGGTTTCTCCAGGACGAGTCGGATTGGTACGGGCACGTCCCCCTCACGGATGCCACCGCCCACGTCTGGATATTTAACGAGCGCGATGAGCGGACCAAGTTGGGCGACATGTTCGGCACCACCGGCCACGTAGCCGCCCTGTATAAGGACGAGCTCTACGAGCTCAAGGCAGGTCGGGCCGGCGCCGCGACGCTGCAGCAATTCGGCGTGATCTTCGGTTACGGGCGGGTGGTGATCTACGTCGAGCCGCAGAACGGCGCAACCGGATCGCTTGGCTCAAACACAGCCCGTACCCAGCTCCTCAAGAACGGCGAACCTCTGCCGTGGGCGGATTGGGCAGCGGAGTTCCGCGACAATATGCCGAAGCAGGTCGAGGACTTGATGGAGCAGATCGCCGCGGCCTCTACATCGCACGATCACCAAGAAGCGATCCGGGAGCGGCTTAAGGCGATTAAGGACCTGTTTCAGGTCAGCCGATACCGGCGGACGCGGAAGGGTCCCATCGAGGTGGGCGACGACGCCCCCGGCGGCACCTCCGCGACGAGCACTGAGGGGAGCAGAAAGAAAGGTCCTGGGGGCGGTGCCGGCGGCGGCCGAGCGGGCAGTATCTACGCACTGTTCGTATCGAGCGATGGCGAGCCCGGCGAGGAGGTAGCCAATCCGGATCCCATCCCGCAGACCCAATGGGTTTCGGTGAAGGACGGCACCCGCGAGAGCAGCGACCTAGAAGATCGCGCAGCGAAGTTTCATCCGGACCAGAACCTGCTCTTGATCAACGCGGACTTCCGCGTCTTTACCGACATGGTGGAGCGCTGGGCGAAGCCGTACTCAAACGTGCCCGGCGCCCGGGAAGTCGTCGAGGAGCTTGTCCACGAGTGGTTCGAGCAAGCGCTGGTAGAGACCGTCGTGGGGGCTCAATCGCTCCAGGGTTCGGCCCAGTGGCCGGCAGACGACCTCGGAAAGCTCTGGTCGGAGGAGGGGCTCACGGCGGCCGTCATGCAGCGGTATCACGTCGACATCAACGTGAAGCGCAGCCTTGGAACAAAGCTCGGCTCTCTCCGAGAGAAGGCGGTTGCCTGATGGCTGAAACCGCGGGCTTGCAAGCTGCAATCGAACAGGCTGAGATCACGTTCAACATGGGCCGGGCCTTTCCCGCGGATGACGACATCGCCATCTGGATCGCATCCCTCTCGCGGGCGCTCAACGACATCCGGACCGCGGCTGCGTACGCAGGCCGCCAGAAGCAGCCTGAGCATGAAAGGCTCTATTTCGTCCGCGTGCTCGCGTCGCATATCCGCGAGGCGTTCAAGCTTGTCGTCGTCGGGCACCAAGAGCGCCAGGACGTCCAGGACTTCGTCCAGGGGATGCCTCAGGAGGGCAGGGACGCGCTCGACGACCTCGACCGGCGACTCAACACTGTCTTCGAGGTCCGTAGGCCGGAAGCCACCGTGTTCGAGGTGGTGAAAGACCTCCGGGACGACACATTCCACTACGCCGTCGACCCGAAAAAGGACAAGGGGAGCGCCGAACGGATGCGAAGAGCGATGCGCCGGGCGGCAGACGAAGAAGGTACCTACCGGCTCACCGATCGGGATCATCGAGCCGAGTTCGCGGACCTGATCGACGTTTATCTGGTTCATCCGTTCGACGGGACCAGGGAGGAAAAGGACGATCTGGCACGGGAACTTCACAGCACGATCCTCGAGCTGATTGGGCCGCTTTCAACCTTTCTCCAAGCTGCTGAAGGCCAGTGGCTGCGTGAGCGGCCCGTCGGCGTGGTCAGCTGGCCACCCGACGACCGCTGACAAACTCTCGCTGCTGCGATCCATGCAAGCGGGACTAACCTTCTTCGCCGATGCGCTGACCGAGGCCGGGCCCAGGAGCGCTCAACGCCGTCCGCCGAAGTGTCCGCCAACCCGTCCGGCATCCGGACACTTTTCGGCGCCGACGTGCCTTGAAAACCATGCTCTCGTGACGGCCAAAGGACGGCCATAAACACGGCCGCGCCGTGGCCGTCCTTTGGCCGCCGAGATGTCCGTTTTCCTGCCTGAGCCGGACACTTTTCGGGCTCTGCGCGCCTCGACTCCGCCCCCTCTACGAGTGATCGGAGTCGAGGCGCTTGAGCTTTGATGGGGCCTTGGTGACGGGTGGGCGTGGGGCGGTGCGGACGGTGGACGGCGAGGACCTGAAAGGGCGGGTTAGACGAGGAGAGCGGTTAGGCGAGGAAGAGCGGTTAGACCGGGGAGGGAAGAAACTCAGTGGGACAAAACGTCGGTTGGGATGTCAATGAGTGCAGAGTGGCCAGGAGCGAATACGTGGATGATGCGACAGCCGAGCTGGCGTTGGTCACGTCGGTAGAAGTGGTGTAACGAGTTCGTAGTGGTCGGTGGGCGGCTCCGTGGAGCCGCCGAGAAGTTCCGGCCACCGCGGGCCCCAGACTCGTCGGAAAGGAGCACCAACTCAAATCCGACGAAAGGAGCACCACGATGGCCGAGGACCAGAGGATGACGACCGAGCAGGTCGTCGCCAAGACCCTGATCGACGAGCACGCCGACTTCCTGCGCGATGCGGTGGCGATGGTCGCCCGCGAGCTGATGGAGGCCGAGATCGCCGGCGAGATCGGGGCCGGCCGCGGCGAACGAAGCCCCGAGAGAACGACCCACCGAAACGGCTACCGCCCCCGGGCCTGGGAGACCCGCGTCGGCGAGATCGAGCTCGCCGTGCCCCGCAAGCGCTCGGGCGAGGCCTACTTCCCGAGCTTCCTGGAGCCCCGCAAGCGCTCCGAGCAGGCGATCGTCGCGGTGGTCATGGAGGCCTACGTCAACGGGGTCTCGACCCGTAGGGTCGACCGCCTGGTCGAGCAGCTGGGCATCCATGGGATGTCGAAGGACCGGGTCTCGGCGCTCTGCCGGGCGCTCGACGAGCAGGTGGAGATCCTCCGCTCCCGCCCCCTGGAGGACGAGTCGGAGGACGAGGCCATGTGGGGTCAGGTCTTGCATCCGACATTCGGGCTCCTGCTGCACTCAAGACCTGACCCATGAGGTTCGAAGCGTGAGGCTGCCTGAGCAACCTCGACTACCTTTTGAGGCATGGACGATCCGATGACCGCCAAGGAGCGCCTTCAGCAGATTCTTGAGCGGCTTTCCGAGGAGGCAGCGGAGCGGCTGCTTCCGCTGTTCGAACGGGGCGAGACATGGAAGTGATCGCCCAGACGATCGCAGTGGAGCTTCGGGCGAGCGAGGATTCGGAGCAGACGCTGGCAGCCGAGTGAGGGCGCGAGCTACGAGGCTGCGCGTGAGGCGCGGTCGCCGCCGCCGGCCAGCGCCTCGTGGGGAAGGCTGACGAAGTCCGAGGCATGCCCACGCTCGTCGCTGATCTCGACGAGTGCGACAGCATCATCGGCCTCGACAACGGTGCCCACCGTCCCGGCGGGCCGACGGCCCGCTTCGGTCAGCAACTCGACCACATCGAGGACGGCGTGTCGCGACTCAGCCATGCCCGCGATTGTCGCAGTCGTCATGGACTGCGCCCGGACCTCCAATCGCGGCGGCTCCGCGGAGCCGCTGCGGCCGATAGCCAGCGCCTTGGCGCAATAATCGAGCACATGGGAGTTAAGGGGGTCTGACCCCGTTAACAGAGCGTAAAGCCGCCGCTCCAGGCGCCACTCTCTTGTCGGTGGCCGAAAGCCCCGAACACTCGGTGGAGATCGCGGATCCGGATGCGCGCCCGGTCGTGCTGCTCGCGCGTATCTGGAACCAGAAGATCGTGCGAGACCACCCCGAGCTGGAGGACCGCTTGGATGACGTGCTTGGAACGGTCACCGACCCCGAGCACACCGAGCCCGATCCCCGTGGCGGCCGGCGGCGCTACTACCGAAGCGGGGTTGGCCCGAGTCGCTGGCTGCTCGTGGTCGTAAGCTACGAGCAGGAGCCGGCGCGGATCATCACCGCGGTGGCGCTGCGCAAGGACCCCAAGCGATGGAGACCGTGAACATCCACATCGGCCCGCTGGTCTTCGACCATGCCGACTACGACCCAGACGGCGACGTCCTCTATCTGCATGTCGGCGAGCCATCCGAAGGCGAGGGCGAGGAGACCCCGGAGGGACACCTGGTCCGCTTCGAGCCCGGAACGCAGCGAATTGTTGGGCTGACTGTTGTCAACGCTCGCACCGTCCTCGAGCGCGACGGCCGCTTGGTCGTAACGGTCCCGGAAACGGTCGAGGCGAGCGCAGACGAGCTGGCGCCGGCGCTCGCAGCGGCCTGATTCACACGGATTCGCTACTCCAAACCACAAAGAGGAGGCACACTCGGCCGACGTTGGCTTGCGACTCAAACGCGCGATAAGGAGTTGATCCGCCTAGCTCCTACGAGTCAGTCCCCTTCTGGTGTTCATCAAGGAACTCTGTCCATGACCTATGCAGCCTGTTTTGTCAGCCAGGATCTTGCCGTTCCTCCTCGCGATCTGCCGAGATCGGGAGGTTCCACAGCTCACAGCCCAAGCGCTGCGCGATCGCCTCCGCCAAGGAGTACCGCATGTGGCCCCAATCGGTAATGGGGTCCAAGGGCATTTCGTTGGCGGCGAACATGCCCGCTGCTCGTCGACTGATCGCGAGGGGCGCGTCCCAGAGACTGACAACACCCTCGAGCTCGCTGTCTTCGTCGGCGTGGCCATCCTGGGTGGGCAGCGAGCAGCCCTATGGCGCAATAATCGAAGACATGAGAGCGAGCCGAAAGACGGCTCGCCCGCGCTAGGTTCCGCCTCCACTGCGGTCAGCGGGTGAGCCTCCCAGTCATACGACAAGGAGGCCGACGTGGAGACGTTTCTGATCCGCTGCTACCTGTGGGCGAACGAGACGCCGTGGAGCAAGGAGCTGACCGACCAGCTGTTGGATGACCTGGCCGGCTTCTTCGCCGAGCGCGGATTCCGCAATGACCAGGAGGACGGTGAGCTCCGCTCCCTGCTGGTGGCGGGCGGCGCCGAGCTCCCCGACTCTGAGACCTGGTTCGAGATGCTGACGAGCGATCCGATGGTCGACACGATTGTCATTCCTGCTCCCGGGGACGAGGAGGACTAGGCGAAGTCTGGTCGCGAGGCAGCTTGAGGAAGCCGCCCTACGGAGTAGTACCTTTGGCGACATGACCGCGAAGGAGAAAGTCCTGGAGCAGGCCCCACAGTGGACCGAGGAGCAGGCTGAGGCGGCGCTGGTCGCAGCCGAGGGCCGGGACGAACGAGCAAAGGTCGGCGAGGCGATCGCCGCCGGCTACCGCCGCGTGCCGCAGACCGCCGAAGAAGACGCTTGGGCTGAGGGCAACGCGCGCGAGGCCATCTCCCAAGAGCGTTGGTAGCTCGCGGCGAGGTCTGTTGGCTGGAGCTTGCAGAGGAGGGGCGTCGGCCGGTCCTGGTGCTCACCCGCGACGAAGCCATCCCAGCCCTGCGCAACGTGGTCGTCGCCCTGGTCACCCGGACGATCCGCGGGATCCCGAGCGAGGTACCGCTCGGCACCGCCGACGGCATGGGCGAGGAGTGCGTAGTCAGTCTCGACAATCTCAGGACGGTTCCGAGGTCGCTCCTCACGTCGCGCATCACCAAGCTCCCTCCCGCCAAGATGGACGAGGTCTGCCGGGCGCTGAGCGCCGCGACCAACTGCTGAAACTTGGTCCCGAAATTGGTCCCGAACTCCCGACTTCTTGAAGCAATTGGGAGCAACTGAAACCGCTCAGTAGAGCCAAACGCAACTCAGGACCTACGGATTGCCACAACTCATAATCCGCCACGCGTTGGTTCGAATCCAACCCGGCCCATTTTTTAACGGGGTCAGACCCCCTTAACACCGAGCCCTGCTTGACGCTCGGTCCTCGCGCGTTTGAGTCGCAAGCCAACGTCGGCTGAGTGCGCCTCCTCTTTGTGGTTGGAGTAGCGAATCCGTGTGAATCAGGCCGCTGCGAGCGCCGGCGCCAGCTCGTCTGCGCTCGCCTCGACCGTTTCCGGGACCGTTACGACCAAGCGGCCGTCGCGCTCGAGGACGGTGCGAGCGTTGACGACAGTCAGCCCAACAATTCGCTGCGTTCCGGGCTCGAAGCGGACCAGGTGTCCCTCCGGGGTCTCCTCGCCCTCGCCTTCGGATGGCTCGCCGACATGCAGATAGAGGACGTCGCCGTCTGGGTCGTAGTCGGCGTGGTCGAAGACCAGCGGGCCGATGTGGATGTTCACGGTCTCCATTGCTTGGGGTCCTTGCGCAGCGCCACCGCGGTGAGGATCCGCGCCGGCTCCTGCTCGTAGCTTACGACCACGAGCAGCCAGCGACTCGGGCCAAACCCCGCTTCGGTAGTAGCGCCGCCGGCCGCCACGGGGATCGGGCTCGGTGTGCTCGGGGTCGGTGACCGTTCCAAGCACGTCATCCAAGCGGTCCTCCAGCTCGGGGTGGTCTCGCACGATCTTCTGGTTCCAGATACGCGCGAGCAGCACGACCGGGCGCGCATCCGGAGCCGCGATCTCCACCGAGTGTTCGGGGCTTTCGGCCACCGACAAGAGAGTGGCGCCTGGAGCGGCGGCTTTACGCTCTGTTAACGGGGTCAGACCCCCTTAACATACGGAAACGTGACTACGACATCCCGGCGAGAAGTCGCGGGCGAATGCTGGTCGCGACCGGCGCCGGTCAGCTGGCCTCTGCGATGGTCGGCCGCATGCGCGACGGCTCGCACGGCGTGTCGATCGCAGGTTCGCTCTGGGTGCTCGCGGTCAGCGCGTGGCTTGCCAGGAGCATCATCGCCACCGCGCTAAGGAGCGCGAGTGCGAGGGCAAGCCACAGACCGTTGCCGAGCGCATGCGCCAGGGCGGCGTCACCGCCACTCCCAAGCGTGCCGTAGAAGACGACGCCGACCAGTACGCGGCGGCGATGGCACAGAACAAGCCTGCGACACGGTCCCCCCGATAGCGCTCGGTGGGGGAGAAGTTGTCGCTTCCCGCGTTCCTCCCGACGCCCAAGGCGAGAATCAGGCTCCGGCCAAGAAGGCGTCCAACGCCACATCCGGGTGGTCTTGGCTGAAGCGCTCGAAGCTCGAACTGATCGCGGAACACCGCCACCATGGTTCCGGCCTGATCCTCGAGGACGCTGCCCCGGGTCCACGCTCGAATTGCCTCTGCGCCCTCGTCGTCGATCCGCCGCGAGATTCGCCAGTCGACTGGCTCGAGCGCGATCTCGGCCCCGAACTCGTTCTGCATCCGGTAGGAGGCGACCTCGAATTGCATCGGCCCGATCCCCGCGAGGATCGGCGACTGTGGCCCGATCGCGGGCTCGTGAAAGACGTGGACCACTCCCTCCTGAGCGAGTTGCTCGAGGCCGGCCCGGAACTGCTTGTAGCGCGCGTTGTCGCGACTTCGCGCCCGAGCAAACCGCTCCGGTGCCAGGACCCTGAAGACCGGAAAGCTCACCGGCTCTCCCGCGTGCACGGTGTCCCCGACGCGGAGGTCGCTCGAGGTCACAAGACCGACGACGTCTCCCGGATAGGCCCGATCGATCGTCTGGCGCTCTTGGCCAAACAGCTCGTGCGCGTAGTTCATCGTCACCGTCTTGCCCGTCCGTGCGATGGTCGCCTGGGCGCCTCGCTCGAAGCGACCTGAGCAGACCCGCACAAAGGCCAACCGGTCGCGGTGCCGCGGATCCAGATTCGCCTGAAGCTTGAAGACCTGCCCCGAAAAGGGCGCGTCCAGGGGTCGAGCGCCGCCGTTTGAGGAGGGACGGGGGGAGGGGGCTGGGGCGAGCTTGACCAATGCGTGCAGCAGCAGGCGCACCCCGAAGTTCGAGAGCGCCGAGCCGAAGAAGACAGGGGTGGCGCTGCCGGAGAGGTACTCCGGCAGTGAGAGCCGGGCGCCGACCGCATCGAGCAGCGCCACCTCTTCCTCCGCAGATCGCCAGAGTTCGTCGCGATCGCCGACGGCCTCCGCCTGGACCCGTTCCTCTTGCGCGGGGGTGGACCCTCCGGGGGCGCGGGTGAAGCGATGAAAGCTGCCGTCGCGGCGGTCGATGACGCCACGGAAGCGATCCGCATCTCCGACGGGCCAGGTGACCGGAGCCGGCTTCAGGCCGAGCTCTCGTTCGATCTGGTCGAGCAGCGCGAGCGGCTCCTGCGACGGGCGGTCGAGCTTGTTGATGAAGGTGATCAGCGGGATTCGCCGCTCGCGAGCCACCTGGAACAGTTTCAGGGTCTGCTCCTCGATCCCCTTCGCCGCGTCGAGCAGCATCACCGCGGAGTCCGCTGCGGCGAGCACCCGAAAGGTGTCCTCGGAGAAGTCTCGGTGGCCGGGCGTATCGATCAGGTTGAAGGTTGTGTCGAGGAACTCGAAGCGAAGAGCCGTCGAGGTCACCGAGATGCCCCGCTCGCGCTCGACCTCCATCCAGTCGGAGACGACGTCGCGGCGGTTTCGCCTCGCCCGCACCTGGCCCGCCTCAGCGACGGCTCCGGCGTAGAGCAGGAGCTTCTCCGTCAGCGTCGTCTTGCCGGCGTCCGGGTGGGAGATGATCGCGAAGGTGCGACGGCGGCTCGCGAGCTCGCTCGGAGACTCACCCCCGCCGGAGCCGTGGGTGGCTAGGGCATCGGCCATGACTCAGGCCGGGCTGGAACTCTTGTTGCGCCGCCGGTGCCGGCGCAGCTCGCTGCCGAGCTCGCCCGCGAACTTTTCCGCCGCCGCCAGGGTCCCGTGCAGCTCGCTGATCTTCTGCTTCGTCGCCTCGGCGAATCCGGCCAAGCGATCGAGGGCCTCCGAATGGGCGCGGGTGCCAAGCTCCCCGCTTGCCAGGCGATCTCGAGCATCAAGCAGATCGCGCATCTCCTGAACGGTGAAGCCGAGCGGCTTCATCTGCTTGATCAGCAGCAGACGGGCGATCTCCTCATCGCTGTAGAGGCGAAAGCCGCCCTCGGTGCGCTGGACCGGACGGACCAGGCCCTGCTCCTCGTAGTAACGCACCGTCCGAAGGGAGAGCTCCACCCGCTCCGCGACCTCCCCGATCTGATGCAGATGCTCCGCGTTCACAACGGAAGGTCAGACCTCGACGACGACCGGCATGATCATCGGTCGCCGGCGCAGGCGCTTGTAGACAAACTTCGCGAGGTCGTTATGGAGGACCTGTTGCACGGCATCGGCCTCGTGGATATCCGCGTCCGCGGCCCTGTCGAGCGACTCCTCGACCGCCTCACGAACATCCTCGACGAAGGCCTCGGACCCCTCCTTGATCGGGATCCCGCGAAGGATCACGTCCGGCGGGTTGATCGACGCACCGTCCTGCTCGGAGACAGTCGCGACGATGACCACGATGCCGTCGGCCGAGAGCGCGCGGCGGTCTCGAAGCGCGCCCTCGGTCGGGTCGCCGAGCTCGATCCCGTCGACGAAGACCATGCCCGCCTGCTCCTTCTTGCCGAAGCGAGCACCCTTCGAGTCGATTTCCAGCGGCAGCCCGTTTTCACCGCAGAAGACGTTGTTGGGTGGGATGCCCACGGCCTCGCCGAGACCGGCGTGAAGGCGCAGGCGCCGGTGGTCGCCATGGACCGGCATGAGGTATTTGGGACGGGTTAGATTGAGCATGAGCTTCAGCTCCTCGCGGTGACCGTGGCCGGAGGTGTGGATCGGGGCGTCGCGAGCGGTGATGACCTCGCAGCCAACGTGCACGAGATGGTCGATGGTCTCGTTCACGGCGCGCTCATTTCCGGGAATCGAGTTCGCCGAGAAGACCACGGTGTCACCGCGCTTGAGGCGGACCTGCTTGTGCTCGCGATAGGCCATGCGCCGCAGCGCCGAGAGCGGCTCACCCTGCGAGCCGGTCGACATGATCACGAGCTCGTGGTCGGGGACGTTGTCGATCTTGCCCGGGTCGACCAGCTGTCGATCGTCGAAGCGGATATGCCCGAGGTCTCGACCGATCTTCACGTTCTTGACCATCGAGCGTCCGAGTAGCGCGACTCGCCGACCGAGCGCGTCGGCGGCATCGACGACCTGTTGGACGCGATGGATGTTCGAGGCGAATGTGGTGACGACGATGCGCCCCTCGCGGCCGGAGAACACAGACTCCAGCGCCGGCCCGATGTCCGACTCCGAGGCGGCGAAGCCGGAGCGCTCGGCGTTGGTGGAATCGCCGCAGAGCAGAAGCAGCCCCTCGTCGCCAAATCGCGCCAGGCGGGACATGTCAGCCGGGCGCCCGTCGACCGGAGTCTGGTCGAAGCGATAGTCCCCGGTGAAGAGCACCGTCCCCAGCGGGGTCTTGAGCGCGATCGCGGCGGCGTCTGGAATCGAGTGGGTGAGGTGGACGTACTCGATCTCGAAGGGACCGGCGCGGTGCGTCTCTCCGGGCTCGACCTGCGTGACGGCGGTCCGCAGCTTGTGCTCATCGAGCTTCGACTTCGCCATCGCCGCGGTCAGCCGGCGGCCGTAGATTGCCGGAACGGCATCCGGGCCGAGCTCGCGCAGGACCCAGGGGAGCGCGCCGAGGTGGTCCTCGTGGCCGTGGGTGATCACGATCGCCTCGATCTGATCGCTGCGATCGCGCAGGTACTGGAAGTCGGGGAGGACGAGGTCGATGCCGTGCATCTCGGCCGTCGGAAACCGCACACCCGTGTCGACGACGACGATTCGCCCGTCGTACTCGACCACGGTCATGTTCTTGCCGATCTCCCCGAGGCCGCCGAGGGGCAGGACGCGGAGTCTCGCCTTAGACATGGCTCTGGGCCTGTCGGCGATCGTGAACGCCCCGGTTGTCCCGAGCGCCGATTCTCAGCGGAATAAGTTCAGTGGGCACCGGGATGAGCGTAATGAGCAGGATCGGACGCGATCGTTTGGGCCGGGCGTGTGCAGGTCGCGAGTCAACCCTGACGTTAGGGTAGAGTGTAGGGCACGAAAGCGCACGTCGGCCTCGCTGGACGCGACGCGGGGCCAAGGGACGAGTAAGACCAGGGAAAGGTGCGGGAATGAAGTCCATGGCGGCGATCCTGATTTCGACGATCCTCGTGGCCGCTGGGTTGTTTGCGATCGACGATACGTCGGCCAAGAAGCGGCACCACAAACGCATCAAGGTCGGCGCGCTCATATCCCTCGCGGGCAACCCCGCGTTTAGCGGCACCGTGGTTGCTCGCCGCCGCTGTCAGCGCAATCGCTATATCCAGATCCGGCGTGCCTCCAACGGCGTGCTGATCGGCACGGCCGAGAGCAACGCCGCTGGCGCCTTCTCTCAGCCGAGCAGCTTTGGCGGGCACGCCTACGCGGTGGCGACCAGCAGGCCCATGGGCAGGCGGGTGAAGTGCAGGGCCGCGAGCTCGAGCCCGACAGCGATCGGTGCCGCCGACCTCGAGCTGGCCAAGGCAGCCGCGGGAACCGTCGCCGGGAGCCCGCGCTACGAGATAACTGTCACGAATCTGGGGCCAAGTTCCGCGGAAGACATCGTAATCACCGACAGCCCGCGCGCTGTTCCCGCGACCGGGGACTTCGACTTGGAGGGCGCGGAGTCCAGCCCCGGCTGCTCGCTCGCCACCGGCATGATCACCTGTTCGGCGGGCCTGCTTGGCCCGGGCAAGTCGTTCACGCGAACGATCGTGCTCAGCTGCGGCGCCGGCACCGTCTCGTTCTTCAATTCGGCATCGGTTGTGAGCACCGCGCCGGATCCCGCCGCGGCAAACAACACCGTGAGCGACGTCCCCTCGGCCCCCTGCTGAGTTCGACTCGAGGTTGGTAGAGCGGCCGCCCGGACTCGAACCGGGACTTCCAACCTGGGCGGCTGGCGGTGCTTCCACTCCGACCTCCGGCCGCACGCATCTGGGAGTGTGACGAACGAACGTCCGCCATGGCCGGGCGCGACTCTCGTCGATCGCCGGCGAGGTGAGCCAGGTCCAAAGGGCGGGGTTCTGTGGGGCATCACTGATCGGTGTCCATCTCGGACATCGTGTCCCGAGCGTGTCCCGAACTCCCGTAATCGGAGCGAACTGAGCGGATCTCATAGGCACGAAACGAAGCCAACGGGGCCCGAGCCGCCCCGCCTGACCGAAACTCATAATTCGCCACGCGTTGGTTCGAATCCAACCCGGCCCATGAAAGCCTCGCAACGCGGGGCTTTCTGCTTGAAGGGAAATGGCCGGAGACCGACGGGTCGAGAATCCGTCGCTGGGGGTCCGCCAGGCCTACGCTGACCTCATCCCACCGACGGCGGCCGCGCGCCCCGCCAGGGAGGGGGACGGGGCGCGCGAACCGTCGTTGTTCACGGCCGCCGCACCAGCTGGTCGTGAACGTGGGGGAGGGAGCTCTAGCTGCCGAACACCGCCACGGTGCCGACGATGCAGGAGTCGCCGGCGAGGAACGGACCATCGCCGTCGGGCGGGGTGCCCTGCTTGGCGCCGGCACCGGAGGCCAGGCCGGTGATCCTGGTCCCATTGCTGGCTGCTGCCTGGAACTCCTCGTTGTTGGCCTCGGCGTCGAACGCGTTCGCGCCCGCGGATACGTTCGCCTCGAGCTCCCGGTCGTCCTCGCTGCTCGTCGGCTTCAGGTAGCCGCTCGTGTTGCTCGCGAAGTCGTCCGAGTCCTCGGTGCTGAGGATCGCGGTCCCTGTCGTGAGCTCGATGTAGGTGCGCTCGACGACGTTGCCCGCCGCCTTGAAGCACTTGCCGTAGAACTTGAACGGCCCAACGGTGCCGAGTTCGACGCGCGGCGCCGAACCTTGATCAGCGGCCGCGGGGACGACTCCGCCCTTGAACACCGCGACGAGCTGCATCTCCGAGTTGCCGACCGCGTTGCTGGCGATGTCGTTTGCGGCGATCGACGAATCGGCGATCTTCGGCGACGTCACCGAGTTGGACGCGAGCTTGCCTTTCTTGACCGCGCCTGGAGCGATCTTGCCGGTGCGCACCGCGGCGCGGTGCAGGTCCTGCTTCTTGACCGCACCCTTCGCGATGTCATTGGACTTGACCGAGTTGCGCCCCTTGAGCGCGTAGGCGCTGCCGCTGAGCGCCGCGAACAGCGCCACGACCGCGAGGACGGTCGCCGGCGACGGTGCCCGCTGGATGATCTTCGCCATGGAATTCTCCTTTCCGGCGGCGCTCGCCGCCGGTCTGTTTGCGTTTGCTGGCCTGCAAACAGGCGGCGGCCCGACCCGATGCGTGACGCGCGTTTCGCCGGTCAGGGTTCTGACGGGACTCGATCTTCGGGCGCCGCGATCTCGCGGAGCTCTGCCGGAGGCGTCCCAAACAGCAGCCATTGGCGTCCATTTCGCCGGATGACCCCGGCCTCGGCGAGACTGCTCAAGGCGGCGCTGACCGAAGGTCGCCGGGCGGCGACCATTTTCGCCAGCAGCTCGTGAGTGAGGGGGAGGTCGAGCGCGATCGCGTCGGGCCCTACCCGACCCCAGCGGTCGGCAAGGTGCCAGAACAGCATCGCCAGGCGGGTGTCGACGCGCGGTTGCTGGACGATCGCGAGGGTCAGGGCGAGCCGGCGGGAGCGCATCAGCGCCCGTCCCGCCAGCTCGGCGGCGATCTCGGGATAGCGCGCAGCCCTTATCGAGAAGCTCGCACCCAGGACCGCAAGCGTCGAGCTGGTGTGGGTGATCCATACCGGCTCGACCGGAATGCTGTCTCCATCGGCATCGTCCTGCCATGGGCGCAGGAGATCCCCTGGCCCGAGGACCTCGGCGCCGAACCGCGCGCGCTGGCCGACTTCACGCGTGATGAATCCAGAGAGGATCAGGAGGCCGAACCCGCCGGGGTCCGGATTGTCGAGCGCCGCCGGATGCCAGGCGCCGCGATCGAGCGTGACCGTCGGCGCGACACAAGCCTCTATCGCCCGCTTCCTGCGCCCGGGTGGGAGCTGTTCGGCGAGCGAGACGTCCGCGAGCAGGACAGGCACGCCCGCCTGGGGCGTGCGATCGGACCTTCGCTTATCTCCCTCGATTGTTCTGTGCTCCCTTGGACGAGACCCGTGTTCCCTCAAACACTGACCCCGGCGACAGTTGCGCCCGAGCGCCGGAAGACCGTATTAGCCTGCCGGGCGCAGCGAACCGACAACCGGCTGGGCAAATAGCTGCCGCATCGAGTTGTCGGACGCAAAGAAGAAGAACGCGCCGGCGCCTCGTGCAAGGCCTGCCGCGACGCAGCGGTCGGCCATGACCGGCCCCACGTGGCGGACCGGGAGCGGATCCGAGGGATCGGGCGTGTCGCTGAACGAGACCTGGAGCGCCAAATTGCGGCGCTGCGGCCGGGCTCGAGGGCTCAGCTTCTCCCTGACCGTCACCCGCCGCAGCCTGCCCTTCCGCCATCGCTTGCGCTTCACCAGCCGGTAGCGATAGGACCCGAGCAGCGCGCGCGCCCGGCGGCTGAATCCGCGGGCGCCGGACATGCACGCTCCTTGGGTCTGCACACTCTGAATGCCGAGGTGGCGGCGACCGAGGTGGCGGTTGTGGCGATCGATCGCCTGGGCGATGCCTCCGTAGTTCCAGTTCGGATGATCCATCGGGATCAGGCCGGCTCGGGTGCGGACGCTGTTGAGTGCGAGGGCGCGACCGAGCCCGGCCATCCAGCCGCCGACCCGCCGCAGCGTCGGCCGGTAGCGGTAGGTCCAACCCGGCATTCCCGGGTTGGTCCAGCGAGCGTAGTTCCAGTCATCGGGCTCCCAGTCGAGCAGCACGCCGTAGAGGCCCGCGTGGGCGAGGGCGTAGACGTAGCCCGGCCGGGTCGGGTCGGCGCTGACGCCGTTGAGCGCGATGATCCGGTTGCAGGGGAACGCGGATCGAAGTTGCGAGGCGATCTGCTCGGCCACGGCAGGGCTCGAGGTCCCGGCGGGGTTCTGGAATCTGGTGTTGATCACGAAGATGTCCTGGAGGCGGATGCGGTCGGCGAGCCCGCCCGCCGCCTCGTCATGATTCGTGTAGGAATCGACGTTCTCGAGCTGGTTGATGCGGATCAGCATCGTGAAGCGGTTGGCGACGCTCTTCGGGAAAAGAGCAGAGGGCAGCTGCGGACAGGCGGCGTGTGCAGCGGCCGGCGAACCCCCGGCCAGGGCCGCGAGCAGGGCGGCGCACGCCGCCGACATCAGGCCGAGCGCGCGTTTCACGAATACCCGTCCCAGGCGAGCAGCTCGGGCAGCGGATCAAATGGCGCGCCGCCCGCGTACCAGCCCGGTGCGGCCCAGTGCTCGAAATGAAGGTGGCAGCCGCTCGCGTCCCCGGTGTGGCCGACCTGGCCGATCTGCTGCCCGGCGCTGACGCGCAGGCCCGGCCAGGTCCACGAGGGGCGGCGAAAATGCGCGTACATGGTGTCGGTGCCGTCGGCGCCGCGAAGCACGACGTAGTTGCCGGCTCCCGACCCCTGGTAGGCGCGTATGCGGATCACCGCGCTCGTGACGGCGACCACCGCCGATCCGCAGGCGGCAAAGATGTCCTGCCCCTGGTGGATGTGACCGCTGCGCGGCGCGCCGAAGCGGTTGCCGGGACCGCCGAGGCTGTGTGCCCCTGGTGCCGGGAAGACGTAGGGCGAGGCCGCCGCGGAAGCGCGCCGCCGCGCGCGCTTGCCGTTTGCCCGGGAGCCGATCAACCGCCCCTGCCAGCGCTGAACCTTGCCGTCGGCCCGCCAGTGCCAGCGCCGCTCGAGCGAACGCACGTGCTGCGCGGTCGCGCGGCCATAGTGTCCGTCAGCCGCGGTTCTGACGCCGAGAACCGAGATGCCTCTTTGCAGCGCGCGAACGTCGGGGCCCCGCATGCCTTTCTTCAGTGTGCGAGTGCCGAGCTTGGCGGCGTCCACCCCGGGGGGTGCGACCAAGCCCACCGCGGCGACCATCACCAGCGTGACCGACAGCCCCAGGGCCCGGATGCGAGGCTTCATCGAGCGACCCCAGAGCGAATGCGGGCGACGCCGCGCCGGATCATGCCGAGCTGCGCGGCGAGGGCTCGGGTCAGGTCCCACCTGTAGCCGCGGGTATAGGGACCGCGGTCGATGACCTGGGCGGGAACCCAGTGTCCGTGAAACGCGAAGACGACCCGCGTCCCGCACGGCAGGCGCCGATGCGCCACCCCTACGGTCGCCGGCGTCAGCACGACGCCGCAGGCGGTCCTACGGCCCCAGAGGCCGGGTCCGTACCACGTCGACATCGCCCGCGGCATTCGGCGGGCGATCGCCTTTCGTGTCTGTCTATCGGCGACTCCATCGGCGTGCAGTCCGGCGCTCGCCTGCAGCGAACGCACGGCGGAGTCGGTCGGGGGCTCGAAGCTCACCGTAGGCGGGACGGGCAGCGCCTCGGCGCGTAGGAGCCAGTTGAGCGTCTGCACGTCGCTCCCCTGGTCGCCGAGGCGCAGGTCGCGCGCGCCGAGCGGATAGTCGTAATAGGACGCAGCTTCGGCGCCGTCTCCGGGCGCGAAGCCGGCGCCGGCGGCGATCGCCAAGACCGCCGCGAGCGTGCCAACCATGGTTCGCTTGTTCACCGATTACCTCTCTCTTGTCGCGCCTCCGGGGTTAGCTGTCGGGTTCACGCGGAAGAGAGTCGCGTTACGCCGCAGGTCGCGGCGATTCACCCCAGGAACTCGGGTCCCCCGGCCGCCGGTCCATTGAGAGACCGGCGGTTCGGCTAGGTCTGTTGTTCTGGCACCAACAACCAGCGAGCGCGAAGGTCGCGGAGGGTTGTCCGGATGCTGACAAACCGGGGACGCCGTTCGGAACAAGCCCCCAGGGCCGCTGTTGCTGGTGATGTGAACACATTGTCTCTCTCGCCCGGCCGCGCCGCCGCGACCGCGCTCCTCACCGTGGCTACGTCTCTCTCGTTGATGGTCGCTTCACCGAGCGATTCAGCCGCATCAAAGGTGAAGGTGCTCGGCGCGGCGGCGCCGGCTGGGGCCAGCTGCCCCGCGGACTGCCTCGTCGAGGCGCGCGTCACGGGCTTCCAGACCTCCATCGGCGGACGCCGTAATCCGTTCGTCGTACCGGCGGCGGGCCGCATCGTCGCCTGGTCGATCAAACTGGGGCGGCCGCTCCACGACGACACCGCCTATTTCAACCGGCGCTTCGGTCGATCTCGTGCGCGGATCTCAGTGCTGCGGCCGACGAAGGTCCGACGCCCGGGGCACCGGGCAAAGGTGCGCTACAGGCTCCTGCGCCAGAGCCCGACCGTCGGCCTGCGGCCGTTCTTCGGGACGACGATCACCTTCGCGCTGCCACGGGCGCTGAAGGCCAAGAAGCGCGACGTCGTCGGCTTGACACTGCCCACGTGGGCGCCGGTCTTTTCGACCGGAGATCTTCGTCGAGATAGCTGGCGCGCGAGCCGCGCACCGACGGTTGGACGCGGGCCGTGCGCGCGCAAGGGCGGCCAAGCGAATCTCGAAGCCGGAGGTCCCCAAGAGCAGGTGGGTGCTACCCAGCGATACGGATGCTCGTATCGGGGCGCCCGCCTGCTCTACTCCGCACGCTTCGTAGGCCGCTGAGAGCGGATCAGTAGCCGACGAAGTGCCGCTGCCGGTAGCCGCGGCCCGGCCTCTGAGTTTGCCGCCAGCGGGGACCGGAGCCGCGGTTGAGCGACTCGCCGACGGCCGAGGTGTCCCAGCGCAGCCCGGCGATGACAGCGAAGGCGTGGCCCCGGTTTGCGTAGACCGTGATCCACTCGCCCCGGCCGGGGACGCCCCAACGCCCAAGCGAGCCCGAGGCCATCGGCACCTTCAGCATGCGGGCTTTGTGGAGCACGAAGCTGACCGCGCCCGAGCAGTCGTACCCTGTGTCGCGAAACCTGCGTCGGTGGCCGCCGCCCCACTTGTACGGGAGCGTTCGGATCCGGTTGGCCGCGTTGATGGCCCGGCGGACCGCAGGTGGCGCATCGGGCGGGGCGATGGCGGAGCCGTCGGCGGCCAGAGTCGCGAGCCCCGGCGTTCCCGAGGTCGGAGCGGGCGTGCCGGCTATGACCGTTCCGCCGGTCTGAGCTGAAGCGGAAGCTGCCCCACCGATGAGCGCGATCGCGGTGACGATGCCAAGGATCGGCGCGCGGGTAAACCTAGGATGGGTGCTCGACAAGCTGGCCTCCTTCGTGGACCTACGGGGTTAGCTGTCGGGCTGGCGCTAAAGGAGCCTGCGCCCCCACTTCGTGGGTTTGCCCCAAAAACCTGGTTCCCCCGTTCCCGTCCTCTGATGGACGGGACTCGGCGTGCGCGCAAGCTAGCAAGGGGGTGGGACCGCGAGGCCCTGGTATGGGTACATAGAAGCCCAATCCCAGCCGGGATGTCAGAGTGCTGACAAACCTGGCCCAGAGTTGGCGACCGTGTCCTGAACGTGTCCCGAAATCCCGGAATCGGGGCGCACCTGAGACCACCTCACAGGCTCAAACCGCGCCCAGGCTGACCTTGGCCGACACGCTCGGGCGCAACTCATATTCGCCACGCGTTGGTTCGAATCCAACCCGGCCCATGAAAGCCTGTTCCAGGTGACACACGGGGCGGAGGATCTGCCGCGGGAGTTCCAGCCGCGAGGCCTGCGTCATCGCGCGCTGCAGGCGCTCGTGGCTCTCGGCTTGCTCGTCGTGGTCTTCCTGCTCGCCCCGGGGCTCGGCGACGTGCGCGACCTCCTGGTGAAAGCAAGTCCGGGATGGCTGATCGTCGCGACCATGCTCGAGGCTCTCTCCTTCGTCTCGTACGTCGTCATGTTCGCTCCTATCTTCTGCACCGGGCTGAGTCGACGGCGGATCTGGCAGATCCTCGGGCTCGGAGCTCGCGATGGGCTCCCTGCTCCCCACGAGCGGGGCGGGAGGGTTGGCGCTCGGGGCGTGGGTTCTCAATCGCGTCGGAATGGACGGGAAGCGGATAGCCCGACGCTCCGTCGCGTTCTTCCTGATCAAGAGCGGCGTGAACTTCGCGGCGGTCGCGGTTCTGGGCGCGGCACTGGCGGTTGGCCTGCTCGGCCCCAATCTGTCGCCTTGGCTGACCGCGTTGCCCGCCGCATTGGCGGCGCTCACGATCGTCGCCGTTGGAGTGCTCCCACGCCTTGGGCCGGGCGAGCCTCCTGAGCCGGGCGCATCGCGGCTGCGCCGGGGAACCAGCGCAACGCGCCTGGCCCTGATCGACGGCACGAGCGAGGCGCGGCAGATCGTGCGGTCAGGGCATGCCGGCGTGATCGCGGGGGCGGTGGGTTATTGGGCCTTCGACAGCGCGGTGCTCTGGGCGGCGTTCCACGCGTTTGGCGCCTCACCGCCGCTGACCCTGATCCTCAGGGGCTACCTGATCGGCCAACTCGGGGGCCTGCTTCCCATTCCGGGCGGAATCGGCGGCATCGACCTCGGGCTGATCGGCACGCTGATCGTCTACGGAGCCCCCGCCGCGGCGGTCCTCACCTATCGGATCATCCTCTTCTGGCTGCCGCTGCTCGCCGGTGGCGTCGCCTTCAACGGCTTGCGCCGCGACATGCCAAGCGCCCAGGAGTTCGCGGCCTGCCAACCCGCGATAGCCGGCCAATCAGGTCGGCTCGCTGTCTCGACCGCGCCTCCCTAGGCGGCGACCAGTGCCAGGGAGCCTTGCCCGGCCTCGGCCGTAGCCCGCGCGAGCTCATAGGCCTCGATGAACTTCAGCCACAGCTCGCTGCGGGTCGGGAACGGCGCCACGGCGTGGGCGAGCGTCGCGATGGGGACCTGGCCGGCGATTGCGATCGTCGCCGCGTGCAGCAGATCGGCGACATCGGGCCCAACGAAGGTGACGCCGACCAGGACCTCCGCTTCGGTGTCGACCACGAATCGCGTCGTACCGGGGGCGCCGCGGCCGTGGAACGCCCCTCCGGCGGTGCCCGAAGTGGGCAGGTCGATCGCCTCGGCGTCGATCCCGGCGTCGTGCGCCGACTCCAGGGTGTGGCCTACGGCCGCGATCTGGGGGTCGGTGAAGACCACCCGCGGGGCCGTCGGCCCGTCGGCTGTGGCGGCAACGTCGGCGCCGAGAATGTGGTCGGCAGCGACGCGCGCCTGATACTTGCCGGAGTGGGTGAGGAGCGAGCGGCCGTTGACGTCGCCGACCGCGTAGAGCCAGGACGCACCGTCAACCCGTAGCTGATCGTCAACCTCGAGGTAACCGCCGGGCTCGATGCCCACGGTCTCGAGGCCCAGCTCGGAGGTCAGCGGCTTGCGCCCGACCGCAACCAGCAAGCGGTCTCCGAGGACGGCCTCGCCGTTATCGAGCCGGACGGTGATCTCCTCGCCCTCGCGGCTGACCTCGGTCGCGCGGGCGCCGGTACGAACTTCAATGCCCTCGCGCTCGAGCTCGACGCGAAGCTCCTCGCCGGCAAAGGGCTCCTCGCGGGCCAGGATCTGGTCCGCGGCTTCGATCACGGTGACCTCGGATCCGAGCGAGGACCAGGCCTGGGCCATCTCGACGCCGATCACGCCGCCGCCGAGGACGAGCAGCCGCTCGGGGACCTCGGTTGCGTTGGTGATCTCGCGGTTCGACCAGGCGCCGGCCTCGGCGAGCCCCGGGATCGGCGGCATCGCCGCTCCGGTTCCGACGGCGACCACGACTGCCTCTCGTGCGATCAAGAGGTCCTCGCCTACCCGCACCCGGCGCTCGCCTTCGAGGCGGGCGTGGCCGCGGATCAGCTCGATGCCGCGCTGCTCGAGCCAGGGAACTTGGTGGTCGTCGCGAAGCCCGCCGACGATTGCGTCGCGGCGCTTGAGCACGGCCCGCACGTCGATCTCACCGCTGACGGCCTGTGCGGCGCCCGGCACGCGGGCGGCCTCGCGCAGGACCTCGGCGGCGCGCAGCAGCGCCTTGGAGGGCATGCAGCCGTAGAAGGAGCACTCGCCCCCGACCAGCTCTCGCTCGACGATGGCAACGCTCTTCTCACCGTGCTCGGCGAGGCGGCCGGCGAGGATCTCTCCGGCGGGGCCCGCTCCGATTACGATCGCATCGAATTCCCTGTTCATCTCGTTGGCTCCATTCAGTTGGTGGCTTCGGGCCCCGGTTCTCCTGGGGCATGAGTTGGAGCGCGCGAGGGCCGGAAAGGATTCGCGAGCCGGCCCGAATCGTTTCGGCGCCGGGCGGCATCAGATGGGTGTCAAGGCAACCAGCGATAGGAGCACACTATGAGGGCGATCTTGAACGACGTGGTACTCGCCGAGAGCGACGACACGATCTATCTCGAGGGCAACCACTACTTCCCTCCCGACAGCGTCGACGACCGCTACTTGCAGCGCAGCGCGTTACGCACCCTCTGCCCCTGGAAGGGGATCGCCAGCTACTACACGATCGAGGCCGGGGGACGCGAAAGCCGGAACGCCGCCTGGACCTATCGCCACCCATACCCTTGGATCCGGAAGATCCGCGGCCACGTCGCCTTCTGGGACGGGGTCGAGATCAGGGATTAAGGCGCGGTCGGCCGAATGTCCGCGAGCAGGTCAGCCCGCCCGACGCGAATCCGAGGTACTGGGCGGGGGCGAGCCGATTCTTCCGGCGCGGCGAGCAGGTTACGCTGAGGCGATGCCGACACCCCCAGCACTGGCCGAGATCGAGGTCCAGACCGCCGAGGGAGCAACGATCCGTCTCGGAAGTCTGGTGGACCGTCCCACCATCCTCGTGATCCCTCGCTACTACGGCTGCCTGCCGTGCCGCGACTATCTGCGCCAGGTGTCGGCGGGCCTCGACCAGGTCGAGGACGCCGGCGGCGCAGCCATCGGAGTCTCGGTCGGCGCCGCACACCAGGCGCGCTGGCTGATCGAGGAGAAGGGAATCCGCTTCCCGCTGCTCGTCGATCCGGAGCGTCGCGTCTACGACGCCCTCGACCTGCCACGCAAGTGGTGGGTTGGCCTCAACCCGCGCGGCTGGTGGAACTACGCACGTGCGATCGCCCGTGGCAACCGGCAGGGAAAGATCATCGAGCCCAACCAGCTCCCCGGGCTTGCACTCCTCGACGCCGACGCCGACGCCGTCTGGATCCACCGCGGGCGGGCGCTTGGCGACTACCCGAAGCTGGATGTGGTGATGGACCGACTCGAGTCATTGACCAGCACCGGGAAGCTCCCTGGCGATTAGGCGACGGTCACCGATTGGCGCTCACCCGGGCTGCCTGATCCGTTAGCCCCGAGGCTGATCTGCCGGGGTGGGCTGGCTGTCCAGGGCTTGGAGCCCGCCGACGGTGCGCTCCAGGTCCTTGAGCATCCGCCGGCAGTTGGGACACCATCGCGCGTGCCGGGCGACCTGGGTCGCGCTGCGCTCGTCGAGCTCGCCGTCGATAAGGTCCGACATCTTCGCGCGGGTGTCGCGACACATCTGGTGGTAGGCCTTCATCGGGTTGAGCGTCGGTGTCATCCGTATCCCTCCTCGAAGTAGTGATCCAGCTTTGAGCGGAGCGCCATCCGGCCCCGGTGAAGCCGGCTCTTCAGGGCTCGCTCTCCGATTTCCAGAATCTCCGCCGCCTCCGTGGTACTCAGTCCTTCGACGTCGCGGAGAGTTACCGCGCTGCGGTAGTCGAGCGGAAGCTCGGCCAGGGCTGCGTCGATCGCCTCGAGGAACTCCCGCGACTCGAAGACTCGGTCGGGCTGGCTGCCCCAGTCGGGAACGCGCTCGGCCACCAGGTCGTTGAGTTCGAGCGGCGCTTCGGGGCCACGGCGGATGCCCCGATAGGCCTCGTTGATCCCGATCCGGGTCAGCCAGGTGTAGAAGCGCGAGCGCCCTTCGAAGCGGCCGATGTTCTTCCAGGCACGGATCAACGCCTCCTGGACGGCGTCATAAGCGGCGTCGCAGTCCCGGGTTATCCGGAACAGCGTGCGTCGCAGGCGCGTCGAGTAGCGGTCCGCGAGCTGGTTGAACGCGGCTTCGTCGCCCTCCCGAGCGCGGGAGACAAGCCGTTCCTCGCTTTGACGCGTGTCAACGATTAGGACGTTTCGTGGGGCAAGGGTCGTCTGGTGCATCTTTGCCGATAAGACCGAGCCGGCGTCGGAATGGATTCAGGCAATTTGAAGAGTTGCGAATCCTTTGCGGCGCACGGGCGGTCTGATCGGCGAGCAACTCAACCAGAAAGGCGAGAAGATGAGCGAAGCAATCACCCTCACCCAAGGCAATTTCAAGCAGGAAGTGACCGATTCCGAGGTGCCCGTGCTGGTCGACTACTGGGCAGCCTGGTGCGGCCCGTGTCGGGTGCTCGGCCCCGTCGTCGACGAGATCGCGCGCGAGCATGCGGGATCGCTGAAGGTCGGCAAGGTCGACGTCGACGCCGAGCCCGAGCTCGCGGCGAGCGCCGGCGCGCTCAGCATCCCTTACGTCGTGCTCTACCGCGACGGCGAGCCGGTGGCGCGGGCGGTCGGCGCGATGCCGAGAAAGAGCCTCGAGGCCGCACTCGGGCTCGTCCACGAGCTCGATCAGGCCGCGTAGTGCTGGGATCGACGACCTCGATCTGCCCCGAATGCAAGCGCCTGCTCGACGCCCAGCTGCTCGAGCGAGACGGCCGCGTCGTCCTCTCGCGCGTCTGTCCCGAGCACGGGCTCTTCGAGGCGGTGGTCTACGGCGACGCCGAGCGCTATCTCGAGCTGCAGCGCTTCAACAAACCCGGTGAGCAGCCCCTGGAGCGCCAGACCGAGAGCGCCCGGGGTTGCCCGCACGACTGCGGGATCTGCCCCGAGCACGCCCAGCACACCTGCCTCGGGATCATCGAGGTGAACACGGCCTGCAACCTGGACTGCCCGATCTGCTTCGCCGACTCCGGCACCGGGCCCCAGGAGCACGGCTTCTCGCTGACCCTCGAGCAGGTTGAGTCGATGCTCGACGCCTTCGTCCGGGCCGAGGGTGAGCCGGAGTCGGTGCAGCTCTCCGGCGGCGAACCCTCGATCCATCCCCAGATCCTGGAGATGCTTCGCGCGGCGAAGGACCGCGGTATCCCACTCGTGATGCTGAACACGAACGGCATCCGCCTGGCCCGCGACCCGCGCTTCGCGCCGGCGCTGGCCGAGATCGGCGTCCACGTCTACCTCCAGTTCGACGGCCTGGAGGAAGCGACGCAGATCGCGATCCGCGGCAGGAATCTGACCGACGAGAAGCTCCGGGCGCTCGATCGCTGCGCCGAGGCGGGGGTCAGCGTCTCCCTGGCGGCGGCGGTCGAGCGCGGCATCAACGAGCGGGAGGTGGGGGAGATAGTCCGCTTCGGCATCGGGCACCCCGCCGTCAACGGCGTCTTCTTCCAGCCGGTCACCCACTCGGGGCGTTTCCTCGTGGATTCGGACCCGCTGGAGAAGCTGACGAACTCTGACGTGATCGACGCGATCGCGGAACAGCTCCCGGAGTGGTTCCGGCCGGACGACTTCGTTCCGGTGCCCTGCTGCTCGCCCACCTGCCGGTCGGCGACCTTCGCCCTCTACGACGGCGAGGACCTGGTGCCGCTGCCTCGGCTCGTCGATGTCGAGGACTACCTCGACTACGTCACAAACCGGGCCCTGCCCGACCTCGACGTGCGCGAGGCGCTGGAAGGCCTCTGGTCCGCGAAGGCCGCCGGCGGCACGCTGCCGACGGCCGAGCGGCTCGAGTGCGTCGCCTGCGCCACCGCGATGCCGCCCGAGCTCCGCGAGGTCGCGGCAATGGGCTTCATGATCGTGGTCCAGGACTTCCAGGATCCATACACGCTCGACGTCGAGAAGCTCCGCAAGTGCTGCGTCTCGGAGATCACCCCCGACGGGCGATTGATCCCGTTCTGCGCCTACAACTCGGTCGGCTACCGTGAGCAGGTGAGGCTCGAAACGGCAGACCGCGCGGCCGGCCGCCCGGCGGCAGCAGCGGCCGCAGGAGGGACGCAATGAGCTCCGACCCACTGGCCTCGCTCGGTGTGACCCTCGACGTCGATACGAGTGCGACGATTGATCCCGAGGAGCTCAAGTCGTGCTGCGCATCGGCCTATGAGCATCCGGCGGTTCGCTGGCTGCTCGGCAATGAGCTTCACCCCGGCGGCGAGGCCACGACGCGTCGCGCTCTGGAGATGATCATGCTCCGACGCGGCGACCGGTTGCTCGATGTCGCCTCGGGCTCCGGCGCCTCGGCGCTGCTCGCGGCGCGTGAGTTCGGCGCGAGGGTAAGGGGGGTCGACTACAGCGAGCAGTCGGTCCTGGACGCGACGGCGGCGGCGAGGGCCGCGCGGCTCGACCTCCGGGTCAAATTCGCTCGCGGGGACGCCGAAGCCCTGGCGGTCCCCGATGACTCCTTCGACGCCGTGCTCTGCGAATGCTCGCTCTGCACCTTCCCCGACAAGCCCGCCGCTGTCGCCGAGATCCGCCGGGTGCTTCGGCCGGGAGGCCTGCTGGCGATCTCCGACGTCGTGATCGAGCCAGAGCGCCTGCCCGGAGAGCTGCTCGGCCCGCTGGCGACGATCGCCTGCGTCGGCTCGGCGCTCCCGCGCACGGGCTACGGGGAGCTGCTCGCCGACGCCGGGTTCGAGGTCTACGCGGTGGAGGGGCGCGACGCCGACACCGAGCGTTTCGCCGAGCGAATTGAGGAGAGGCTGCGTGGTGCCCGGCTGCTGGGGTTGGACCGGCTCGCCGGCTCGCCAGTCGATATCGACCGGGCGATCGAGCTGACCCGTCTCGCCCAAGACGCGATCGCCGAGGGAGCGCTCGGCTACGCGATCTTCGCCGCCATGGGCCGATGACTTGGCCCTGGGTCGCATTCGGCGTGCTCGCTGCTTTGATGCTCGCCGGGACGGGCGCAGGATTTCTCCTGCTCGCCATGGGGCGGCTCGGTCTCGATCTCAACTGGGGTCGCAGCTTCCACCCGCTCGGTCCGATCGAAGTCCGCATCGCCGCGCCTCGCGACCTCGTCTTCCAGATCATCAGCGAGCCCTATCTGCGTCACAACCCGAAGGACTCAGGCATCGAAGTCCTGGCTGCCGGCGAGAACCTCGTCGTCGCCGCCCACCACACAAAGGTCGGTTTCTATACGGCGATCACCGTCGAGGCCGTCAAGTTCGAGCCACCGGGCCATGTCGGATTCCGGCACATCAGGGGTCCGGTCCCGTATGGGGTTGAGGAGTTTGCCCTCGAGGAGGTCGATGGAGCCACGGTGCTGCGCTACAGCGGCGAGATCGGAATCGATTTCTTCTTCCTCGGCCGCATCGCCGGCCGGCGGTGGGTTCGGCCGGAGTGGGAGAAGGTGGTGAGCGGGGACCTGGATGACGTCAGGCAGCGGGCAGAGCAGTTGGCGGGTCGGCTTCGGTCCCGGGAATCGGGTCTATTGAGGAGCCCAGGATAGCCACGGCAAGATGACCCTGAGGCAGGCTTTCGCGATCTGCACCGAGCGCGTTCACCTGCGCCAGACGGTCAGGATCGCGCTCGTCGTCGGCACGATCCTCACGGCGATCAACCAGGGCGACATCATCCTGGCAGGGAACGCCACCGCGGCGACCGCGGTGAAGACGGGCCTCAACTACTGCGTTCCTTTCGTCGTCTCCAACCTCGGGCTGCTCGCGGGGCGGCGCGCGGAGCGCGCTCGCTGAGTTGGACTTGGAGACAAACCGTGTCCCGAAATGGGCGTTTTTCGAGCAGGTGGTCAGCTCAGATCGGGTCGATTCGCCGAGGTCGCCTGAGTTCGGTCCAGGGGATGCGAGCTGCGCTGAGCTGACCGGTCCCGAACCTGTCCCAAGATTCCCCCTGGCTCACTGTCGGCACCCGGGTACGATTCGTCCTGATGACCGCCAAGGAGAAACTCCGGCAGCGAGTCGACGGCTTCTCGGGAGAAGAGGCCAATGTCGCCTTGCTCCTCGTCGATCAGAACCTCGACGACCCAATGCTCCGGGCACTTGCCAACGCGCCCGAGGACGACGAGCCCTGGACCGAGGAGGACGAGGCGGCCGTCCGAGAGGCCCGTGACGAGGTCGCTGACGGCGCGAAGACTATCTCGCATGAGGAGATGAAGCGCGAGCTCGGAATCGAGTGAACGACGCTCGCTGGCGCGTTTGCTACACGCCGTGAGCACGTCGGGACCTCCGTCGCCTCGACCCACCGATTCGAACCCGCGTGCTCGTCGCGATCGAGGAGTTGCGGAACGACCCTGCGGGTGCCGGCGGGGTGCGCAAGCTCACGGGCCGACCGGAGTTGCGCCTGAGAGTGGGGGGACTGGCGGGCGATATTCGTCCTCAAACCGAAGCGGACAATCCAGGTGGTCCGGGTGCTGCCGAGGGGCCGCGCAGACGAGCGCTGATGTCAGCAATTCTTGAAGCCTCACCCGTCAACCTGCTGCGCCTGCTCCGGGGCTCGATCGTTGATGCGCGGGGGCATATCCTGAAGCGCTACCAGGCGGCGCGCTCGAGCGTGCGCCAGGAGCGATCGGCCTTGGCGCGTTCCGCCTTCACGGCGGCGGGCAGCTTCTGAGGCTTGCACAGAAGACAACCGGATCTGCGGTGCTTCGGCCGTTTGCGCTTGTGATGGGCCATTAGGCCCGAGCGTACATAGGCCCCGGACTCGCGGCACGTCTGGACTGGCGCCGACTGCTCCTCCTCGCGCATTGGAGGGCGCGCCGCGCCGACACGCACGTTGGCGGTCGAGCTGCAGATCGCCAAGCCCGCGAGGTTGTCACCCACCGGTACGGATTGCCGCGAGGATCCGGGACCGACCGATCGAGCAGGCATGCTCAGCCTATGGAGGACGGTCGATCGACTTCTGGACGCGGTGCGACGGTCTGTGGCCCAGCTTGTGGCTCGCTCACGCTGGGCTTTGTCGGAGGGCGCTGATCCCGATCGCATCCAGCGCGACTACGTTGCAGCGGGGCTCAGTGCGCTCGAGAATGCCGAGGTGTACGCGGTGCTCGCCTCCACCGGCGACGCCAGCGCTCTCGAAGCGATCGAGAACCTGCTCATCGAAATGGACGCCCTCCACGAGCAACTGGGCGACGAATTTCCAGAGCGGGGTTAGCTGGACCTGGAGCGCTCAACCGCGCGCTCCTCGAACTGCTCGGCCAGCTCGTCCGCCAGCTCTTGCTGGCGCTGGCTCTCAAGGCCCGGCTTGGCGTCGCGAAGCAGGGCTGCCGCTTCGCGGCAGTCCTCGGCGCTCATCGCCTCCAGCTCAGAGTCACGAGCCTCGATCCGCTGAAGCACCTCGTCGATCATCGGCATGAGTCAAGGGTAGCCTGCGGAGCGGGCGACGTCAGTGCTCGACAGTGCCCCTCCTCGCGCAGAGGGGTGGCGAGCCGAGACGGCCTTTTGTCATACGGACGTGGAGCCCTCCGGCCGACCTGACCGGACCCCGTTCCTCGGTCCACCCCGAATGAGAGTGCTGGGGTGGGTTGTCGCGCTCCACGGTAGCGACAGCTGCTGACGCGTGGCGTCGCACGAGCGACGAGGGCGACGGCCACGGGGTCATGCTCAAGGGTGGCGACGGTCTGATCGGCGGTGATCGAGCGCTCGACCTCGATCGCGAGCGCCTCGCGGGTGAACTCGTCGACGACGTTGAGGTTATTTCGCTCGCGCTCTGCGCTGGCAGGGACCCCGCGCGACCTACCACGTCCCTACCTCGTACTCATATCAATCTGCCGGCCCGGATCGACCCGCCGTCGCTTCAGGCCGCCCGCGCCGCGGCCGGCTCGCCGGACCCCCGCGCCAGCCAAATGGCATCGCCGCCGGCCGGCCGGCAGGCAATCATCTCGTCGTCCACCGCGGCGATCAGACCCTGCTTGGCCGCCTCGAGATCGCTCTCCTCGAGGTCGGAGGGGCGCATGATCGAGGCCACCTCCGCGGTGGTCAGGCCGATCGGGTACTCGAGCACCGCGTCGAGGGCATCGACCGGCGCCTCTCGGCGCTCCAAGCCGGGCTCGAGATTGGCGAGGGCCGTGTCGTAGGCCTCGAAGGGCTGAAAGCCGCCGACCTCGACCCGCCGTCCATCGGGATGCTCAAAGAGCACCGAGGGGGCGGTGTAGCGAACCGGTCCGTCGCTGATCGAGTGGCGGCCCTGGACATGGGTCGGGGTGCCGTCGGCCGAGCGTGCCCGCGCCCGGTCGGCCTCGTAGGCCGTGCGCACCGCGGTGTCGTCGATCCGCGCGACGATCGCCTCGGCGTCGAGCCCGGGCACTCCCTCCAGCGCCCAGCGGATGTCTTCGTCCTCATCGAGCAACCGAGTCGTCGTGAACTGCATCAGCTGCAGCGCTCGCAGCGCTGCGTAGCCGAGCTTGGCACTCTCCTCGCGCGCGCCGACGATCGCCCTGCATGCCCGCGAGGTCGCCGCCACCCGGGGCTTGATGCCGCAACCGAACGGCATCCCGAAGCGGTGCTCGAACCTCGGCAAGCCCGCCGCCATGCGGGCTGGCGTGATGCCGCGCTGCTCGTAGCGCTCGCTCGACTCGCTGAGGCCGATCAGAGTCAGCCGCCACTCGATCTGGGCACCGAACCGCCAGCGCAGGCGGGCCATCGCCGGGCGCGAGGAGTATGCCCAGGGACAACCCGGGTCGGTGAAGTGCCAGGCGATGATCGGCTTCATGCGTGCTCCTCTGGTGGCCTGGTGGGGATCCGTGTTCAGCGCGGATCGTCGAAGGTCCCCGGGCTCTCCGGTGTGGCGCGGAAGGCGCCGGGGCGCTCGGGCTCCGCCTCCGCGAGGGCGCGGCGCAGGCGCCCGGCGTCGAGGTCGGCCGTGTAGCAGGGCGCGCCCGGCTGCTGGCGCCAGGACTCTCCGAGGCCGCCAGCGTCGACAGGGTCGAAGCCGAGCTCGTCGATCAGCGCCATCACCGTCGCCTTCGCGGCGGCGCCGTCGCCGGCGACGGGTAGGGCGATCCGCTCGGGATCGCCCGCCGAGCGTCCGCCCTCGAGCAGGTGGGTGGAGTAGATCGTGTTGAAGGCCTTCACCGTCGGGTGGCCGATCCGCTCTTCGACCCAGCGACTCTCCGGCTCCCCCTCCTCGATCGCGGCGATCCGCCCGTCGCGCTCGCGCGGGTAGTAGTTACAGGTGTCGACGACCGGGACCTCCTCCGCGAGCTTCGCGAAGGCCCCGCGGGGCAGCTCCTCGACCCGCCGCAGCGGGATCGTCACGATCGCGAGATCGACCCCGTCGATCGCCTCGGGGACCGTGGCCGCCTCCGCGCCGGTCTCCTCCGCCAGCTCGGTGAGCGTCTCGGGCCCCCGTGCATTCGCGATCCGGACCTCGTGCCCGAGCGCCGTCAGCCGGCGCGCCAGGGTGCCGCCGATCATGCCGGCGCCGACGATCCCGATCCTCACACCTCCACCTCCTCGGGAAGGTGCTCGCGCGCCCACAGCGCGATCCGCTCCAGCGCCGGAATCAGCGCCTCGCCGCGCGCGGTGAGCGCGTAGCTCACGGCCACCGGCGGACCCTCCTGCACGCGACGGTCGATCAGCCCCACCGCCGCGAGATCGGCGAGGCGGGAGGAGAGCACCGAGTCGCTGATCCCATCGATCGATCGCGCCAGCTCGCAGAATCCGGCCGGACCGGAGCGCAGGGCGCCGAGGACGATACCGTTCCAGCGCTTGCCAAGGAAGGCGAAGGCGCGGACAAGGCCAGCGTCGCAGCGCCCGGGGAAGGATGTGTCGGGGATCCCGTCGGGGGAAAGCGGCATCCTGACAGGAGCTTAGCTGAGGGGAGCAGCTAGTCAATTCATAGTTGCTAGGTTCTCACGGGTGACTCTTTCTGCCCCTCCGCCCCCGATTCGGAGCTGATGGCTGACGAAGCGGCACCGCTCGGGCCGACCGCCGCCAACCTGCATGGCGTGCCGGCCGCGATCACCGCCGCGGGCCATCCCCACCTCACCAACCCCCTCTACACCCGGGATCCGCAGCGGCGGCTGGGGCGCGTCTCCACCACGGCGGACCGGGTCAAGGGTCGGATCCTGCGGGAGAACCCCGCGCCGCCTCGCATGTATCCGGCGATCACTTCCGGTCCTACGCGGTCGCCGAGTGCGACGGCGAGACCTCCGCGGTCGCCGCGAAGCCGGGCGTGCGACTGCGCCCCCGCCGCCTCTGCGGCGTGCTCCTCGAGAGCCCGCGGGGAGCCTGACTGATGCCCGCGGAGGGATCGAAGGTCTCGATCGTCGAGCTGGCCACCGTCGCCCCCGGCACGGGCGAGTCGGAGGCGCTGGCCGACGCGCTGGCCACCGCCCGCCACGCCGATCGGCTTGGCTTTCACCGCGTCTGGTTCGCCGAGCACCACCTCTCGCGCGCCGCGGCCTCGCACCATCCCGAGCTTCCTGATCGCCGCCGCCGGAGTCCAGACGACGGGAATCCGGGTCGGCTCCGGGTCGGTCCTGCTCAACAACTACAGCCCCTTCAAGGTCGCCGAAATGTTCCAGCAACTGGAGGCGATGATGCCGGGGCGAGTCGACCTCGGCCTCGGCCGCGCCACCAGCGGACCGGTGATCGACGCCGCCCTGCGCCAGGACCGCGGCGCCCGGCCCGCCGACGACCACGCGCAGCGGGTCAGCGAGGTGCTGGCCTGGCTGCACGAGGCCTTCCCCGACGATCACCCGTTCGCCGGCAACCCGCTGACGCCGTCGGTTCCGGGCGTTCCCGAGACCTGGCTCTTGGGATCGAGCCCGGGCGGCTATGAGCTGGCCGCGCAGCTGGGCATCGGCTACTCCTTCGCGGCCTTCATCAGGCCGGACGCCGCGGCAGAGGCCCTGCGAGCCTACCGGCGTGACTTCCGCACCACCGGCCTCGGGCTCGAGAGACCGCGGGCGATGCTCTCGGTCAACGTCGCCGTGGGCGAGGACGCCGAGCACGCCCGGCGGCTGATCTCCTCCGCCAAGGGCTTCTACGCTCGCTTGGGCCGGCAGGGAGCGGGCGCGCTCATCCCGAGTCCGGAGCAGGCGCTCGGAGAGCTGGGCGCCGAGCAGGCAGAGGAGCCGACCGCGATCGTCGATGGGCGCTGGCCGCGCTTCGTCGCGGGAGACCAGAACGGGGTCCGCACCACCTTGGAGCGAATGCTCGAGGAGAGCCAGGCGGACGAGCTGATGGTGCAGAACATGATCGCCGACCCGGCGGAGCGGCGAGCCTCGCATGGGCGAATCGCGGCGATCTTCGGCTTGGCCCAGCGAGAGCTCGAAGCTGAAGGCGAGACAGCGCGGACGGCGGCATGAGCGCAGGCGCCACCGCCACTCGGATCGAGGTCTGGAGCGACGTGGTCTGCCCCTGGTGCTATCTGGGCAAGCGGCGGCTCGAGCGGGCCCTCGAGGGTCTCGGGCTCGAGGGCGTCGAGGTCGAGTGGCGGGCATTTCAGCTGCAGCCGGACGCCCCCGCCTTTGGCGATCCGGGGGCCGGCGCTCCCACCACCGAGCTGCTGCGGGCCCGGGGACTGAGCCCCGACCAGGTGGCGGAGATGAATGATCGGGTGAGCGCCCTCGCGGCCGAGGAGGGGCTCCGCTACCGGCTCGAGGGCTCGCGCGTGGTCAACACCTTCGACGCCCACCGGCTGATCAAGATGGCCGATGTGCTGGGCCTCGCCGACCCTATGGTCGAGCGCCTCTTCCGCGCGCAGCTCGTCGAGGGCCGTCGCGTCGACGACACGGATCTGCTCGTCGAGCTCGCCGCCGAGGTCGGGGTCGATGACGCCGAGGAGGCCCTGGCGAGCCGAGCGGGCGCCGGCGCGGTGGAAGCGGATCTCGCGGCAGCCCGCGAGCTGGGCGTCGGCGGCGTCCCCCTCTTCGTCTTCGACCGCCGCCTGGCGCTCTCCGGTGCCCAGCCCGTGGAGGTCTTCGAGCGAGCCCTGAGCGAAATCGAACCGAAGGGAGAACCAACATGAAGCTTGGAGCCACCCTGCTGCGCCTAGTCGTCGGCGGGCTGTTCGTCGGACACGGCCTGCAAAAGCTGACCGGACACTTCGGCGGCGCGGGCCTCACTGCGACTGGCGAGGCGTTCGAGTCGATGGGCCTGCGGCCTGGCCGCACCAACGCTCTCGCCGCCGGGGCCGCCGAGGCGAGCGGAGGCGCACTGCTCGCGGCGGGCGCCTGCACTCCCCTCGCCGGGGCGGCGCTGACGGCGACGATGGTCACCGCGATCCAGACCGTGCACGGTCCAAAAGGCCCGTGGCTGAGCGATGGGGGCTACGAGTACAACCTGGTGCTGATCGCGGCCGTCTTCATGCTCACCGACGCCGGTCCCGGAGACTGGTCGCTCGACGGCGCGGTCGGACGCGGGCGCTGGGGTGCGGGCTGGGCCCTGGGCCAGCTCGCGGCGGGCCTGGCCGGCTCCGCCGCGGCGTTGGCGCGCGCACGCCGAGCACCGAGCGGGCAAGCAACCACGTAGCGATTCATCTCGGCGCAGATCTCGGTCGCGCAAGGCGCGTCGAACTGGGCGCTCAAAAAAAATGTGGGTCAGGCTCGGGCGCGGCTGCGCGCGCGACATCGGCCCATCCTCTCGCAACGGCTCGAGCCTCCAAGATTCCCGCTGCCGTGTCGCGCTGGAGTTCAACCGATCAACCATCGACTGCCTCCGGCGCAGCTGATGTGAAGCCGGCCTGGAGCTGGCCGCTCGGGCGCCGTGATCCCTCAGACCGGAGCGCCGTTGGCCGTCAGGTTCACCTCGATGTTGCCCCGCGTCGCGTTCGAGTACGGGCACACCTTGTGTGCCTCGCGGACCAGTTCGACGGCGGCATCGTCCTCGACCGAAGGCAGGGTCACATCGAGCTCGACCGAGAGGACGAAGGTGCGCTCAGGGCCCGGGCTGAGCGAGACCTTGGCGTCGATCGCGACGTCACCGATCTCCTGCTTCACGCGCCGCGCGACGGCGCCGAGCGCGCCCTCGAAGCAGGCCGCATAGCCGACCGCGAAGAGCTGCTCGGGATTGGTGCCGCCGCCCTGGCCCCCCATCTCGGTCGGGAGCCGCAGTTCCACCTCGAGCGCCCCGTCGCTGCTCTTGCCGTGTCCCTCGGCGCGCCCTCCGGTGACATGCGCCTCGGCGGTGTAGATGACCTTGCTCATCGGAATCCTCCTGTAGGGCGAAGTGGTTGTGCTACAGACCTTACGGAGGTGAGATCGGCGGCCATCGCCGCGGCCTCGCCGGGCATCGGCACCTACGCCATGTGGGGTCATACGCCATGTGGGGTCAGGTCTTGCATCCGACATTCGGGCGCCCCGCTGTGTACGAAGGCCACGACGGGATCAGAGACTTCTACGCCGAGGTGATGGAGGCGCGGCAGCGGTCTCGAGCTCGACCGGCGCAGCGCGATGGTCGGGCACATCGACGACGGCAAGGCGCTCTCCGTCGTCTTCTTCCGCGATCCTGATGCCGCTCTCGCGACTACCGGCGGCAACGACGACTGAGGAGGCACACATGACCAGAGAGGCCCCAACCGATTCCGGGCAGACTGCCACCGCTCGTAGGGCGCTCGAGGACGTCTGCTCCGGCAGGCACCTGGAGCAGATCCCCGACGTCTACCACCCGGAGTTCGTCGATCACGTCAATGCCCTCGAGTACCGGGGCCACGACGGGGCTCGCCGCTCAGTGGCGCGCTACTTGGAGCTGTTTCCCGACCCTCTCACTTGCCTGGACCGTAGTGCTGGGCGCCGCCGCGATGCTGGTCCTGCGCCGGGCGCTCGGCAGGCGAGGGCAGTGACCGAGAGGCTGATCGCGGCCGCCCGGCGACTGCTCGAGGCAGCGGTCGCGATGATCGATACTGGTTGCTATGGCTGAGATCCTGGTCACGCTCGCCGGCGCCGCTCTGATCGCGGCCCTGGCCTGGTTCTTCTTCGGCTCTCGCGCCGCGCGCGCAGTCGAGCTTCGCGGCAACCGTCAGGAGCTCGAGATTACGGTCAAGGGCGGCTACAGCCCGAACCTTATCCGCGCCCGCCAGGGCGTACCGCTGCGTCTCGTCTTCGATCGCCAGGAGTCGGGCGATTGCACCTCGCGCGTCGTCTTCCCGGACCTCGGGATAAGCCGCTCGTTGGCGCCCTTTGCCCGCACCACGGTCGACTTCACGCCTGATCACAGCGGCGAGTTCGACTTCGCCTGCGGCATGAACATGGTCCACGGCACGCTTTTGGTCGAGCCCGATCGCGCCATCGGCAGCGGGGCCGCACCGGGCGACGGCGCCGCCATCTCCGCCGACGCCGCCCCGCAGGGCGTCGCCGAGGCAGTCGGGGTTGGGCCAACGCGTGGGGTCGCCGAGGCGGCCGAGGTCGAGCTCGCGCTTCGGCCCGGTGGCATCAGCTGCGCTTCCTGTGTGGGGACGATCGAGTCGGCGCTGCTGGCCCTGCCGGGGGTCGACCGGGCGGCGGTGAACATGGGCACCGAGCGGGTGACCGTCGATTACGATCCGGAGCAGGTCACGGTGCAGGACCTGGGCGGGGCGATCACCGGCGCCGGCTACCGGCTGCTCGAGGACGGAGAGGCGGTGGGAAAGGGGGAGGACCCGGGTGACGCAGAGGCCGCGGCGAGGCGCGGGGAGATCTCCGACCTGACCCGCCGCGTCACCCTCGGGGCCGTGCTGACGGCGCCGGTGTTGTTCGCGGTAATGGCCACTGACGTCTTCGGCGTCAGCTGGGTGCCTGACATCCTGCTCAACCGTTGGGTCCAGCTCGCGCTGATCACCCCGGTGATGCTCTACACGGGCTGGCCGATCCACCGCACCGGATGGCTCAGCCTGCGTCACCGGAGCGCCGACATGAACACCCTGATCACGATTGGCTCGACCGCCGCGTTCAGCTACAGCCTCTTCGTGACCCTCTTCCCCGGCCTCTTGCCCAGCGACCTGCGCGATGTCTACTACGAGGCGGTCGGCACGATCCTCACGCTGATCCTGCTCGGCAGGCTGCTCGAGGTCCGCGCCAAGGCGGGGACCGGCGAGGCGATCCGTCAGCTGATCGGCCTCCAGGCCAAGACCGCGCGCATCATCCGCCACGGTGCCGAGCAGGAGATCCCCGTGGAGGAGGTCGCCCCGGGAGATATCGTTGCGGTCCGCCCCGGCGAGAAGGTCCCGGTTGACGGTGAGCTGACCGAGGGACGCTCGACGCTGGATGAGTCGATGGTCACCGGGGAGTCACTGCCGGTCACAGCAATACGTAACTGAGCCAAGGCGCAGAAACATGGCGGCGAAGCGCACGCCGTCGAAGCGCGACAGGTTCGGCCAAGGCTTCGGCGGGCGCGATCACATAGTAGGCGGGCACTGCGAGTCCGGAATGAGGCAGGCTGATGGCCACCAGACGGGCGCCCTGGCGCACGAATTCGGCGAGCGCCTCGCGTACCGCGCGCTCGGTGCCGGGGTTGAGGCCGGCGCCGAAATATAGCAATACGCTGAACGAAGTAAAAAAAAAAAAAAAAAAAAAAAGGTTATTGCTTGATGACGCCGGCGTGCGGGCCGGCGTTTGCCGGGACGGGTTGTGCGATTCGCGGAGAAGGGTCGAGCAGCATGAACCGCGTGGAGTGCAATGGGCGTTCCGTGACGCGTCGCATGAATGTCGCCGTCTTGGACGCCTCGACGACGCACCGTCTGCACCCTGCGCATCGTTTGCGCCGAGCGACCGACTCCGCGCGACCGACGCCGATTCCCCTGCCCGGCGACGGTCCCGACGCGCCGCTCCTAGCAAGACCAACCTGAACGAAGACATGGCCGTGCAGATGCTGACGGCGCTTCACGGTCGCCCTGATCCTGATCCAGCACGGCAAGGGCGCCGACATGGGCGCGGCTTTCGCAGCGGCAGCTCGGCAGCAGCAGCCTGTTCGGCGAGCGGCAGCGCCAACTTCTGTCGCGCACCACCGCCGTGCTGGCGGCCGTGTTCTTCGCGGCGACCTTGCTGCGGCCTATTTCGGCAACCTGCGCGCGCCGGAGGGGCAGCGTGCTGGGTAGCGGGCCGCGACGATGGCACCGGCGCCGGCGGCGGCCGCGTCCGGTGCCGCCGCGCAGATCCCCCGGAGCATGTAACGAACGGTGCCGCAGAAGCATCGCCACGTATTGCTGTCACTGGAGCTTCCAGCGGTATCGATGAGGAGCCCGAGGTCGCGATGTCGCTGCCGCTCGGCGCGGGCCGGATGACCCGAGAGTGGCTCTCTGAGGATCCGCCGGGCCGCCGGCGGGTGGCGATGCTGCGGGACTGGCTGTCCACCGAGCTGTCCGAGTCCGGTGCGGTGATGCAGGCGGCGGGCACGCCGGATCTGGCGGTCGCGACCTCGAAGACGTTCCGTTCGCTGGCCAGGCTCACCGGGGCGGCCCCTTCGGGCGAGGGACCCCGGGTGAAGCGGACGCTGACCGCAACCGGTCTCCGACAGCTGATTGCGTTCATCTCTAGGATGACAACGGCCGACAGAGCAGAGTTGGAAGGGGTGAGTGCCGAATGGGCGCCACAGATCGTGGCGGGCGCATTGGTAGCTGAGGCGAGCATGCGGGCGTTAGGTGTCGAGACGGTACGGATTTGTCCCTGGGCGTTGCGGGAAGGCCTGATTCTCCGGAAACTCGACAGTGAAGCGGACGGAACCGCCCTGGTCGAGACCACCCCTGCCACTCTCTGAGGGGAAGAACGAACGCAGAACCGAACGAGAACACCGCAATCCGGCCGATATCCGTGGCGGAGCTGCTCGCCAGGAACGGATCGATCGGATCCCCCGGCGCCGAGCGGTCCCCGGCCTGCTGGCCAACACCTTCGCCTGGCCCTGGGGGTGGGGCTGGGGGTCACCCTGCTGGGGGTGAGCCTGGCCTGGCTCACCGCCGCCTGCGACTTTCCCGGGGGCGGCGTTTCTTTTCCTGGGCGCTGCTGCTGCCCCTGGCGGTTCCCGCCTACGTCACCGCCTTCGTCTACGTGGCCCTGCTGGATTTCACCGGGCCGGTGCAGACCTGGCTGCGGAGGTGGCCGGCGGGCCGGTGGCCGTTCCCCCCATCCGTTCGGCGGCGGGGTGATCGGGGTGATGAAGCCTTGCCCTCTATCGACGTCTATCTCCTGGCCCGCAACGCCTTCCTCACCCAGGGCTGCGGGCCCTGGAGGCGGCCCAGTCCCTGGGCTACGGCCGGGTGGCCGGCTTCTTCAAGGGTCTCCGGCCCTGCCCATGGCGCGGCCCTGGATCATGGGGGGGCTGATGCTGGCCCTGATGGAAACCCTGGCGGACTTCGGCACCGTGGCGGTGTTCAACTACGACACCTTCACCACCGCCATCTACAAGACCTGGTTGGCTCGTTCCTCCAGGGGGCGTCCCAGCTAGCAAGACCGACCTGAACGAAGTAAAAGAACAAAAACATGTCCAGGTCGCCGAAGAACGGCGTGTGGCGCCCGCCCTCTTCCTTGCTCAGCACGTAGACTCGCCGCGTCGACTTCGTGTGCGGCGTGATCGAGCCCGGCTTCGCGATCACCTGCCCGCGCTCGATGCCTCGTCCTTGTCCTCCGCGCACACACCCACGTTGTCCCCTCGCCCGCCCCTCGTCCAGCAGCTTGTGGAACATCTCCACGCCCGTGATGACCGTCTTCGCGTCGGCTGGATCCCGACGATCTCCATCTTCCTCGCCCGTCTTCACCCGCCCGCGCTCCACGGCGGCCCGTTCGCCGAACATCGCGCACGGCTGCAACTCGGTGATCGCGAACCAGAGCGCCCTCAAGCTGGTCGACGACGTGGTGACCGAGGCCGGCTTTGTCGACCTGGGCGCCGAGAAATTCCTCGACATCAAGTGCCGCAAGACGGGGCTGCGGCCGAACGCGACGGTGATCGTGGCGACGGTGCGCGCATTGAAATACCACGGCGGCGTTGACGTTAAGGAGGTGAACAAGGAGAACCTCGCGGCGCTCAAGAAAAGGGCCT
>CAVOKZ010000021.1:0-50721 GCA_963696625.1 uncultured Solirubrobacterales bacterium
GGGCATCTACCCGCTGGCCGTCGACGCCGCCGGCCGCGACGACGTGCTCGTCGGCCGCATCCGCCGCGACCCCTCGCACGAGCGCTGCCTCAACCTCTGGGTCGTCGGCGACAACCTGCGCAAGGGCGCCGCGACCAACGCCGTCCAGCTCGCCGAGCTGCTGGTCGAGCGCGGGCTGCTCTCCTAGATGGACCTGAGCTTCGCCGAGGCGCTGCTCGTCTTCGGCGCCCTGCTGATCCTCGTTGCGTCGCTCTCCGGCCTCATGCGCGGGACCGTGCTCTCGGCCTCTGTTCTCTCGGTCGGGCTGGGAGTCGTGATGGCCGCGACGGACCTCGTCTCGGTCGACCCGGGCAGCGACGTCGTCAAGGACCTGATCACGCTGGCCCTGGTCCTGACGCTGCTTTCCGACGGGCTGTTCGTCGAGCGCGAGCTGATCGCCAAGCACTGGAGCCCCGTCGCACGCGCGATCGTCGTCGCCATGCCGCTGACGCTCGTCCTGCTCGCGCTCGGCGCCAAGGGCTTGTTCTCGGAGCTCGCTTGGGCCGAGGCATTCCTGCTCGCGGCGGTGCTGACGCCGACCGACCCCGTGGTGACCTCGGCCGTCGTCACCTCGCAGAAGGTCCCGTCGAAGATCCGCCACACGCTCAACCTCGAGTCAGGTCTCAACGACGGACTGGCGCTTCCGTTCGTCCTCTTCTTCCTCGTGCTCGCCGCGCCCGGCGGCAATGCGAGCGAAGAGGCCGTGAAGCTGCTCGGCGAGGCGGCGTTCGGTGCCGCGCTCGGCGTTCTCCTGGGGCTGGCCGCGGGCCGCCTCCGCCGGCGCCTGCCCGCAGGTGGGCTCAGCACGCGCTACGAGGGGATCTACGCCGTCGGCTTCGGGCTCGCCGCTTACGGCCTCGCCGAGGTCACCTTCGGCAACGGGCTGATCGCCGCCTTCGTCTGCGGAATCGCGATCGGCGCTTCGGCCCACGAGGTGCCCGAGGCGTTCGTCGAGTTCGCCGAGAATGTCTCGACGATCGCCCAGGTCCTGACCTTCTTCGTGTTCGGCGCGCTGATCGTCGGCACCGGCTACCACGGGTCGATTCCGGCCCTGGTGGGATTCATCGCCTTCGCCGGGCTGGTGGCGCGTCCGGTGTCCATTCTGCTCTCCTTCATCCGCGAGCGCTTACCGATGGCCCACAAGCTTTTCATCGCCTGGTTCGGGCCGAAAGGCGTCGCCTCGATGCTGTTCGCGCTCTACGTGCTCGACTCCGCCGTCGACAACCGCTCGCTGATCTTCGCCGTGGCGGCCTTCACGATCCTCGCCTCGATCACCGCCCACGGGCTGACCGACACGGTCGGGGCGCGCTGGGTCGAGAGGCGGATGAGCGAAAAGCGGACCTAGGCGGGCTCGCGCTAGCGCTCGACCAGCGCCGCGGGGTAAGGGGGCGTAGCCTCGCCTCCCGTGGCCTACAAGAAGGACATGCGCAGCTACAACGTCCACGAGGCGAAGACGCACCTGTCGAAGCTGCTCCCCGCCCGGCTACGACCAGCGCACCGGGAAGAAGCTCGACTGAGGCTCCTCCTGGACTTTGGGAAATCGCGATCAAGCACGCGGTGGGAAGGATGCGGGCTCATCCGCCGGGCGTGGAGGAGCTACTCGAGCTCGGATTCGATGCTCTGCCAGTCACTGTGGAGCACGCCATCGAGGCTGGACAGCTCCCTTTGCAGCATGCGGATCCTTCGATCGAATGATGATCGCCCAGGCACGGGTCGAGCGCCTGACGCTGGTCAGCGCCGACGCAGTGATTCCCGCCTACGACGTACCTACGATCGACGCGACGGTCTGACCGCAGACCAAGCGGCTATGCAGGCTCGGCGGTCGCCGTCAGCCTGTGCTCGACCCAGTCGGTCGAGGCGATGTGCTTCGGCATCCCGAGCTGCTTGGGCTCGAAGCCGAGGGCGAGGCCGACCATCTGCGGCAGGTGCAGGACGGCGAGGCCGAGGTCGCGGTTGACGACCTTCTCGGCCTCGGGCTGCTGCATGTCGAGGTTCAGGTGGCAGAGCGGGCAGGGCGTGACCAGGCAGTCGGCGCCGGCGTCGAGCGCGTCGCCGATGTGGGTCCCGGCCTGGCGCAGCGAGGTGTCCCGGTTCATCGTGATCACCGGGAAGCCGCAGCACTTGCGGGCGCCGTCGTAGTCGACGACCTCGCCGCCGAGCGCCTCGATCACCTTCTCTAGATAGAGGTCGCGCTCGGGGTTCTCCTCGTAGCCGAGGCGGTGCTTGGGACGGACGACGTAGCAGCCGTAGAAGGGGCCGACGCGGAGCCCGGTCAGCGGGCGCTGGACCAGCTTCTTGAGGTTGTCGAGCCCGTAGTCCTCAACCAGCAGCCAGAGGAAGTTCTTGTTGTTGATGCCGCTCGTGTACTCGAGACCCTCGTCGGCGAGTGCCTCGTTGATGTGGGCGCGGTAGGCCGAGTCGGCGTCGAGCCGCTGCTGGCACTCGGACTGGGCGCCCTGGCAGGTCGAGCAGATGTTCATCATCGACAGCCCGGTCTGCTGGGCGAGGGCGAAGGTGCGGGCGTTGAGGGTGTCGGCGAGCTCCTGGTTGTGCTCGGCGATCACGCCGGCGCCGCAGCAGTTGGCGCGGTCGAGCTCGACCAGCTCGATCCCCATGCGCTCGGCGATCAGCGCCATCGAGCCGTGCAGCTCGGGGGTGAAGCCGCGCGAGACGCAGCCGGGCCAGTAGGCGACCTTCAGATCCGTCATGTGGTTCCCACCTCGTCGGGCTCGGGCTCGACCGCGGCTTCGCCCTCCTCGTCTGCGCCCTCGCCCTTGATGTAGAGGTTGAGCTCGATCTTGTGCTCCTCGGCGTGGGCGAAGATCTTCTTCACGTTCTTCTGGTCGGAAAGCTTGTGGTGGACCCCGGGGATCAGCTTCGGCAGCGAACGCATCTTGCCGGTCTTGATCCCGCGGAATGCGGTCGGCAGCGAGCCGATCATGCCCTTGATCGCGGCGAGGCTCGGCATCAGCTTGCCCTTGATCCCCGGGGCATAGGACTCCTGGAGCAGCAGCGACTCGTCGAGCGTGCCCTTCTTCTCGATGATCTTGACGAAGGCCTCTTCGTGGTTGTGGCCGTTGTTCTTGTCGCGGATCGCGAACTCGTCGCCGGCCTTGCGCCGCAGGCGCATGATCTGGTCCATCGGCGCCACGCCCTTGGGGCAGGCGTCGATGCAGGAGAAGCAGTGGGTGCAGTCGTAGATCCCGTGCGGGTCCTGGGCGAGGTCGTGGAGGCGCTCGGAGTGCTGGCCGTCGCGCGGGTCGCCGACGAAGCGGTAGGCCTTGGCGAGCGCCGCCGGGCCGATGAAGTCGGGGTCGACCTCCATCGAGAGGCAGGAGCTGACGCAGGCGCCGCACTGAATGCAGGCCATCGACTGGGTCACATCGATCATCGACTCGGGCGGCACGATGTACTCGCGCTCGGGCGGATCGCCCTCGGGCAGCAGCCACGGCGTGACCCGGCGGATCTTGGTCCAGTGGGTCGACTCCATGTCGGTGACCAGGTCCTTGACCACGGGCATGTTGCCCATCGGCTCGACCACGATCGGCTCGGCCGGCCCCGGACGCGAAGCGGAGGAGCCGGCCTTATGCCGGTTACCGTTTGCGCGGTTGGCGAACTCATGCGCCTCGCCGATCTGGGTCTTGCAGGCGAGCCCGGACTGGCCGTTGATCTTCACCCCGCAGGAGCCGCAGATCGCGGCGCGGCAAGAGCAGCGGACCGCGAGCGAACCGTCCTCCTTGTCCTTGTGCTGGAGCAGCCCGTCGAGCACCGAGAGTGTCGGGTCGAGCTCGACGTCGAACGTATCCCAGTAGGGGCCCTGGCCCTCCTCGGGCTTGAAGCGCCGCACTTTGAGGGTGTACGTGGCCATCGCTTAGACCCTACCGGCGGTCGCTGGTCGCTGGCCGCTGGTCGCTAGACCGGTGTCTCTCCAGCGACTAACGACTAGCGACCAGCGACCCATCAGTACGTCCGCTCCTGCGGTTCCCATTCCGTGATCGTCACATCTGAATACGAAATTTCCGGACCGTCCTCGGTCTTGGTCAGGTCGATGTGCTTCAGCCACTCCTCGTCGTTTCGCTCGGGGAAGTCGGTGCGGAACTGGGCGCCTCGGCTCTCGGTGCGGTGGCCGGCGCCGACGCACGAGCACTCGGCGCAGTCGAGCATATAGCCGAGCTCGATCGCCCCGAGGACGTCCTGGTTGAAGACGGTGCCCTTGTCGTCGATGTAGGCGGTCTTCGCCTCTTCCTTCAGCTTGCGGACCGTCTCCAGCGCTTCGTTGATGCCCTCGGCGTCGCGGAAGACCGCGACCTTCGAGTCCATGGTCGCGCCGAGCTCGGCCTTGATCTCCGAGACCCGCCGGCCCGAGCCCTTTTCGCGGCCCATGATCTCGGCGATCTGCTTCTCCTCGGCGTCGAGCGCGGCGGCGGAGGGTTTGGCCGGCTTGACCTCCTGGGCGCGCTTGGCGGCGTCGACGCCCGAGCGGCGGCCGAAGATCAGCGTGTCGAGCAGCGAGTTGGCGCCGAGCCGGTTGCCGCCGTGGACCGAGACGCAGGCGACCTCGCCGGCGGCGTAGAGGCCCGGGACGTTGGTGCGGCCCTCGACGTCGGTCTTGACGCCGCCCATCGTGTAGTGGTTGCCGGGCTTGATGTGGATCGGCTCCTTGGTGATGTCCACACCGGCGAAGTCGCGGCCGACCAAGACAATCTCCCGTAGTGCTTCATGGATCCGCTTCTGCGGCACGACGGTGATGTCGAGGGCGACGGTGCCGTCGGGGAAGCCACGGCCCTCGTTGATCTCGGTCTGCTCGGCGCGCGAGACGACGTCGCGCGAGGCGAGCTCCATCTTGTTCGGCGCGTACTTCTCCATGAACCGCTCGCCCTTGGCGTTGTAGAGGTGGGCGCCCTCGCCGCGCGCGCCCTCGGTGATCAGGAAGCCCTTGCCCGCGAGCGTCGTGGGGTGGTACTGGATCATCTCCATGTCCATCAGCTTCGCCCCGGCGCCGTAGGCCATCGAGATGCCGTCGCCGGTGCAGATCAAGGCGTTGGTCGTCGGGTGCCACGCCTGGCCATTGCCGCCGGTGGCGAGGATCACCGCCTTGGCGCCGAACAGCTCCATCGAGCCGTCCTTGACGTTGCGGGTGACGGCGCCGACGCACGCTCCGTCTTCATCAAGCGCCAATGATGTTGTGAACCACTCCTCGTAGCGGTCGACTTGGTCGGAGTACTTCATCAGCTGCTCGTAGAGCACGTGCATGATCGCCTGGCCGGTGATGTCGGCGACGTAGTAGGTGCGGGCGGCCGAGGCGCCGCCGAAGGCGCGCGTGCCGAGCTCGCCCTTCTCGTTTCGGTGGAAGGTGACGCCGAGGTGCTCGAGGTGCAGCAGCTCCTCCGGCGCGGCCTTGCACATGATCTCGACCGCGTCCTGGTCGGCGAGGTAGTCGGAGCCCTTGATCGTGTCGAAGGCGTGCGATTCCCAGCTGTCGTCCTCCTGGAGCGCCGCGTTGATCCCGCCCTGTGCGGCGTTCGAGTGCGAGCGCACGGGGTGGACCTTGCTGATGATCCCGACGTCGACGCCCTGCTCGGCGGCGGCCAGCGCCGCGCGCTGGCCCGCAAGCCCTGCTCCGATGACTAGAACGTCGTGGTTCGGCACGCTCAAACGATCCTATAGAGACGCCTCGATCGTCATAAATCCGAGTCCCAAGCCCGGATTTCCCCGTCAGGGGTCAGACCCTTAACAGTTGTGCCAGAAGTCCACCAGGAAGGGGTCAGACCCCCTTGCAAAGGGGTCTGACCCCTTCGTAAGGTTTGGTTAGAGCTGGGTGCCTGCCGCCGGCTGGCGCAGGGCGCGGCCGACGGCGTCGGCTGTGAGCACGCCGCGCAGGCGGCCGTCGGCGTCGACGGCAGCGAGGGCGCCGAGGTTGCGCAGGGCCTGGTTCGAGAGCACGGCCTCGAGTGGGCTGTCCTCGCGGACCGAGAGCAGGGTGCTGTGGGCGCTGGCGTCGTCGGGCAGCAGAGAGCCGACGGTGACGGCCGAGCGCTCGACCTCGGGAACCGCCTCGGCTTGGCCGCGTTCGATCAGTCCGCGGAATCTCCCGGCTTCGTCGACGACCGGGAACCACGGCCACTGGTAGCGCAGGAAGTACTCCTCGAGGGCCCGGGCGATGGGAAGCTCGGCCGGCATCGCCACCGGCTCGCGGTCCATGACGTCGGCGACCTGGAGGCCCTCGATCGGGCTGGTGAACTCGCTCCGTAGGACGGCTCCGCGCGCCGCGCCGTTGAGCATGAAGCCGATGAACACCGCCCACAGACCACTGATCACGGCGCCGTTGATGAAGGCGAAGATGCCGAGGCCGATCAGGAGGTAGGCGAAGCCGCGCCCGAGCGTCGCCGCGAAGCGGGTCGCGCTGCCGCGGTCGCCGGTTCGCCACCAGGCGATTGCGCGGGCGATGCGGCCGCCGTCGAGCGGGAAGGCGGGGATCAGGTTGAAGACGAGGACGATCGCGTTGATGAATCCGAGATAGGCCAGCACCGCGCCGACGCCGGAGACCGGATCGCTGTTGTTGTGGATCAGAGCCTGGTTGAAGTCGTCGGTGCCCTCGAGCGCGAACCCTCCTGCGATGCAGCCGGCGGCGATCAGCAGCGTCACCAGCGGGCCGGCGGCGGCGATCTGGAACTCGGTGCCCGGCGAGTCGCTGTCGCGGTCGAGCTGCGCGACGCCGCCGAACATCCAGAGCGTGATCTCCGAGACGCCGATCCCCTTGCGCAGGGCGACGAAGGCGTGGCCGAGCTCGTGAAGCAGGATCGAGGCGAAGAAGAGCAGGGCGCTGGCAGTGGCCAGCACGTACGCGGTGTCGGCGCCGCGGCCGATCGCTTCGTTCTCGTAGGAGTCCGAAAGCCAGACGATCAGCAGGAAGAGGACGAAGAACCAGGACCAGTCGACGCCGATTTTGATGCCGCGCACCCGAAGCAGGGTGATCGCGTTGCTCGTGGGCATGCGCCGAATGTTACGGGCGGACTGCGGCGTGACCACGGCTTGATGACGTTGTTCGGGTCCGGCTGCGCGTCAGCCGGCGCCTGGCCGTAGTCGCCGAATGGGCCGTCGCGCTCGGAGACGGCGGCACGATCGTGTTCAGCCGCTCGGGGCAGTCGAGGGTGATCGTCGCGACCGCCCCTCGGCGGCGCAGAGGATCGTCTCGTCAGGCCGTCAGGCCGTTGCGCGGTGGCGGTCGATGATGCGCCCGAAGTCGGTGCCGGCCGGCAGCGTTCCGAACGCCTGGCCCCAGTCGCCGCCGAGCCGCGACGCGCAGAACGCGTCGGCGACAGCCTCGTCACCGAAGCGCACCAGCAGCGAGCCCTGGAGGGCGAGCGCCATGCGCTCGACGATGCGGCGGGCCCGGGTCTCGATCTCGGTCATGTCGGTCAGCTCGGAGCGGATCGCCTCGACCTCGGCCGCGACGCGCGGCTCCGAGCCGCCCTCGGCGACCTCGGCGAAGAACGCCTCGACCGACTCGGGCTTGGTCACCATCGCGCGCAGCACGTCGAGCGCCTGCACATTTCCCGAGCCCTCCCAGATGCCGTTCAGCGGTGACTCGCGGAACAGCATCGGCAGCCCCGACTCCTCGACGAAGCCGTTGCCGCCGAGGCACTCGAGCGACTCGCCGGCGTGGGCGACCGCGCGCTTGCAGGTCCAGTACTTGAGCACCGGGTTGGCGAGGCGCCGGAAGATCTTGGCGTCCTCTGAGCCCGCGGCCTGCTCGTCGAACGCGCGGGCCATCCGCATCGCCGAGATCGTCGCCGCCTCGGACTCGATCGCCAGGTCGGCGAGCACGTTGCGCATCAGCGGCTGGTCGATCAGCTCCTTGCCGAACGCCGCGCGGTGGTCGGCGTGGTTGATCGCCTGGCTGACCCCGACGCGCATGCCGGTGGCCGCGCCGAGCTGGCAGTCGAGCCGGGTCGAGTTGACCATCTCGATGATCGTCCGCACGCCCGCGCCCTCCTCGCCGACCATTCGCGCCCAGGCGCCGTCGAACTCGATCTCGCTTGACGCGTTGGAGCGGTTGCCGAGCTTGTCTTTCAATCTCTGAAGGCGATAGGTGTTGCGCTCGCCGTCCGGGGTCCAGCGGGGGAAGAGGAAGCATGAGATCCCGCCCTCGGCCTGGGCCAGAATCAGGAAGGCGTCGCACATCGGCGCCGACACGAACCACTTGTGGCCGGTGATCTCGTACTCGGCGCCGGGCCCGCCGCCGTTGACCGGCTTGGCGACCGTCGTGTTCGCGCGCACGTCGGAGCCGCCCTGCTTTTCGGTCATCCCCATTCCGGCGAGGGATCCGTGCTTCTCGGTCGCCGGCCTGTTGGTCCCGTCGTAGGAGTTGGAGCTGAAGCGCGGCTCCCACTCGGAGGCCAGCTCGGGCTGGTGACGGAGCGCCGGGATCACCGAATAGGTCATCGAGATCGGGCAGCCGACTCCGGCCTCGGCCTGCGAGAAGCACATGAACGACGCCGCACGGGCGACGTGGGCTCCGGGCTGGGAGTCGGTCCACGGCAGCGAGTGGAGCCCGAAGCCGACGGCGGCGCCGAGCAGCTCGTGCCAGGCCGGGTGGAACTCGGCCTCGTCGATGCGGTTGCCGTAGCGGTCGTGCGTCTTCAGCTTCGGCGGGTTCTGGTTGGCCTGGAAGCCGAGCTCGATCGCGCGCGAGCTGCCGGCGAACTCGCCCACGGCGGAGATCCCCTCGCTGGCCCAGTCGGCCCCCTCGCGCTCGACGGCCTCCTTCAGCACCGCGTTGGTTTCGAAGAGGTTGTAGTCGGCGAGAGGAGGGGCCTGGTTTGAGACCTCGTGGGTGCGGACTCCGGTCGGACGTTCAAGCGTTGACATATGCGGGTTCCTTTCCGATTGCGCGAATGCAGAAGCTGACAAGGGATTCGATCGCCGGCTCGGGGTCGGAGCGGTCGGCGGGGGAGAGCGGGCCGACCATCGCCTCGCCGATCGCGCCGACTAGCGCGGCGGCCGTGGCCTCGGGGTCCTGGTCGGGCAGCTCGCCGGAGCCGACGCCGTCGGCGAGGACCCCCGCGAGGACGTCGCGGTAGCTGTGGCGGAAGCGGAGGCGCTCGGCCTCGACCGCGGGGTCCACGGGCTCGGCGAGCAGCGCCCAGGCGAGGCGAGGGTTGGCGAGGGCCCGGCGGGCGAAGGCGACGGCGCCTGCCGCGACGCGGTCCGTGGCCGAGACATCGGTGCTTGCGGCTGCCGCTTCGCGCATTGCGTCGACCTCGCGCTGCGAGGCCTCGCGGAAGACCTCGGCGAAGAGGTCGGACTTCGAGGGGAAGTGGCGGTAGACGGTGCCGACGGCGATTCCGGCGCGATCGGCGACCGCGGCGACCGGCGCGGCGACGTAGCCGCCCTCGGAGATCAGCTCGAGCGCGGCGGCGACGATCCGCTCGCGGACCTCGGCCTTGCGCGCTTCTGTCTTCTCAGTAGGCCGGTAGGCCACGGCAAGGAGTGAACCACGATTCACAGCTTGAGTCAAGGGTGTGGCCGAAAACGCTCCATCTATAGGGTTCACGGTCCGCGTGGACAAGATCAAAGTAAAGAACCCGGTCGTCGAGCTCGACGGCGACGAGATGACCCGGATCATCTGGGCCTTCATCAAGGACAAGCTGATCCTGCCCTATCTCGACGTCGAGCTGAAGTACTTCGACCTCTCGATCGAGAGCCGCGACGCGAGCGACGACCAGATCACGGTCGACGCGGCCAACGCGATCTCCGAGCATGGGGTCGGAGTCAAGTGCGCGACGATCACCCCGGACGAAGCGCGGGTCGAGGAGTTCGGCCTTAAGGAGATGTACCGCTCGCCCAACGGGACGATCCGCAACATCCTCGGCGGGGTCATCTTCCGCGAGCCGATCGTGATCTCCAACGTGCCGCGCCTGGTCCCGGGCTGGACCAAGCCGATCGTGATCGGCCGTCACGCCTTCGGCGACCAGTACCGGGCGACCGACACGCTGATTCCCGGCGACGGCAAGCTGACTCTGAATTTCGTGCCCAACGGCGACGGCGAGGCGATCGAGCTCGACGTCTTCGACTTTCCCGAGGGCGGTGGGATCGCGATGGCGATGTACAACCTCGACGACTCGATCCGCGACTTCGCCCGCGCCTCGCTCGGCTACGGCCTCGAGCGCGGCTGGCCCGTCTACATGTCGACCAAGAACACGATCCTCAAGACCTACGACGGGCGCTTCAAGGACCTGTTCCAGGAGGTCTTCGACGCCGAGTTCAAGGACGAGTTCGAGAAGGCGGGCCTCACCTACGAGCACCGGCTGATCGACGACATGGTCGCCGCCTCGCTCAAGTGGGAGGGCGGCTACGTCTGGGCCTGCAAGAACTACGACGGCGACGTCCAGTCCGACACGGTCGCCCAGGGCTTCGGCTCGCTGGGGCTGATGACGAGCGTGCTGCGCTCGGCCGACGGCAAGACGGTCGAGGCCGAGGCCGCGCACGGCACCGTCACCCGCCACTTCCGCCAGCACCAGAAGGGCGAGAAGACCTCGACCAACCCGATCGCTTCGATCTTCGCCTGGACCCGCGGCCTCGCCGCGCGCGGGCGGATGGACGACACCCCCGAGGTCACCGATTTCGCCGAGACGCTCGAACGCGTCTGTGTGCAAACCGTGGAGGAGGGGAAGATGACCAAGGACCTGGCGCTGCTGATCGGCCCCGATCAGCCGTGGCAGACGACCGAGGAATTCCTCGCCTCGATCGACGAGAACCTGCGCTCCGCAATGTCCTCCTAACCCCGCGCGCATCGAACCCTGGGCGTGTCGCTTTTTCCTCCGCCACGGTGCAATAAGCGACACCGGTCGCGTTTGGCCGAGCTGCTCCCAGGTTGTGTGTCGCTTATTGCACGGTGATGGTGGATTAAGCGACACGGGCTTGGGAGGTGGGGCCGTGCTGGGCGAGGACACGGCCGATCCTGTTCCCGACCACGGCCTGCCGTTTGGTCACGTCCCACCAGGTGAAGCGCAGGGTCCGGTAGCCGAGGGCCGCGAGGCTCGTGTCGCGGTCGCGATCTGCCTGGAAGGCGCGGCGGGTCCCGTGCGTGGCGCGCCCGTCGAGCTCGACGACGAGTGCCGCCTTGGGCCAAAGGAAATCCGCGACGAAGCCCTCGATAGGCGTGTTCACCAGCGGCGTCGGGAGATTCTGTCGGCGACAAAGGGCGAGGAACCGTTCCTCGAGCTGACTGCGCGTGATGGTCGATCCAACCTCATGACGGGCGAGCAGCGCACGCAGCCGACGATTTCCAGGGTGCCCGCGATGGTTGCGGGCGATCGCGAACAGCGACTCTGCGTCGCATAGCCTCAGCCGCTCGGCTTCGTCAGCCGCGCGCTCGAGCGGCCGCCGCTGCAGGCGCCCGGCGATGTCGAGAAGCGTACGCGCCGGGGTCGTGACGGGGATCCCGCGTTCCAGGGCGACTTCGTCCTCGTACAAGGTGCGTAGGCGATGAATGTAGATGCCCGCTCGGCGCTGCCTTCCCGCTGTCGAGGGCACGGCTACATGAACCGTTTCCTCGCTCGCTTCGGCTCGAATCGTCCAGAGGGCGGCGGCCGAAGCGTGGCTGAGCGCTGCCGAGGACCCGGCGGCGAGGACCGCCGCCATCCACCGTCCTTCGCGTGTCAGTCCTCGGTGACCGACTGCATAGACGCCGCGGTGTACGCGATGGAGCCAACCGTTTGCGACGCGATGCTCGACGCGACGCGGGCTGAGGCCGAGCGCATAGAGTTGCCGAGCGCCGACGACCCCATACTGGCGCTCGGCGAGGCTGGCGACAGTGGCCAATCCCCGCTGCGTGTCGCTTGTTTCTCCCATACGGTGGGTGAAGCGACACGCAACGCTGGCTCGTCCCCCTGAAACAGACTTCCGAAGCTAAGGAGACACAGACGTGAGCGATTCAACAGTCAAGGTCACCGTCACCGGAGCCGCCGGCCAGATCGGCTACGCGATCCTCTTCCGCATCGCCAGCGGCCAGATGCTCGGCGACGATCAGCCGGTCCACCTCTCGCTGCTCGAGATCCCAGACGCCGTCAAGGCCGCCGAGGGCACCGCGATGGAGCTCGACGACTGCGCCTTCCCGCTGCTGGCGGGTATCGACATCCACGACGACCCGAAGGCCGCGTTCGACGGAGTCAACGTCGGCCTGCTCGTCGGCGCCCGCCCCCGCGGGCCGGGAATGGAGCGCGCCGACCTGCTCGAGGCCAACGGCGCGATCTTCAAGCCCCAGGGCGAGGCGATCAACGCCGGCGCCGCCGCCGACGTCCGCATCCTCGTCGTCGGCAACCCGGCCAACACCAACTGCCTGATCGCCAAGTCGAACGCGCCCGATGTTCCCGCCGAGCGGTTCACGGCGATGATGCGCCTCGACCACAACCGCGCCGTCGCGCAGCTCGCCAAGAAGACCGGCGCCACGGTTGCGGACGTCACCAACATGGGCGTCTGGGGCAACCACTCGCCGACCCAGTACCCCGACCTGGTCAACGCCAAGGTCAAGGGGGAATCCGCGTGGGATGCGGTCGGCGACGAGAAGTGGATCGCCGAGGAGTACATCCCGACGGTCGGCAAGCGCGGCGCCGCGATCATCGACGCCCGCGGAGCTTCCAGCGCCGCGTCGGCCGCGAACGCGGCGATCGACCACGTCCACGACTGGGTCCTCGGATCCGGCGGCGACACCGTCTCGATGGGCATCCCCTCGACCGGCGACTACGAGATCCCCGAGGGGATCATCTGCGGCCATCCGTGCACCGCCGACGGCGGCGAGTACAAGATCGCCGAAGGGCTCGAGATCACCGATTTCTCGCGTGAGCGAATTGATGCGAGCGTCGCCGAATTGCAGGAAGAGCGCGACTCTGTCGAGAAGCTGGGGTTGATCTAGGAAACCCCAACCTCGGGAGGGAACGTGCGCGGGACGAAGTCGAAGTCGCTGGTGGTGGTCGCGGGGGCGATCGCCGCCGCAATATCCATCGCGGGGGGCAGCGCCCTCGGCAACCAGGGGGACCTCGATCCCTCGTTCAGCGACGACGGCAAGCTGGTGATCGACGTAGACCACGGCGCGGCGAACGGAGTCGCGGTCGACAAGAAGGGCCGTACCGTCCTCGCCGGGTGGGTCGACCCGCCCGGGCCCGACACCAGCGACGTCGCCGTCGAGCGGCTGCTGCCGAACGGCAGCCCGGACGCCTCCTTTTCGGGCGATGGCGTCGCCACCCTCGACACCAGCGGAAGCGGGGCGTTCGACCGCGCGAGTGCGGTGGCGATCGACACCCTCAACCAGGTCGTGGTCGCGGGCAGCGGGCCGGAAGACTCGGTGATCGCCCTGTTCACCGAGGCAGGAGCGCCTGACCCGGGCTTCGGCGGCGGCGACGGCATCTTCGAACAGGACTTCGGCTCGGGCAGCGAGGACCTGCTCACCGACGTGGCGCTCGATCCGACCGGCCGTCCGGTCGCGGCGGGCTCGGTCGGTAACGCCGGGTCGCGCAACTTCCTCGTCGTGCGGCTGAACAACGCGGGAGCGGCGGACACGGGCTTCGGGGGCGGTGACGGCTTCGAGGACGTCAACGTCAACTCGGTCGCCAGCAACGACTTCGCGCGGGGCCTGGCGCTCGACAGCCAGGGGCGGATCGTCCTCGCCGGCAGCACCGAGCTCGCCGGGGGCGACTCGAACTTCGCCGCCGTCCGCTTCACCAAGGACGGGCTGCTCGACACCGCTTACGGCAACCCCGTGACCCCGGGCAGGATGATCACGCTGATGGCGTCCCAGAACGGCAGCGAGGACGACGACCGCGCCGAGGACGTCGTCGCCGTCGCCGGCGACAAGGTCGTGCTCGCCGGCACAGCCGAACAGGCCGGCCTCGGCCACGAGTTCGCGCTGCTGCGCCTCGACGCGAACGGCAACCCGGACCCCAGCTTCAGCGGCGACGGCAAGGCCTATGTCAGCTTCGGCAGCAACGAGGACGAGAGCGTCGGGGGGATCACCGCCGACGACGACAAGAAACTGGTCGTCGCCGGAGCCTCCAGGGCGCCCGGAGGGGCGGACCGGCAGTTCGCGCTGGCGCGGCTCACCGCCAAGGGCGCGCTCGACAAGAACTTCAGCGGTGACGGGATCACCACCACCGATCTTGGAACCGGCGACGACACGGCGAACGCCGTTGCGATCGATCCGATCACCAAGCGGATCGTCGCCGCGGGTGACGAGGACAGTGGGGCCGATCCCAATCTCGCCGTCGCCCGCTACGAGGGCGCGTCGCGCTGCGCCGGCCAGATCCCGACGATCGTCGGCACCGACGACCCCGATGAGCTTCGCGGCACCAAGAAGCAGGACGTGATCACCGGCGAGGGCGGCGGCGACACGATCAAGGGCGCCAAGGGAGCCGACGTCGTCTGCGGCGAGGGCGGCAAGGACCGGATCGTCGGCGGCAAGGGCAACGACAACCTCCACGGCAACGGCGGCCCCGACAACATCCTCGCCGGCAAGGGCAGGGACAAGGCATTCGGCGAGAAGGGCAAGGACAAGCTCAAGGGCGGGCCCGGCAAGGACAAGCTCAAGGGCGGGCCCGGCAAGGACCTCATCATCAAGTAAGGCTCTCCACGGTCCACCACAAACCGGGCCCTACCCCCGGCGCCCCCAGACGCGAAGCCCAGGAGGCGCCGGTTTCGCGCGCGTCAGCGCGCGAAGTAACCGCGGCCGCGCTTCTTGACCAGCTTGTCCTTCTGCAGATCGTTCATCACCCGGTACATGTAGTTGGGCTTGATCCCGAGCCGCTGGGCGATCTCCGACGGGTTGATGCCGGGGTTCTCGGTGATCACCTTGAGCGCCTGCTCGGCGCGGGTGCCGCCCTTGCGGCGCCGTCGCTGCTTGCCGCCGGAGCCGCGGGGCCGGCCGGGGCCGCGGCTGCCACCCAGGTCGCGGAGCGCGCCCTCGAGCCGCTTGCGCTCGTCGTCGAGCTCGGCGAGGCGCTGTTCGATCAGGCCGCGGGCCTGGTCGACGACGTTTGAGCTGGGGGCCATAGGGTGTGTGTCCTTTCAGTAAGCGGTAAGTGTGAGTAACAAATCGTAACTGTGAAAAGCGAGCCTAAACCGGTGGTCGTGATCGCGCGCAAGCTGCTGCCCGCGGGGCTGGAGCCGCTCGAGGAGCGCTACGAGGTTCGCTCGGGTGGCCTCAATGTGACCCGCGAGGGGTTGTGCGACCTCGCTCGAGGCGCCGCGGCGATCGTCGCCGACCCCTCGGTGCCGGTCGATGACGAGCTTCTCGATGCCGCGGGCCCGCAGCTGAAGGTGATCGCCAACTTCGCCGTCGGCTTCGACAACATCGACCTGCCCGGCGCCCGCGCCCGGGGTCTGATCGTCACCAACACGCCCGACGTACTGACCGAGGCGACCGCCGAGCTCGCGCTCGCCCTCACCTTCGCCGCCGCCAGGCACCTGACCGACGCCGAGCGCGACCTGCGGGCCGGCCGCTGGAAGGGCTGGGACCCGGCCGCGTACCGCGGGATCGAGATCCGCGGCGCCACCGTCGGCGTCGTCGGGCTCGGGCGGATCGGCGGCCGCTACGCCGAGCTGGTCCACTCGCTCGGCGCCGAGATCGTCTACGCCGGCTCGACCGACAAGCCCCAGGCCGCGGACCTCGGGGCCCGCAGGCTCGAGCTCGACGACCTGCTCGAGGCCGCCGACGTGGTCAGCCTGCACGCCCCGGCGCTGCCGACCACCCACCACATGATCGACGAGCGGCGGCTGGGCCTGATCGGGCCTTTCGGGGTGCTCGTCAACACCGCGCGCGGCTCGCTGGTCGACGAGGAGGCCCTCGCCGCCGCGCTCGAGGACGGGCGGCTCGGCGCCGCCGGGCTCGACGTCTACGAGAACGAGCCGAGCGTCTCGCCCGCCCTGCTCAACGCGCCGAGGGCGGTTCTCCTCCCGCACATCGGCTCGGCGACGGTCGACTCCCGGGACGCGATGGCGAAGCTCGCGTCAGAGAACGTGATCGCAGTGCTGGATGGGGGCGAGCCCCCGTCCCGAGTGGCCTAGCGACCCAGCGACCAGCGACTAGCGACCAGCGGCCTGTTTCTCAGGCTCGCGCTTGCCGACCTTCCGCGAGCGCGGCATCGTGCGGAAGACCTTGTCCCAGAGCGGCGAGGTGACGCCGAAGCCGTAGTGGTGGTCCTGGAAGTGGTGTCGCATGTGCTGCTCGCGCAGCTTGCGGCCCATCTCGGTCTTCGGCGTCACGTGGTGCAGGTAGTAGTGCGTGTAGTCGTAGAAGAGGTAGCCGATGATCAGGCCCGCAAACAGCGGATAGGCCGCCGGCGATCCGAAGATCAGCATGTAGGCGCCGAAGAAGATCGCCGCCAGCGGGATGCTCGCCGCCGGGGGCATCACCAGCCGCATCGCGTCGTTGGGATGGTCGTGGTGGACGCCGTGGATGATGAAATGGAGCCGATCGCCGCCGCGGAACTTGGGCTGCCAGTGGAAGACGAGGCGGTGCAGCCAGTATTCGGTCAGGCTCCAGATCGCGACGCCGGCGACCGTCAGCAACGCCAGCTTGCCGGCGCCATAGCCGTCGTCGGCCCCCAGCCACCACGATCCGATCACGATCGGGACGAAGATGATCGCCGGAATCGACGGGTGGACCCTGCTGAAGAAGTCCATGAACCCGTTCTGGAAGAGGGGCGGCGAGGCGGAAAGCTGCTCTGTCCGAGACTGCTCCACGGACGAAATTCTAGCGAGAGAGAAAGAGGTCCCCATTTGCGAACTCACCCCTGGCATCACCTCCATGCGGGTGGCATAGTCGATCGGGCGATGGCGAAGCGAAAGAAGACACCGAGCTGCGAGGACTGTTTCTTCCAGCGCCACCAGCTCTGCGCCCTCGGACTCGACTCGCCGTGCCCGACGTTTCGCCCGGACACCCCCCAGGGCCTGATGCCGCCCCAGCAGCCGACGCTGCTGATGCGCCAGGAGCTGCAGCCCGCCTCGACCGCCGCCTGAACCGCAGGTAGCGCGCGGAGACCGCCTCTCCTAAATAGAGTCGCGGAGGGATGAGAGTGACGATTCTCGGCAAGTCGCCCTCCTGGCAGGACGCCGGGGGCGCCTGCAGCGGCTATCTGATCCAGACCGAGGAAGTCAACGTCCTGCTCGATTGCGGCAACGGTGTCTTCGCCAAGCTCCGCGAGCAGGTCGACTACGTCGATCTCGACGCGGTCCTCGTCTCGCACCTGCACGCCGACCACTGGCTCGATCTCGTCCCCTTCTCATACGCATTGACCTACGCGCCGAAGCAGCAGCCGGTGCCGGTCCACCTCTGGCCCGGAACCGATGACCCGGCCCACCCGCCGCTGTTCGCGCCGCCCGGGGCGATCGAGATGTTCCGCCGCGTCGTCGGCGCCTGGGGAAACGACGACCTGATCGAGAACGCGTTTCAGATCTCCGAGTACGCGCCGGGGGCCACGATCGAGATCGGCGACGTCGCCGCCACCTTCCAGGAGGTTCCCCACTTCATGCAGACCTTCGCCGTCGACGTCCGCGCCAAGAGCGGCGGGCGCTTCACCTATGGCGCCGATTGCCGCCCCGGCGACGAGATCGTCGAGATCGCCCGCGACACCGACCTGCTGCTGGTCGAGGCGACGCTGCCGCGGCCGGAGCGCACCGGGGTCCGCGGGCACATGACCCCCGCCGAGGCCGGCGAGCACGCTCGCCGCGCGGGCGCCAAGCAGGTCGTCCTCACCCACATCTCCGACGAGCTCGGCGACGACTGGGCGCGGACCGAGGCCGAGAAGACGTTCAAGGGGCCGGTCGACGTCGCCCGCGAGGGCGCTGTCTACACGGTTTAGCCCCCGTCCAGGCCCTCGCCTGGCCAAAGCTGGACATTTCTCGGGGGAAGCCGTCTAATGATGAGTTCGCCCCCCGCCGATAGACGGAAATATGGAGGGTGGACGAGACGACCCGCAACTCGGCTTCAGCGAGGCCGTAGGGGACCATGGAGCCTGGGAATGGGACCTCGAGACCCTCGGCGTTCGCTGGAACGAGGGTCTCTACCGGATCCACGGCGTCGCCGCCGCGGACTGGATCTGCGACTCCGACGCGGTTACGGAGCTGATCCACCCCGAGGACCAGCAGCAGTACAAGGCGACGGTCGATCAGGCGATAGCCGACAAATCGACCTTTCTCGTCCAGCACCGGATAGTTCGCCCCGACGGGGTTGAGCGCACGCTGCTGGTGCGCGGCGCCTTCATCGAGGGTGAGGGCGAGATCCACGACCGGCTCGTCGGGACGACCCAGGACGTCACCGGCCGCGAAGGCGAGGAGGAGAAGCTCTGGCACCTCGCCAACGAGGACGGCCTCACCGGCCTCTTCAACCGCCGCCGCTTCATGGACGAGCTCTCGCACGAGGTCGCCGTCGCCCGCCGCACCGGCGCCCCCGGCGTTGTGCTGATGCTCGATCTCGACCGCTTCAAGGACATCAACGACTCACTCGGGCACATGGCCGGCGACAACCTCCTCGTTCGCGTCTCCGAGCTGCTTAACGTGCGCCTGCGCGGCACCGACCGCCTCGCCCGCCTCGGCGGCGACGAGTTCGCCCTGATCCTGCCGCGCTGCAACGCGACCGAGGCGCGCGCCGTCTCCGAGCGGCTGCTCGGGGCTCTCAGCGCCGAGGCCGTGGTCAAGATCGCCGGCCGCGAGCGCCACGTCACCGCCAGCATCGGCATCGCCCCCTACGGCGGCGAGACCGAGGGCGGCGCCGACGAGCTGCTGGTCGAGGCCGACCTCGCGATGTACCGGGGCAAGCAGAAGGGCGGCGACCGGGTCGAGATCTTCGACGCCAAGATGCGCGACGAGCTCGCCGCCCGCATGCAGGTCGAGCTCGAGCTGCGCGAAGCGCTTGAAGCGGACAGGCTCGAGGCCCACTACCAGCCGATCGTCTCGATGGCCGACGGCTCTCCCGTCGGCGCCGAAGCTCTTTGCCGCTGGCCCCACCCGACCCGCGGCATGGTCCCGCCCGACGAGTTCATCCCGATCGCCGAGGAGCAGGGCTTCGTCGGCAGGATCGGGGAGAAGATCCTCGCCCAGGCCTGCCGCCAGGCGATCGAGTGGCGCCACGCCGGCGCCCAGGCCTACGTCTCGGTCAACGTCTCGCCGGTGGAGCTGCTCCAGGACGATGTCGTCGGCCGCGTCCGGGAGGCCCTGCGCATCACCGAGCTGCCGCCGCCGCTGCTCCAGCTCGAGGTGACCGAGACGTCGCTGATCAACGACACGGCGAAGATCTCGCCCGCGCTCGAGGGGCTGCGCGATCTCGGGGTGCGGATAGCGATCGACGACTTCGGCGGCGGCACCTCATCGCTCACCTTCCTCAGCGCCCTGCCGATCGACGTGATCAAGATCGACCGGCTGTTCATCGAGGGCCTTCTCGAGCGCGACCACGATCGCGCGATCGTCGCCGCGGTGATCTCGCTCGCCGAGGAGCTCGAGCTGTCGGTGATCGCCGAGGGCGTCGAGACCGAGCGCCAGCACGCCGAGCTGCGCGAGCTCGGCTGCCGCTACGGCCAGGGCTTCCTCTACGCCAGGCCTCAGCCCGCCGCCGACCTGCGGCTCGACGGCTACAGCAACGTGATCCAGCCCGGCGTCGGCGACCCGTCGGTGATTCGCGAGTTCATGCGCCAGATCGGGATCCCGGCCCGGATCGAGTCCTGATGGTGATCTCGGCAGCCCTGCTCAACCTCGTCCTCGGGCTCATCTACATCAGCTACGGGACGATCACCGAGATGATTCGCGACAAGGGCACAAGGGGCTTCTCCCACTTCGGCGCCGCCTGGACCGCTCTCGTCTTCACCTGCGGCGCCCACCATGGGGTCCACGGCATCCACATCGGGCTCGAGGGGCGCACCGTCGGCTTGCTCGACTTCAGCGCGGTCCTGATCGGCTTCCCCGCCGCCGCCGTCTGGTTCTGGCTGCGGGTCGAGGCCTTCTCCGGGCGCCGCGGCGACCGCTTCATCAGCGGCGACCCGGTCTGGGTCATGGCGCTGCCGACCCTGTTCGGGATGTACGTCACCGCCCTGATCGCCGCCACGCTGGGCGTCGGCGGCCTCGACATCTCCTCCGACGCGCTGCCGGTGATCATCCCCAACCTGTTGATCCTCGGGCTCTACACCGCGATCGGCCTGATCCTCGCCAGCACCCAGATCGCCAACCGCCGGCCGCTCGGCGGCTGGTCGCTGTCGGGGGTGGCGCTGGCGCTGGTGCTGCCGACCTGCGGTCTGATGCACGGCGTCTACGCCCTCTACGCGCTCAGCGGCCAGTACCAGCTCGACTACCACGGCTTCGCCATCGACTGGTTGGGGGTGCCGGCGGCGATGTACTTCCTCTGGGTCGTCCACGGCCTCTACAAGGGCACCTTCCGCGACTGGAACGGCGCGCCGCCGAAGATGGCGGACCAGACCGCCCCGATCGCACCGCCGGGGACGCAACCCGCGTGATCCCGGCCGGCGTCGGCTCGACCGACCGTCTGCAGGAGCGCCTGAGGCTGCCGGAACCGCCCGCCGTTTAACCTTGCCGAGGATGCGTCAGAAAGACCCATTCGCGGATTTCGCCCGCATGCGCCGGGAGATGGACCAGCTGATCGGCGACGTCTGGGGCCAGGCCGACGCCGCGGCGTCGCGCGCTCCGGCGTACGCGCCCCGGGTCGACGTCTTCTACTGCGGCAGCCCCCGCAAGGCGATCGTCGAGGCCGAGCTGCCGGGCATCGACGTCGCCGCGGTCAACCTCGAGCTCCGGGGCCGCGCCCTGGTGATCAGCGGCGAGCGGCCCGTGCGCGACGTCGAGGGCCGTACCTACCAGCAGGTCGAGCTTCCCTCGGGTCGCTTCCGGCGGGTGGTGGAGCTGAGCGCTGAGGTCGACGCCGAGAGCGCGACGGCGACCTACGAGGACGGTGTGCTCAGAGTTGAGATGCCGCTGCGCGGCCTTCCCGAGCCCCGCCAGGTTCCGATCGAGCGCGGCGAGGAGCCGAGCTGAGCACCCCCGAGCAGGCCGCCGCCGACGAGGGCACCGGCGGAATCGACGTCGTCGAGATTCCTGACGTCGACGAAGCCGTGCGCGTCGACCAGCCGCTGCCCGACGCCCTCCCGGTCCTGCCGCTGCGCGAGACCGTCACCTTCCCCGACACGCTGACCCCGCTCGCGGTCGCCCAGGACCGCTCGATGAAGCTCGTCGACGACGTCCTCTCGGGCAACCGGATGCTGGTCATGGTCGCCTCCAAAGACCCCGAGCTCGACGAGCCCGGGCCCGACGACCTCTACGACGTCGGCGTCGCCGGGGTCGTCGCGCGGATGCTCAAGGTCCCCGACGGGACGATCCGAATCCTGGTCCAGGCCGGGCAGCGGGTGAAGATCTCCGGCTACGTCTCCGAGGCGCCGTACCTCGTCGCCCGCATCGACGAGCTGCCCGACGAGCTCCAGGACACCCCCGAGCTGCAGGCGCTGACCCGCAACGTCCAGAACACCTTCAGCCAGATCATCGAGCAGATCCCGTACCTGCCCGAGGAGCTGCAGCTCGCGGTCACCAACATGGACGAGCCCTTGGCGCTCAGCCACCTGATCGCCGGCGCCCTGCGGATCTCGACCGAGGAGAAGCAGGAGCTGCTCGAGCAGCTCGACGTCGGCAGGCGCATGCGCCGGCTCTCCGAGATCCTCGCCCGCGAGCTGGAGATGATCCAGCTCGGCGCCAAGATCCAGTCCGACGTCCAGTCCGAGCTCGACAAGGGCCAGCGCGAGTACATGCTGCGCGAGCAGATGAAGGCGATCCAGCGCGAGCTGGGCGAGGGGGAGGAGGGCGCCGCCGAGGTCGCCGATCTGCGCAAGAAGATCGAGGAGGCGAATCTGCCGGAGGAGGCGCGCAGGCAGGCCGACCGCGAGCTGGGACGGCTCGAGAGCCTGCCGACCGCCGCCGCCGAGCACGGCGTGATCCGCACCTATCTCGAGTGGCTGGTCGAGCTGCCCTGGAACGAGGGGACCGAGGACAACCTCGACATCGAGCACGCCCGCACCGTGCTCGACGAGGACCACTACGACCTCGAGAAGGTCAAGGACCGGATCCTCGAGTACCTGGCGGTGCGCAAGCTCAACCCCGACTCGCCCGGGCCGATCCTCTGCTTCGTGGGCCCGCCCGGCGTCGGCAAGACCAGCCTCGGGCGCTCGATCTCGAAGGCGCTCGGGCGCGAGTTCGAGCGGATCTCGGTCGGCGGCGTCCGCGACGAGGCCGAGATCCGCGGCCACCGCCGCACCTACATCGGCGCCATGCCCGGCACGATCATCAGGGCCCTGAGGGACGCGGGGACCAGGAACCCGGTGTTCATGGTCGACGAGATCGACAAGATGGGCGCCGACTTCCGCGGCGATCCCTCCTCGGCGATGCTCGAGGTGCTCGACCCGGCGCAGAACTCGACTTTCCGCGACCACTACCTCGATCTGCCGTTCGACCTCTCCGACGTCCTCTTCATCGCGACCGCCAACGTCCTGGACACGGTCCCGGGGCCGCTCCAGGACCGGATGGAGGTGATCGAGCTTCTCGGGCTACACGGTCGACGAGAAGCTCCACATCGCCAAGAGCTATCTGGTCGCGCGCCAGCTCGGGGCCAACGGGCTGAAGGCGTCGCAGCTCGAGTTCGCCGACCCGGCGCTGACCGCGATCATCGAGGAGTACACGCGCGAGGCGGGGGTAAGGAATCTCGAGCGCCAGATCGGCGCCGTCGCCCGCAAGATCGCCCGCGAGGTCGCCGAAGGCAAGGTCGACGGCAGGGTCAAGATCTCGGCCAAGCGCGCCCGCGAGCTGCTCGGCAAGCAGCGGTTCTTCTCCGAGACCAAGCGACGCACCCGGGTCCCCGGGGTCGCCACCGGCCTCGCCTGGACGCCGGTCGGAGGTGAGGTCCTCTTCATCGAGGCGAGCTCGGTGCCGGGCAAGGGCGAGCTGACGATCACCGGCCAGCTCGGCGACGTCATGCGCGAGTCCGCGCAGGCGGCGCTGACATATGTGCGCGGCGACGCCGCGAAGCTGGCGCCCGAGCTCGACGACGACTACTTCGCCAAGCACGATCTCCACGTCCACATCCCCGCGGGCGCCGTCCCCAAGGACGGCCCCTCGGCCGGGTGCGCGATGGCGACCGCCATCGCCTCGCTGATCAGCGGCCGCCCGGTCCACAACGACGTCGCGATGACCGGTGAGATCACGCTGACCGGCCAGGTTCTGCCGATCGGCGGCCTGAAGGAGAAGTCCCTCGCCGCCCAGCGCGCCGGGATCAAGCGCGTGATCGTCCCCGAGCGCAACAAGGGAGACGTCGAGGAGATCCCCAAGCACGAGCTCGGCGAGCTCGAGTTCATCTACGCCGAGGAGATCGGCGACGTGCTCGAGGCGGCGCTCGAGCCGCCGAAGTAGCCGCCGCCGCAAGAAGTAGCCCGCCGAGAAGGCTCGTCTCCGAACGGACTTTGCGGGACTGGGTATTCTCAGTCCGCACCCCGCAAACGATCGAGGAGACGACATGGGGGCATCATCCAGACGCACGAGGGCATCGGACTCAGCGAAGTCGCTGGCCTCCAATCCCTACGTGCAGAGGCTGATCGAGGACGAGGAGCTGCGCGACAACATCCGGGCTGCGTTCGACGCGGCCCGTAACGCCTACGGGCGGATGTCGAACGGCAAGGGCCCGGCAACGGCGTTGATGGACGACAAGAAGGTTCAGCGCGATCTGCGCGAAGCCGCCGAGTCGCTGCGTAACGCCTCCCAGCAGATCCGCGGCAAGCGTAAGCGCCGCCGGATGGGCCTGGGCAAGTGGATCGTCGCCGGCTTGCTGGGCGCGGGCATTGCGCTCGCCTTCAGCGAGACCGCGCGCAAGACGGTTCTCGACGCGCTGTTCGGGGCCGAGGAGGAGTTCGAGTACACCTCCACGACCACCCCGGAACGCGAGTCGGTGCCCAGCTAGCCGCTGCTCGATTCGATTCAGCCTTGAGACGCCCGGCGAACGCCGGGCGTTTCTCTTTCGTGACAACTGTTAAGGGTCTGACCCCTTAGTTAGGGGGTTTCTCTTTCGTGACAACTGTTAAGGGTCTGACCCCTTAGTTGACTCAGCCAGTCCCTTCATATCGCTGGTGGATCGCGAGGCTGTTGCCGTCGGGGTCCCGGAAGTAGGCCTGCTTGCAGACGCCTGAGTCGATCGTGTCGGTGGCGAACTCGATGCCGCGCGACTCGAGCTCGGCCTTGGCCGCGTCGAAGTCGGCGACCTGGAACGCGACCGCCCCGGCTGACGGGGCGAACTGCTGCCCGAACGCGTCGCTCTGCATCACCGCCAGCGTCAGGTTGTCTGTGTCGAACTCATAGGCGGGCATCTCGCCCCACTGCTTGCGGAGCGGCAGGCCGAGGGTCTCCCCGTAGAACTTCTTCGAAGCCTCGGCGTCGGTGCAGTGCAGCAGCGCGAAGTCGACGCCGGTGATCATCTGGGTTGCTGGGGCCAAGGTCGCTCCTTCGGTCGGGTGATCGAGAGACTAGGGTTCGGGCGCATGGCGAGTGTTCACGTCCTGATCCCGGCCCAGCGCTACGTCTTCGCGCTCGACGGAGAGAGCGCCGAGCCGGCTCAGATCTCCTCCTCGGCCGAGGGCTTCAAGGCCTACAAGGAGCTCCAGGCGCAGGGCAAGCCGGTCGGCATGATCGCCTTCCCCAACTCCTTGCTGATCCGCGGCGAGCAGGACTACCTCGTCGACCCCGGCCTGATCATGCAGGGCGCGCCGCTGATCTCGGCGCTCTCGGAGCTCGGCGTCAGCGCCAACGACGTCAAGAACGTGATCCTCACCCACCTCCACTTCGACCACGCCGAGGGCATGGCGGCCTGGCCGATGCGCAAGACCTACGTCCACAAGCTCGAGAACGAGGCCCCCTACGCCCAGGTCGTCGCCGGGCCGATGGAGCACGCTCAGCTCGAGGTGCTCGAGGGGGAGGAGGGCGAGATCGAGCCCGGCCTGCGCTGGATCCGCACCCCCGGCCACTCCGACGGCCTGATCACGTTGCTCGTCGACACCGACGACGGCCTGGTTGCGATCGCCTCCGACTGCGTCGGCCCGCTGCCCGAGTACTTCGAGGAGATGGATCTGCCCGAGGACTTCGGGCCCGAGCGCGAGCAGCTGCTCGAGCAGTGGCACAAGATCCGAGCCTTGGACCCGGCGGTCGTGATCCCAGGGCACTATCCGCCGTTCGAGGTCGCTGGCCGCTAGCCGCGAGTCAGCGACCAGCGACCAGCGACCAGCGACTCTAGACTTGCCTCATGGAGGTCAGTACTCAACCCCGTGAGCTCACGGGCGAAAAGGCATCCCGGATCGTCGACGCGATGCGCGCCAGCGTCGCCAAGCGCGGCATCGCCGGCTCGACCTTCGAGCACGTCGCCCGCGAGGCGGGCGTCAGCCGCGGCCTGCTCCACTACTACTTCGGCACCAAGGAGCGGCTGCTGGTCGAGGTCGTGCGCCGCGACGCCGACATCCGCGTCAACCGCCTCGACGAGCCGCTGGGCAAGGCGACGACCGTCGACGACGTGCTCCACGTCCTCGTCTCCAACCTCGAGGACTGGATCGCGAACGATCCGGGCTTCTTCGTACTGCTCTTCGAGCTGTTCACGGCCAGCCGCCGCACCCCCGACCTCCAGCGCGAGATCGGCGAGCTCTTCAACCGCACCCGCTTCCACGTGGTCGAGATCCTCGATGCCAAGCAGCAGGAGGGCGTGCTGAAGATGCGTTTCGACAGCCCGGCTGTCGCCGGCTATCTGCTCGCGATCGCCGACGGCGTCGCCCTGCAGATGCTCTCCGATCCCGATCGCGACCACAAGCCGCTGATCGAGGCGTCGACCGCCGCCGCGCGGCACCTGCTGACGGACTAAGGGCCTAAGCGGTCAGCTCGGCGCTGGCGGATTCCCAAGGCCGAGGAGGCTCGACCAGGTTGCACACCACGTCGACGACCGCGGGGTCGAACTGGCTGCCGGCGCAGCGACGCAGTTCCGCCACGGCCTCGTCGACCGGTTGCGGTTCGCAGTAGGGGCGCGCCGTGGTCATCGCGTTGAACGCGTCGCAGACGGTGATGATCCGTGAGCCGATCGGGATCTCCTCGCCCTCGAGGCCGTCCGGGTAGCCGCGGCCGAAGGTGTCGTTGTAGTGCTTGAAACCGTCGAGGGCGAAGAGCGCGAACATGACCCGCCGCTCGGGGGCCGCTGCCCGCATCGCTTCCGTCACGTCCTCGACCAGCGCATGGCGGTTGCCGAGGCCCGTGAGCGAGTCTGTCAGCGATGCCTTCTTCGCGATCGCCAGCGCCTTCTTCCGCTCCTGGGTCGAGCGAGCCGCGCGCAGGTAAGCTCAGCGCGGTCAGCGCGGTCAGCGCGAGCGTCGCGTCCTGAAGCTGGAGCTGGGCCCTGTGGCTGGCGCCGGCCTCGCGCTGGAGGTGCAAGGTCATCGCGATCACCGCGAGCGGAAGCTGAGATGATCGTGCCTCCGACTGGCCGACTGGCCAGTTTCGGATTGTTAGGGGGACGGTCCCCGGCGAGGGCGTTTTGATCGAGAAGGGTTGAGGTCTTGCGCGAGTTCATGGTCAGGTTGTCGGAGCTCCTCACCCGCCGCCGCTGGTGGGTGCTCGCCGCCTGGCTGATCGTCGTCGGCCTCGCGCTGCCGCTTTCGGCAAATCAGACCGAGAACCTCGTCGGGGGCGGCTTCACCGTTCCAGGCAGCCAGGCGGAGTCGGTCGAGCAGTCGCTGGTGGAGGACTTCCCGCCGAGCGCGGCCGCCGGAATCGGCGCCGTGCTCGAGGCCTCCGACGGCGCGACGCCGGCCCAGGTCGACGCGGGGGTGCAGAGGCTCCGGCAGGCGACCGAGGAGCAAGGCCAGATGACGCTGACCAAGGCCGACGCCGAGAGCGCCCGGGCCCAGCTCGCCGCGGAGGGCGTCGCCGTCGTGCCGCTGCAGTCCGCCCTGCCGGCCTCCGAGCTGAGCGACCCCGCGACCGACCTGCGCACCTCGCTCGACCCGGGGACCGAAGAGGACGGGGTCACGACCTATCTGACGGGACAGCCGGCTGCCTACGCCGGGCTCCAGGAGCTCTCCAAGAAGGACCTCGAGCAGGCCGAGCGGGCCGGCTTTCCGCTCGTCGCCGTGATCCTGCTCGCGGTGTTCGGCTCCGCCGCCGCCGCGTCGCTGCCGCTGGCGCTCGGCTTGTTCTCGGTGCTGATCACCGGCGCGGTGATCTACCTGCTCTCACAGCAGACCGACATGTCGGTGTTCGTCACCAACATGGCCTCGATGGTCGGCATCGGCGTCGCCGTCGACTACTCGCTCTTCATCCTCGTGCGCTTCCGCGAAGAGGTGCGCGCCGGTAAGCCCGCGCGCGAGGCCCGGGCGACGGCGCTCTCGACCTCGGGCCTCGCCGTCGTCTTCTCCGGGCTGGCTGTGGTGATCTCGCTCGCCGGGCTGTTCATGGTCGACAACCAGGCGCTGCGATCGATGGCGATGGGGGCGATGATCGTCGTTGCGGTGGCCGTGCTCGTCGCCTCCACTCTGCTCCCGGCGTTGATCCGGCTGCTGGGCAGGCGGGTCGAGGCCGGCGGCTGGGTTTGGGGGGTGATCACCGCTCTGCGCCAACCGCTGCGCCGCCGCCGCAGGCGCGGCTCGACCGATCCCGACCGCCTGCGATTCTGGCAGCGCTGGACCGAGCGGGTGATGAAGCGGCCGGTGCTCTCGATCGTCGCCGTCAGCGCCGTGCTGCTGACCCTGGCGATCCCGGTCCTCGACATGGAGACGGGCAACAGCGCGATCGAGCAATTCCCTGAGGACCACGACGTGCGCGTCGCCTCGGAGATCGTCAGCGAGGAGACCGGCGGCGGCGAGAGCCCGATCCAGGTCGTGCCCGCGTTCGACCGGGGCGGACTCTCGGATCCGGCCAATACCGCCGCCGTCAAGAGCTTCTCCGCAGAGACCGGGAAAGACCCGGAGGTGCGCGCGGTCGAGGCGCCCGTCGCCGGCAGGGACGACTCGGCGCTGATCGCCGTCATCCCCAGGCGGCCGAGCGAGTCAGACGAGGCGGTGGCGCTCGTCAACCGGCTGCGCGCCGAGATCCCCGGCTCCGAGCTCGGCCGCCGGGCCGAGGTCGCCGTCGGCGGCGAGTCGGGGCGGCTCGTCGACATCCGCGACCAGATCAACGGCTCGATGTGGAAGATCATCGCCTTCGTCCTCGCGCTTTCGTTCGGAGTCCTGATGATCATGCTGCGCTCGCTGGTCCTGCCGCTGAAGGCGATCGTGATGAACCTGCTCTCGATCGGCGCCGCCTACGGGACCCTCGTCATCGTCTTCCAGTGGGGCTGGATCGACGGCCTCTTCGGCTTCGAGAGCCTGGGCAAGCTCGACACGATCAACCCGCCGCTGATCCTCGCCGTCGTCTTCGGGCTCTCGATGGACTACGAGGTCTTCCTGCTCTCGCGGATTCGCGAGCGCTACGAGGTCCACGGGGACAACAGCCTCGCCGTCGCCGAGGGCCTCGCCTCGAGCGCCCGCACGATCTCCTCGGCGGCGCTGATCATGGCGACGGTGTTCTCGATCTTCGTTCTCACCGGGCTGCCCACGATCAAGGAGCTCGGCGTCGGCTGCGCCGTCGCGATCGTCCTCGACGCGACCCTCGTCCGCCTGATCCTGGTTCCGGCGGCGATGCAGCTGTTGGGCGACTGGAACTGGTGGCTGCCGAAGTGGCTCGACCGCCTGCTGCCGGATCTCAACCCGGAGAAGGGCGCCGACCCGCACGGAGTCGCCGCCGGCGGCACCGAGGCTGCGGGTGCCTAACGGGTAGGTTCGGCCCATGGCCGAGCCCGAGAAGGAGATCTGGCGGCAGGAGGCGATCGGGGGCTACCCCGACCCGTCGATGCTGGCGCTGCCCGGTCTCGAGCGCATGCGCGGCTGGCGCACCGGAGCGGTCCCGGCGGCGCCGATCGTCTACCTGACCGAGATGTCGGTCGGCGACGTCTCCGAGGGAACGGCCTCGTATTCGATTCCCGCCTCACGATGGTTTTCGAACTCGACCGGGCTGATCCCCGGCGGACTGCTCGCGGTGCTCGCCGATGCTCCGCTGGGGACGGCGCTCGGCACCGTCGCCGGCGCGGGCGAGTGGTTCACCACGGCCGAGCTCTCGCTGAGCTTCCTGCGCCCGGTGCGGCCCGACCCCGAGGCGCGGATCAGCGCCAACGGCCAGCTCATCCACCGCGGCCGCACCGTCGGGCTCACCGAGGCGTTCCTGATCAACGAGAAGACCGGCGACCTCGTCGCCTTCGGCAGTTCGCGTCTCTCGGTCTTCCGGCCGCCGGGTGAGCTGCCCGAGGCGCCCTCCGAGCTGCCGCGGGTCGACCAGCAGATGCCCGGCTCGGACCCATCCCATCCCCTCCAGCAGCCGCTCCAGGGCGAACCCTGGCCCGCCGAGGAGTTCGCATCGCGGTCCGGTCTCGAGATGCTGCGCGCCTTCATCGCCGGCGATCTCCCCGAGGCGCCGATCACCCGGCTGACGGGCCTGCGCGTGGTCGAGGCCGAACAGGGCGCGACGACGACGGTGCTGCCCTGTACCAAGTGGCTCGCCCAGTCGGCGGGAGCCGTGCAGGGCGGTTTCACAGCGATGCTCGCCGAAGCGGCCCTGGCCTCGGCGGTCTTCAGCACGGCCGAGGCCGGCACCGCGACCGCGCCCCTCGACCTCAAGGTCAACTTCCTGCGCCCGGTCTTCCCCGACGGCCGCGACCTCGTCGCCCGGGCGAAGGTGGTTCACCGGGGCCGCACCCTGGCGATCGCCAACGCCGAGCTCGTCAACGCCGACGGCAAGACCGTCGCCCGGGCGACGGGGTCGTCGATGTACCTGCCCGACCGCCCGGCCGACCTCGGCGGCGCCGAGCTTCCGGCCCCTGGCGAGGAGACCGACCGGCCAGTGGCCGCCCGATGGTCTTGACTATCACTGCTGCTTCGGCAGCGACGGAAACCTCTAGGTCAGCGAGGGCTGCCCGGCTCGACCGGCGCTACCCGGCTGAGCCGTTGTTCCCGGCGCCGTGGAGCTCGACCGAGTCCAGATGAGCGCGGTTCGGGAAGATCCGCTGGAGGCGCATCAGCTTGCGCGGCGAGCCGCTCGGGCGGATCCTGCCGCGCAGCATCGCCCGCCGCGGGTCGCCGCCCCAGGTCGTCACCGCGACCCAGTCGCGGAAGCTCTTCGCGCGCAGGGTGACGTCGGGCTTTTCGGCCTCGCCCTCGATCGCCGCGGTCGAGCCGTTGTCGAGTCGCACGTGCCACGAGGGCGCGTCCTTGAACCTCCACTGGACCGTCATCGGCTCGGTCACCCGCTTGGTGTCGGCGGTGCGGGCGACGACGTCGAAGAAGTAGCCGAGGACCTCGGGAGTCGGCTTCACCTCGCCGCCGGGCTCGCCGAGGACCCCGGCCTGCATCATCGCGATCTGGTGCTCGGCCCGCTCGCGATGCGGCATCTCGGGGTCGAACGGGTAGACGCCCGGCATCTCCTCCAGCGGGTAGCCGATCATCCGCCACTTGGCCTCGACCGAGCGCATCCCGAAGCTGTAGATGTCCTCGAGCTCGAAGCCGTAGGCGCGGGTGTACTCGCGGTCCCAGTTGGGCGGGGTGAAGACCGAGACGACGTAGGGCATCACGTCGCGCATCAGCTCGGCGATGCCGGCCTTGACCTCCTCGCCCTCGGGCCCGTTGACCAGCTCGGAGAGGACCTTGACCCCGAAGCCGATGTGGCGCTGCTCGTCGCGCGAGACGTTCTCCATGCCCGCGGAGAAGCCCGGCATCGTCCCCGCCTTGGCGAAGAAGTCCTCGATGTAGTGCTGGCCCGGCTGCGCCATCGCCGACTCGATGATCAGGTGGTAGAGGGTGATCGCGCGCGCGAACGTCGGGATCGACTTGTCGGCCCGCAGCTCGTCGAACATCTTCTCGAGCCGGCCGAAGACGCCCTTGTACCCCCAGCCGAGGTACTCCTGGGTGAAGTCGAGCCCGTCGGCGATCGTGTCGCCGGCGCCGATGACCTCCTTGAAGAAGCGGTGGAAGAAGATCGCGTGGCGCGCCTCGTCGACCTGCTGGGTGGCGAGGAAGTACTTCTGCTCCTCCTCGGGCGCGGCGTCGATGTAGGGGGAGAGGCCGTCGGTCACCGCGTCCTCGCCGTAGAAGAACATCGAGTAGATCCACAGCGCCGACTTGCGCTGGATGTCGGAGAGCGCGTCCCAGCCCACCCGGTCCTGACTGAAGTCGAGGTCGTACGCCGACCAGTTGTTCTGCTCCCAGCGCTTGTAGAGGTCCGTGTAGGTGATCTCGTCGACGGACTTGGTCTTGTCGGCCATGGCTACGGACATTCGAATCCTCCTGGGGTGAGAGCGGTCGGCTGGCTGGGCGGCCAACTATAACTGACTGACGGGTCAGTTAGGCGGGGTCGGCGACCGGAACCGGCGCTTCGATCGCTTCCTGGGGCGTGACCAGGATCGCGCCCTCGCCCGAGGCGTAGGCCTCCTCGCCGTGGGCGTTGACGTCGAGGCCGATCGCCTCCTGCTCCTCGGTGACCCGCAGCGGCATCACCGCCGACATCAGCTTCAGCAGCAGGAAGGTCGCGATGAACGCGTAGGCCGGCGCCGCCACCGCCGCGAGGGTCTGGTCGAGGAGCTGGTCGGCGTTGCCGAAGATGAAGCCGTCGGAGACCCCGTTCCACGAGGCCTGGGCGAAGAAGCCGATGAAGAGGATGCCGGTGAAGCCGGCTACGCCGTGGGCGGCGAGCACGTCGAGGGTCTCGTCGACCCGGGTCCGCGGGCGCCAGACGATCACCGCGTAGCAGGGCAGCGCGACCAGGGCGCCGAGCAGCATCGCGAAGCCGGGGCTGATGTAGCCGCCCGCGGGCGTGATCCCGACGCAGCCGACGATGATCGCGGTCGCGGCGCCGACCGCGGTGACCTTGCGCCCGCGGATCGCGTCGAGCGCGAACCAGACGACCAGGGTGCAGGCCGGGCAGAGCAGCGTGTTGGTGAAGGCGAGCACGCTGGGGTCTCCGGTCGAGAAGCCCGAGCCGCCGTTGAAGCCGAACCAGCCGAACCACAGCAGCCCGGCGCCGAGCAGGACGTAGACCGCGTTGTGGGGCAGCAGCGCCTGGCGGCCGTAGTCCTTGCGCGCGCCGACCACGAGCGCCGCGGCAAGGGCCGAGAAGCCGGAGGCCATCTCGACCGGGACGCCACCGGCGAAGTCGAGGGTGCCGCGCTCGAACAGCCAGCCGCCGCCGAAGGCCCAGTGGGCCATGACCGAGTAGACGAGCACCGACCACAGCGCGGCGAAGACGAGGAAGGCGCCGAAGCGCATCCGCTCGACCACCGCGCCCGAGATCAGCGCCGTGGTGATGATGCAGAAGGTCGCCTGGAAGGCGAAGAAGACGAGGTGCGGGATCGTCGTTCCGTCGCGCGGGGTGAAGGTGACGTCGTGGAGGAAGGCGTAGTTGAGCCCGCCGATCAGGTCGCCGGTGCCGTCGAAGGCGAGCGAGTAGCCGACTGCGGCCCAGGTCACGGTCGCGATCGCGATCGCGGCGACGCACATCATGAACGTGTTGAGGGTGTTCTTCGAGCGCACGAGGCCCGCGTAGAAGAGGCCCAGCGCCGGGGTCATCATCAGCACCAGCGCGGTCGCGGTCAGCATCCAGGCGGTGTCGCCGGTGTCGACCTCGGCCACCTGGACCGCCAGGACGCTCACTCGCCCACCGGGGTGACTGCTTCCCTGTCGCTCTCGCCGGTGCGGATCCGCACCGCGCGCTCGAGCGGCACCACGAAGATCTTGCCGTCGCCGACCTCGCCGGTTCGCGCCCCGTCGGCGAGCGCGCCGATCGTCGCATCGACGAAGTCGTCGGAGACCGCGATCTCGAAGCGGACCTTGTCGGCGAGGCCGACCTGGACGGTGGTCCCGCGGTAGGTCTCGACATGGTCGAGCTCGCCGCCGTGGCCCTGGACCCGGCTCATCGAGATGCCGCGAACCTCGGCGCGGTAAAGCGCCTCGAGCACGTCGTTCGCCTTCTCCGGCCGGACGATGCCGATCACGAGCTTCAAGGTCTCTCTCCCTTCGCAGCTTGCGGGGCGAACCTACCCACGGCTTCGGTCGAAAGACCGCGTAACTGACTCACCGGTCAGTTAGACTGGCCCGGTGAGCACCCGCGCCAAGACGGAGGCGGCGGCGCCGAAGCGGCGCATGCCCGCCGACGCCCGCCGCGAGACCATCCTCGAGGCGGCGCTCGACGCGTTCGCCGCCCGCGGCCTCGACGGCGTCTCGCTCGGCGAGGTCGCCGACCGCGCCGGGATCTCGAAGGCGCTGATCTACGAGCACTTCGACTCGAAGAAGGACCTCCACGACGCCGTGCTGCAGGCGAGCCACGACCAGCTCGTGGCCAGGGTGCTCACTTCGATCGGCGATGCAAGCACCCCCGAGGAGCGGCTCAAGCTCGGCCTCGACGCCTTCCTCGCCTTCGTCGAGGAGCATCGCACCGCCTGGCAGATGGTCCACCGCAACGTCACCGACCCCGAGATCGCCCCGACCCTGCGCCGCGTCCAGGACGAGGCCCGCGACACCGTCGCCCAGCTGATCGCCGAGTACGCGCCGCAGGAAAGCCCGGTCGAGGGCCTGCGGGTCGAGGTCGCCGCCGAGCTCTTCGCCCAGCAGCTCGTCGGCGCCGGCCAGGCGCTCGCCAACTGGTGGGACGAGAACCGCAACGTCCCCCGCGAGACGATGCTCCAGGCCCACATGGACTTCGCCTGGATCGGCCTCGAGCGGATCGTCGCCGGCGAGCGCTGGGAGGGCTGAGCTCGATTCCTTGCATCGGTTTCTGTGGGGTCCCGTGTTAGATGTAAAGTATAGAGCGTGTTTTGTAGCAAGTAGCTACTGCGTATTTTGTATAGTAGGTACCGTGTATTCTGTAAAGTACACGCGATGAGCGCCTACCTGCACCGAATCCTCGACCGTGAGCTCGACGAGCTCTTTCCCGCGCTGTCAGCCTTGGCAATAGAAGGGCCCAAGGCCGTCGGCAAGACAGAGACGGCCGATCGCCGTGCGAACTCAACCGTCCGTCTCGACGAGGAGGCACAGCAGCAGATCGCCGAAGCCGATCCCAAGCGTCTCCTTGAGGGAGGGGGGCCGATTCTGCTCGACGAGTGGCAGCACGCGCCGCCGATCTGGAATGCCGTCAGACGCGCCGTGGATGACGGTGACCCGCCGGGCCCGTTCCTGCTCACCGGTTCCGCAGTCCCGCGCAACGGTGAGGCGGATCCCGAGCGCCACACGGGCGCCGGGCGAATCGACATACTGCGCATGCGTCCGATGACCCTGCCCGAACGTCTCCAGCAAGAGACGACGGTAAGCCTCGCCGGGCTCCTTGGTGACGAGCGAGCCGAGGTCGGCGGGAAGAGCGTTCTCGATCTCGAGGCCTATACGAACGAGATCATCAGCTCGGGCTTCCCGGCTATCCGTGAGCCTCTCAGGCCGGCCACTTAGGCGGCGCCTCAGCGGCTACACCGACAACATCGTCCAGAAGGACTTCGAGATCGAGCTGGGCGAGAAGGTCAGGCGTCCCGAGACCCTGAAGCGGTGGATGGCGGCCTACGCCGCCGCAACCGGCACGACGACGACGATGGAGAAGATCCGCAAGGCCGCTGTCCAAGACGGCTCTAACCCGTCTCGACCGACAGTTGGGTCCTATCAGGAGGCCCTACGACGGCTCTACATTCTCGACCCGGTCCCCGGTTGGACCCCCAGCCTCAGCCGCCTCTCGAGGCTGAACCAGCAGGAGAAGCATCATCTCGCCGATCCCGCTCTCGCCGTCTCCCTGCTCGGCTTGACCAAGAAGCAGCTGCTCAAGGGCGAGGGCCCAGACAAGCTGATGCCCCGCGACGGAGCCTTCCTCGGCGCCCTGTTTGAGTCGCTCGCGACCCTCACGGTCAGGGTCTTCGCCCAGGCGGCTGACGCTGGAGTCTTCCACCTGCGCCAGCAGGAGGGTCGTCACGAGATCGATCTCATCGTCGAGAGGGAAGACGGCGACGTGCTCGCCATCGAGGTCAAGCTCTCGGGCAGGGTCGATGATCGTGACGTCAAGCACCTGCACTGGCTGCGGAGCAAGATCGGCAAGCGCCTGCGGGACGCAATCGTGATCACAACCGGCGAGCACGCCTACCGACGCGACGACGGTGTAGCTGTCGTCCCGCTGGCTCTCTTCGGTCCCTAACGCCGATCACGAGCGTGACAGCAAGCGATCTCACTTGAAGCGGCGCGCGTAGATCGCGCGCTCGATTCGGGCCGGCACCGGGCGCCAGGCCCAGAAGGTGCGGTAGGTGAGGCGGCCGAGGGGGGAGAGGTCGCTGCCGTGCGCGAGCTCTTTGGCGCGGGCGAAGAGCGCGGCGTGCTTGCGGCGCAGGGCGCGGTAGTTGGAGTGATAGTTGGCGCGGTCGGACTCGAGCATCGAGCTGTCGTGGCGGCGGTACTCGAGCACGACCTCGTCGAGCTGGGCGGCGCGCCAGCCGTTCTCGACCATGCCCAGGACCAGATCCCAGTCCTCGTAGCCGTCGAGCGTGGTGTCGAAGCCGCCCGCCTGCTCGAAGGCCTCGCGGCGGACGAGCCCCATCCAGGCGATCGAGCGGTAGAGCAGCTTGTAGGGGTCGAAGCCGGGGAAGTCGATCTCCGCCGACCAGGCGCCGAAGTAGCGCAGGCGGCCGTAGGCGAAGCCGGCCTCGGGGTCGGCTTCGAGCGCCGCGCGCAGCTTCGCGAGTGCCCCCGGAGGCAGGCGGTCGTCGGCGTCGAGCATCAGCAGGAAGCGGGCCTCGGTCGCCGCCGCGCCCGCGTTGCGCGCGGCCGAGCGCCCCGCGTTTTCCTGCCTGATCACCTCGACCTCGTCTGGGAGACCGTCGAGCGCCGAGGCGGTTTCGGGCTCGGTCGAGCCGTCGTCGACGACGACGATCCGAGGCCGGCCGCCGTCCTGGTTGAGGGCGCTCGCAACCGCCTCGCCGACGTAGGCGCCGTGGTTGAAGCAGGGCACGATCACCGCGACATCGCTGAGCCCGGACACGCGGCGAGCATAGGGGTGGGCGGGGGTTCCCGGCTCGGAAAGGCCGTACCCCTAACCTTCCCCCCATGTCCACCAAGGTCGGAATCATCGGCCTCGGCTACGTCGGGCTGCCGCTCGCGGTGGCCTTCGCCGAGGCGGGAGACGAGGTGATCGGGCTCGACGTCGACCCGCGCAAGGTCGAGGCGATCGGCCGCGGCGAGACCTACATCGAGGACGTCTCCTCCGAGCGCATCGCCGGCGCCGGCGACAGCCTGCGCGCGAGCGCCGACTACGAGGACCTCGCCGCCTGCGACGCGGTCCTGATCTGCGTGCCGACGCCGCTGACCCGCTCGCGCGAGCCCGACCTCACCTATCTGATCGACTCGGCGAGCTCGCTCGCCCGGGTGCTGCGGAAGGGCCAGCTGGTCGTGCTCGAGTCGACCACCTACCCGGGCACCACGCGCGAGCGCCTCCAGCCGGTGCTCGAGGAGTCCGGCCTCGCCGCCGGGCGCGACTTCAACCTCGCCTTCTCGCCCGAGCGGATCGACCCCGGCCGCACCGACCACACGATCCGCACGACCCCGAAGATCGTCGGCGGCCTGACCGAGGCCTGCACCGAGCGCGCCGCCGAGGTCTACGGCGAGATCTGCGACGAGATCGTCCGCGTCTCCGGCCCCGAGGCGGCCGAGCTGGCGAAGCTGCTCGAGAACATCTTCCGCTCGGTCAACATCGCGCTCGTCAACGAGCTGGCCGCACTCTCCGACCGCATGGGCATCGACGTCTGGGAGGTGATCGACGCCGCCGCGACCAAGCCGTTCGGGTTCATGCGCTTCGATCCCGGGCCCGGGATGGGCGGCCACTGCCTTCCGGTCGACCCCTTCTACCTCTCCTACAAGGCGCGCGAGCACGACTTCTACACCGAGTTCATCGAGCTCGCCGGAAAGGTCAACCAGAACCAGCCGCGCTACTGCGTCGAGCGGATCGAGCAGGCGCTCAACGAGGCCGGCAAGCCGGTCAAGGGCTCGCGCGTGCTGCTGCTCGGGGTCGCCTACAAGGGCGGCACCGGCGACACCCGCGAGTCGCCGGCGCTGAAGATCATCAAGCTGCTGCGCGAGATGGGCGCCGAGGTCGCCTACGCCGACCCGCATGTGCCCGCGCTGCCCGAGTTCGAGCTCACCGCTTCCGAGCTCCCCGGCGAGCTCGGCCGCTGCGACATCGCCTGCGTGGTCACCGCCCACCCCGAGTTCGACTTCGAGCGGGTCGTCGCCGAGGCGCCGCTGGTGATCGATTTCCGCGGAGCGACCCGCGGGATCGAAGCCGCGAACCTGCTGCGCCTCTAGCCAAGCCGGCGAGGCCGCTACGGTTCGCCGCTCGTGATTGCGGGCCGAGACCAGCGCAGCGGTGTCCGGATCTGGATGGCGCGTGCTTCGAGCGTCGCACCGGCCGGTTTCGTGCGCTGGGCGATCTCGGGCACGACCGTCGCAATCAGCTACGTCGGCGCAACGGCCCTGCTCTCGGGGCCTCTCGGGGTCGACATCCAGGTCGCGATCCCGATCGCCTACGTCAGCGCCGCCGTTCTCCATTTCACGCTGCAGCGCTACTTCGTGTTTCATGACGCGGGTGCCTTCGCCCTGGCGATCCACCACCAGATCGGGCGCTATGTGGCGATCGGGCTGACGCAGTACGGGTTGACAGCCGTGACGACGGCGGCGCTGCCTGCCCTATTCGGGATCCCGGATCTTGTCGCGTACCTGCTCGCCACAGTGGCCTTCTCGGTGACGGCGTTCTTCGTGCTGCGTGGCGGTGTTTTTCAGCCGGCGCCCGTCGAGAGCCCGGCCGGGGATTCGCGCTGAGCGATCGCTTTCTCCGGGCCTCGGCGTTCTGGAGACAGAGCCCGACGACCAAGGAGACGCGATGACCCTGATCAAGCCGTGAGCTGAGCGGGAACGTGTCACGATGCGCGGCCTGGACGCGCGAGTGAACCCGGTCCGATGACACCCAAGCCCGGTTTGAGGGAGCGGATGAGCGCGCTCAAGCCCGCGCGCCACAGCGACCTCGACCCGCTCAAGATCCAGCTCGGCTGGCTCCAGAGCCGCACCGCGCGCGCCGCCGAGACCCTGCGCGACGCCGAGTTCAAGGTCTTCTCGCAGTTTGGCGAGGACGGGATCATCCAGTTCCTCACCGCGCGCGTGGAGATCGAGACCGACACATTCGTCGAGCTCGGAGTCGAGGACTACTCGGAGTCGAACACCAGGTTCCTGCTGACCCAGGACAACTGGAGCGGCGCGATCATCGACGCCGGCGACGACCATCTCGAGTTCCTTCGCACCAGCGAGCTCGGCTGGCGCCACCAGATCAACGCGGTGCAGGCCTTCATCGCCGGCGACAACGTCAACGGGCTGATCTCCGGCGCGGGCATCGAGGGCGACATCGGCCTGCTCTCGATCGATCTCGACGGCAACGACTACTGGATCCTCGAGGCGATCGACGTCGTCTCGCCGCGGATCCTCGTCGCCGAGTACAACAGCGTCTTCGGGGCTGAGGCCGCGGTCACGATCCCGTACGACCCCGGGTTCAGGCGCCACGACGCCCACTACTCGGGCCTCTACTTCGGCGCCTCCCTGGCCGGCCTCGCGCGGCTCGCAGGCGAGAAGGGCTACGCGCTGGTCGGCTGCGGGTCGAGCGGCAACAACGCCTTCTTCGTCCGTCGCGACGTGCTCGGCGAGCTCGAGCCGCTCGAGCCGGCCGACGCCTACGTCGCGAGCAGGTTCCGCGAGTCGCGCGGCCCCGAGGGCGAGCTGACCCTGATCGGCGACCACGCCGAGCGCCGGCGCGTGATCGGCGCGATGCCGCTCGTCGACCTGGAATCGGGCGCCAGGATCACGGTCTCGGACCTAGACGGTTGATTCCAAATCCCTTTGGAATCAACCGGCGGCCCGAGGCCTTTCCTGCAACGATTCCGCCTCCATGAATCCCGACAACACCGATAACTCGGCGGCCGAGTCGGCCGGCAAGAAGGCCCTGGTAACCGGGCTCTCGGGCCAGGACGGGTCCTATCTGGCCGAGCTGCTGCTCGAAAAGGGCTACGAGGTCCACGGCATCATCCGCCGCTCCTCGAGCTTCAACACCGACCGGATCGAGCACCTCTACCACGACCCCCACGAGACCGGGGCGAAGCTCTTCTCCCACTACGGCGACCTGACCGACCCGGTGGCGCTCACCCGGCTGCTCGACGAGCTCCAGCCCGACGAGATCTACAACCTCGGCGCCCAGAGCCACGTGCGCGTCTCGTTCGAGATCCCCGAGTACACGCTCGACGTGACCGGGGTCGGGACGCTGCGCCTGCTGGAGGCGATCCGCGAGGCGGGCGTGACCAAGACGCGCTTCTACCAGGCGTCCTCGTCGGAGATGTTCGGCGCCATGCCACCGCCGCAGAACGAGGAGACGCCCTTCCACCCCCGCAGCCCCTACGCCGTCGCCAAGGTGACCTCGTACTGGACCGCGGTCAACTACCGCGAGGCCTACGACATGTTCGCCGTCAACGGGATCCTCTTCAACCACGAGTCGCCGCGGCGCGGAGAGACCTTCGTCACCCGCAAGATCACCCGCGCGGTGGCGAGGATCAAGGCCGGGCTCCAGGACAAGCTCTACCTCGGCAACCTCGATGCGACCCGCGACTGGGGCTATGCCAAGGAGTACGTCGAGGCCATGTGGCGGATGCTCCAGGCCGACGAGCCCGAGGACTTCGTGATCGCGACCGGCGAGACCCATTCGGTCCAGGAGTTCGTCGACGTCGCCTTCGCCCACGCCGGCCTCGAGCAGGGCGACCACGTCGAGATCGACCCCCGCTATTACCGCCCCTCGGAGGTCGACGCCCTGCTCGGCGACGCGAGCAAGGCCAAGCAGAAGCTCGGCTGGGAGCCGCAGGTCAAGTTCAAGGAGCTCGCCGAGCTGATGGTCGACGCGGACATCGAGGCCCTCTCCGATCAGATGGCGGGCAAGGTCACGCGTTGAGCCCGGCGCTGAGCTACTGCAAGCTCTGCGAACTCGAAGACTTCAGCTCGCCGGACCTCAGGGACACGATCCGCGACGTCAGCGTCGCCGGCGATCTGCCGGACGAGTACCCGCGCGGCGCCGAGCATCGCAAGCAGTGGGAGATCGCGATGACGGTCCGCGCGCTCGGCGAGCTGGGAGCGCTGGGCGACGACGCCGAGATCCTCGGGGTCGGAGCCGGGCGCGAGGCGACGATCTTCTGGCTCACCAGGCATGTGCGCCGGGTCTTCGCGACCGACCTCTACGGCTCCCAGGACGCCTGGTCCGGCAAGGACTCGGGCGCCGGGATGCTGCTCAACCCGTCCGCGCCGCCGGGTTTCGACTGGAACCCGCGGCGCCTCGTCGTCCAGCACATGGACGCGCTCGACATGCACTACGAGGACTCCTCGTTCGACGGGATCTTCTCCTCGGGGTCGATCGAGCATTTCGGCGAGCTCGAGGACATCCGCCGCAGCGTGGTCGAGATGCACCGCGTGCTGAAGCCGGGAGGCGTGGCGGCGCTGGCGACGGAGTTTCGGCTCGAGGGGGGCGACCGGATGCCCGGCACGCTGTTCTTCGACGAGCCGCAGTTGCGGAGCGTCCTGCTCGATGGCCTCGACTGGGAGCCCGCTTCCCCGCTCGACCTCAGCATCTCCGAGAGCACCAGGCGCAACGAGATCGACTTCGGCGCGCTGATCGCGTCGATGCCAAAGCCTCCCGCGCCGAGCCTGCGCACACGCCTCGGCTCGCTGATCGCGGGCGGTGGCCTGGCGACCCCACCGGGCGCCCCGGCGGCGGAGCCGGAGACGCCCTATCCGCACATCGTCCTTCGTTACGGCGAGCACCTTTGGACGAGCGTTCACCTGGCCCTCATCAAACGGGCCTGAAGCTTCGGGTCAGGCCGGCTTCGCGGGAACGCGGCGCGAGGCGCGCCTTGCGATGCGCCGGCGCTGACGCATGCGGAGGGCCATGAGGATCAGGGCCAGGGCGCCCGCGGCAATCAGGGCAACCACGATCGCCGAGGGGAGGCCGCTGCTGCCCTTGTTGTCCTTGCCGCCGGTGACGGCCGCGGCCTGCTTCCAGACGAGGCTCTTCTGGCCGGCGACGATCGCACGCAGCTGTTGCTTGCCCGCCAGGGGGAGCTTGGCGGTGAAGACGGCGCCCTTGGCGACGCGGAGCCGCTTCACCGCGATCCACCGGGAGCCCTGCCGGCGCTGGACCAGAAGCTTGCCCCTCGCCGGCGCCTTGCCCCAGGCGATCAGGGCCTTGGTGCTGATCCGCTCGGTGACGAAGGGGAACCTGAAGGCGGTGAGCGAGGGCTTGGGCCGGCCGTCCGCGAAGTAGACCCCGGACTGGAAGCCGGCGTGCACGTCCGGGCGCTCGGTCCCGTCATTGATCTGGAAGTTGATCGCGACGCTGGCGCCGGCCTTCCAGAAGAGGTACAGCGACTGCTCGATCCAGCGGGCCTGCACCGCAAGGGGGGCGCCGACGGGGTTGGGCGGCTTGCTGTCCCACCAGAACTCGGTCACCCAGACGGGATGCTTGCCGCGGAGTGTCGTGCGGGCCTTTTCGGCTCCACGCAGGACGCTGACGACGCGGGCGAGGTCGGGAGTTGAGGCGTCGTTCTTGCTCGGGCCGGACTGGAGGGGCCCCTTGCCGGTGTTGTCGATCGGATGGTGGGCGAAGACGTCGAACTTGACGGGTCCGGTGCAGCCGGGGCCCCGGACGTACCTGACGGTGGCCGGTTTCTTGCCCTTCTTCTTGACCTTGACCGGCTTGACGCAGAGCACCTGCTGCCAGAACTGGACCGGATGCGAGCGGGGAAGGCCATTCGGGAACGGGCCGCCCGGGTCGTCGCCGTACGGAGCCGTTGCACCGACGACGACCTGGACCCCGGGGTTGACGGACTTGATCGCGTCGTAGGCCGCGTTGAGCATGCTGCGGTAGATCGCCGCGCCGCTGTAGCCGTTGCCCTCGAACTGCGGGTTGAGCCAGTCGCTGCTGTTGGGCTCGTCCCAGACCTCGATCGCCTGGACGGCCGGGAGGCCCATGAAGGTGCCGGAGTAGCGGGTGGCGACCGCTTTGGCGAAGTCGGCGAGGTCGGCCGGATTCGGCTTCCACGTGTGGAGGGTGGCGTTGGCCGGACGGCCGGGTGCCTCGGCCCAGTCGGGGGCGTGGTTGACGCTGAGCAGGACCGTGAGGCCGTGGGCCTCGGCGGCGGTGACGGCCGAGTCGATTCCGGAGAAGTCGTAGGAGGCGCTGGCCGGGTTGGTTGGGTCCGGCGGCCGGGTGGGAGCGACCGCGGGCCACTCGACGCCGAGGCGGACGATGCCGGCACCGGCCGCCACCGTCCGGTCGAGCCAGAGGTTGCGCTGGGGAATGTCGGCAGCGCCTTGGTACACGTCGGTGTCGGTGTCCGAGAAGCCGGTCGTCAGGCCGCGCGTGGCGGAAGCCCCGGCCGGCACCACCAGCGCCGTGAGCAGGGCGATGATCGCGATCGGGGCGATGCGCGGCGTCCTGCCGCGCCGCGATCGGTTTGATGTGCGATGCGCGGTCACGATGAAGCCGGGACTGTAGCGAGGGCGCGGAGCGTTCACGTCGCCCCGGTCAAGCCGGCATGAGCGTGGGAGTAGGCGCGCTCGTACTCGCCGGCGATCTGCTCCCAAGTGAAGCGGCTCTGCCACCGCTCGCGGCCGGTATTCGCCATCCGTTCGCGCTCGCCGGGGTCGCGCCACAATCGCCGGAGCTCGGCGGCGAGGTCCTCGGGGTCGGCGGTCACGCGGTCGCCGTCGAGCGGTCGCGTGGGCACCACGGTCCCGGCCCCGGTCCACTGGGCGATCTCCTCGGCGTTGCCGCAGGCGACGCTGACGAAAGGAGTCGCCGACGCGGCGGCCTCGAACAGGACCAGCGGCGAGCACTCGATCTGCGACCCGAAGACGAAGAGGTCGGCCGCCTTGTAGGCGGCGAGCACTTGCGCGCGGGGCAGGTCGAGCAGCAGGACGCGCCCGCGGCGCCGGCCCCCGGCTCGCATCGCGAGCGCGCGGCGGCGGCAGTCCCACTGGCACCCGAGCCGCAGCGGCCTGTTGCCGACGATCACCAGGGTGCCGCGCTCGAGCCCGGCTTCGCGGAACGCGTCGATCGCCAGCCGGTGGCCCTTGCGGAAGTTGTGGGGCCCGACCGTCAGCAGCAGCGGCTCGCCCGCTTCGACGCCGTGGCGCTCACGGAACTCGGAGGCGAGGTCTCCGAACTCGTCGCGGGCGGCGCCGTTGGGAATCACCGAGATGTTGTCGAGCCCCGCCTCGCGGGCGAACTCGACATCCCGGTAGGCGCTCGAGTGGAAGATCAACCGGTCGAAGCCCGCCAGCCACCCGGGCATCCGCTCGAAGTACTCGCGATAGGCGGGATCGTTGAGGCCCGAGAACCCGCACGGGGCGAGCAGCTTGGCGGCCGGGATCCGGTCGAGCACGGGAAGCAGAGCGTCGGTGGTCCACTGCTGCGCGGCGTAGGTCATGAGCACGTCGAACCCGCCGTCTACGGCGAGATCGCGGTAGCGCTCGACCTCACCGTTGATCCCGCGGGCGGTGTTGCCCTCGATCTCGAACTCCTCGATCGCGACGCCGTTGAGCTCGGTCTCGCGCCGCCCCGCGAGCCGGGTGGTGGCGACGGTGACCGAGTGGCCGCGTTCAGCCAGCTTCTCGGAGACCTGGCGAACCACGGCCTGGGCCCCCCCGGGGCTCGGGTGGTAGAACTCGACGCAGTGGAGGATTCTCATGCTCAATCGGGGGTTGGTCGCGGCGCCGTGCGCGGGCGAGTCCGAGGAGACTAGTGAGTGGCCTGCGGATAAACCTCGGATCCGGCGAGGTTCCGATTGCGGGGTTCGTCAACGTCGACGCGCTCGAGGGCGCCCCGGGCGTCGATGTGGTCGCCGACATCGGAGAACGGCTCCCGTTTGACGACGGCGCCGCGGAGCTCGTCTACGCAAGCCACCTGCTCGAGCATTTCCCCACCGACCGGGTCCCTGCGTTGCTCGCCGAGTGGCGCCGGGTTCTGGCGCCGGGCGGCAAGCTGCTGATCGCGGTGCCCGACCTCGAGGTCATCGCCAAGGTGATCACCGAGAAGCCCGGCTGGTTCACGCCGCCCCACAACCCTTGGCTCGGGGCCCTTTACGGAGGTCAGAAGGACGAGTACGACTTCCACAAGACCGGCTTCACCGAGGCTTGGCTCGCGTATCTGCTTCAGCAGGCGGGATTCGGAGAGGTGCGCCACGTTGCGCGGTTCCAAGAGATCCCCGTGGTCGACGGTTCCTTCTCACCCTTGCCTTTCGGCGTCAACGTGTCGCTGAATATGTCGGCGGTTGCCGGCGGCGCCGACGATCTCGGGTCGCTCACGTCCACACGCCGCGGCGAGCGAGCGTTCAACGTCTTCGACCGGCTGCTGTTGCTCGCGATGCAGGTCTCGACGGGGCTGCGGGCGCGGCTGATGCGCAGGCGCTTGGCGCGCATCAAGTCGGCCACGGACGCCGAACGCTGATCAGCGATCCTCTCCCGACGCGACGACGGGTCCCGGTTGTGCCTCCGCCGTCGAGGATGACCGCCAGGTCAGCTCGATCCCCTCGGACAACTCGACGGCGGGCCGCCAACCGGTTGCGCCACTGAGGCGCGCACAATCGAGCTCGGTCACGGAGACGTCGACCGACCGCGCATCCTGGCGCTCGATCTCGGGCGTACGCCCGGCAACGCTCTCGAGCATCGAGAGAACCTCGGCCAGCGAGTGGGATGCACCGCCGCCGACGTTGTAGACGGCCGGCCCGGCCGGGCCGAAAGCGGCGGCGACGGTCGCCTCGGCGGCATCGGTGGCGTAGACGAAGTCGCGCCGTACCGCCTCGCTGCCGATCAGCCTGATCGGCTCGTCGAGGTGCAGGGCATGGCACCAAGCGGCGATCACCCCCTGGCCGTGGCGCGACCGGCCTCCCGGCCCGTAGACGTTGGAGTAGCGGAGGACGATCGGCTCCAGTCCGTGCTCCCTGGCATAGAACGCCGCGTAGGTCTCGAGCGCGACCGAATTCGCGCCGTGCACCGAGATCGGCCGCAACGGCGCGTCTTCCGAAGTCGGTACCTCCTTGACTTCGCCGTACACCGTCCCTCCGGATGACGCCATCACGATGCGCCGCTTGGAGCACCTCCTCACCGACTCGAGCACGGCGAGCCCGGGCTCCAGCGAGCCGGTGATCGAAGCGACCGCGTCCTCGTCGGCGAGCGCCGGCGTACTCGAACCCGCGAGCAGGAAGACGATCTCCGAGCCGCGGACGAAGTCGTCGAGGCGCTCGGGCTGGTCGAGTGTGTCGTGGACGAGTTCCAGCCCCGGCAAGGACGCGGCGCGAGCCACGAGCAGCGGCGAGAACGAGCGGCTGATGACTGTGACCGAATGGCCCCGCTCCAACAGCTTCAGCGCGGTATGCGAGCCGATCAGGCCGCCTCCGGCCACGAGGCAGTGGGGCGTCTCGCTCATCGCCTCAGTCTCGCAAGATGTCGCGCGGGTAGGGTGCTGGCCGGTCATGGGAACGAGCCCGCCGCGCATCAGCGTCATCATCCCCACCGCCGCCCGGCGCGAGTCCTGCAAGCTTGCGGCCCGGTCCGCGCTCGGGCAAGATCCGCCGCCGCACGAGGTCATGGTCTGTGACGACGGCTCGACCGACGGGACCGAGCGGGACTTTCGCGCCTGGGCGCAGGAGGAGCCTCGCCTCAAGTACCTCCGGCTTCCCGAGAACCAGGGAAGTCCGAGCCCGGCTCGCAATCTCGGGATCGAGAACGCCGAGGGAGACTGGATCGCGCTGCTCGACGACGACGACCGTTTCCTGCCGGGCAAGCTGGCCGTCCAGGGCGAGCTGATCTCGAGCGGTCGTTACGACGTGGTCGCTTCCGACGCGAAGCGAACCAGCGGTGGGCCGTTTTTCGGGATGAAGGCGCTCAGGGAGCCGCCGCGCGAGGAGTTTCTCGCCCACAACCCGATCATCGTCTCCTCCGCGGTGGTGCGGCGCTCGCTGTTGGAGTCGATCGGGGGGTTCCAGCTGCGCGCCGGGCCCTTTTCGATCACCGGCGCCGGCGATTACGCGACCTGGCTGCGGCTCGCATACATCGGCGCCCGCTTCGCGATTTCCGAGCGGGAGATGATCGTCTACGACGACTCCGGCGACGGGCGCATGAGCGGCTCGGTGGTCGAGCTCGAGGCCGAGATCGCGAAAGCCCGCTGGTGGCTCTGGGCCAAGCGACCGTACGACATGGCGGTCCTGGCCTCGGGCCTACGCGGCGCCGTGGACACGGCTCGCTGGGGGATCAGGCGAATGCGGGCCTCCGGGTAGGGTGAGCGCGTGTTCAACCGCGAAGGCGCGACCTACGCCGTCGACCCCGAGGCCGTCGAGCGGATCCTCGCCGACGAGACCAACCCGCTGCACCGGGTCTCGGAGGTAATACCCGACGGCTCGACCGTGCTCGACATCGGCGCCGGCAACGGGCTGCTCGCCGCGGTCCTGCAACGCGCCCACAGCGGGATCACGATCGACGCGATCGAGCCCAGCGCCGACGCCGCCGAGATCGCGCGCTCGCTCTACCGCTCGTTCGAGGTCGGCTACGCGCAGGACTATCTCGAGCAGATCTCCTCGGGCGGCTACGACTTCATCGTGCTCGCCGACGTAATCGAACACGTGGCCGATCCACTCGCCTTTCTGCAGGAGCTGGCCGCGGCGATGCCCGACGACGCGAGGCTGCTGATCTCGGTCCCCAACGTCGCCTTCGCCGCGCTGCGCATGAGCCTCCTCGGTGGCCGTTTCGACTACGTCGATTCGGGGCTGCTCGAGCGCACCCACCTCCGCTTCTTCACGCTGGCGACGCTCGAGAAGGTCTTCGACGGGGCCGGCCTGAGGATCGAGCGGCGCGTGCTGCACAAGAAGGGCGCCTTCCAGAGCGAGATCGAGCTAAAGCCCTCGCTGCTCGATCTCGTGACGCTGGCCCGCCTGCGCCGCGACAGCCTCGCCGCGACCTACCAGTTCTTCTTCGTGCTCACCAAGAGCGGCGGCGGCGAGCCGGTTTACGAGGAGTACGGCAGCCGCACCACCTACGCGGATCTCGCCCGCAACTACATCGTCGGCAAGCGCCGGCCGCGGTGAGCCGCTAACCGCGCGGATCGGCCGACCGGTGCCGTTCGTCGGCCGGGAACTCCTCGGCCGGCTTGGGTTCCGACTTCGCCGCCGCGCCGGCAGCACCCCGAAGGCGCCGCGCGAGCCTCCGCACCGCCAACAGGCCGCCGGGCCAGATCGCGGTGGCCTTGGCGGCGAGGCGGGCCCGCCCGTGCAGGTGGTGGCGCGAGGCCCAGGCGGCCTCGCGCTTGAGCTCGGCCCGGGCGGCTTCGGCATGGTCGAGTGCGGCTCCGAAGATGAGCTCGGCGCCGTCGGAGCGCGCGGCCTCGAGCTCGCGCTCGACCGCGGCGTGGAACTCCGGTGGGGCGGTCTCGACCCGCAGCGCCCGTTCGAGCACCGTCCGGCGATCGGCGAACACGCCCCAGGTGTTGTCTGAGAGCTGTCCGGGGCGCATGACAGTCCAGCCCATGGGCTCCGGCAACATCGCCGCGGTCTCGCCGCCAAGCCAGAAGCGCAGCATCAGCTCCCAGTCGGGGGCGTAGAGCAGCGAGAGGTCGTAGTCGCCGTGACGCTCGAACAGCTCGCGACGGACCAGGGCGGTCGAGCCGCTGAAGCCGCAGGCGCGAGCCCATGCCGACGGGTCCGGGATCTCGAGCCCGGCGCAGACCGGGTTGTCGAGGATCCGCCGCGCCGACTCCGGCTGTGCGGGGTCCCCGACGTACATGTCGGTGCTCGCGTAGCCGATGCCGGGGTTGGCATCGAGGTGGCCTACGAGCCGCTCGAGCCGCTCGGGGAACCAGATGTCGTCGTGGTCGAGCAGCGCGACCATCTCGCCCTTCGCCGCCGCGATTGCCCGGTTGCGCGCCACCGAGGCCCCCGCGTTCTGCTGGCGGTGAACCGTGACCCGGGGGTCGGCGACGGCCTCGACCAGCTCGGCGGTGCGGTCGCTCGAGCCGTCGTCGACCACGAGGTACTCGAAGTCACCGTAGGTCTGCTCGAGGGCGGAGGAGATCGTCCGCATCACGAAATCCTCGGCGTTGTAGGTCGCCGTCACGATCGACACCCGCGGCACCGCTCAGCCCGCCCCGCGTATATCCGCCATCCAGACCTCGAGGATCGCCTGCTCGCTGGCGGCGTCGTCGACGAGGCTGCGGCGGAGGAGGCCCTCGGCCCGCGAGAGCAACTCCTCGCGGGAGAGCGTCTGCTGCCCGCGCCGGGCGGTCACGGTGATGTTGTAGGTGCCGTGCCAGCGAGCGCGCTTGAACTTGAGGCGCTCGTAGCCGAGCTCGCCGAGATAGAGTCGAAATCGCTGGGCGTACCAGCCGTCCTTGTGCACGGCCCAGTCCGCCTCGGTCGAGCCGAAGACGTGGCGCAGCGTCTTCAGCCGGGCGCCGGCGGTGGGGTGGAGGAAGAACGCGCGCGCCGAGCGCTTGAAGTCGGGGGTCTCGATGCAGAGCGTGCCGCCCGGGCGCAGCCAGCGGTGCCAGTCGATCAGCAGGCGGATCGCGGTCTGGCGGTCGAAGTGTTCGAAGACGTGGTGGAGGCGGACCTCGGCGACCGAGCCCTCCGCGTAGTCGAGGCGGGTGATGTCGGCGTACTCGTCGGGCCGGATTCCCTCCTGCACGCCCTGCTCGGCGGCGGGCAGGTCGATGTTGCGGTAACCCTCGAGGTAGGTCCCGCCGCAGCCGAGGTGCAGCCGCAGGTCAGCCATCCGCCGCTTTGGTCCGTCGGCGCACGGCGAACGAGGCGAGCATGCCGGGCTCCCTCGTCGCGGCGAATCCGAGGAGCTCAGCGATGCGATTGAGGTAGGTATGCCGGGAACGCACCGTTTCCTGAGCCGAGCGAATCATCTCGTCGATCGTTCCGTCGCGCTCTGTTTCGAGCATCTTCGCGACCAGCTGCTCGAGGTCGCGGTCACAAACCGCTTGGTCTTCACCAAACAGCTTGCCCACGCTGGGGTTGTTCGAGATCGCGAGCTGCGAATACGAGATGTTCTTGAACAGGCGGCACGGGATGTAGCCGTGGTCCACCTGCCATTCGCCCTGGAGGCTCGGAGCGAACCGGGCCTCCTTGATCAGTCGCATGTGCTCCTCCTGATCGACGTTCTGGCGGGCTTTCCATTTCAGACCGTGGGATCGGAGAACGCGGCGAAATCGCTTCACCTCGTCCCGGTTGTAGCTCCAGACCGAGCCGACGAACACGACATCGCGTGAATCGTCGCGGTGAGGGGTAAACGCGATCTCCTCGGGAAGTAGGTCGGTCGCCCAGAAGATCTCGATCTGCCGGGGATCGGGCGGGGCGATGAGGGCGTCCGGCCCCTGCTCGAGGACCTCCGGGTGCCACTTCGGGTTGCGGTATCCGGACTCGTCGAGCATCCGCACCTGGATCTGCACGTAGTGGTCGGCCCGCGCGTAGGCGGCCGGATCGCAGTTGTGGCCGAAGACGAGCCATGACGGTTGGACCGCAGCCCGGAGGTGGCGATCCTGCTGGGTCTCGACGAGTACGACCGCGCGCTCGAGGGCGCCGATTACGTATTCGGCGGCCTCGAGCGCGCGGTCGTACTCGTCGAGACCCAGCAGGATCGCCACCTCCGGGCTGCGGTCCAACCGTCATGGCTCGTCTTCGGCCACAACTGCGATCCGGCCGCCTACGCGCGGGCCGACCACTACGTGCAGATCCAGGTGCGGATGCTCGACGAGTCCGGATACCGCAACCCGAAGTGGCACCCGGAGGTCCTCGAGCAGGGGCCGGACGCCCTCATCGCCCCGCCCGATCCCCGGCAGATCGAGATCTTCTGGGCGACCGACCTACTTCCCGAGGAGATCGCGTTTACCCCTCACCGCGACGATTCACGCGATGTCGTGTTCGTCGGCTCGGTCTGGAGCTACAACCGGGACGAGGTGAAGCGATTTCGCCGCGTTCTCCGATCCCACGGTCTGAAATGGAAAGCCCGCCAGAACGTCGATCAGGAGGAGCACATGCGACTGATCAAGGAGGCCCGGTTCGCTCCGAGCCTCCAGGGCGAATGGCAGGTGGACCACGGCTACATCCCGTGCCGCCTGTTCAAGAACATCTCGTATTCGCAGCTCGCGATCTCGAACAACCCCAGCGTGGGCAAGCTGTTTGGTGAAGACCAAGCGGTTTGTGACCGCGACCTCGAGCAGCTGGTCGCGAAGATGCTCGAAACAGAGCGCGACGGAACGATCGACGAGATGATTCGCTCGGCTCAGGAAACGGTGCGTTCCCGGCATACCTACCTCAATCGCATCGCTCGGCTCCTCGGATTCGCCGCGACGAGGGAGCCCGGCATGCTCGCCTCGTTCGCCGTGCGCCGACGGACCAAAGCGGCGGATGGCTGACCTGCGGCTGCACCTCGGCTGCGGCGGGACCTACCTCGAGGGTTA
>CAVOKZ010000022.1:0-33946 GCA_963696625.1 uncultured Solirubrobacterales bacterium
ATTTGGTCGGGCGATCCGCGAGCGGGACGATCGTCGCGCTTCCCCCGGCACCGGGGCGGCGACGGTCGCGCGGCGAGCGCCGGCGGCGGTGAGGTTCCGCTGGTGCCTGGCGCCGGTCTGACTCGGCGCCCCGCTCAGCTCGTCGGCTCCGATGTCCGGGGCGGAGCCCATGCAGCGCGGCTCGCCGTCGATGTCGGTGCTTCCGGCGTCCGCTGCGAGTATTCCGGCGTCGACCGTCGGCGAGCCCGCGAGCTGATGAATATCGCTGGCGAAGGGATCGGGCACCGGGAACGGATTGAGGAGCTGGGGCGCGGCCGTCTGATTGTCGTCGGCGCGTCGGGCCAGGAGCGCTCCAGCTCGGAGGCGAGCAGATCCAGGCGGCGAGCCACTCGACCTCGGCGCGGACCGCGTCCGGGGTGCCCGCGATGCGGCGGCCCGAGGGCGGCGGCTGGGCCGGGTCCTTGCCTTCGCGCTCGAGGAAGCGCAGCGCCTTCTCGGGCGGTGGCACCGGCACCGGGCGGGCCGCGGCGCAGCAGCGAGAAGGCCATCCGCCAGCTCGCCGAGAGGCGCGTCGCCTCCTCCTCCGTCTCGGCGGCCGAGCACGGCGAGGCCGACCGCTACGCGAGGCGCGGCGAGGCGGGCGCTCGGCTGAAACTCCTCGCGGTAGCGCTCCGCCGCGTACTCGCCCTCGCTGCGGATGAAGTCGGCGAGCGCATAGGGCAGGCCGAGTTCGCCCGCCCAGTAGGCGCTCCGCTCGGAGGAGCCGAGCAGCCAGGCCTCGGGCGCCTTCTCGCCCGCCGGCATCGACTCGGCGAGCCGCGCCAGCGGGTGCCCGGCCGGGAAGTCGCGGTCGAAATGGGCGAGCAGCTCGGCCAGCTGCTCGACGAAGTCGTCGGGGAGCGGGCGCGAGCGCCGGTCGACCAGCTGCTCACCGTGCGCCGCTGAGCGGCGCCGCCGCGATCAGCCGGGCGGCTCCTCCTGCAGGGCGGTGAGGCCGCCGCGCAGGAAGGCGAGCAGGGTGTCGAGGAAGGCGGCCGGGTCGAGCTCCTCGTCGGAGCGCACCGCTTGCTGCATCACGTCCAGCGCCGCCGCAGCGGCCGCGGCGACGAGGCGGGTTCGCAGCCCAACCGGCTCCTCGCCGAGGTCTTCGGCGACCGCCTCGGCGAGCAGGTCGGTGAACTTGCCGTTGAGGTGGCTCGAGTGGGCAGCCAGCGACTCGCTTTCGAGTATCAGGCGCTTGAGCAGCTGCCGCTCCGGCGGGTCGGCGAAGAACTCTGACGAGCCTTCGACGCCGGCCCGCAGGGCATCGATCGCGTTGACCCCCGGCTGCCGCTCCCGCAGCCAGCCGGCGACAATCGCGTGCTTGCGCTCGAAGTCGTGGAAGACGACGTCGTCCTTGGTCGGGAAGTAGGCGAAGAAGGTGCGCGGCGAGATCTCGGCCGCCTCGGCGATGTCGGCGACCGTCGTCCCCTCGAAGCCGCGCTCGGCGAACAGCTCGAAGGCCGCCGCCACGATTGTCTCGCGGGTGCGCTGCTTTTTCCGCTCTCGCAAACCCGCCTGCTGATTCTCCGTCTTCACTCGTCTCCCCAGTCACAAGTTATTCCATATCTGAATTTTTACATCAACTGAAAAGATGCATCCAGTGTGTTAATCTCCCGCGCTTCCGCGCCCGTCGACCTCTCCCAAGGTTCATATGTCCCATCTCCTCGCCCGCATCGCCCGCACACTGTCCACGCACTGGAAGCGCGGCCTGATCGCTGCCGTCGCCGTCGTCGTCCTGCTCGGCGCCACCGCCGCCGCCGGTGGCAAAGCCGCCGAAGACTTCTCGATCCCCGGCACCGAGACGCAGCAGGCGCTCGACCTCTTCAAAGAGCACAGCCCCGTCTTCGCCGGCGCCGACGCGAACGTCGTCTACAGCACCGAGAGCGGCACCCTGCGGGAGCCGCAGCGACAGGATGCGATCGAGGGAACGCTCGCGGAGATCGCCGGTCTCCCCCACGTCGTCCAGGTCAGCGACCCGTTCGCGCCCGGCGGCTTGATCTCCGAGGACGGGCGGATCGCCTCGGTCGACGTCCGCTACGACCTCGAGCTGGACGAGCTCGAGAGCTCCGATGGCGAGGCGCTCGAAGAGGCGGCTCGGACGGCCGAGGGCGACGGCGTCGAAGCCTCGCTGCGCGGCGTCGTCATCGACGTCGCCTCGCAGCAGGAGGCGCCGATCGGCGAGCTGATCGGCGTCCTGATCGCGATCGTGCTGCTGACCCTGCTCTTCCGCTCGAGAGCGGCGATGGCGGCGACCCTGGCCGGTGCCCTGCTCGGGGTGATGGTCGGTCAGATCCTGCTGGCGGCGCTGGCGCGGCCGCTCGGGCTGCCCGAGTTCGCCTCGGTGGTGGCGGTGATGCTGGGGCTCGGCGCCGGGATCGACTACGCGCTGCTGATCATCAGCCGCTACCGCGAGCAGGTCGCCGCCGGCGACAGCGTCCGCGATGCGGCGGCGAAGTCGGCTGCCACCTCCGGCGCGGCGGTCGTCGCCGCCGGGCTGATCGTGATGGTCGCGATCGCCGGCCTGCTGGTGATCGGGATCCCGCTGATCGGCAAGATGGGGATCGCCGCCGCGATCGGCGTCGCCGCCGTGGTCGTCTCGGCGATCACCGTGCTGCCGATAATGATCGGCGCCCTCGCCCGCTGGCTGCGTCCGAAGAAGACCGAGCACACGCACGCCTCCTCGGCCTTCACCCGCTGGGGCGAACGGGTCACGGCGCGGCCCTGGCTCTCGATCGCGGTCGGCGTCGCCGCCCTGCTGATCTTCGCGATCCCGGCGACCAGCATGCGGCTCGGCCAGCCCGACGACGGCAACCAGCCCGAGTCGCGCACCCAGCGGGTCGCCTACGACCTGCTCAGCGAGGGTTTCGGGCCCGGCCACAACGGTCCCTTCCTCCTCGCCGTCGACACGCCGAAATCGGACCCGGAAAAGGCGGCGCAGCTGCAGCGGGTGCGCGACCTGGTGGCGGAGACGCCCGGCGTCGCCTCGGTCGGCGAGCCGATCGCGAGCGCCGACGGCGAGATGGCGACGATCATCGCGACGCCGACCACGGCGCCGCAGGACGCCCGCACCAGCGACCTGCTCGAACGGCTGCGCGGCGAGGTGCTGCCGTCGGCGACCGCGGGCACGCCGCTGCAGGTCTACGTCGGCGGCAACACCGCCGCCTTCGAGGACTTCTCCGACAAGGTCGCCTCGCGCCTGCCGCTGTTCATCGCGATCGTGATCGGGCTCTCCGTGATGCTGTTGATGGCGGCCTTCCGCTCGCTCTGGATCCCGCTCGTCTCGGCGGTCTTCAACCTGCTCTCGATCGGTGCCGCCTACGGCATCGTCACCGCCGTCTTTCAGGAGGGGATCGGGGCCAGCCTGATCGGCGCCGACAGCGGCGTGCCGATCGTCTCCTTCATCCCGGTGATGCTGTTCGCGATCCTCTTCGGGCTGAGCATGGACTACAACGTCTTCCTGCTCTCGCGCGTCCACGAGGCGTACAAACACGGCGACTCGCCGCGCGCCAGCGTCGTCCACGGCATGGGGCGGATCGGCAAGGTGATCCTCTTCGCCGGCCTGATCATGGCCTCGGTCTTCCTCGCCTTCGTCACCCAGCCGGACATCATCGGCAAGATGATGGGGCTGGCGCTCGGCCTGGCGATCCTGGTCGACGTCTTCATCGTGCGCCTGCTGATCGTCCCGGCCGTCGTCACCCTGCTCGGCGACCGCGCCTGGCGCCTGCCCCCGTGGCTCGACCGGATCCTCCCCAACCTCTCACTGGAGGGTCACCTGGTGGAGGCGATCGACGGCAGGGTCGACGACGAGGAGGACGAGGCCGGCGAGGAGGAGCCGGAGCGGGCCCCGGCGCCCGCCTGAGCGCGGCGGGCCCGATGGGTGCGCGGCGTCACGCCGCGCACCCGCTTCAAGGCGGCGCTGAGCGCGAACGGCGTCGCGTAGCCGACCTCGGCGGCGACCGAGCCCAGCGTCGCGCCGGACTCGAGCAGCAGGTCGGCGGCAAGGTTGATCCGCCAGTTGGCGAGGAAGCCGATCGGCGGTTCACCGGCCAGCTCGTTGAAGCGGCGGGCCAGCGCCGCGCGTGAGATCCCGACCTCGGCGGCGAGCGTCGCCACCGTCCAGGGGTGGGCGGGGTTGTCCTGCAGGAGGCGCAGCGCCCGGCCGACGAGCGGGTCGCCGTAGGCGCGGTAGGTGCTCGGGGCGTCGCCGCCGGGGCGGGCGAACCAGGCGCGCAGCACCGCGACCAGGAGCAGGTCGAGCAGCCGGCGGGCTGGTGGCGGGCGCCTTCTTCGCCTTCTCGGGCTTCGTGATGGCGGGGCTCGACCGCTGGGGGCGCCGCGGGCGCTGGCCGCGATGCAGGCGGTCGACCAGGATCCCGTCGGGCCGCTCGATCGCGACCCGCTCCACGCCGAGCTCGGCAAGCTCCCGGCAGAGGACGGCGATCCCCGCCTCATCGCGGGGCACCGTCCACTCGCGCAGAGGCGTCCCTGTCGCGTCGACCACTCAGAGCGCGTGCTCCTCGCTGGCCCAGTCGATCCCCGCGAACTTCTTCTCCATCAGCTCCTTGGAGAAGACCAAGATCGAGATCGCCGGCACGGTGATCGCCCGTCAGCGACCGCAGACGGCGAAGGGGATCACCTTCATACCTTCATGCTGCTCGAAGACGAGCGCGGCACGGTCAACCTGATCGTGCCCTCCGGGGTGTATGAGCGGCGGCGGGAGGTGGTGCGCTCGGCGCCGCTGGTGCGGGCGCGGGGCAAGCTCGAGCGGCGCGAAGGGGTGATCAACGTCCTGGTCGCCGATCTGGAGGAGCTGCGATGGAGCGCGAAGGCGGAGGCAGAGCGGGTCGAGCCGGGCCGGGTCGATACCGATGAGGATGCTCGCGATGATCTCGCGGCCCGTCGGCGGGCCCGCCAGCTGGTGGTGGCGGAGCTGCGGGCGGTGGTGCAGGCCGGGCACAGCTTCGGGCGGCGGGGACGGTGAGACGATTCTGGTCCAGGGGAATCAGGCGCAGACACTCGTGGTGAGGCGAGGCTGCGACACTGCTGCGTATGGCTGTCCGCCGCATCATGCCCTACTTCGAGTCTTCTGATCTCGACGCTACGCGCGTCTTTTATACGGGGGTACTCGGTCGAGGAGGGAACCTTCGGCGGCGGCTACATCGGCTCCGGATCCGACCGGGCGCAAGTCGTCTTTGCCCCGCCGGGTGTGGAGCCGGTCCAGCCCCAGATGGGCGTGGACGTCGGTTCGCGTGAAGCCGTCGATGTCGCACACGCCAAAGCGGTGCAGGCCGGGCACGAGGTGATCTACGGTCCGGTCGACGAGCCCTGGGGCGTTCGCCGCTTCTTCGTTCGCGATCCGCAGGGTGTCGTCATCAGCGTGCTTGCTCACGGGTGATCGACAATCCACCTCTCACTCGACGCCCACCTCGAGTGGTAGTGCCTCGGCGTGCGCGAGCGCGGCGTCGCATTTCGCATAGACGGCCGGGCGCGGCCGCCGTCCCGGCTCGGCGGCACCGGGGGAGCGAGCGAGGAGATGGCCCGCGCCGAGCTGGTCCTCTCCCAGCCGAGCGTCGAGCCGCTCGCCCGGCTCGCGCTCGATCCGGACCCACTGACCCCGTTCGCCGCCGCGCTCTCGGGACTGCACCGCGACCGCGGTGAGGTGGCGAGCATCTGCGTCGACCTGCTGCCGGCGAGCGGCGTCGGCGGCGCCCGGCTGCGCCGTCGTCTGCGCCGCCAGGCCCGCCGCCGCCATCGCGAGCCCGCCGCCGGCCTCTCCGAGCTGCTGGTCCCAGAGCGCGAGAGCGGACCACGCGACCCGGCCGAGCTCGCCGTGCTGCGCGACCTGCACAAGGGCCTCGACGTAAAGCTGCGCGAGGGGGCGACGCTGTTCGAGGCACAGATCCTGCTCTGCACGAAGGCGCCGCAGCGAGCACGGGCGAAGAGCATGATCGGCGGCCTGCTCGCCGCCGTCGAGCCGCTCGCCGATCGCAACCGGCTGCGCGTCTCGGGCCTCGACATCGCCGGCCTCGCCTTCCTCGGATCCGACCTGCCCTTACTGCGCTCCGCCCTACGGGCTCGCTCCGAGGGGCGTCCGGCCTCTTCGCCTCAAGGAGCCGGAGAAGCGCAACGAACTTACACAGCCAACTCAAGCCGCCGCTCCGGGGCCAGTGCAGGTTGCCGTTCTCACAGGTTCGATTCCCGCCCCCGCTATGGGCTTAATGGGCGACCGGTCGCTCAAGGCATCGGATTCTCAGAGGGGGCCTCCTGGGCGCCCTCTGTTGTACTGAAAATCAGGGGCCGTGAGTCCAGAAGCGGGCCTCCGGACTGTGTACACAGTCATGTACACTGAGCCGATGGCAAAGATCGTTCCCGTCCGCGAGCTACGCAGCAATCTCAGCAGTCTGCTCGACGAGGTCACCGACCGACGCGATCACGTGCTGGTGACTCGCAACGGCATCCCGGCTGCGGCCTTGGTTCCGATCGACGAGTACGAGGCGCTGGAGGAGACCGCCGAGGTTCTCTCCGATCCCGATGCCCTCGTCGCGCTGGAGGCCGGCCTCGCTGAGATCGCCCGTGACGAAACGCTGACCCTCGCCGAGCTTCGCAGTGAGCTAGCCGAGCGCCGAGCTGCCGCCAGCTGATCCTTGGCGCGACTTGTTCTCGCCCGTCGCGCTCGGCGCGAGCTGCTTGAGCTCAACTGGCCGCTGATCGACGCGATCGAGGATGCGCTTGGCCTGCTCGAGCGGGACCCATTCGCCGGATACCCCCTTCGGGGGAAGCTCCGCGGTCTTTACTCATTGCGGGTGGGTGCCTATCGAATTCTCTATCAGCTGACCGACGGCGGGAAGACGGTTCGCGTCGCGGCCATCCGCCATCGCTCCACTTCCTACGGCGGCGATCCCCGCTGATCTGGGGCAACAGATGGGGCAACAAGCCCCACGGATTCCAGCCGATCCCAGCCGATCTCGATCTCGCGCTCGAGCTCCTTGATCCTGACCAGCTCCTCGCTCGTCGGGCCCGGCTTCAGGCCGCGGTCGCGCTCGGCCTGGCGGACCCAGTTGCGGAGCGTCTCGGTTGCCATCCCGAACTTGGGCGCGATCGCCTCCATCGCCGCCCACTGCGAGCGATGCTCGCCCTGGTGCTCGAGCACCAGGGCGACCGCCCGCTCTCTGACCTCGGGCGAATACCTTCGATTTCTTGACATGACCTCATCCTCTCAGGGGATTTGGTCTCCATCGAAGCCGGGGCGGTTCATTTTTCGGCGAAGCCAATGGATCAGCGACAAATGATGGGCGGTTGAGCCAGTAGCGACTGCGACAAGGGAGGGCTTGCCTATCTGTGGATCGCTCAGACGGACACCGTGACCGGAAAGGTCAAGATCCAGATGGCCGTCCCGACGAACAGCAGGTAACCGAGGGCAAGCACCGCCATCCGCTGTCTTGGCATCTTCAGCTTGGTGCTGATGCCGGCAAAGAAGAGGGCGGCGGCGAAGAGCACGACAGCGAGCACGTAGTTATCAGAGCGCTGGTTTGCTTCCTGGGCGCTTGCTGAGGCCGTTTCGGCCTTGCCCTGCAAGGCTTCCGCCTGCTCTTTGCTCGCAAGCTGGTACTCGGGCATCGCGAACGGCGTTGGAGGGGCGTCTGCGCTGACCAATGGGCGCGTCGCCACCCATGCCCGCATCGCCGGTCTGAACTCGGGCCTGAACCGCTGGAAGTAGAACCTCGCCAGTCGCGCGTCACCCGTGGCGTAGGCGTCGACCCATTGCGTAAAGGTGAGCACGTCGACCTCGCTCTGCTGGCCGCCTTCCGTCGCCGCTTTGGTCGATTCGATCCGTGCGGCGCTCGCTCGACTGTATTCGTTCGCCTGCACGCCGCTCCAGCGGGCCGACTGGTATGAGCTCCAAGCAGTGGCAACCGCCGCGATGGCCAGGAGCACCGTTGCCAAGAGCTCGGCGCGCTCATGGAGTCGCATGCCGGAGGTGTCCGGCCCCTCCTTGCTCATCGGCTATCCGAGGTGTCGTCGAACGCGATCCGATGCCGACCTTGGAATCGCGTGCGACGGGTCATCCGCCGCGCGGTTTGGACTTCTGCGCGGCGGACTCCTCCTTGGTGAGGATGAGGTGCCGTAGAGCTTCACTTCGTGGGTCGCGCTGCGTTCGTCGGTCATCGTGCTCCGGTCTCGTCGTCGCGGCGTCGGGCCGCGGGATCTCGGCGAGGGTACTCGGGGCCGCGGGCCCGGGAATCACCCGAATCGGACGAGATTGGCGCTGCGGGACGCCCTTAGTCTTGTCCGGCAAACCGCGACAAGGAGCTGGAATGGTTGGCGAGGACAAGCCGAAGATCGCTGTCGACATCCGGGACTCGGAGCCCGACTGGGACCCCTACCTGCCGCCGCGGGCGCCGGAGGGGGCGCCGAACGTCCTGCTCCTCGCCTGGGACGACGTCGGGTACGGGACCATGGACGTCTTCGGCGGCCCGGTCGAGACGCCGAACATGCAACGAATCGCCGACCAGGGCGTTCGCTACGCGAACTTCCACACCACCGCGCTCTGCTCGCCGACCCGCTCCTCGCTGCTCACCGGGCGCAACGCGACCTCGAACGGGATGGCGACGATCGCCGAGTTCGGCTCCGGCTTCCCGGGGATCTCGACGCGGATCCCGTTCGAGAACGGCTTCATCTCCGAGGTGCTGGCGGAGCGCGGCTACAACACCTACTGCGTCGGCAAGTGGCATCTGACGCCGGGCGAGGAGACCACGATGGCCTCCTACAAGGGCCGCTGGCCGCTCGGGCGCGGGTTCGAGCGCTTCTACGGCTTCCTCGGCGGCGAGTCCAACCAGTGGTACCCGGACCTCGTCTACGACAACCACCAGATCGACGCCCCGGCCGCGCCGGAGGACGGATACCACCTCTCCAAGGATCTCGCCGACCGCGCGATCGAGTTCGTGCGCGACGCCAAGGCGGTCGACCCCGACAAGCCGTTCTTCATGTATCTGGCGCCGGGCTGCGCCCACGCGCCGCACCACGTATTCGAGGAGTGGGCGGACAAATACAAGGGTCGTTTCGACCAGGGCTACGAGGCGATCCGCGAGCAGATCCTCACGCGCCAGAAGGAGATGGGCCTGCTCCCCGAGGACACCGAGCTCTCGCCGATCAACCCGCACGGAGAGCCGGACCGGACCGGCCCCGACGGGCAGCCCTGGCCCGGCCTCGACACGGTGCGGCCCTGGGACTCGCTGAGCGCCGAGGAGCAGCGGCTCTTCTCCCGCATGGCGGAGGTCTTCGCCGGCTTCGTCTCCTACACCGACCATCAGCTCGGCCGGGTGATCGACTACCTGGAGGAGTCCGGCCAGCTCGACAACACCCTGGTCGTCGTCGTTTCCGACAACGGCGCCAGCGGCGAGGGCGGCCCCAACGGCACCTTCAACGAGTGGCGCTTCTTCAACGGCATCCCCGACTCGACCGAGCTGACGCTTCCCCACATCGACGAGCTCGGCAGTCCCGCCTCCTACAACCACTACAACACCGGCTGGGCCTGGGCCTTCGACACCCCCTTCCCGTACTGGAAGCGCTGGGCCGGGTACGAGGGCGGCGTCGCCGACATGTGCCTGGTCTCCTGGCCGGCGAGGATCGCGCCACAGGCCGATCCCCGCCAGCAGTACGTCCACGCGGTCGACGTCGTGCCGACGATCTACGAGCTGCTCGAGATCGAGCCGCCCGAGGTGATCAGGGGCTACCGCCAGAGCCCGATCGAGGGCGAGAGCTTCGCCACCTCGCTGGCCGACCCCGACGCCCCCGGCAAGGGGACCCAGCTCTACGCGATGCTGGGCCAGCGCTCGCTCTACCACGAGGGCTGGCTGGCATGCACGGTCCACCCGCCGCTCAGCGGCTGGGGCCGGTACGAGCAGGACGAGTGGGAGCTCTACCACCTCGACGAGGACCGGGCCCAGGCGAAGAACCTGGCCGCCGAGCACCCCGAGCGGCTGGAGCAGCTGAAGGGCCTCTGGTTCTACTACGCGGGGATCTACAACGGCCTGCCGCTGGACGACCGCACGGCGCTCGAACAGGTGTTGGCCGAGCGCCCGCAGGCGGCCGCCTCCCGCCAGCACTACGAGTACTACCCCGACACCGCCGACGTGCCCGAGGCGGGCGCCGTGCGGATCACCGGCCGCCCGTACACGATCGCCGTCGGGGTCGAGTTCGACTCAACTGACGCAGAGGGCGTGCTGTTCGCCCACGGCGGCGTCGCCGGAGGGCACAGCCTCTACGTCAAGGACGGTCGCCTGCGCTACGTGTTCAACTGGGTCGGCACGCACCTGCAGGAAATCGTCTCGGCAGCGGAGATCACCACGGGCCGCCACGTCTGCAGCGCCGACTTCGAGCTCGCCGGCAAGAGCGAGGATCCGGCGATGCCGGGCTTCAGGGGGACCCTGAGCCTCTACCTCGACGAGGCCAAGGTGGGCGAGGCCGAGATCGTCACCCAGCCCGGCCCCTTCTGCCTGGTCGGCGACGGCCTCTGCGTCGGGCGCGACAGCGCCTCGCCGGTCACCCCCGACTACCGCTCGCCGTTTCGCTTCACCGGCGGCACGATCGAGAAGGCGGTGGTCGACGTCTCCGGCGAGCGCTTCCGCGACCACGAGGCCGAGGTCCGCGGCTGGTTCATGCTCGACTGAACGCCGCATGTGCCGGGGAGCGGTCTGGGATCGTCGATTCTCGACCCTCGTCGCCGGGACTCAGCCCGGGGGCGCCGTTGCGGCCTCGCTCGTCCCGGCCTCGGGCGAATCGGATACGCGCTCGGCTTTGCGAAGGTCGGCCGAGATCCGGACCGCCGCCGAGAGCAGCGGCGCCGTCACCACCAGGCCGACCGCTCCGAACAGGCAGCCGCCGGCGATCGTCGCGATCAGGACCGCCAGCGGGTGCAGCCCCAGTGCCGCGCCGTAGGCGATCGGCTGGATCAGCTGCTGCAGGACGCCGTTGGCGGCGAGCACCACCAGGGCCATCGCCAGCGCCGTTTCCGGGCCCTCGCCGATCGCGATCAGAACCGCGAAGGCGCCCGCGGTCCAGGCGCCGATGTAGGGGATGTAGCCGCCGGCGAAGGTGACGAGGGCGACCGTGCCGGCCAGCGGCACGCCGAGGAGGAGCGAGCCGGCGCCGACGATCAGGGCGCTCCAGGCGGCGACCACGGTGACACCGAGGAAGTAGCCGCGCAGGCTGCCGGCGACGCGGTCGAGGACGGAGTGGGCGAGTGGGACCGGCACGCCCAGGTGGCGCTCGACGAAGCGGCCGATCTGCGGCCCGTCCTTGAGCAGGAAGAAGAGGCTGAGGGCGGTGAAGGAGAGGAAGACAGCGAGGCCGGCGAGCTTGTCGACGCCGCCGATCACGCCGTGGGTGAGCGCCTGGAAGGCGCCGCTGAACGAGGAGCTGGCGCCGGCGTTGGCGCGTTCGGCGGTTCCCGCGTTGACGCCGAGGTTCTCGACGAAGGACTCGATTTCACCAGCGCCGGCGCGCAGCTTCTCGCTCAGCGCGTCGGCCTGGCTGGCGATGCCGCCGAGGATCAGCAGCCCGATGGCGGCGGCGATCACGGCGATCAGGACGAAGACCAGGGCGGCGCCGATCCCGCGCGGCAGGCCCTTGCTCCGCAGCCACCCGACCAGCGGCGCGACGACCGAGGCGATGATTCCGGCGGTGATCACCGGCAGCACGATCGTCTGCGTCAGCGAGATCAGCCAGACGCCGCCGACCAGGGCCACCGCCACCCCGACCAGCAGCCAGGCGCTGAACCCGAGGTCGCGCATCCACTTGGGAGCGGCGAAGATCCCGGTCAACGCGCTGGGATCGATCTCGATGACTTCCTCTTCAACGTCGGCGCTCTCGCGCCCTGGACGCCGCAACCGCCCGCGGAAGATCGGTCGACGCTCGCTCATCGGCGCCGGGGGCGATACGCCCACCGCCCGACGCGGAATGCGGCGCTAAGGATGGGGGGCGCGGATCGCGTCACCTACGTCGGCCACGCCACCGTGCTGGCCGAGCTGGCCGGCACCCGGCTGCTGACCGACCCGCTGCTGCGACGCCGGGTCGGTCACCTGCGCCGCCGCGGCCCGGCGCCGCCGACGGCGGTCGCAGAAAGCCTCGACGCGGTGCTCGTCTCCCACCTGCACCACGACCACGCGGACCTACCCTCCTTGCGCGCGATCGGGCCCGGCTCGCCGCTCGTCGTCCCGGCCGGGGCCGGCGAGTTCTTCGCCCGCCGCGGCCTCTCGGTGCTGGCCGAGCTCGCTCCGGGCGATTCGGTCCGGATCGGCGCTGTCGAGGTCACCGCGACCGCGGCCGACCATGACGGCGGCCGGCCGTTCGGGGGCACCGCCGCGACCGCGGTCGGCTACCTGCTGAGCGGCGAGGGCCGGCGCCTCTACTTCGCCGGCGACACCGACATCTTCGACGGCATGGCCGCGCTCGGCGCCGCCGGCCTCGACCTGGCCCTGCTGCCGATCTGGGGCTGGGGCCCGAGCCTCGGTCCCGGCCACCTGAACCCCGCCCGCGCCGCCAAGGCCGCCGCCCTGCTGGGACCGCGAGTCGCGGTCCCGATCCACTGGGGCAGCTACTACCCGGCCGGCCTCGCCCGGGTCCGGCCGGGGCCGTTGCTGCGACCGCCGCGCGTCTTCGCCGCCCGCGTCGGCGAGCTCGCGCCTCAGGTCGAGGTCCGGGTGCTGGAGCCCGGCGAGTCGACCTCGCTGGCGTAGCCCTCGTGGCCGAGCCGGGTGAGCCAGCCGCGGAAGACCCGGTGCACCCGCTCGGCCCCGATCACCTCCTCCTCGGGCCACGGCAGGTCCGCCGGGTGCAGGACGAAGGGGAAGCTCTGGGTGCCACCGAGCCCGCCGTGGGACCCGACCAGCTCCTCGAACGCCGCGACCTCGCCGAACTGGGGCCAGAAGGAGCTGTTGACCATCAGGTCCGGGCAGTGGGGGAAGCGGTCGGTGCGCCGCACGTGGTCGGCCGCGTTGGGGCCGAAGCGCACGAGCGGGTCCCCGCTCTCCACCCGCCCGGAGTCGAGGTGGTTGACGCCGCTGCGGCCGATCGCCAGCGCGCCCTCCCGCTCGGAGCGGACGAGGACGAACCCGACCCCCGGGTGGTGGCGGAGGGCCGGGAGCAGGCCGGGGTGCAGGGCCTCGATCCGCTCCAGGCTGACCCGGCCGGGCTCCCGCGGGAAGCTGATCAGCCCGAGGCAGCCCGAGGCCATCACCGAGAGCTCGGGCAACCCCTCCGCGCGGCCCCCGGCGGCCTCCCGGCGCGACTCGGCGTCGAGCGCGACGACGCCCTCGACGCGGCTGCCCCGGGTCGCGATCCGGACCGTGCGCCCGGCGGCGGTGTCGTCGCGGGCGACCTCGGTGAGGCCGGCGCTGAGGTAGGAGAGCGAGTCCTCGTCGCCCTCTTCCACCGCGGCGATCTCGCTGTCGGGGGCGCAGGCGCCGCGGATCAGGTCCTCCAGCGTCTCCCCGTAGCGGTCGGCGAAGGTTTCTCCCTGCGACTGGCCATGGTCGGAGAGGACCACGAGCCGGTAGGGGCGCGGCGCGTCGGCGCAGGCGGTGGCGATGCGGGCGATCTGGCGGTCGAGGTCGTGGAGGACCGCGAGCGCGTCGGCGCGCTCGATCCCCGAGTGGTGGGCGACCTCGTCGTAGGCGAGGAAGGTGGTGTAGACGGTGGGCCGCCCGGCGAGCACGTCCCCGACCACGGCCGCCACCTGGAGGTCGCGCTGGACGACCGTGGCCCAGGCTCGGACCAACGCGTAGCGGCGGTTGCGGGCGATCCGCGGCCGGACGTCGTCGCGAACCTGGGCGCGGGCGGCGCGGCGCTCCCGGGCCACCTCGGCGAGGATCAGGACGAAGGTCCGGGCGACCGCGTAGGGGCGGGCGAAGTAGGCGGCGTAGTCGCGGCCGATCGGGCGGCGGCGGTTCAGCGCGGTGCTCATGGTCAGCATCGAGTGGGGCGCGTCCCCCGAGAGGATGTTGGCGCGGCTGGCGCCGTCGGCGTGCAGCAGCCCGCGACCGTCGGAGTGGCGGCGCTCGAGCTCGGCGGCGTCGCGCGGGTGGTTGGTGACGATCGCCGTGCCGCGGTCCTTCTCCCACCAGCGGAAGGCCGGCATGTCGTCATTGTCGCCGTGCAGCAGCCCGGCCTGGCAGGCGCCGGTCTGCGAGGACCAGTCGGTCTCCCAGCGCCGCAGCTGGTGCGAGCCGGCGCGCAGCCAGGCGGCGAGGTTGGGGGCGTTGCCGTCGGCGAGGGCCCGCCGCAGGACGTCGTGGGCGAGCCCGTCGATCTCGAGGAAGAGGACCCCGGGGACGTCGGTCTCGAGGGCGCTCTCGCGGCGCCGCGCTTGGCGGCGCACCACGGCCCGGTACCAGGAGTCGTCTTCGTCGATCGAGAGCAGCGAGTAGACGGAGGTCGTCACCGCCGACATCGCCAGCGTCACCACGATGCCCTCCAGGACGCCGCCGATCTGGGCGCCGGGGAGGAGGTCGATCGCGATCGTGACCAGGACCCCGTTGAGGACCAGCGCCGCCAGCCCCAAGGTGAGCACGGTAAGCGGCAGCGCGAGGCGGGCGAGGGCCGGCCAGACCAGCGCGTTCAGCAGGCCGATCGCGGTGGCGGCGCCGAGTGCCGAGCCGGCGCCGTCGAGGACGAACCCGCTCAGCAGCTCGGAGAGCGCCAGCAGGATCAGCGCGTCCAGCAGCAGGACCAGCAGTCCGCGCCAGAGCAGGTGTAGCCTCATCTCGTCCCTCCGGGACGCTCGAGCCGACCTGATCGCACGCCTCTCATGTCAGCCCAGGCTGCGGGCAACCCGAAAGCCGAGATTGCCGGTCGAGGAGTCGGGACCGTTCGAGCTGCGGGAGTCGACTCGGTAGCGGTTGCAGTAGGAGACGTGGCAGAGGTACGAGCCACCACGTTGAACCCGCAGCTCGCCGTGGTCTGGACCCTGAGGATCGTCGCGGGGGCTGGCAGCATAGTAGGTGGGGTCGAACCGGTCCGCGGTCCATTCCCAGACGTTGCCGGTCACCTCGAACAGCCCGAAGCCGTTCGGGGGGAAACTGCCGACCGGGGCGGTGCCGGCGTAGCCGTCGGCGCCAATGTCGTCAGCCGGGAAGGTCCCCTGGAAGACGTTCATGCGGTGCTCGCCTCCGGGCTCGAGCTCCCCGCCCCAGGGAAAGGGGGTGCCTTCCGATCCACCGCGCGCCGCGTACTCCCACTCGGCCTCGGTCGGGAGCCGGGCGCCGGTCCACTCGCAGAAGGCGACGGCGTCGTTCCAGGAGATGTGGACGACGGGGTGGTCGGGCCGGTCCTGCCAGGTGCTCTGGGGTCCCTCGGGGTGGGCCCAGTCGGCTCCTTCGACCTGGCGCCACCAGGGCGCCGCCGCGACCGCCCGCGTCGGCGGGAAGTCCGCCGGCAGCAGCCCACCGAAGACGAATGACCAGCCGAACCCCTCGGCCTCGGTCCGGTGGCCGGTGATCTCGACGAATCGGGCGAACCGCTCGTTGGTCACCGCGTGCGCCGAGATCGAGAAAGGGGAGAGCACTACCTCGTGGGCGGGTCCCTCGCCGTCGCCGGGATAGCCGTAGCCGGCGTCGTTGCCCATCGTGAAGGCGCTCCCGGGCAGGTCGATCATCGCCTCGGCGGAGAGCTCACCAGCGCCCTCCTGGCTCGATGTGGGTGTCTCCGATTGTTGCTCGGCCCGGACCCCGCGTCCCCGTGGGGGGCCACAGCAAGCGTGGTGCTCTCGCTTCGCCGGGGGAGTGTCCGATGTCGACATTGGTGGATTTCTATCCGAGCCGCGGCACTCCAACGTCAGCCGCCGGCTTGGCTCCGCCTAGTGGATCGCGATCACAGCCATCGTGCCGAGGGCCAGAACGGTTCCGAACGCGGTGGCCAGCAGGAGACCGGTCGAGGGCCGCGCGCCCCCGCCGCTGCGGATGGTTCCGTAGAGGAACAGGCCGGTTGCGAAGACGCCGAACCCGAGTCCCAGCAGGACGTACGGCCAGGTCGTCGTCTTGCCGGGGGAGAGCTCTGGCAACAGGCGTCCGACCGCGAGGGCGACCGCGAGCGAGGCGAGGCCGGTCCGCCACCACGCGAGCATCGTTCGCTCGGCTGCGAGGCCGGTGCGCTCCGCGTCGCTGGTCGCGGCGCCCACGCGCCGACCGTAAGCTGGCCCGGTTGGGCTGCCGTCACCGTTTATGGGACCGACTCCGCTGCACCGGTGCCGGTTGATGCGTGGTCGACTGAGTCGAGGAGGACGGGCACGGCGCCTACGACGACGGCGACGATTCGGGCCACGACCGCCACCAGCACCAAGCCCGCCCGCCTTGGCTGCGTGCCGCCGGCTCGAGTCGAAGTGCGGGAATCTTCAGAGGTCGCCAGTGCCAAGAGTTCGCAGGCCGTCCGATCGTCACCACTCGGCTGTGTCCGCCCGGCACCATAGGAACCCGACGCGGCGATGCGCCTCCCCCTGATCGGGTGAATTTCGTCTGGGGCCCGGGCGCCAACGGACTCGAAGATCACCCGGTACGGGCGAGGCGGCTTGGCGGCAAGGGCCGTACGGTCAGCCACCAACCCGATATATGGCATCGACTGCCGACAAGCCCTCCGCGACAAGAAGCGCCTTTGGTGGGACCCGCGGCCCCGGATTGGGACCGTGATCGGGCGGACCTCGATCGAAGGGGTCCCGGTCCTGACCCTGAGCTCGCAGGAGTCTGGCCTCGAAGCCGCCCTCGCGCCGGGCGCCGGCATGGTGACGTGTTCGCTGCGCCACCGTGGCGAGGAGCTCCTGGGGCAGCGCGGCGGCCTCGCCGCCTACGTGCGGGAAGGTGGGACGATGGGCATCCCGCTCCTGCATCCGTGGGCGAACCGGCTCGCGGCGTCGGCCTTCGAGGTGGCCGGTGCGCCGATCCGCCTTGACCTCGGCTCGCCCCGGGTCGGCCGCGATGCCAGCGGGCTGCCGATCCACGGCCTGCTGGCCGGAATGCCCGGCTGGGAAGTGCTCCGGCACGAGCGGCATGCCACTGGCGGAGTGCTGTCTGCGCGCTTCGACTTCGCGGCTCAGAGGGAGCTGATCGAAATGTTTCCGATCCCGCACGAGGTTGGCATCGAGGCTGATCTGGACGGTGGCGAGCTGCGAATCGCGACCACATTGCGTGCCCACAACAACCCCGTCCCGGTTTCGTTTGGCTTCCACCCGTACTTCCGACTCCCCGGCCTGCCCCGCGAGGACTGGGAGGTCTACCTGCCGGTGCGCGAGCATCTTGGTGTCGATCGGCTTGGCCTGCCGTCAGGGCGGCGCTCGCCAGCCGGAATTCGTCCAGGGCGCCTGGGGACGCGGACGTTCGACGACGCCTTCCTCGCGCCGGCCGATTCCGAGCCCCTGGTCCTCGCCGGTGGCGGGCGGCGGATCGAGGTGCGATTCGGTGCCGCGTACCGGTTCGCACAGATCTACGCGCCTGCTGCTGACGACGTCGTCGCGATCGAGCCGATGACCGCCCCGACCAACGCTCTCGTCAGCGGCGAAGGTCTCCACGTCCTCGGCCCGGGTGAGGACGTGACGGCCTCCTTCTCGATTGCTGTCAACTGATCGGAGGAGACGGCCCGAATTCACCCGATTGGGATGAGGCGCCCGGCGCCCACGGGGCGCAGCATTGGGGCGATGAGCCCGAGCAGCCCGCCCGCCGAGAGTGCCGCCAGTCCTGCCGACGTCTTCGTCGTGTTCGGGATCAGCGGTGACCTTGCCAAGGTGATGACCTTTCACTCCCTGTACCGCCTCGAGCAGCGCCGCCTGCTCGACTGCCCGATCGTCGGTGTCGCGGTCGACGACTGGACGGTCGACGATCTGCGCAACCGGGCGAGGGCCTCGATCGAAGCTTGTGGCGAGACGATCGACGAGGCGGTCTTCGGACGGCTCGCGGCACGCCTCTCCTATGTCTCGGGCGATTTCGCGGACGCGGCGACCTTCGACCGCGTTGCCGACGCGATCAAGGGCGCCGCGAACCCGGTCTTCTACCTCGAGATCCCCCCCTTCTTGTTCGCGGCCGTGATCAAGGGCCTGCACGGCGCCGGTCTGACCGAGTCTGCGCGCGTGGTTGTCGAGAAGCCCTTCGGTCACGACCTGGCCTCGGCGCGCGAGCTCAACGCCGAGGTACATCGGTATCTCGACGAGTCCCAGCTCTACCGGATCGACCACTTCCTGGGCAAGATGGGTCTGGTCGAGATCCTCTTCCTGCGGTTCGCGAACACGATGTTCGAGCCGATCTGGAACCGCAACCATGTCTCCTCGGTTCAGATCACGATGGCCGAGAGCTTCGGCGTCGAGGATCGCGGCCATTTCTACGACCCGGTTGGGGCGCTGCGCGACGTCGTCGTGAATCACCTGATGCAGGTGGTCGCGGCGGCGGCGATGGAGCCGCCGGCGAGCGGCGACCCGGCGACCTTGAAGGACGCGATGTTCGCGGTCTTCCGCTCGATGGCCGACGCCGACCCCGATCACTACGTGCGCGGCCAGTACGACGGATACCTGGACACCGTCGGCGTCGCCGACGACTCGCAGACCGAGACCTACGCGGCTCTGCGCCTCGAGATTGAAAACTGGCGCTGGTCGGGAGTGCCGTTCTTCATCCGCACCGGCAAGCACCTGCCCGCGACCCAGACCGAGCTGCGACTGGTCTTCAAGCACCCGCCCCGCCTCGGCTTCGGCTTTCGCGGCCGACCAGAGCCCGATCAGTTGATCATCCGGCTCGACCCCAGCACGGGTGTGCAGATGTTGCTGCAGGCTCAGCGCAGCGGCGCCCGCGCCCCCGAGCAGATCAACCTCGAGATGGAGTTCGCAGAGGAGGGCGGCGAGGGTCCGACGCCCTATGAGGTGCTGCTGCAGGCCGCAATGGTCGGCGACAGCGCTCGCTTCACCCGGCAGGACGCCGTCGAGGAGACCTGGCGGATTCTGCAGCCCCTGCTCGACCGCAGGCCCGAGGTGTGCAGCTACGCGCCGGGATCGTGGGGGCCCGAGGAGTCTCAGCGCTTGACCGCCGGACACGGGACCTGGCACGACCCCTGGATCGGTCGATGAGCAGCGCCGCCGCTCCCTCGCCGTTCCCCCCGATCGCCGACTACGCGTTTCTCTCCGACTGCCACACCGGCGCCCTCGTCGCCCCAGACGGGGCGATCGACTGGCTCTGCCTGCCCCGCTTCGACGCCCCGAGCATCTTCGGCAGCCTGCTCGACCGTGAGGCGGGTTCCTTTCGCTTCGGACCGTTTGGGATCAACGTTCCGTCCGCCCGCTCCTACGAGCCCGGGACCAACGTCTTGGTAACCACCTGGAAGACGCCGACCGGCTGGGCGGTGCTCCGCGACGCCCTGGCCATGGGGCCGACTCGCGGCGAGGATACGGTCACCCCCCACACTCGCCCGCCGGCCGACGAGGACGCCGAGCACCTGCTCGTCAGGACGGTCGAGTGCATCGGCGGCAGCGTCGAGATCGAGCTCGTCTGCGAGCCGATCTTCGACTACGGCAGGACGGTCGCCGAGTGGTCGCTGCTCGGCGGCGATGCCCACACGGCGGATGCGAGCGGGGCCGGGCTGACGGTCCGCCTGCGCAGCGACGTGCCGCTCGGGATCGAGGGCGAGTGGGTGCGCGGCCGCCACACTCTGCACGAGGGTGAGCGCGCGTTCTGCTCGCTGTCTTGGGCCGAGGGGTTGGCCGGCCCCGGAACTGTCGAGGATGCCGAGGCGATGGTGCGCGAGACGACGAGCTTCTGGCGCGGCTGGCTCGGCGGTGCTCGGCTTCCCGACCATCGCTGGCGCGAGCCGATCCAGCGCTCGGCGCTGGCGATAAAGGGGCTCACCTACATGCCGACGGGCGCAACCGTCGCCGCCCTGACGACCTCCCTTCCCGAGACCCCGGGCGGGGAGCGGAACTGGGACTACCGCTACACCTGGATGCGCGACACCACCTTCACCTTGCAGGCGCTGCACTACCTCAACCTCGACTACGAGGCCGAGGAGTTCATGCAGTTCGTCGCCGACCTCGAGACCAACGACGACGGCGCCCTCCAGATCATGTACGGGATCGACGGCCGCCGCGACCTGACCGAGACGACCCGGGATGATCTCTCCGGCTATGCCGGTGCGAGCCCGGTGAGGGTTGGCAACGGCGCCTTCGACCAACGCCAGAACGATGTCTTCGGCGCCGCTCTCGACTCGATACTGCTGCACACGCGGCGCAGCCAGCGGCTGCCGCGCCGCCTCTGGCCGATCGTCGAGTCGCAGGCCGAATGCGCGAGCAAGGTCTGGCGCCAGCCCGACCAGGGGATCTGGGAGGCGCGCGGCGCGCCCCAGCACTACGTCTCCTCGAAGCTGATGTGCTGGGTGGCCCTCGACCGGGCGGCGAAGGTGGCGGAGATCCGCGGTGGCGGGGATCGGGCGACGGGGTGGGCGAAGACCGCCGCCGAGATCCGTGCCGATGTCCTCGAGAACGGCGTCAAGGACGATGTCCTGCGCCAGCACTACGAGACCGAGGCGCTCGACGCCTCGACTCTGCTGGCGGCGCTCTTCGGGTTCCTCCCCGCCGAGGACGGGCGCTTGCGCAAGAGCGTCATGGCGATCGCCGAAGAGCTGACCGAGGACGGATTCGTCCTTCGGTACCGCACCGAGGAGACCGACGACGGCATGGCCGGTCACGAGGGCAGCTTCCTGATCTGCTCGTTCTGGCTCGTCTCGGCACTGGCGATTGTCGGCGAGGCACAACGGGCGCGCGACCTGATGGAACGGCTGCTCAGCATCGGCTCCCCGCTTGGTCTCTACGCGGAGGAGTTCGACACGGCGACCGGCCGTCACCTCGGCAACTTCCCGCAGGCGTTCTCTCACCTCGCACTGATCGAGGCCGCCGGTCGCATCGTCCTAGGCGAGAGGATCGAGGAGATCTCGTGAGCCACTACGACGTGATCGTGGTCGGCAGCGGGGCCGGCGGCGGCACGCTCGTCCACCGGCTCGCCCCCTCGGGCAAGCGCATCCTTCTCCTCGAGCGTGGTGATTGGCTCCCGCGCGAGCCCGAGAACTGGTCGGCGGGGCCGGTCTTCGTGGAGAACCGCTACATCTCAAAAGACGTCTGGTACGACGACGCGGGGAAGGCGTTCCAACCCCAGGCCCACTACTTCGTCGGCGGCGCGACCAAGCTCTACGGAGCGGCGCTCTACCGGTTGCGGGCCGAGGACTTCGGCGAGCTGCGCCACCACGATGGACTCTCGCCCGCCTGGCCCCTCTCCTACGAGGAGCTCGAGCCTTACTACCTGGAGGCGGAGGAGCTTTACCAGGTGCATGGCTCGCGGGGAGAGGATCCAACCGAAGGGAAGGCGAGCGGTGCCTACCCATACCCGGCCCTTGCGCACGAGCCGAGGATCCAACGGCTCTCAGACGATCTCGAATCCCTCGGTCTGAATCCCTTCCACGCGCCCTGTGGTGTCCGCGTCGACGAAGCGAACACCCCCTACAGCCCTTGCATCCGCTGCGCCACCTGCGATGGCTTCCCCTGCCTGCTGCACGCCAAGTCCGACGCCGAGGTGCTGGCCGTGCGACCGGCGCTTGAACACCCCAACGTCACTCTGCTGACCGGGGCCGAGGCGCTACGACTCGAGGCCGATGCGGCGGGCAAAGCGGTCACCGGCGTCGTCGTGCGCCGGGGCGACGAGGTCGAGACCTACTCCGCCGATCTGGTCGTTGTCTCCTGCGGTGCCGCCAACTCCGCCCGGCTTCTGCTCGCCTCCGCCTCCGACGCGCACCCGAACGGGCTCGCCAACGGCTCCGACCAGGTAGGCCGCAACTACATGTTCCACGCCAGTCAGGCGGTCCTGGCGCTCTCGCGCGAAGAGAACCCAACCGTCTTCCAGAAGACGCTCGGCCTCAACGACTTCTATTTCGGCGCCGACGATTTCGACTTTCCCCTCGGCAACATCCAGATGGTCGGCAAGTCCCAGGCGGAGATGTACAGGGGTGAGAAGCCGCTGGAGACGGCCCTGGCTCCGGAGTTCGCGCTCGCCGACGTCGCTCGGCACGCGGTCGACTTCTGGCTCTCGACCGAGGATCTTCCGCTGCCCGAGAACAGGGTCACCCTGAGCGACGACGGCCGGGTTCGACTGTCCTACAAGCCGACGAACGGCGAGGCGCAGCGCCGCCTCTACCAGCGGCTGAAGTCGATGTTGGGCAAGATCGGGATGCGCGAGGGTCACCTTCTGCCGCACAATGCGTACCTGCGCACCGACATCCCGGTGGCGGGCGTCGCGCACCAGGCGGGCACCTGTCGCTTCGGGACCGACCCCGAGAGCTCGGTCCTCGACGTCAACTGCAGGGCGCACGAGCTGGACAACCTCTACGTCGTCGATACGAGCTTCTTTCCCAGCATCGGAGCGGTCAACCCGGCGCTGACCGCTATGGCCAACGCGATTCGCGTCGGCGATCACCTGCGCGAACGACTCGCGGCTCCCAGCTAGATGAGTATTTCCACGACCAGGCCCACCTGCGTCTTTGATCTGCTCGGCCGGGCACGCCCCCAGTCATACCTCGCCGTGGAACTGCTCATCTAGGTCCATGGGAGCGGCGAGCACGAGCCAGCCTACGGCGAAGCGCCGCCGCGTGGTGATCGTCGGTGCCGGGTTCGGTGGGCTCGCCGCCGCCGCGGTGCTGCGCCGGGCCGACCTCGACGTGACCATCGTCGATCGCACCAACCACCACCTCTTCCAGCCCCTTCTCTACCAGGTCGCCGCCGGTGGCCTCTCGGAGGGCGCTTGCGCAGCGACGACCCGGACGCTGCTGCGCGGTGCCCGCCGCTGCACGGTGCTGATGGCCGAGGCCGTCGCCCTCGATGCGGCTGGCAGGCGAGTCCAGCTCGATGACGGCAGCTGGCTCGCCTACGATAGCCTGGTCGTCGCCGCGGGAGCCAAGACCTCCTACTTCGGGCATGAGGAGTGGGCGGAGTTCACCGCCGGCCTGAAGAGCCTCTCCGATGCAGTCGCCCTGCGCGATCGCATCTTTGGCGCATTCGAGCGGGCAGAGCGGGCGGCCACTCGGGCGGATCGGGACGCCTGGCTGCGCTTCGTCGTCGTCGGCGGTGGGCCCACCGGCGTCGAGCTCAGCGGCCAGCTGGCGATTCTGTCCCGCAACACGCTACGGCGGGAGTTCCGCAACATCGATCCCGCCGCGGCGACGATAACGCTGGTCGACGCCGGCGAGCGCCTGGTGCCCGCGTTCCACCCGAAGTTGTCGGCCAAGGTCGCCGATCAACTCGCCTCGCTCGGGGTCGAGGTCCGTGAGCGAGCTCGTGCCACCGCGATCGACGCCGAGGGAGTCGATCTGGATGTGGATGGAGAGGCCCTGCGGATCGCCTCCCGGACCGTGATCTGGGCCGCCGGGGTACGGGCCGCCGACTTGGCGACGGTGGTAGCCGAGGCGACGGGCGCCCCAACCGACCGCGGTGGGCGGATCGAGGTCGAGCCGACCTGCTCGATTCCGGGCCACCCGGAGATCTCGGTGATCGGTGACATGGCCGCGCACCCGGGTGCGGACGGATCGCCGCTGCCGGGTCTCGCCACGGTCGCCATCCAGCAGGCCCACCACGTCGCCAGGGGGATCGAGTCGGGTGGCGTCGGCGCGACCGAGTCGTTCCACTATTTCGACAAGGGTGCCCTCGCGGTGGTCGGCCGAGGCAAGGCGGTCTGCGAAGTCCGCGGGCGACGTTTTTCGGGCCGGCCGGCCTTCTTCATGTACCTCGCCGTCCACCTCTACTACCTCAGTGGCATTCTCGGCCATCGGCTCGCCGTGCTCAGGGCATGGGTCGAGGGGAGGTTCGGCGTCCGCGGTGAGCGGGTGATCGAGGGAGCCCTTGCCAGAGATCGAAACGACCCGGCGGGAACGTCACTCGAATTGGGTGACGCGGGCGAGGAGATGGGGCGATAGTTTCGCCGATCTCGAGTCTCGTTCCGGCAGCGGGTACCTGAAGCCTGCCGAGCGGATCGCGACCTTCGCCAACGACGGCACGCTCTGGATTGAGCAGCCGCTGCCGGTGCAGCTCGACTTCATCTTTCGCGCGTTGGGGGCGGAGCGTGAGTTCGCAACACGGCGACCGCCGAGAGGTCCGTAGCCGAGGCGGCGCGACCGGGCTGGACCCTGGTCAGCATCAGGGACGACTGGGAGGTCGTGTCCTGGTTCACCCGATTGAGATGAGGCGCCCGACACCGGCGATGTTCAGCATCGGCGCAATGCTGGCCTCGTTGGTCGACCTCCTGCCTCTCGCGGTGTCCTCGGAACTCATGCCCGCCCGGGAGCAGATGGCCTTCACCCTGGGCTTCCACATCATTCTCGCCAGCCTCGGGATCGCCTTTCCCGCCTACATGCTGATCGCCAACTACCGGGGCCTGCGCCGGAACGACCCGGACGCGATGGAGCTGGCGCGGCGCTGGTCGAAGGTCGCCGCTGTGACCTTCGCGGTCGGCGCCGTGACGGGCACGGTCCTCAGCTTCGAGTTCGGCCTGCTGTGGCCGGAGTTCACGGCCCGCTTCGGCGATGTCTTCGGCGTCGCTTTCGCGATCGAGGGGATCTTCTTCTTCGTCGAGGCCATCTTCATCTCCATCTATCTCTTCGGCTGGAGGCGTCTCTCGCCGTGGACCCATTTCTGGGCCGGCGTGCCGATCGTCATATGCGGCATCGGCGGCGCCTTCTCGGTCGTGGCGGTCAACTCCTGGATGAACCAGCCGCAGGGGTTCACGCTGGTAGGCGGCGAGGTAACCGACGTCGATCCGCTCAAGGTGATCTTCAACCCGGCGGTCGCCTACGAGGCTCCGCACATGATCCTGGCCGGATACATGTTCACGGGCTTCATGATCGCCTCCGTCTATGCCGTGGGGATGCTGCGAGGACGGCGCGACCGACATCACCGCCTCGGCCTGTTGATCCCGCTGACCGTGGCTCTGATCGCGACGCCGATCCAGTTCATGGTGGGTGACACCGCCGCACGGTCCGTCGCCTCCGACCAGCCGGTGAAGTTCGCCGCGATGGAGTGCGTGCAGGAAACCCATACCCATGTGACCGAGTACATCGGTGGCCGCTGCACGTCAGAAGGAGTCAAGGGTGGCATCGGGATCCCCAACCTCGACTCGTGGCTGGTCGGATTCAGCGCCGATACGGAGGTCACGGGACTCGACTCGGTGCCGCCCTCCGATCGCCCACCCGCGAACACGATGCTCCACCTCGCCTTCGACGTGATGGTTGGTATCTGCTGCGCCCTACTGGCACTGGGCGCGTGGTTCGCCTTTGTCTGGTGGCGACGGCGCGACATTCCCCGGACGCCATGGTTCCTGCGAGCTGTCGCGATCTCGGGGGTCGCGGTCGCGGTCGCGATCGAGTGTGGCTGGATCGTCACCGAGGTCGGCCGCCAGCCCTGGATCGTCTACGAAGTCATGCGTACCGAGGAAGCGGTGACCGGCGCCAGCGGAATCTGGATCAGCCTTGCCGTCGTCGTCGCGGTTTACACGGCGCTCGCCGTCGCGGCCGTGCTCGTCTTGCGCTCGATGTCGCAGCGTTGGCGCGCCGCCGGCAATGCCGCGGATGAGAGTGGAGAGCCCTACGGCCCACCGGCGTCGGCGATCTCCGGGAACCCACGATGAGCACCGCGGACGCCGTCGCTGCGGTCCTCTGGCTCGGCGCCACCTTCTACGTCGTCTTCGCGGGGGCCGATTTCGGTGCCGGGTTCTGGGACCTGCTGGCCGGCAGGGGTCGACGGGGAGACCAGGCGCGGGAGGCGATCGGTCATGCCATCGCCCCGGTCTGGGAGGCCAACCATGTCTGGCTGATCTTCGTTCTCGTGGTCCTTTGGACCGCATTTTCGGCGGCCTTCGGCGCGATCATGTCGACCCTGTTCATCCCGCTCAGCCTGGTCGCGCTCGGGATCGTCCTGCGCGGGGCCGGCTTCGCCTTCAAGGGGGTGGCGGGAAAGGGCCGCAACCGGCGCGTCGCCGACCGGCTGTTCGGGCTCTCTTCGCTTCTGACCCCGTTCTTCATGGGCGCCGTGGTCGGCGCGATCGCCTCAGGCAGGGTTCCACCCGGAAACGCCCAGGGGGATCCGCTGAGCAGCTGGCTGAACCCGGTCTCCCTGGTAACCGGCCTGCTCTTCCTCACGACGAGCGCCTATCTGGCGGCTGTATTCCTCGCGCACGATTCGCGGCGCGTCGGAGGCCCCGAGGACTACTTTCGGGTGCGCGCCCTCTGGTCGGCGCTCCTCAGCGCCCTCGTCGCCGTCGTCGCGATGTGGATCTACCGTGCCGACGATCGCTACATCTACGACGGGCTCACGGGAGACGGGCTTCCTCTCGTCATCGTTTCGCTGCTCTGCGGCGGGGCCGCGCTCGCGTCGCTCTGGCGAGGCGGCTCACGACGAACCAGGGTGCCGGCGGTCGGCGCCGTGGTGACCATGGTCTGGGCGTGGGCCGTGGCCCAGTATCCATACCTGCTCCCACAATCGCTGACGATCGACGAAGGCGCGGGCGTCGACGAGACTCTCCAGGTTGTCCTGGTGGTCTTCGTGGCGGCCGTTCTCGTGGTCTTGCCGTCCCTGGTTTGGCTGTTCACCCTGGCCCAACGAGACATCGTCGAGGAGCGACCCGAAACGAGGCTGTAGGAGTAGGGAGGACCGGCCACGCTGACCTTCTCCATCTCAGGTGGCCTCGTCGGCCCGACTGAGAAGCGGGGCGGACGAGCGCTTCGCGGCGAGCCGCCGCTGCACTAAGAGGGTCGCGGCCCCGGCGGCAACCAGCAGGACCACGTTCGTCCCGAGCACGATCAGCGCTCCCAGGACCGTTCCGGCGTCACCGACACCAGCCGCGACACCGAGATACGCGGCGGCAGGGATCGTCGTCACCGAGATCGCTACCCCGACGCTGGAGCTCGCCCGGGTCTCGAGGGCGAGCATCGCCGCGACGCCCGCGGCCAGCGCCACCGCGATCGTAGCCGCGTTTACCGAGGTGAGCCCCGACAGCGATGCGGCACCGACCTCGAAGTCTCCGGGCAGCAGACCGAGCGGATCGAGGATCGCCGTGATCGCAGCCCCGCTCAGACAAGTGACCAAGAAGCCGACCAGCAGCGTCCCTCCCGCGTGGGTCACAAGCCGTCGGTCGCGGGCGACGATCCCGACGCAGATCGCCGTGATCGGCAGCATGTCGGGACTGATCGCCATGCCACCGACGATCAGAATCCCGTTGTCGTAGATGACGCCGAAGCCCGCCACCACGCCGGCGACAGCCATGAACGCGAGGTAGCGGGCGAGGAGCCGTGAGTTGAGCGTCGCCTGGCCCAGCATGTCGGTCCAGATCAGGCTCGCCGTCGGTGGTCGTCGCGGTCCGCCGACCGTCTCTTTCCGGGTCAGCGAGACATTCTCTTCGGTGACCCCGGCGGAGCGGACGAGCCAGAATGCGCGATCCGCGCCCCGAGGGTCCACCTCTCCTCCGAGGCGGGCTTGACCGGCGGTCAGGGCGGGCGTCAGGGTGGCGGCGCGCAACAATCCAGCGCGCTCCAGCTCGGTGCCGAGCGATCGCAGTCGAGCCTCGTCGCCGAACGCCTTGAGTTGCAGCATCGATGGAATCCTCGCCGGGGAGAGGTCCGCCAGCGTCATCCGATTCGAGTGAGATCCGATCTGGGCATCGGGTCGTGATCCTTGGAGAACCGCCCCTCCACGGGACGGTCGCGGTTCACCCGCATCGCGTGATGTGAGACGTGGCCCCGACCGAGATCCTGCCGATATGAGGCCCGATTCCGATCTCTCCGTCATACCGCTCGTCGCGGTGCTGATCCTCTCCGTCTTGGCTGTCTTCGCGGCCTTCTTCTTCGTCGGCCCGATCGTCGGCATGCTCGCGCTGATCGCGCTCGTGGCTCTCGGGATCGCGACGGCGGCCCGATGGATCGGGCGCAACGACCTTGGCTGAGCTGACGAACCCTCGCCTCGGAGGGCGCGTGCCCTCCGAGGCTCCCGCTTAGGAGAGCAGCTTCGCCTTCGCCTGCTCGAACTCCGCCTCCGACAGCGCGCCGTTGTCCTTCAGCTCGCTGAGCTTGTGCAGCTCGTCGGCCGGCGAGGAGGCCTGTGCCTGCTCGCGGACGTACTGGTCGAAGTGTTCCTTGGCCTCGGCCTGGGCCTTGATCGTGCGGTCGCGCATCCCGTGCCCGCGGGCGACCAGGTAGACGAGCGCGGTGAGGATCGGGATGAACACCAGGAAGAGGACCCAGACCGCCTTCCACCAGCCCGAGAGCTCGTGGTCGCGGAAGAGGTCGCTGATGATCACGAAGAGAATCCAGATCCAGATCGCCAGGAGGAACACCTCGAAGACGACGAGGAGGATTTCCCCGAAGCCGATGTCTGCGATTGGTAACACGTCATTCCTTTCTTCGTTCGCTTGCTAGCGGTCGAACCTCAGTCCCCGCACGTCCCAGCGCTCGGGGAGGTCGGTCGCGAGAAGGCAACTGAGAGATTCGCCGCCGAAGTGGCTGAGCGCGTCGATCGCCCGCTGCTTGCCGAAGCATGGTGCGGCCAGCAGCAGCATCGAGGTCCCCGGTCGCAGCAGCGCCCGCAGATGACTGCGAAAGCGCAGCTCAATGGTCGCCGAGTCCTCGCTGCCCTGAATCGCTCCGAGCAGCACCCCCCAGAACTTGCTCCAGTGCGCCACCGCCCCGGAGCGCCGGCTGGTCGTCAGCCGGTAGCTGCCGTCGCGTTCGCAGACGAGCACCGAGGATGCGTCGGGGTCGATCAGGAGCTCCTCGCAGCAGCGGCGCAGTTCCTCCGCAGCCCGGTCGGCAACGGTCTCATCCCTATACGCGATCGCCACCAGCTCGGGCATCCGGACTCTCTTTTCGAGCGCCTTTGCCAATCAGGACCCCAACTTAGGAGCCGCGCTGCCGCCGCGCCTCGCCCGAACCGGGTGATTCAGGCGGTCTCCAACAGCCCGACCTCTCGGGCGTGCTGCACAGCTTCATGCCGTGAAGAGGATCCGAGCTTTCGGTAGATGCTCCTGGCGTGCGTCTTCACCGTGTTCGGCGAAAGATGAAGCTGGCCGGCGATCTGCGGGTAGGAGAGGTGCTCGGGCAGGAACTGCAGCACCCGCAGCTCCGCTGCGGTCAGCTGAACGGCGACTGGGTCGGGCGCCGCGCCGAGCGTCGCCCAGACATCGTCGATCCACTCTCCGAGCAACGCGCCGTCCAGGACGTCGGCCAGCTGCGTGGTTGCCTCGGTGAGCAGGCGCTCCGCATCCGCGCGCCCTCCCAGCCGGATCGACGCCCTCGCCAGCATCACCTTCGTCTCGATCTCGTACCAGGGGGCGAACTGGTCGAGCTTTTTGAGAAGGCGCCTGCCGGTTTCGAGGTCGGCGCTCGCCTTCTCGACCTTCCCCTGTCTAGCTCGGATCAGGGCCGAGGTCGCGAAGGCGACCGCCATTATGGGGTAGCTGGCGAGGCCGGTGCGCTCGATCTGGACTCGCCCGCGTGACAGTTCCTCCTCCGCGAGGTGCCAGTCGCCCCGCTCGATCGCGATCAGGGCCAGCTGAGTGAGCGAGATCACTTGCAGGTCCAGTGCGCCCACCGAGCCGCGGCGGACTCCTTCCTTGAGTCGCTCTCGGGCCGCGTCGCGCTCGCCCAGCAGGTGCAGCCCGACACCGTCTAGCAGGGAGGTGAGCGAGCGCCACGGGTCGTCCTCCGGAAGCAGCGGCTCGACCGCGGCGACCGTTTCGCGCACCGCGGCGAGACCGTTCCGGGCAAGCGCGGCGTCGGCGAGAGCGAGACCGGCTTCGATCGTCGCATCGTTGCCGCCTGGCCCCTTGGCGGCGATCAACCGGCGGGTGACGGCGGCCCAGTGCTCTGCTCGCGGCCCGCAGCCGAGGGTCAGCTCCGCCCAGGCGGCGGTCAGGCTGGCGCCGGGGCTGGCGGAGACGCCGCGGCTCCCGAGCCGGTCGAGCCACCCGACCAAGGTCGCGTTGCGGCCACCTGCCGAGTACTCAGGCACGGCCGCGAACAGCAGCTCCCCGGCGAGGTCCTCGGCCCCCGCCTCGATCGCGTGGTGGATCGCCTGGTCGGCGTCGTCGGCCGCCGACCACCATTCCGAGGCCCTGCGGTGGATCCCCGGCATCGCCGCCGCTTCCGTGCGGCGTAGCTCGGAGCGCAGCATCCCCCGCAGCAGCGGGTGCAGGCGGTACCACTCGCCGCCGCGGTCAACCGGGGCGAGCAGCATGTTCGACCGGCTTAGCTCGTCGAGGACCAGGGCCGAGTCCTCGCGCTCCAGCGCGAAGTCGCAGAGCGGACCGCCCAAGCGCTCGAGCAGCGCGGCCTGGCGCAGGAAGGCCGCCCGGTTGCCGGAGGCAGAGAACAGGAACTCCTCGCGCAGGTAGTCGACGACGATCCGGTCGTCTCCCGCGAACCGGGTCAGGGCGCGACCCGGGTCCGAGGACTCGCCCAACGCCAGGCCGGCGAGATACAGGGCGGCGGGCCAGCCCTCGGTCCGCTGCGCGATCGCGCCGAGCTGGCGGGGGGAGAGCTCGAGGCCGATCGCCGCCAACAGCGAGGCCGACTCGCCTTTGGTCATCGTCAGCTCCCTGCGGTCGAGCTCGGTGAGGCGCCGGCTGACGCGCAGGCGGCCCAGCCCGAGCGCGGGCTCGGTGCGGCTGGCGAGGGCCAGCTGGGAGCCCGGCGGCATTCCCCGGCACAGCGCGGCGACGATCGCCAGCGCGGCGGGCGCCTCGATCCGCTCCAGCTCGTCCAGCACCAGGATGAACGGCCGCTCACGGGTCTCCAGCGCCGCGACGAGGCGCGGGACGACGGTCCTCTCGACGTCGGGGCTCGGCGCCAGCAAGGCGTCGCCGAGGTCCGCGGGGAACGGCTCGAGACGACCCAGCCGCTCGACGATCGCCTCGACGAGGACGGTCGGGTCGTTGTGCTGCGGGCCGAGCAGGATCGAGAAGGCCGGTCGTGGATCCTGCTCTGTCCACTGACCCAGCAAGACCGACTTGCCGTATCCGGAGGGAGCGCAGAGCACGACCACGCGCTCCGGGTCCTCGGCGAGCCGGCGCAGCAGCCGCTCCCGTGCGACCAGCTCCGAGGGCCCTCCCCGGATCGGTCCTGTGCGTGGTCTGACCGTCGCGGGGGGGGAGGTGGCGTTGTTGGACAAGGTTTCTCGGGTGGTCGATTCGTCGGCAAGCTTAGGGGATCGGCCTCCCGATGCGGGCCGGAATCACCCGAACCGGGGGATGTCGGGGACGACAGGGTCGCGGAAACACGAAACGAGGCTTGGAGGGAAGATGAGACGGGCTGCTCGGGCCACATTTGTTGCGATCCTGTTGCTGATCGTTGGCGCCCTGAACGCGATCTACGGCATCGGCGCTATCGCGCACGCCCATTTCTGGGCGGACGAAAACCATTTCGTGCTCGGCGACCTGCACACCTGGGGCTGGATCACCGTCATCCTCGGCGTCGTCGAGCTGGCCGCGGGCGTCTCGCTGTTCATGAGGGGGACGTTCGGTCGCATCATCGGCCTGATCGCCGCCAGTCTCGGGGCGTTGGGATCGCTGCTGGCAGTCGGCGGCGCCTATCCGTTCTGGGCGCTGGGCGCGTTTGCGATCTGCATCATCTGCATCCACGGGCTGGTCGTCCTGGGCGAGCCCGAGGAGGCGTGACAGGACGTTGAGCAGGCGGGGGCGGCGTGCTGTCCATTGACGCCCGCCCCAGTTGATCCGACGCGCCATGACGTCGAGGCGGCTGTTCTCGCGAGGGCCGCCTCGATTCTGCCACTCGTATTCCCGAGTGCCAGAACTCCGCGACAATCCCCGCATATTGCGGCAAGTGGGGTATCCATCTAACCGGACTAGAATGCCGGCATCTCCACTCCTCAAGCCGGAAGGCACTACCCGCGCTCCCTCGGCGAGTTCCAGGCCTGGTTCCGGACCGACGCCGACTGCCTTGACTACCTGGAGTGGCTGCGTTGGCCGGACGGGTTCCTCTGCCCGCGCTGCGGGCACGCGGGCGGCTGGCGCGTCGCGGACGGCCGCTTCAAGTGCTCCGCCTGTGGGAAGCGCACCTCGCCCACGGCGGGGACGATCTTCGATCGCACCCGCACCCCGCTCACCGTCTGGTTCACGGCCTGCTGGTTGTTCGCCGCCCAGAAGGACGGGATCTCGGCGCTGTCGCTGAAGCGCCAGCTCGAGCTCGGCTCCTACCAGACGGCGTGGGCGATGCTGCACCGAATCCGCTCGGCGCTCGTCCGCCCGGGCCGCGAGCGCCTCTGCGGCGAAGTCGAGGTCGACGAGACCACCTTCGGCGGCGAGGAGGCGGGCCTGGCCGGCGGGCGGGCGAGGGGCGAGAAGAAGATGCTGGTGGGCGTCGCCGTCGAACGGACGGAGCCCGGGGGCTTCGGCCGCTGTCGCCTGGCGCCGCTGCCCGACGGCTCGGCCTCCTCGCTGCGCGCGTTCCTCACCGCCAACGTCGAGCCCGGCGCGAGGGTCGTCACCGACGGCTGGCAGCCGTACCGGCCGGCGACCAAGGGGCTCTACGTCCACGAGCGCCTCGCCGGCGCCCAGGGGGCGCAAGCCCACAGGCTGCTTCCCGGCGTGCACAAGGTCTCCTCGCTCGCCAAGCGCTGGCTGCTCGGCACCCACCAAGGCTCGGTCGATGCAGCGCACCTGCCCGCCTATCTGAACGAGTTCGCCTTCCGCTTCAACCGGCGCCGCTCGCGCAGCCGCGGGCTCGTCTTCTACCGCGTGCTGGAGCTGGCGGCAGCTCACGAGCCGGTCCGCTACCGGGACCTCATCGTCGATCCCAGACCGAGTGGAACGCCGCGCCGGGCACCGGCCACCCGCGGTCGCCCGCCAAGCCTGGAGCGGCCGCCCGCCGATCGGCCGTGGCGGTCCGGTTAGATGGATACCCCACTTGGGAAGGAATCCCGAAATCACCCCGTTCGGGGAGGGGAGCCCGCAACCCGCGCCCGTAGCGTGAATCACAACTCAACAACCGCAGGCCACAGCAGATCTCGATCCGGCCTGCCGAGATCTGGAGGGACTATGGGAGGGACCGGACGTGCGACCTTCGTGGCGATTCTCCTGTTGATCGTCGGCGCTATGGGATCGGCGCGATCGCCGACGCGAACTTCTGGGTCGGCGAAAACCACTTCGTTTTCGGCGACCTCCACACCTCGGGCTGGATCACGGTGATCCTCGGCGTGATCGAGCTGTTCGCCGGGTTCTCCCCACCGTGTGACTCGCGCGAGGCGACCTCGGTCGAGAGCATCGCCTCGAGGAAGCGCTCGTGTGACCACTCCTCCTCGCGGGCGCGCTCGGCGAGCTTGGGGACCGCACGGGCCGCGCGGCCGGCGCCTTCAAAGCGCGGAAGAGGTGGGTGAGCTCGGCGGTCTTGGTCATGCCGGGATCAGCGCGTCGTAGCGATCGAGGGAGCGGATCTCAACCTCAGGCTGACGAGCGCCGGTGCGCTCGCCGCGCATCTCCTCAAGCGCCCGCTGGTGGGCGGAGTCGGTGAAGGTCAGCCCACCGGCGAAGGCGCGTGTGTGGCGCGCGGCCACCTCGCCCGTGTCCAGGGCCACGGCCGAGACCTCGGTCTGGGTGACCCGGACCTCCACCCGGCGCGGGTCCAGCGAGTAGTCGTTGCGGTCGACGCGGAGGGAGGGCTGCGGTGGCACCCGTGCCACGAAGCGCCGCTCGACGTCGGGCATCTGCCCCGGCAGAGGCCGCATCATCCTCCGCTCCTCGGCGAGGCGCTCGCTGATGAGCGCTTTGGTGGTGCGGTGTGGCCGGCAAGGCGCTCCTCATGGCGGCGCTCGATCTGCTCGACCGCCTCTGCGGAGGTGCGCGGCCCAGCC
>CAVOKZ010000023.1:0-11879 GCA_963696625.1 uncultured Solirubrobacterales bacterium
GCGCTCGCTCTGCCAACTCGGATCTGACCGGTGTCAGGACGCTCAGGTGCGAAGCGGGACAAATGGGGTCAGGGACAAATGGGGTCAGGTCTTGAATGCAACAGGCCGCGTGAATGTCGGATGCAAGACCTGACCCTGTGCAGGCTTGAATGCAACAGGCCGCGTGAATGTCGGATGCAAGACCTGACCCTGTGCAGGCCAGACCTGACCCTGTGCAGGCTTGAATGTCGGATGCAAGACCTGACCCTGTGCAGGCTTGACCCTGTGCAGGCTCTGTGCAGGCGGGGACCGCCCGGCAACCGCGCGACGAGGAGCGGGGCGAGCTGAAGGGATCGCTGCATATGATACTTTCATATCGCGATGAGCCGACTTCTCTCCGTCTCGCTTCCCGACGATCTCAGCGACGGCACCGACCGCTTGGCCGAGGCCCAGGGCCGGACGCGCAGCGAGATCGTTCGGGATGCCCTCCGCAGCTACCTGTGGCGGGAGCGCTGGGCGATGGCGACGCGCGACGCAAGGGCTCGGGCCGAACAGCGGGGAATCGGGCCTGAGGACGCCGAGCGACTCGTCGACGAGGCCAGGGCCCGCGGCTGAAGGTCGCTGTCGATACGAACGTCGTCGTGTCGGCGGTGATCGCCGACGGTCCGCCACGCCGCGTTTTGGAGGCGATCGCCGACGGTCAGGCCGAGTTGGTCTTGCCCCAGCCGGTGCGATCGGAGCTGCTGCGGGTCCTCACCGCAAAGCTCGGTCTAGACGACCCCGCCGCGCAGGGAATCTTGGAGCTCCTCGACGAGCTCGCGCTCGTGGTGCCCGACGCACCCAATCAAGTCGAACCGCTCAGTGGCGATCCCGATGACGACAGGATCGTCGCAGCCGCAATCGCCGCCGGGACGGAGATCCTGATCAGCGGAGATGGCAAGCACCTGCTCCCGCTCGGCCGACACGGGGCGATGCGGATCATCAAGCCCCAGGTGTTCCTGGCCGAGATCGCCGGCTGACCCCTCATCGCGCGGAGCAGGGTGCCGCCGCGCTTGGCTCGGAGGGCGTCCTCTGCCTTTATGGAGACCCTGTCGAGGGAGTACCTCGCGTCAAAGACCTGACCGCAACGTCGCTCATCGCCAAGGCAAAGGAATGGGCTCAGCCGCGTGAGCTTGCGGTCGGCGCTGTCGTAAACCCGTTCGCACCCGACCTCCACCGCGAGCTACGGCTGCTGGAGAAGAAGCTAACCGCGAGCGTCGACTTTCTCCAGTCGCAGATGGTGTTCGACCTCGATGCACTCCAGCGATTCTTAGCCACTGCCTCGGATCTCCTCGCGGGGGTGCGGTTCTACGCCGGCGTCGGCGTACTGCGAACCGCACGCATGGCTGACAACGTGCAGTGCGCTACCCGGATGTGTGATCCCGGAGTCCGCCGACCGGAGGATCAGGGCCGGCGGAGGCGTCGACCTTGCAGTCGAGCTTGCTGCGGAACTCGCAGCCGTGCCCGGAGTCGATGCGTTGCACGTCTATCCGCTCGGCGCGGAAGTCGAAACGCGCGACGTGGCGGCGGCGTTCCGTAGCGGTCGCGGCACGAGACGTGCACCACGGTCGCGACGCCCTGCTCGCGAGCCAAAGCCACGGCCGCCAGCGGCGACATCCGCGGTTGGCCTGCATGGTTGTCGGTAAGACCGACCAGGTCAACGGTATCGGCGAGCGCCGCGATTCGTTCGCGGACCCGCAGTGCATCCGGCCTGCCCGGCAGGGAGATCTCGGCCGAAGTCAATGCGGCGAGCGGCATGCCGACAGGCTAACTCCCAATCCGAGCTGCCAGCGCGCCACCGCCGTCGCCTGAAAGCAGACGCGCTGTCGCTTGGAACGCCATCCCTGAGACCCACTGCGGTTCCGTCACTGTCATCGTCGATCCCTCGGTCGGCGCTGACGTCCGGCCGGAGAGGTTGGTTCTCGGGCGGACGGCGGGCCGGCGTCACGGGTCGATAGGAGGCTGGGGCTCGACCGCGAAGTTATGTAGCCATGAACGTGCGTCCGCCCCTGCCTGAAGGGCCGTTTCTGGTCGTCGGATTGGCCCGTTCGGGGGCTGCCGTGGCCCGCCTGCTGCTCGAGCGCGGCGAGCGGGTCATCGGGGTCGATTCGGGATCTCCTGCAAGCGCCGCAGGACTTGCAGAGGAAGGCGTCGAAGTGAGTCTGGATATGGACGGAACCGACCTGCTCGGCGAGGCAAAGACGGTCGTCAAGAGCCCCGGCGTGCCCAACGAGGCGCCGGTGATCGCCACTGCACGCGAGCAGGGGACGCCGGTCCTCGGCGAGCTCGAGATCGCCTGGAGGGCGCTGCCGAATCGCTTCGTCGCCGTCACCGGCACCAACGGCAAGACGACGACGACCGAGCTGATCGGGCATCTGCTGCGTGTCGCGGGCGAGCCGGTCGCGGTCGCCGGCAACGTCGGCACGCCCCTTTCGGCGCTGGTCGGAGAGGTGGACGAGGCGGCGACGATCGTCTGCGAGACCTCCAGCTTCCAGCTCGAAGATGCCGACGCGTTCGCCCCCGAGTGCGCGGTCTTCCTCAACCTGGCTCCCGATCATCTCGATCGCCACGGGACCGTCGAGGCCTATCTCGACGCCAAGCTGCGCGTCTTCGCCAACCAGGGCGCCGACGACGTCTCCGTCGTCAACGCCGCAGATCCGGCGCTCGCCGGCCTCGAGCTGCCCGGGGAGGCGCAGCGCGTGCTGTTTGACCCCGACGGCGGCGACGCCGATGTGGCGATCTCGGGCGGCGAGATCCGCTGGCGCGGTGAGCCGCTGATCCGCTCGGCCGAGATGCAGCTTCTAGGCGTCCACAACGTCGCCAACGCGATGGCCGCGGCGGGCGCCGCTCTTTCGCTCGGCCTGCCGGTGGGGGCCGTCGCCGAGGGCCTGCGGAGCTTCGAAGGAGTCGCCCACCGGCTCGAGCCCGTCCGCGCTATCGATGGCGTCCTCTACATCAACGACTCGAAGGCGACCAATGTCTCGGCCACGGTCGCGGCGCTCAACTCGTTCCTCAGTGGAGTCCACCTGATCCTCGGCGGCCGGCGCAAGGACGAGAGCCTCGAGCCGCTGATCGCGGCAGTCGCCGAGCACGCGGTCGCCGTCTACGTGATCGGCGAGCGCGCCGAGGAGCTCGAGCGGGCGCTGGCGCCGGCCGGGGTCGAGATCCAGCGCGCCGGCGGCCTCGCCGAGGCCGTGGCGCTCGCCGCCGAGCGGGCCACGGTCGGGCAGGTCGTGCTGCTCGCGCCCGCGGCCGCCAGCTTCGACGCCTACGAGGACTTCGAGGCCAGGGGCGATCACTTCCGGAGGATCGTCGAGGCGCTGTGAAGCTTCTGAAGACCAAGAAGAAGAAGCCCGCTCCCGCGCCGCCGCTCGAGTACTCGCTGCTGCTGACCGCGACGCTCTGCCTGCTCGCCTTCGGCGCTGTGATGGTGTTCAGCGCCAGCTCGGCCAAGAACCTGCTCGCCGAGGGCGGCGACGGCGCCTACTACTTCGAGCGCACGGTGATCTTTGCCGCCGTCGGCCTGCTGGCGATGAAGCTGCTCGCTGCCAAGGGCGCCCCGCTGGCGCGCGCCCTGACCCCGGTGCTGCTCGCGGCGGCGCTGCTCGGCCTGCTTGCGGTGCTCGTCCCCGGGGTCGGCCAGGGGGCAAACGGCGCGACGCGCTGGATCGGAGCGGGCATCTTCCAGGTACAGCCGGCAGAGATCGCCAAGGTCGCGATCGTCCTCTACGGGGCGCACCTGCTGGCCGGCAACCCCCGACGCATCCACTCCCTCCACGGGCTCGCGCCCTACCTGGTCATGGTCGGCATCTGCGCGCTGCTGATCATGAAGGAGCCCGACCTGGGCTCGACCATGGTGCTCTGCTTCGCGGTTCTCGCGCTGCTCACCGCCGCCGGGGTCAGGGCGCGGACGCTGGCGCCGGTCGGAGCCGTGATCGCGATCGGGGCGCTGCTGATGATCAGCGTCAGCCCCTACCAGCAGGACCGCCTCACCGGCTTCCTGCACCCGAGCGCCGATGCCAGCGGCACCGGCTTCCAGGCGAACCAGGCGAAGATCTCGATCGGCTCGGGCCGCGTCGCCGGCGTCGGGCTCGGCGAGAGCGTCCAGAAGGCCGCCTATCTCCCCGAGGCCCACACCGACATGATCGCGGCGGTGATCGGAGAGGAGACCGGGTTCATCGGCATCGCGACGCTGATCGGGCTCTTCGGTCTGTTCGGCTGGGCCGGAATGCGCGCGGCCCACCGCGCGCGCGACCGCTACAGCAAGCTGATGGCCGCCGGGCTGACCTCGCTGATCCTCGCCCAGGCGGTGGTCAACCTCTACGCGGTGCTCGGGCTCGCGCCGCTGACCGGGGTGACGCTGCCCTTCATCAGCTACGGCGGATCGAGCCTGGTGATGACCCTGGCCTCGGCGGGGCTGATCCTCAACGTCGCGCGCACCCGCGGGGTCGCGAGCTCGCGCTCGGGCCAGGCCAAGCCGCGCGCGGGCGCGCGCCCAGCGGCGCGGGGTGGCTCCGCGCGCGCTGCGAAACTGCGGGCGGTCGAAGGTGGCGGACAACGCCTACAGCCCAAACGTCGTCATAGCAGCGGGAGGAACCGCGGGACACGTCGTTCCGGCGCTGGCCGTCGCCGACGCGTTGCGGGCTGAGGGCGCCCGCGTCTCCTTCGCCGGAACCCGCGAGCGCGCCGAGGCCAAGCTGGTGCCGGCGGCGGGCTATGAGATCGACTTCCTCAAGGTCAGCGGGATCTCGCGCCGCAACCCGCTGAAGGCGGCCCTCGCCGCGTTCCGCGCCACGCGGGCGGTCGGCGCCGCTCGCAAGCTGCTGCGCGAGCGCGACGCCGACGTCGTGCTCGGGGGCGGCGGCTACGTGGCCGGGCCGGTCGGACTGGCGGCGACGCGCCTCGGGCTGCCGCTGGTGCTGACAGAGGCCGACAGCCACCTCGGGCTCGCCAACCGGATGCTCGCCAAGCGCGCGCGGCGGGTCTGTCTCGCGTTCCCGATCGCCGGCCGCAGCGGCGAGCCGTACATGGTCACGGGCAGAGCGGTGCCCGACGCGGTGATCGAGGCCGACCGCGGCGCCGCACGGCGCCGCTTCGGGATCCCGGCCGAGGCCCGCTGCCTGCTCGTCTTCGGCGGCAGCCTCGGCGCCCGGACGATCAACGACGCGGCGCTGGCGGCCTTCGGCGGCGAGGTCGAGCGGCCGTTCCACGTCCTGCACTTGTCGGGCACCCGCGACTACGGGGACCTGCACCGCCGCCTCGAGCAGGCCGGGGGCGCCGGATACACCCTCGTCGACTACGAGCCCAACCTCGGCGACGCGCTGGCGGCGAGCGATCTCGTGCTCGCGCGCTCCGGCGGCTCGGTGTTCGAGATCGCCGCCGCGGGCAGGCCGGCGATCCTCGTTCCCTATCCGCACGCGACCGCCGACCACCAGACCGCGAACGCCCGCTGGATGACCTCGGCCGGCGCCGCCGAGCTGATCGTCGACGCCGAGCTGACGCCGGAGCTGCTGGCGCGCCGCTGCGGCGAGCTGCTCGCCGATCCGCGGCGCCTGGGAAGGATGGCCGACGCCTCGCGCAAGCTGGCGATGCCCGGCGCCGCGCTGCGGATCGCCGCCGAGGTGCTGGGCGCGGCGCGGGAGGTGCGCGGATGAAGGGACGCAAGCTCCACTTCATCGCGATAGGCGGCGCCGGGATGAGCGGCCTGGCGCTGGTCTGCCGCGCCCTCGGCGCCGAGGTCAGCGGCTCGGACCGTGCCGAGTCCTCCTACCTCGAGCGCGTCCGCGGCGCCGGGATCGAGCCGGCGCTCGGGCACGACGCCGCCAACGTCCCCGAGGCGGCCGAGGTCGTGATCTCGACCGCGATCGCCGACGACAACCCCGAGCTGCAGGTCGCCCGCGAGCGTGGCCAGCGGATCATGCACCGGGGCGAGCTGCTGGCCGAGCTCTGCGCCAAGAAGCGGCTGATCGCGATCGCCGGGACCCACGGCAAGACCACCACCACCGCCATGGTGGTCTGGGCCCTCCGCGCCCTCGGCGGCGACCCGGCGTTCTTCATCGGCGGCGAGCTGCCCGGCGCCGGGCCCGGGGGCGAAGCGACGAACGCGGGCTGGGGCGAGGGGGAGTGGGTGGTGGCCGAGGCCGACGAGAGCGACGCCAGCTTCCTCGAGCTCAAGCCCGAGATCGCGGTGATCACCAACGTCGAGCTCGACCACCACTCGCGCTGGGGCTCGCTCGCCGAGCTGCGGCGGGCGTTTACGGAGTTCTGCGCTTCCGCATCGTCCGTCGTCGCCGAGCACGGGGTGAAGCTGCCGGGCGTCGAGGCCTTCCGCTTCGGCCTCGACGAGGGCCATACGCGCCCTCACTTCGACCTCGCGGTCCCGGGGCGCCACAACGCGCTCAACGCGCTCGCCGCGGTCGGCGCCCTCTATCGCGCCGGCTACGACGCCGGGGCGGCCGAGGTCGCTCTCTGTGACTTCCCCGGGGTGGCCCGCCGGCTCGAGCTCAAGGGCTCGGCGCGGGGCGCGGCGGTCTACGACGACTACGCCCACCATCCGACCGAGGTCGCGGCGGCGCTCGCGGCGGCGAGGGATCTCACCTCCGGGAGGTTGATCGCCGCCTTCCAGCCCCATCTCTACTCGCGCACGAAGGCGCTCGCGCGCGAGTTCGGCGCCGCACTCGCCGTGGCCGACGAGATCGCGGTTCTCGACGTCTATCCCGCGCGCGAGGAGCCGGTCGGCGAGCTCGAGGGCGTCAGCGGCCTTCTCGTCGCCGAGGCCGCGGCCGATGCGGCCGCCGGCCGCCCGGTGTGGTGGCTGCCCGACGCCGAGCTCGCCGCGCGTGCGCTGGCGCCGCGCCTTCGCCCCGGGGACCTGCTGATCACGCTCGGCGCCGGCGACATCTTCAAGCTCGCCGAGACGCTTGCCGGAGAGCCGGCGTGAGCGCGCCCGAGAGCGTCGAGCGCCACTTCCCGCTGGCGCGGTTGACGACCGTGAGGGCGGGGGGGACGGCGGACTTCTTCGCGAAGCCGGCCTCCGAGAAGGCGCTGCTCGAGCTGCTCGCCTGGGCCCGCGATCAGGGGGCCGAGATCGGAGTCGTCGGCTCGGGCTCGAACCTGCTCGTCGCCGACGACGGCTTCCGCGGCTTGGTGCTCAAGCTCGCGGGCGAGTTGGCCCGCTTTGCCCGCGACGGCGATCGGGTCCTCGCCGGGGGCGGAGCCCGCCTGCCCTCGCTCGCGGCGAAGGCCGCGGGCTGGGGCCTGACCGGGATCGAGTTCGGGGTCAACATCCCGGGCACGGTCGGCGGCGCCGTGCGGATGAACGCCAACGCCTACGGCGGCGAGCTCGCCCAGGTGCTCGAGTGGGTCACCGTCTGCAGCGCCGAGGGCAGCGAGCGCCGCGAGCCCTCCGAGCCTCGGCTTCAGCTACCGCCGATCCAACCTCGGGCCCGGCGAGGTCGTCTCGCGGGCGGCGTTCAAGCTCTCCACGGGCGGGGTCGCCGAGGTCAAGGCGACAATGGCCGACATGCGAGAGCGCCGCCTCGAGGCCCAGCCGTCGGGGATCAAGACCTTCGGCTCGACCTTCGTCAACCCCGACGACCCGCGCGCCGAGGGCCGCTCGGCGGGGCAGCTCCTCGACGCCGCCGAATGCCGCGGGCTGGCCGTCGGCGGCGCCCGGTTCTCGGTCAAGCACGCGAACTTCGTCGAGAACACCGGCGAGGCGACGACCGCCGACATCCTCGCGGTGATGTCCGCGGGGCGCCGGCGGGTGTTCGAGCGTTTCGGAGTCCGGCTCGAGCCCGAGGTCCAGGTCCTCGGCGAGGCCGAGTGGCCCGCCGACTGGGAGCTCGGGTGAGGGTCAGCCGTGGCCAGATCTGGCGCCGCCGGGTGCTCGCGGTGCTCACCGTCGGCGTCCTGCTCGCCGCCGCCTACCTCTTCTGGTTCCGCAACGCCTCCTTCTTCGACGTCAACGAGGTCGAGGTCACCGGGGTCACCGCCAACGCGCCCGAGGTGACCGCCGCGCTTGCCCAGGCCGCGCAGAAGATGACGACCCTCCACGTCCGCGAGGAGGCGCTGACCGGCGCGGTGAGCGGCTTCCCGACGGTCGCCGCGATCACCGTGCACTCCCATCCGCCGCACAGGCTGGAGATCGAGGTCACCGAGCGCACGCCGGCCGCGACGGTGAAGGACGGCGGGGCGACCGTGCCCGTCTCGGGCGACGGATTCGAGCTGCGCGGCGTCAAGGCGCCCTCCGGTCTGCCCCCGGTCGAGCTCACCGGCAAGCCCGTCAACGGCCATCTCAGCGAGAACGACGTGATCGTCACCACCCTGCTCGCCGCCGCGCCGGCGCAACTCAGGCCGGGCATCGACAGCGCCACCTACGACACCGACAGCGGCGGCGCCGTGGCCGATCTCTCCAACGGAATCGAGCTGCGGCTCGGCGACGCCTCCGACGCCGGCGCGAAGTGGGCCGCGGCGGCCACCGTGCTCGCCGCTCCCGACCTCGGCAGCCCGGCCTACATCGACGTCAGCCTCCCCGAAAGACCCGTCACGGGCGGATACAGCAGCTGACGGGCGGAACCGCTGCAATGGGTCCTGCACTCGTGTTGAGGGCCAGCCGGGCCTCGGCGGTGGGCACGGACCCGGCCAAAACCCCGTTTTCAAAAGTGCGTGATTTGCAGGGATTTTTCGAACCCTCAACCTAGTCTGGACCTCGACTTGGAGTCGAGGGTCATGGTACGATAAGTCTCGAGTGAGACTTGAGGGTCCAGGCGTCGCCCGCGTTGACAGCCCGCTACATTTGCCCTACTTTCGCAGTGTGTCCCAAGACATCGAGGGGCCCTTCCGGGAGGCGGCGGTTGCGCCGCAGGGAAGCGTCCCCGCCACATACGGAGCACAAAGACCAAGTCACATGGAGTCCTCGTACCTCGCAGTCATCAAGGTCGTCGGAGTGGGCGGCGGTGGATCCAATGCGGTGAGCCGCATGGTCGACGCAGGCATGAAGGGCGTCGAGTTCATCGCCTGCAACACCGACGCCCAGGCGCTGCTCGCCTGTGACGCCGACGTCAAGATCGGCATCGGCCACAACCTGACCAAGGGTCTGGGCGCCGGCGCCAACCCCGAGGTCGGAGCGGGCGCCGCGGCCGAGAGCCGCGACGAGATCAAGGAGGCGCTCAAGGGCGCGGACATGGTCTTCATCACCGCCGGAGAGGGCGGTGGCACCGGCACCGGCGCCGCCCCGGTGATCGCCGAGATCGCCAAGCAGGAGATCGGCGCGCTCACGGTCGGCGCGATCACCAAGCCGTTCGCCTTCGAGGGCCAGAACCGCATGGCGGTCGCCGACGACGGCATCGACAAGCTGCGGCGCGAGGTCGACACCCTGATCGTCGTCCCCAACGAGAAGCTTCTGGAGATCGTCGAGCGCCGGACCACGATGCTCGACGCCTTCCGCCAGGCCGACGACATCCTGCGCCAGGGCGTGCAGGGCATCACCGACCTGATCACGATCCCCGGCCTGATCAACCTCGACTTCGCCGACGTCCGCCTCGTCATGCACGAGGCCGGCACGGCGCTGATGGGTGTCGGCGAGGGCGCCGGCGAAAAGCGGGCGATCGAGGCGGCCAAGGCCGCGATCACCTCGCCCCTGATCGCCGAGCAGATCGACGGCGCCAAGGGCATGCTGCTCAACATCACCGGCGGCGAGGACCTCGGACTGTTCGAGGTCTCCGAGGCCGCCGAGCTGATCTCCTCGGCCGCCGACGCGCGAGCCAACATCGTCTTCGGCTCGGTGATCGACGCGGCGATGACCGAGGAGGTCCGGGTCACCGTGATCGCCACCGGCTTCGAGTCCGGCGTCGAGTGGCACCGCCGGGCGCCGATGCAGATCGAGAAGGAAGCCCGCAAGAGCCTCGAGGCCTTCCCCCGCCGCCGCGACCGCGACGAGCGCGAGCGCGACAGGGGCCGCGGCTTCGAACGCGAGTCGGTGGACCGCGATCTGCTCATCGGCGACGCCGATATCGACGTACCTGACTTCCTGAAATAGCCTGGGCGGCGTGGAAGCCGCTGCCGACCTTCGCCGGACCGCTCTCTTCGAGGCGCACCAGGCCGCCGGCGCGAAGCTCGTCCCGTTCGCCGGGTGGGAGATGCCGGTCGAATACGAGGACCTGCGGGTCGAGCACCGGGCGGTGCGCTCCTCGGCGGGCGTCTTCGACGTCTCCCATATGGGCGAGGTCGAGACATCGGGCCCGGGCGCCGAGGCCTTCCTCCAGCACCTGCTCTCCAACGACGTCGCCAAGCTCGAGATCGGCGGCGCCCAGTACTCGTGCCTGTGCCGCGAGGACGGTGGGGTGCTCGACGACGTCTTCACCTACCGGCTCGAGGCCGACCGCTACCTGACGGTCACCAACGCCTCGAACCACGAATCGGACTTCGAGTGGTGGAGCAAACAGGCCGCGGCGTTTGGCGGCGAGGTCGAGGTTCGCGACGCGGCGGCCGACTACGCGATGCTCGCCGTGCAGGGGCCGACGGCGCGCGAGATCGTCGCCGGGCTGGCCGACGGCGAGCTCCCGGTGCGCTTTCGCACCGCTGAGCTCGGCTTCTCCTCGGGCGGGAGCGCGCTCGTCTGCGGCACCGGCTACACCGGCGAGGACGGGGTCGAGATCCTGATCGCCCCCGAGCACGCCGTCGCCCTCTGGGACGCGCTGCTCGCCGGCGGCGTCACCCCGGCCGGCCTCGGCGCCCGCGACAGCCTGCGGCTCGAGGTCTGTTACTGCCTCTACGGCAACGAGCTGTCGGTCGAGCGCACCCCGATCGAGGCGTCGCTCGGCTGGTGCTGCAAGGAGGAGACGGGCTTCATCGGCTCGGAGACGATCGCCCGTCACCGAGCCGAGGGACCCGAGCAGCTGCTCGCTCCGTTCGTGTTCACCGGCAAGGGCGTCCCGCGCCAGGGCAACTCGGTGATGCGCGGCGAGGACACCGTCGGAGTGGTCACAAGCGGTAGCTTCTCGCCCTCCCTCGAGAAGGGGATCGGAATGGCCTACGTCAGCGCCGAGCTGGCCGAGCCGGGAACCGAGATCGAGATCGACGTGCGCGGCAAGCGCCGCGCGACCCGCGTCGAAGAGAAGCCCCTCTACAAACACGACCACCATTAACGACCACCCATAAAGGAGCGAGCGTTGGCCGAAGAGAGCTACCCCGAGGACCTCAAGTACCACGCCGAGCACGACTGGGCGCGGATCGACGGGGAGGAGGCCGCCTTCGGCATCACCTGGTACGCCCAGGACGCGCTCGGCGGCGTCGTCTTCTTCGACCCGCCCGAGGTGGGTTCGGAGGTCAAGAAGGACACCGCCTACGCCGACATCGACTCGACCAAGGCCTCCTCGGAGGTCTACGCGCCCCTCTCCGGCGAGGTCACCGAGGTCAACGCCAAGGTCGACGACGAGCCCGAGGCGATCAACGAGGACCCCTACGGCGACGGCTGGCTGGTCAAGGTCAAGCTCTCGGACCCCTCGGAGGCCGAGCAGCTGATGGACGCCGAGGCGTACAAGAAGCTGCTCGCCGAGAGCGCCGACTAGCCCCGAGTGGCGTTGGCCCGGGACCCGCGTAGGCGGGCCTCTACGATTCCCGGTCTGTGACCCGCTACACCTCCGCCACAGACGCTGACCGTGAGGCGATGCTCGCCGCAGTCGGCGCCGGCTCGATCGACGAGCTTTTCGAGCCGGTCCCCGAGGCCGTGCGCCTCGGCCGTGCGATCGAGCTCGAGGACGGGCTCTCCGAGCACGACGTCTACGAGCGCCTGCGGGCGCTGGCGGCGCGCAACGCCGACGCCGAGAGCGAGGTCTCGTTCCTCGGCGCCGGTATGTACG
>CAVOKZ010000024.1:0-8855 GCA_963696625.1 uncultured Solirubrobacterales bacterium
CCTGGTCGTCGGTCACCTCGTCGGGGACGGGGACGAGCCAGGCCTCGGGCACGGCCACCTTCTCGGCATAGGCGCCGCCCCCGAGCATGGCCGCCACCCGGCGACCACCGACCGTACCCGCGACCTCGCCGCCCGGGATCATCGGCAGGGTCTGCTCGGCGAGGTAGTCGTTGCGCGTCTGATGGGTGTCGGCGAAGTTGATGCCGGCGCGCGCGATGTCGACGACGACCTCGCCGTCGGCGGGCTCGGGGTCGGGCAGCTCGAGGAGCTCCATCACTTCCGGGCCGCCGAATTCGTTGACCTGAATCGCTCTCACCGGCGGGGAAGTCTCGCACGCCGCCCCACGCTAGGCTCCCCGGCTCGATGGCGCTGACGGCCGTGGGCTCAATCGCGTTCGACTCGGTCAAGACTCCGTTCGGGGAGCGCGACCGCATGCTCGGCGGCTCCGCGGTGCACTTCTCGCTCGCGGCGAGCTTCTTCACCGAGGTACGCGTCGTCGGGCCGGTAGGTGAGGACTTCGGCGACGAGCACATCGCCGTGCTCTCGGATCGCGGCGTGATCACCGAGGACATCGAGCGGGTCGGAGGCGAGACCTTCTTCTGGCGCGGGCACTACGAGCACGACCTCAACGTCGCCCACACCGACGACACGCAGCTCGGCGTCTTCGCCGACTTCGACCCGAAGCTCTCCGAGGCCGCGCGGGCGAGCGACATGCTCTTCCTCGGCAACATCCAGCCCGACCTCCAGAGCCGGGTCCGCCTGCTCTGCGAGCAGGCCAAGTTCGCGGCGCTCGACTCGATGAACCTCTGGATCGAGACCACCCGCGAGGCGCTGGTCTCGGCGATCTCGCAGGTCGACGCACTCGTGCTCAACGACGCCGAGGTCCGGATGCTGACCGGGCAGCCCAACCTCGCCCGCGCGGCGAGGGCGGTGCTCGAGATGGGCCCGCGCGTGCTGGTCGCCAAGCAGGGCGAGTACGGCGCCGCGCTGTTCACCGCCGACGGCTTCTTTGCGCTCCCCGGGCTGCCGCTCGAGGACGTCCGCGACCCGACCGGCGCCGGCGACAGCTTCGCCGGCGGCTTCCTCGGCTATCTGGACTCACGGGACGGGGCGATCGAGGAGGGCGACCTGCGCCGGGCGATGGCATACGGCACCGTGATGGCCTCGTTCAACGTCGAGGACTTCGGCACCGAGCGGGTCAGCCGCCTCGAGACGGCCGAGATCGAGGGCCGCATGGGCGAGCTCAAACAGGTCACCGACTTCGAGCATCGCCCGATCGAGATCAAGTAGAGAACACCGAACTGCGAAAATGGCCGCCCCCTTCGAAACTGGAGACGAGAGATGGCGACGAAGCAGGAAGAGCAGGACAAGACTTCGGCTGACGGCGCTTCGCCCGAGGCAAACGGAAGCGGCACCGACACCCTCTCGGTGACCGACAACCGAACCGGCAAGAGCTACGAGCTGCCGATCGCCGACGACACGGTGAAGGCGATGGACCTTCGCCAGATCAAGGTGAACGAAGACGACTTCGGGATGATGTCCTACGACCCCGCGTTCACCAACACGGCGTCGTGCCGCTCGGCGATCACCTACATCGACGGCGAGGCGGGGATCCTCCAGCACCGCGGCTACTCGATCGAGCAGCTCTGCGAGCACTCGACCTACCTCGAGGTCGCCTACCTGCTGGTCTTCGGCGAGCTGCCGACCCGGGACCAGCTCGACGCCTGGGTCCACGACATCACCCACCACACCTTCGTTCACGAGAACATGAAGGGGTTCGTCGAGGGCTTCCGCTACGACGCCCACCCGATGGGGATGCTGCTCGCCTCGGTCGGCGCGCTCTCGACCTTCTACCCCGACGCCAAGCAGCTCGACGACCCCGAGGAGCGCTACATGGCGACGATCCGGCTGATCGCCAAGATGCCGACCCTCGCCGCCTTCGCCTACCGCCACAACATGGGGCTGCCGTACATCTACCCCGACAACGACCTCAACTACGCCGAGAACTTCTTCTCGATGATGTTCAAGATGAGCGAGCAGCAGTTCAAGCCGGACCCCCGGCTGTCGAAGGCGCTCGACGTGCTGTTCATCCTCCACGCCGACCACGAGCAGAACTGCTCGACCGCCGCGGTGCGGGCCGTCGGCTCCTCCGACACCGATCCCTACTCCGCCGTCGCGGCGGGGATCGCGGCGCTCTACGGGCCCCTGCACGGCGGCGCCAACGAGGCGGTGCTGCGCATGCTGCGCCAGATCGAGAAGGTCGAGAACATCCCCGACTTCCTCGAGGGGGTCAAGAACCGCGAGCAGCGGCTGATGGGCTTCGGCCACCGCGTCTACAAGAACTACGACCCTCGGGCGCGGATCATCAAGCGCCACGTCGACGAGGTGCTCGAGGTCGTCGGCGCCAACCCGCTGGTCAAGATCGCCACCGAGCTCGAGAAGCAGGCGCTCGACGACGAGTACTTCACCTCGCGCAAGCTCTACCCGAACGTCGACTTCTACTCGGGGATCATCTACGAGGCGCTGCGGATCCCGACCGACATGTTCACGGTGATCTTCGCGATCCCGCGGACCTCGGGCTGGATCGCGCAGTGGCTGGAGATGCGCGGGGACGAGGAGACCAAGATCGCCCGGCCCCGCCAGGTCTACACCGGGGCGCGCGACCTCGACTACGTGCCGATCGACAAGCGCTCGGGCTCCGACCGCGTCGAGGGCGACCCGGCGCGGCGGCCTGACTACAAGTACCAGCCGATGCCCGAGGGCACCGCACCGACGGCAGCCGGTGAGGTCGAGGGGAAGCCGTGGCGCGGGGCTGGCGCCTGACCATCCGTCACGGCTCGGCGGTCGACCGCGAGACCTTCCAGACCGCCGAGCAGGCGCTGGCCGAACTCGAGCGCCGCGCGCAGGAGGTGCACGCCGAGGGCCCGCTGGAGACCGTCGGCGGCTTTCGCGACTACGAGCCCGCCGAGCAGGTCGCCGCGCGGTTCGAGGTGTCCGGACCGCGCGGGCTGCGGCCCGGGCGCGAGGCCGGGCTCGACGTGATGGGCGACGGTCGCTACGTCGCCTACACCGGGTCGATCCTGAAGAAGATCCTCGACCGCGGGCACCCGATTGAGGCCCTCCGCGCAGAGCTCACCGATGGCTGAGCGCGAGGCCGGCCGCCGCGTGCGGCTGCCGGCCGCAGCCGAGCGCCCGATCACGGTCTTCGTCAACGGCGTCGAGAAGTCCGAGGGCGCCGACTTCACGGTCCACGGCTCGGAGGTCGAGTTCACCGAGCCGCTGATGAAGGAGGAGGTCAGCCGCGCCCGCTGGCTGATCATGCTGCTCGGCCTGTTCGGCAGCTACGGCCGCAACGACGTCGTCGACCTGCATTACCGCGAGGGCGGCGAGACGCGGGTCGTATCCGACGCCAAGATTCTTCCCTAGGCCGGAACCGACTCAGACGAGCCGATCCCGGAGAGCTCGGCCACGCGGTCGCGGTGCATGTCGGCCGTGCCGAACAGCTCGCCGCCCACCCGGGCCCGCTTGAGCCAGAACTGGAGGTCGTGCTCCCAGGTGAAGCCGATGCCGCCGAAGACCTGGAGCGCGTTGGAGGTCACCGCCCAGCCTGCCTCGGAGGCGCGGGCGAGGGCCATGTGGGCGGCGAGCGGCATCGACTCCGGCTCGGCGTCGGCGGTCCAGGCGGCGTAGTAGGTCAGCGAGCGTGACTCCTCGACGTCGTAGAGCATCTGAGCGCAGCGGTGTGAGACGCCCTGGTAGGAGCCGATCGAGCGGCCGAACTGCTGGCGCTCGCGCGCGTATTCGACCGCCATGTCGAGGGCTCGCTGGGCGACGCCGGTGCAGCTCGGCGGCGAGCGCGATCGCGCCTCGCAGCAGGCCCGGCTCGGCGGCGATCTCCTCGCCGCCGTCGGCCGCGGCGCGCGAGAACGAGCGGGTGGCGTCGATCAGCTCGACCGGATCGAGCTTGGCGGCCGCTGTCTCCACGACCCGGGCGCCGTCGCCCGCGGGCAGGACGAGCACCGCCGAGCCCTCGGCGTCGGCGACCAGCGCGGGCTCGCCGGCGTCGAGCGCCGGCGCGCCGCGGGACTCCCCCGAGGCGATTCCGGGCAGCCACTTCGCCCGCGCGTCGTCGTCGCCGCCCTCGGCGATCACCAGGCCGGCAATCGCGTTGGAGAGGAAGGGCACCGGCGCACACGCATAGCCGAGCTCCTCGCAGAGCGTCGCGAGCTCGACCACACCGAGGCCTTGGCCTCCGTGCTCCTCGGGGAGCGCGATCCCGGCCCAGCCGAGGCCGCAGAGCTCGCTCCACAATTCGTCGTCGGCCGAGCGGGACTCCGCCAGCTCGCGCACCCGCGCCGGCTTGGCGCGCTCGGCGAGCAGGTTGCGCGCGGTGTCCTTGATCTCGCGCTGCTCGTCGTTGAGGTCGAAGTGCACCGGGTCTCCTATCGAAGCTTGGGTAGGCCGAGGACCAACGTCACTGCTACGCGTGTTCTTGGAGTCACGTTGGTGGTCACCTCAATTTGGGAAGGCCAAGAACACGCTCGGCGACGATGTTCTTCAGCACCTCGGTGGTGCCGCCCTCGATCGAGTTGGCGCGGGCGCGCAGCAGACGATAGCTCCAGACGCTCTTCGGATCGAGCGCCTCGGTGCCGAGCACGTCGCCGGCGATCTCGGTCAGAGCCTGGTTGGTGTGGGCCCACTGCAGCTTCGACAGCGAGCCCTCGGGCCCGGGGATGCCGCTCTTCATCGTCGCGGTCAGCGCCCGCAGCGCGCCGAAGCGCATCGCCTCTATCGAGATCTTGATCTTGGCGAGCCGCTGGCGCAGAACCGGGTCTTCGCCGAGGCCGCGCTCGTTGACGATCTCGAGCAGCTCGTTGAACGAGGTGTTCAGCCCCGAGACCGCGGAGGCGCCGAGGCCGGCGCGCTCGAACATCAGCGTCGTCAGCGCGACCTGCCAGCCGCCGCCGGGCTCGCCGACGATGTTCTCGTCGGGGACCTGGGCCTCCTCGAAGAAGACTTCGTTGAACTCGGACTCGCCGGTGATCTGCCTCAGGGGGCGAACTTCGACGCCGGGCTGATCCATATCCATGATGAAGTAGGTGATGCCCTTGTGCTTGGGGGCTTCGGTGTCGGTGCGGGCGAGCAGCATGCAGAACTTCGCCTTGTGCGCGTAGGTGGTCCAGACCTTCTGGCCGGTCACCTTCCAGCCGCCGTTCGACTTCACCGCGCGGGTCTTCAGCGAAGCGAGATCGGAGCCCGACTCGGGCTCGGAGAAGCCCTGGCACCAGATCTCGTCGCCGGAGAGAATCGGGTCGAGGTAGCGCTCCTTCTGCTGCTCTGAGCCGTGGGCGATCACCACCGGCCCCCCCATGACGAGGCCGAGGACGTTGGCGGGCATCGGCGCAGCCGAGCGCGCCAGCTCCTCGTTGAAGATCGACTGCTCGATCAGCGTCGCGCCCTTGCCGCCGAAGTCCTCCGGCCAGGAAAGACCGGCCCAGCCGGCCTCGTGCATCTTCTTCTGCCAGTTGCGGCGGAACTCGAACTCGGCGTCGTCGTCGCCCTGGGGCGCGGGCCCCGGGCTGTTCTCCTCGAGCCAACCGCGCACCTCGTCGCGGAAGGCGGCCTCTGCCTCGGTAAGGCTCAGATCCATCGCCGGCGCATCCTACTGCGCCTCAGCCGGCAAGACGGCCTCGAGCTGGGCCGCGAACGGCCAGTGACCCCCGAGAGCGTCGGCGCCCTGGTCGATCAACTCGCGCAAGCTCTCCTGTCCGGCGACGAGCCGCAGCAGCTCGACCGCGCCGATCTCGAAGCTGAGGTTCGGAAGGCGGGTCAGGCAGCGGCTCGGGATCGGGATGCCGCCCTCGATCATCAGCTGGAAGCTGTCACAGCCACCCTGCGACGCACCGTCGATGTGCCAGTGGATGACCTCGTCGTCGAGGTCGAGCGGCTCGGCACCGAGCCGCTCGAGCGAGGCCTCGTAGATGAGGTCGAGGATCGGCTTGCGGGTCGCCGGATTCCTCATCAGCGCAGCGAGCTCGGCATCGGCCGCGGGCGCCACCAATGCGGCGAGTTCTTCGAGCCCGACCTCCCCGGTCGGGGCTCTTCGCAGCAGATCCTTCATTCCCCAAGTCCCTTCTTCCTTCCAGGCGATCCCGTCGATCGCCTTGCTACTCAAAAATACCGAAACGGGGGGGACGGTTACGTCCAACCGCGGCCAAATGTGGCCAGCCCGCCTGGATTCGGTCGTCTACTACTTGTAGGCGGCGAGCAGAATCAGCGCCGAGGCGGCCCAGACGACGGAGGCGCCGATCATCCCGTAGTCCTTGGTCAGGATCGAAGCGGTAGAGCGCTCGTCCTCGCGGTCGTAGATCAGGTAGAGGTAGCGGAAGATCCCGTAGACCACGGGGGGCAGGGTGCCGAGCATCTTCGAGCCGATCAGCGGTGAGTTGATCGCGTAGATCGAGTAGCTCATCACCGTCGCCGCGGTGACCATCGCCACCATCTGGTCGAGGAAGGGCAGTGAGTAGTGCTCGAGCACGGGGCGGGTGTCGGTGCCCGCGTGGAGCTCAGAGGTGGCTTCCTGGCGGCGCTTGGTGAAGCCGAGGAAGAGGGCGACCATGCCGGTGCAGAGCAGCAGGTAGGCCGAGGCGTCGGCGTCGACTGCAACCGCGCCGGCGAGGACACGGAGAACGAAGAGGCCGGCGATCGTCATCACGTCGAGGATCACCTCCTGCTTGAGCACGTAGGAGTAGAGCGTGGTGCCGGCGCCGTAGGCGAGCACGAGCCCGGCGATCACCGCGCCCTCGAGTAGCAGCGCGCCGGCGAGCCCGGCGACCACGAGCGCAACCGCCAGGCCGATCGCCGTGCCGACGGGCAGTTCGCCGGCGGCGATCGGCCGGAAGCGCTTGGTCGGGTGCTGGCGATCGAGCTCGGCGTCGTGGGCATCGTTGACGAGATAGCCGGCGCTGGCCACGGCGCAGAAGGCGAGGAAGGTGATCGTCGCGTCGAAGACCTTGTCTGCCTGGTCGAAGTTGCCCGAGAACAGCAGCCCGGCGAAGACGAGCAGGTTCTTGATCCACTCCTGGGGGCGCATCGCGACGATCGCCGCGCGTACGACTCCGCGACGGGCGGGCTGCTCGGTGACGCCGCCGGCGACGGCGGCAGCCTCCCGCCTCTTGCGTATGGAGACCTCCATGACGCGGAAAGGTTAGGGACTGTCCCCTGGCTTTGTGGGTGGTTATAGTCTTCGCCGCGTCACCAGGGACCTACTTAGGCAGGATCATTTCGGATGAGAACTTCGCGCTACGACAAACGGCGCGGCTTGATCGAAGCCGCCGCGATTTCAATGGCCGCAATTGCGGTCACGGCCGGCCTCGTCGCGCAGTCTGTCGCCGCCCCCTCGAAGGGCGACAAGAAGCCCCCGAGGACGAAGGTCAAGCAATTCGACGTCGTCACGCTCGCCAGCGGCTTCCGCAAGCCGACGTCGGTCTCCTTCGCCCCCGACGGGACGATATTTGTCTCCCAGAAGGCCGGCCGAGTCTTCTCCGTGACGCCCGGTGGGGCGACGCACCAGCTCCTCGATCTCTCGAAGAAGGTCCCCAACGGCCGCGAGCGCGGGATCGGCAGTGTCGCCGTCGCCCCCGACTTCAACACCAGCCGCCGCGTCTACCTCAGCTACACGTACCTCGCCAACCCCGCCAAGCCCGACGGGCCGCAGGCGATGCGGGTGACCTACATCACCCTCGCTCCCGACGGCACAGTGGCCAATCCCGGGAACCCGGAAACGGTGATCCTCGGCAAGGACGCGAACCGGGCCTGCCCGCCGGTCTCCAACGGGCTCGACTGTCCGCCCTCGGTCAACACCACCCACCAGGGCGGCAAGGTGATCGCGGCCAAGGACGGGACGCTGTGGGTCTCGTGGGGCGATTCGAACGTGCCCTCGAACCCGGGCAAGCAGACGTTCCGCACCTACAACCCGGCCAGCACCTCCGGCAAGATCCTTCATGTCGACCAGCAGGGCAACGGCCTCCCCGGACATCCCTTCTGCCGCAACGACCGCGACCTCACGCACACCTGCACCAAGGTCTTCGCCCGTGGCTTCCGCAACCCGTTCCGCTTCACCCTGACGCCCACTGGGCACCCGCTGGTCTCCGACGTCGGCTGGAACACCCGCGAGGAGATCGACAACGTGATGGCCGGCCGCAACTACGGCTGGCCCTGCTTCGAGGGCAACGTCAAGACGCCGTTCTACAAGGACATGGCCGCCTGCCACAGCATCTACCGGCGGGCCGGCAAGCTGAAGATCTCCAAGCCGCTGCTCTCCTACAAGCACGCGGTCGGCGGCGCCGGCTCGGCGGTGATCGTCGGCCCGCACTACCCCGGCGGCGCTTATCCGCGCAGCTTCGTCGGCTCGTTCTTCTTCGGCGACTACGCCGAGGGCTTCATCAAGCTGCTGACCCTGACCAAGAAGGGCAAGGCCAAGGTCCGCCCCGTGATCAACGGCGTCGTGCCGGTCGACATGGAGATCGCGCCAGACGGCAACCTCGCCTTCGTCGACTACCTCGACGGCACGATCCGCGAGCTCGTCTACTCGCCGGCGAACAAGGCGCCCCAGCCGAAGATCTCGGCGACACCGTCCTCGGGCCCGAGCCCGCTGCACGTCGCCTTCTCGGCAGCGGGCTCGACGGACCCCGACGGCGACGCCCTGATCTATGACTGGGACTTCGGCGACGGCAGCGCCCACTCGAGCGAGGTGGCGCCGAGCCACGACTACGCGGTCGACGGCTCGTACACGGCGAGGCTGTCACTCAGCGACGGCAAGGGCGGCAAGGCGAGCGTGACCCAGACGATCACGG
>CAVOKZ010000025.1:0-36889 GCA_963696625.1 uncultured Solirubrobacterales bacterium
CCGGTTTCGTAACCGACCGCTGCGGGCCATTCATGAAGACCCGGGACCGCCGCCCCCGGACGCGAAGCGGAGGAGGCGGCGGTTGATGACTTAGGCTGCGGTGATGCCTACCGCGGCCGAGAAGGCGCTGGTCAAGATCGCGATGAAGGAGTACGCCGTGGGCGACGTCGCCGGCGCGCTCGCGCTCGCGGACCCGCTGATCCGCTGGGACGACCGCTCCCTCGACGCCGACGGCGAGCTCGTCTGGGGCCAGGAGGACGTGCTGCGCCACCTCGCCGACTGGATCGACAACTGGGACGCCTTCGGCGCCGAGGTCGAGGAGATCCGCGAGGAGGGAGACCGCTTCGTCGTCCTCTATACCGAGTTCGGCATCGACCGCAGCACAGGCGCCAACGTCGAGCACAAGCGCGCCGCCGCGATCAAGGTCGAGCGCGGAGCGATCACCACCTGGGCGCGGTACCTCTCAGAGCGCGAGGCCGTCGGCGCCGCCAAGGCCGGCGGCGAAGTCGACCGCTTCTAGCGCCCAGGCTGCGGGCTGAACTAGGCCTTAGCGGCTGCGAGGGTCTCGACCGCGAGCTGGGCCGCCTCGGTCGGGCTCTTGCCGACCTTGACGCCCTTCGCCTCGAGCGCTTCCTTCTTGGCCTCGGCGGTTCCGGAAGAGCCGGAGATGATCGCGCCGGCGTGGCCCATCTGCTTGCCGGGCGGCGCGGTGAAGCCGGCGATGTAGGCGACGACCGGCTTGGTCACGTTCTCGGCGATGAACTCGGCGGCGCGCTCCTCGGCGTCGCCGCCGATCTCGCCGACCATGACGATCATCTCGGTCTCGTCGTCTGCCTCGAAGAGGGTGAGGATGTCGATGAAGTCGGAGCCGACGATCGGATCGCCGCCGATTCCCACGATCGAGGAGTTGCCCTGGCCGGCCTGCTTCAGCTCGTTGCCGATCTGGTAGGTCAGCGTTCCCGACTTGGAGACGACGCCGATCGGGCCGGCATCGAAGAACTGGGCGGGGATGATGCCGACGTTGGCCTTGCCGGGGCTGAGCACGCCGGGGCAGTTGGGGCCGATCAGGCGGACGTTCTTCTCCTTGGCCTTCCAGTAGGTCGGCAGCATGTCGTGGACCGGGATGCCCTCGGTGATCGCGATCACCGTGTCGACGCCGGAGTCGATCGCCTCGTTGATCGCGGCGCCGGCGAAGCGCGCCGGGACGAAGATCATCGAGGTGTTGGCGCCCTCGTTTGAGACCGCCTCGGCGATCGTGTCGAAGACGGGGATTCCCTCGACCTCCTGGCCGCCCTTCTTCGGGGTGACGCCGGCGACGACCTGGGTGCCGTAGTCGCGGTTGCGAAGGCCGTGGAAGGTGCCCTCGCGGCCGGTGAGGCCCGAAATCGCCAATTTCGTGTCGTTGTCGATGATGATTGACATGTCGCTGGTCGCTAGTCGCTGGTCGCTGGAAACAGATTCGAGCGACCAGCGGCCAGCGACCTCCTTTTCCTAGGCATTCGCCAACTCCACGACCTTCTTCGCCGCTCCAAGCATGGTTTTCTCCTGGTGCAGGTTGTCGAGGCCGGCATCGGCGAGGATCTGCAGGCCCTCCTCCGAGTTCGTCCCGTCGAGGCGCACGACCAGGGGCAGCTCGAGGCTCATCTGCTTGCACGCCTCGACGATTCCCTTTGCGACCTCGTCGCCGCGGGTGATGCCGCCGAAGATGTTGAAGAGGATCGCCTTCACCTTCTCGTCGGAGGTGATCACGGTCAGGGCGTCGACGATCGCCTCGGCCTTGGAGCCGCCGCCGGCGTCGAGGAAGTTCGCGGGGTCGCCGCCGGCCTGGGCGACGACGTCGAGGGTCGACATGCAGAGCCCGGCGCCGTTGCCGAGGATGCCGATGTCACCGTCGAGCTTGACGTAGGTGAGGCCCTTCTCCTTCGCCATCGCCTCCTGCGGGTCCTCGATCGCCTCGGCGGTGTCGAGCTCGGCCAGCTCATCGTGGCGGTACAGCGCGCTGTTGTCGATCGTCACCTTGGCGTCGAGAGCGACGACGTCGCGGTCCCCGGTCACGATCAGCGGGTTGACCTCGATCAGCGTCGCGTCGCCCTTGTTGAAGGTGTCGTTGAGCTTGACCATCAGCTCGGCGCTCTTTTCGATCGCATCGTCGGCGAGCTTCGCCTTCGATGCGATCGCCAGCGCGTCCTCGCGGCTGAAGCCCTCGAGCGGATCGACGTGCTCCTTGACCAGGGCGTCGGGGTCCTCGTCGGCGATCGCCTCGACGTCCATGCCGCCCATGCGCGAGAGCATCGCCATCACCTTCTTCTCGCCGCGGTCGAGGATGAACGAGGCGTAGTACTCCTCGGCGATGTCCGAGCCCTTCTCGATCCAGACCTCGTGGACCGTGAACGGGCCCTCGCCGTGGGGCCCGGTGATGTCCATTCCGAGGATGGCGTCGGCGTGCTCGCGCGCCTCGTCTGAGTTCTCGGCGATCTTGATCCCGCCGGCCTTGCCGCGGCCGCCGATCAGCACCTGCGCCTTGATCGCGCACGGGTAGCCGATCTCGTCGGCGGCGGCGACAGCGTCGTCGACCGTCTTCGCGGGCTTGCCTTCGGGGACAGGGACGCCGTTGGCGGCGAACAGCTGCTTGCCCTGGTATTCGAGGAGATCCAAAGCGCCCGGGAGCCTATAGAAGCGCGGAGGTCGTGACAAGTGTTACGTTCGCGCGTAAATGGGACAATGCCGCTCCACGTGGCGCTTCCGGGACTAAAGACCATCAATTGGGTGACCACCGACTGCTACGGCACCCTGATCGACTGGGAGTCGGGGATCTCCGACGCCTTCAAGAAGGAAGCCGAGCGCGACGAGCTGACGATCGACACCGACGCCCTGCTCAAGGAGTTCTTCGCGGCCCAGGCGCAGATCATGGCCGGCTCGTACGAGCTCTACGCCGAGGTCATGCGCCGCGCCGTGGTCAAGGTCGCCGAGGAGATCGGCTGGACGATCGAGCCCTCGCGCGCCCAGTTCCTCCCCGATTCGGTCGCGAGGTGGCAGCCCTTCCGAGAGTCGAACGCGGCGATGGACCGGCTTGCCGGCCGCTACGACGTCGGGATCATCTCCAACACCGACGACAAGCTGCTCGGCATCTCACGGCAGCACCTGCGCACCGAGCTCGGCCTCGTCGTGACCGCGCAGCAGGTGCGCAGCTACAAGCCCGACAACACCCACTTCAAGGAGGCCGCGCGCCGGATCGGCGGCAAGAAGGGCTGGGTACACATCGGCGCCGACTACGAGACCGACGTCGCCCCGCTGCTGAAGATGAACGTGCCGGTGATCTGGGTCAACCGCCACGGCGAGAAGCTCGAGGGCCGCAAGGCCCCCGACGCCACGGTCAAGAACTTCCGCGACGCCGTGGCCAAACTCGGCGCCAAGTAGCTGCCGGCTCATGAACCGGGAGGAGGCCGAACGCCACCGCGAGGAGCTGGCGGCGGCGGACCCCGAGAGGACCTTCATCCCCGTCGAGGAACGAGGGGGCCGATGGACTGTGGCCGAGGTCGGGCTGGAACCCTCGGACCCCGGGTGAGCTCGCCGAGGAGCGGGACCCCGATGCACCGGCCGAGGACCCTAGGCCGGCCCACAAGCTGAACATCCCTCGCGACGTCTACGCCCTCGAGGGCGGGTCGCTGCCCATGTTTCTTCAAGGCCTCAAGCGGCGCTGGCAGCAGCGGCGGCGACGCCACTACGGGGCGAGCGCAACAGCGCCGCCAGCCTGGCCCGGGGCCTGTAGCGGTTCATCGCTACCAGCGGCTCCGCGGGCGTCGGCGCTCGCGCCGGGGGCGGCGGGTGAGCGGCGCGACCAGCGCGTCGCGAAGGGCGATCGCCGCCTTGGTCCGGTGCATCACCGGTTCGCGACCGGGACGGCCAAGCTGCCGCCTCCCTCGGCGCCTCCGGGTCCCACCACCCGATCCTCGGCGTAGTCGGGAACCAGCTCCGCCTGTCCGGGCATCAGCACGAGCGCCGCTATCCACACGGCCGCCATCGCCTCGAAGCCGATCAGCCCGTCGCCCGGCAGATCGAAGGTGACGCCGACCAGCGGTGTGGCGATGAGGATCACAGTCGAGGCCCAGACGGTGATTCCGCCGACCGCGGCGGCGGGAGCATGGGCGTAGATCCGGGTAAGACTGGTGATCATCGCCGAGAACGGGAGGCTGGCCGCGACGCCGATGCCGAGCGCCGCGGCGAACATGAGGGCGAGGGGAGATCCGAGCCCGAGGACCGCCGTCATCGCGGCGCCGGTCAGGATGCACGAGACGAGCAGGCGGCGGGCGCCTGGCGGGTTGCGGCGGACGATCCAGCCGCCGACCGGGCGACCGACGATCGTCGTGCCCATGATCAGGCCGCCGACGAGCCCGGCGATGCTGTCGTCGATGCCACCCCGCTCGTCGAGGAGCGTGACAATCCAGTTGCTGAGGACCACGCCGATGCCGAACGTGGCGGTGTGGATGGCCCCGAAGGAGAGGATCGTCGGCTCGCGCAGAAGACTGATCACGCTGCCCGTGTCCTGCCGCCTGCCCGCGCGGGGAGGCGAGGGGCGGGAGGCGATCACCGCGGAGGCGACGACCGACGCGAAGATCGCAGTCGCGAAGGGCGTGCGCCAGCCCAGGGCCGGTTCGAGCAGCGGGATCGTCGTCAGCGCCAGCCCGCCGCCGCCGACGGCGGCGCCGCCGTAGATGCCGAGGGCGACCGGGCCTCCCCCGGCCAGTGGGACGTAGCTCGTCCCCGCCACAAACGCCGCGCCGACCGCGACCCCGACGACGAAGCGGAACGCCATCGCCGGGGCGAAGCCCAGCGGGAGCAGGAGGAGGAGGTTTGCCGCGATTGCCACGGACATGGCAATCAGCGCGGCTCGCTTGGTTCCGTGCACATCGACGAGCCGTCCGCAGGGAACGAGCGTCAGCACCTGCGCGACGAAGACCGCCGTGGTGAGCAGCCCGACGACGGCCAGGCCGACTCCGTAGTGGTCGGCCAGCGTGTCGGCCAGCGGGCCGATATCCGTCATGTTCCAGGCTGCCGCGCCTCCGACGAGGCACGCCCCGGCAATGCCGACTCGCCCGGATTGGCGCTTGGCGGTCAGGCCGCTTCCAGGCTGACGGCGATTCCCTGCCCGACGCCGATGCACATCGTGACCAGGGCCTTCTCCCCGCCGCGGTCGGCGAGCTCGGTCGCCGCCGTCAGCACCAGGCGAGCGCCGCTCATCCCGAGCGGGTGCCCGAGGGCGATCGCGCCGCCGTTCGGATTAACGTGCTGGGCGTCGTCGGGGAGGCCTAGCTCGCGGAGCACGGCGAGCGACTGCGAGGCGAAGGCCTCGTTGACCTCGATCAGGTCGAGGTCGGCGACCCGCCAGGCCTTGCGCTCCATCAGCTTCCGCGTCGCGGGAACCGGGCCGATTCCCATGATCCGGGGCGGCACCCCGGCCGATGCGGCAGCGGTGATCCGCGCCAGCGGCCGCAGGCCGTGCTCTTCCACGGCGGCGGCCGAGGCGACCAGCAGGGCGGCCGCCCCGTCGTTGACGCCGGATGCGTTCCCGGCCGTGACGGTGCCGTCCTTGCGAAACGGAGCCCTGAGCGCGGCTAGCTTCTCGGCCGATGTCTCACGCGGGTGCTCGTCTGCCTCGACCACGGCCTCGGCCCTTCGGGTCTTGACGGTGACCGGGGTGATCTCCCGGGATAGCCTCCCGCTCGCCTGAGCCGCGGCGGCGCGCTGCTGCGAGCGCAGGGCGAAGGCGTCCTGGTCCTCACGGCTGATGCCAAACTCCGCCGCGACGTTCTCCGCCGTCTCGGGCATCGAGTCGGTTCCGACCATCGCCTCCAGGGCGGGGTTGTCGAAGCGCCAGCCGATCGTCGAATCCCACATCCGCTGATCGCGCCCATACGCTCCCTCGGCCTTCCCGATCACCAGTGGCGCTCGGGACATGCTCTCCACGCCACCCGCGAGCACGAGGTCTAGGTCGCCGGTCCAGACGCCGCGCGCCGCGTAGACCAGCGCCGCCAGACCGGAGCCGCAGAGCTTGTTCAGCGTGACGCCGGGGACGGACTCCGAGACGCCGGCGAGCAGGCTCGACATCCGCGCCACGTTCCGGCAGTCCTCCCCCGCCTGGTTGGCGCAGCCAAGGACGACCTCCTCGAGGGCGGACTCCACCGAATCGGGGAGGGAGTCGAGCAGCGCCCGGATCGGAAGGGCGGCGAGGTCGTCGGGGCGCACCGGCGCGAGCGCGCCCGCGTAGCGGCCGATCGGCGTGCGCGTCCCGCCGACCAAGTATGCCGTCTCCAGCTCGGCCATCAGGCGGCCGCAGAGACGAGGTCCGCCCAGAGGCTCTCGGCTCCGCGCGCGACGACCTGGGAGCCGAGCTGAGCTCCCCATTCGTGCTCGGAGCCGAACTCCTCGCGCCAGGCCCAGAGCCTGCCGGTGAAGTGGTGGAGCTCGTGCTCGTCGGTTAACCCGATCGCGCCGTGGACCTGGTGGGCGATGCGGGCGGCCGCTCCCGCGGCGGCTCCCGCGCGAACCTTGGCGGCGGCGACCTCGGCCCCTGCCGGGCCGGCCGCCGAAGCGGCGACGGCAGCGGCGACGGCAGCCGTCGCGGCGGCGACCTCGCCCGCCATCTCGGCGATGGCCTGCTGGATCACCTGGAAGCGGGCCAGGCTGCGCCCGAACTGCTCGCGCTGCCGGGCGTAGAGAATCGTCAGCTCCAGCACGCGTTCCAGAGCACCCACCATCTGCAACGAGCGCGCGAGGGCGCCCCGCCTACGCACGGCCGTATAGTCGAGGGCCTCGGGAGCCAGGGCGACCGCGGCGGCGGGCAGCTCGCAGTCGATTCGCAGCCCGTCGCGGGGCTCCATCGCCAGGTTGGAGCCGGGCAGGACCGCGAGCTGCGCGGCCGGGACGCTTACCACGTAGTGCTTCCCGCCGGAGGAGACTGGAACCGCGACGGCCGCCGCAAACCTGCCCCAAGGGACGCGCGGCAGCTCGCCGCGCAGGCGCCAGGCGCCCTCTCCCCCGCTGAGCTCGATCCCACTCGCCTGCCCCGCAACCGTCAAGGGGCCGGAGGGAACCTCCAACCCCGCCGCGGCAAGCAGCCACGCGCCGAGCAGGGCGGTCTCGACGAGCGGGACGTCGATCGCCGCCTTGCCCGCGGCGCGTGCCATCGCCGCCGCGTCGGCGAGGTCGGCGCCAGCACCCCCCGACTCCTCCGGCACGAGGATCAAGGGAAAGCCGAGCTCCACCATCGTGCTCCACAGGTCGTCGTTCAGCGAATCGCGCTCGGAGATCCGCCCCGGCTCGCCGTGGCGATCGGCGGCGGAGATCACCGTCTCGGCCAATATCTCCTGCTCGGTGGTCATCGGCCCCCCAGGCCGCGGGCGACGATGCCCCGCAGGATCTCGTTGGTCCCCCCGCGCAGCGTGTACCCCGGAATCGAGAGGACCGCATCGGCGAGGAGATCCTCGAAGCGGTCCTCGGAGCCGAGCGCGGGCTCGGCGGAGACCAGCGATCGCGCGACATCGGCGACACGCCCCTCGAACCGGGTGCCGAGGTCCTTGACCAGGGCCGCGCCCACCTGCGGGTCGGCGCCAGAATCGATCGTCATCGCGACCCAGACCGAGAGTTCGCGCAGCGCGCGTAGATCGGCGATCAGCGAGCCAACCTCGGCTGCTGCTGTCGGGTCCAGATCGGGGCCCAGGCGGGCGACCAGCTCCCGCAGAAGCGGGAACGTGCTGAGGAAGCGCTCGGGGCCGCTGCGCTCGAGGGAGAGGCTCGGAGGTGACGAGCGACCAACCCTCTCCCTCCTCCCCCAGAAGCATCTCGGCCGGAACCTCCGCGTCCTCGAAGATCACCTCGTTGAAGTGGTGCTCGCCCGAGAGCAGCCGGATCGGGCGCACCGTAACGCCCGGCGTGTCGACGTCGACGACCAGCATGCTCATTCCGGCGTGGCGATCCTCGCTCGCGTCGGCGGTGCGGCACAGCGCCGTGATGTAGTGCGCGCGGTGTGCGTGGCTGGTCCAGACCTTGCTCCCGTTGAGCACCCACCCACCGTCCGTCGGCTTGGCGCGGGTGCGGATGGAGGCGAGATCGGATCCGCTGTCGGGCTCGCTCATGCCAAGCGCGAAATAGCACTCGCCGCGGGCGATCGCCGGGAGCACCCGCTGCTTCAGCGACTCGGACCCGTGCTTGTAGATCTGGGGACCGGACTGGCGGTCGGCGATCCAGTGCGCGGCGACCGGGGCGCCGGAGGAGAGTAGCTCCTCGGCCACCACGTACCGTTCGACCGCCGACCGCTCGTGTCCGCCGTAGGCCTCGGGCCAGGTCATCCCGATCCAGCCGTTGCGGCCCAGCTCCTGGCTGAACTCCGAGGAGAAGCCGGCCAGCCAAGCGTCGCAGCGGGGGACGAAGACACCGTCGGCGAGCGCCTGGGCGATGACCTCGCGGACACGGCCGCGGGTGACCGCCGCCTCGGGGCCGAGATCGACGTGCGCGATCGATTCGAGTGTGCGCTCCCGCTCGGACGTGCCCACTAATCCCCTTTCGAGGAGATCTTCGCCTTCAGGGAGGCGATGCGCTCCCGGAAGAACGGCTGCTCGGCGGACCACATCTGCGCCTCCGTCTCGATCTCGACGGCGGACTCCTGGTCGGGAATCGACGGCATCCGCTCGAGTGTCCGCTTGACCCTCTCGACCACCGGCCGGGGCAGCCGCGCGGCGTAGCGGCCCAACTCGACCGCCTCGTCGACGACCCGTTCGTCCTCGACACAGCGCAACGCCAAGCCCCAGTCGGCGGCGGCCTGACCGTCGAGCTCCTCGCCCAACATCAGCATCGCCTTCGCGCGCTCAAGACCGATCGCCCGGGTCAGCATCCACGTGTGGCTGCCGCCAGGGTGCAGACCAATCTCGAGGAACCGCGCGATGAACCTGGCGCTGCGCGCGGCGATCCGCACGTCGCAGCTGAGGGCGAGGTTCATGCCGGCGCCGATGGCGGCGCCGTTCACGGCGGCGATCGTGGGCAGCGGGCAGCGGGCGACGCGGAGGAAGGCCTCGTAGAGCCGGCGATAGCTCGCGGCGTCGCCGGATTCGAGCACCGCGAGGTCGGCGCCTGCGCAGAATGCCCGGCCGGCGCCCGTGACGACAACCGCCGAGACCGTCTCATCGGCCTCGAACCCGTCGAGCGCGGCGGAGATCTCGTGCGCCATGTCGAGGCTGATCGCATTGCGGCGATCGGGATCGTCGAGGGTGAGGGTCCCGACTCCGCCCGCGTTCGTGGACTCGATCGAGCTCACCGCGCGCCCGCCAGCACAGCGAGTGCACGAACGCCCCGGGAAGGGTCCTGGAAGACCGGGATGCCGGCCGCGGCGAGGATGGCGAGGCCGTCGGGCGCAAGCTGGTGGCTGATCGTCCAGCTGACGAGCACGGTCTTCGATGTCGCCGCCACCTGGGCCTTGATCGCCTCGGCGATCTCGCCTGCCTGGGGATCGGCGATCGTCGTCAGCATCACCATCACGACCTCGACGTCGTCGCAATCGAGCACCACCTTCAGGGCCTCGCCGTAGATCCCCGGATCGGTCGCGACATGGCCGGTGACGTCGACCGGATTCGCGGTCGCGGCAAATGCCGGGAGCAGGTCGTCGAGTCGCTCCCGCACCGGATCGGGGAGTCGCGGCACGCTCAGGCCGTTCTCCTCGCAGGCGTCAGCTACCAGCGCGCAGGCCCCTCCCGACGTGGAGAGGACGGCGACCCTGCGGCCGACGGGGGCGCTGCGGGAATCGATCGTGCCCGCCAGCTCGGCCACGTCGAGCATCTCCGAGGTCGATTTGACCCAGAGGGCGCCCGCCTCGCGCAGGACGGCGCGGTAGACGGCAGCGTCGCCGGCGACGCTGCCGGTGTGGGAAAGGACCGCCTGGGCCGCGCTGCGACCGCGCCCGAGCTTCAGCACGATCACCCGCTTGCCCGCATCGCGGAAGCGCGCCAGCGCATCGAGGAGGCGCGGTCCGTCGTCGCTGCCCTCGAGGAGGATGCAGACGGAGTGGGTCTCCTCGTCTGCGGCGAGGAAGTTCAGATAGTCGGCCGTGGTCAGCCGCGCCTGGTTCCCGACCGTGACAAAGCGGCTGACGCCGATCCCGCGCTCCCAGACGGAGGCCAGCAGCGATCCGCCCAGGGCGCCGCTTTGCGTCACGAGGGCGAGGCTGCCCGCCTTGGCGAAGCCGCCGTTCTGGGCCTGGCTGAAGCTGAGGTGGACCCCATGTCCGGGGCTGATCACACCGACGCTGTTGGGGCCGCAGAGCGCCACGCCGCGCCGCTCGGCGACCTCGGCGAGGCGGTCCTGAGCCCCCTGATCGCCGGCCTCGGCGAAACCGGAGCTGAAGACGACCGCCGCGCGGACACCGCGCCCGGCGGCCTGCTCGAGGACCTCCGGGCACTTGACAGCGGGCACGGCGAGGCAGGCCGCGTCGATGCCCGTGGGCAGCGCCTCGATCGAGGGGTAGGCCTTGACGCCCTCGATCTCCTTCGCCCGCGGATGCACGGTGTAGATCTGGCCACCGTAGCCGTGGGCCTGGAGGTAGCGCAGGACCCTGTTGCCGGGTTTGTTGGCCTCCTTCGCGCTCGCGCCGACGACGAGGATCGAGCGAGGCTCGAAGAGCGCAGTGAGATCGGGTGGCGGTGCCGTCGCGGCCTCTCGCCGCTCGAGAGGAGGTCCGACCACCGCGCGAGCGTCGACCGCGATCGGACCGCCCTCCGCTCGCGGGATCACCGGGTTGAGGTCGAGCTCTTGGAGCCCGGGCTCGTCCTCCCAGAGCCGCGATACGCGCTCGATCAGCTCGGGCAGGCCCGCATCCGAGGCGGCCTCTCCGCGGAAGCCGCCGAGCAGCTCGCCCAGCACGGTCTCCCCCAGCATCTCGCGGCCCTGTGCGGCGCTCACCGGGCAGCGGCGCACGGCGACCTGGCCGACGATCTCGACCAGCCGTCCACCGGGTCCGACGACGATCACCGGTCCGAAGGTGGGGTCGCGCTTGAGCCCGACGAGCACCTCGGTCCCCTCGGCCGGGACCATCTCCTGCACGAGGATCGCGGTCTCCGCGGGATCGAGGTCGAGGTCGGCGCAGAGGGCATCCAGCTGCTCGGCCGCGGCCCGCAACTCCGCCTCGCCGTCGACCCCGAGAATCACCCCGCCGATGTCGCTCTTGTGCGGGTGGGAGTCGTTGATCAGCTTCAAAGCGACCGGCGAGCCCAGCTCGAGCCCGAAGGAGACGACCTCGTCGGCGTCCCCGCAGAGGCGCTGGCGCGGGGTCTGGACCTCCGCGCACCCGAGCAGCGCTTGGAGGTCGGCCTGTCCGAGGAGGCGCCCGCCTTCGGCCTCCACTGTCGCGACCTCGCTCATCTGGCGGCGCCGGCTGTCAAGGCTGAGAGGCTCGCGGTGCCCAGCTTGTAGGCGACCCGAGGAGCGACAGATGCGAGCAGTCCGACCGCATAGAGGACGTAGTCTCGGTCGACGCTCGTGCGGAAGCTCTCCGGCAGGAGATGCTCGGGGGCGTGCTCGTCATAGGAGGCCACGCTGACGACCTCCTCGGCCTGGGCCGGGTTGGCCGCGAAGATCCCGCCTGTCGCGATCACGGTCTCGATCCCGCGCAGGTCCTTGCCGACCTGCACCGAGAAGGGCCCGTTCGGCCCATGCGCCACTTCGAGCGTGCCCGCGTGGCGGCGAACCGCGACCCGCACCGCCGCCTTGCCGAGGGCGATGTCGAGCCGCTGGCCCTCTTCGGTCTCGGGGAGCAGGTCGGTCTGCTCGGCGAACCGGTCGGTGACCCCGGCGACGTCGACCGAGTCGCCCACCTCCCGGCGCAGCTCTCGCTCCCCCGCCGCCTCGACGATCGAGCCGGCGTTGATGCGCATGCCGAGGTCGCCCTCGACGGTGCGCTTGACGTAGGGCTCGGGGAGGCCGCGGATCGCCGTGCGGTCACCGCGCGGACTGCCCTCCGCGACCGTGTAGACGTCGGTAGTGGCGCCGCCGACGTCGACACAGAGGAGCTCGCCGAGGCCCCGCTCGCCCTCGGGCCCTTCGGAGAGCAGCCGGCAGCCGAGCAACACGGCGTGCGGAGTGGGCATGAGGATCTGGCCGACGAAGGACTGGGCGTCGTCGAGGCCCTTGCTGTGCACGATGCGCTCCATGAAGTTGCTGCGGATCGCCTCGGTGCACGACTCGATCGAGAGCGTGTTGACGTCGGGAAGCACGTTGTCGACGATCTCGAAGCGGACCGAGGCTGCGCCGAGAATCTCAGCCACCTCGTCGACCGCGTTGCGGTTACCCGCGACGATCACCGGGCACGAGATCCCGTGCTCGGCGAGCGCCGCTGCATTGCCGACGATGCAGTCGCGGTTCCCGCCGTCGGTACCGCCGGCGAGCACGAGGATGTCCGGGGACAGCGCGTCGATCGCGGCCAGGTCGGACGAGGTGAGGCCGTTGGCGAACCCGCCGACCAGCTTCCCTCCGGCCCCCAGCGCGGCCCGGCGCGCGGCCTCCATCGTCAGGTTCTTGATCAGTCCGACGGCGACGATCCGCAGGCCGCCCGCGGCACTGCTCGACGCGAGCTTGAGGTAGCCGTGGAAGTCATCCTCCCCCGTCCGCTCGGAGAGCTTGGCCAGAGCGCTCTCGAGTCCCTCCATCATCGTCGTGCCGACCGTGCTCGGCGCCTGCTCGGCGCCGAGCAGCTGCGCCGACTCGAGATCGACCGCCCGCACCTTGGTGAACGTGCTGCCGAAGTCGATCAACAGCGCGCGCGAAGCCGAGAGACCTGGCCCGGTCATCCGACGCGAATCAGGCGCTCTGGCGGCCGACGGCGCGTTCGTCCAGCAACTGGCCGAGCTCGGCGAGAGGCACCTCGGGGGACGTGCCAGGCGGGTATGCGCGGTCGAACCCATAGCCGAGGAACTTCGCCTCGGTCTCGGGCCAGCTCGCCTTGCCGATCACCAGGTTGCCCCCGACCAGCAGCAGGATGTCGCCGATGTTGCTCTCCACGCACTTCTCGCGAAAGCCGCGGCAATCGATCTCCCCGTGGCCGTACACGGAGGAGACGAGGATCGCGTCGGCGTCGGTCTCGATCGCCGCCTCGATGAACTCCTCCTGGCTGACCATGATCCCGAGGTTGACCACCTCGTATCCGGCCTCCGTCAGCGCATACTCGAGGACTCGCGCCCCGACTATGTGCACGTCCGCGCCGACCACTCCGAGGACGACCTTGTACGGGCTCTTCTTGTCATCGCTGCTCATGCCGGCGCTCCGATTGTCTCTCGTGGCTGGAAGGTCTCGAGCGAAACGTCCTTGACGACCATCGAGAACGGGGCCGCCTCGGCGTGGTCTCGCTTGATGCGCTGCTCTACGCGCTGCTTGTGAAAGTCCTTGATGTCCTGGTCGAAGGGCAGCGAGCCGAACTCCAGGAAGCGCACCGCGCCGCTCGCGTCGCGCACCGGCAGGGCCCTGCCCGCGTTGCCCCTCGCCGGGGAGAACGGCACGTCCATCGTTCCCGCCTTGTAAGCCTCGACTACGCCGGTCGCGACCCGGCCGTCCCCTAGCTTCAGCGCCGTATCGACGATGGCGCGGGTCTCGCGCTCGATCATCGCCATCTCCTCGCGCTGCTCCTCGGAGTCGGGCAACCGCTGCCCGCGCGTCAGGTCGAGGATCGTCTTGGTCAAGCGGACGGAGGCGCCGTTGGATGCCGTGGTGGCGACGCCGAAGGCCTCGTCGGGGGTCTTTACCACGGTCGCGGCGGCGCCGCCGAGCGCCGCGGTTACCGCACCGAGGCCGATTAGCCCGTTCGCCTCGCCCTCCCCGTGGGGGAACTGCCCCATCCACATGTAGAGGAGGGGGGTAAGGGTCACGTCGGAGAAGCCGAGGTCGTCCAGGTAGGAGCGGCCGACCCGCTGCACGACGTGCAGCGCGGCGACGTCCTGCAGGACGTGCATGTTGTTGTTGGTGCCAAGCGTGATGTGCTTGACGCCCTGCTCGGCCGCCATCAGCCCGTCGAAGATCAGCGACGCGCACATGATGCTCGGGGGCATGATCATCCCCATCAGGGCGCCGTAGTACTCGCGGTGGATGTCGACGCCCCTGGATTGGTAGACGCCGACCAGGCGCTCCACCTGCTGCCAATTGCGTATGGCCTCGCTGATCGGCAGATCCTTCATGAACGGCAGGCTGGTGCCGAGCATGCCGCCCTGGAGCGCCCGGTAGCCGGCATTGAGGATGACCTCCGCCGAGAGCCGTGCGTCGGGCGTCCCGGTACGGAACTGGTTTGCGATCGGCGTGCCGGTGACCACCTCGCGCGTGCGCTCGACACCGTGGTTGACGACGGGTAGGCCGTTGAGCATGGACCGGCCTTCCCGCGCGCTCTCGGCGAGCGCGTCGGCGGCCTGATCGTAGCGCTGCGTACGCGTGTAGCTGTCGGCGGTCGTCGCATGGAGCTGAGCGCCGTCCTCGTAGAGCGCGACGAGGTCGTCGATGTGCTCCTGCAGAAGCGCCTTTCCGGTCCGTGGCCAGGCTAGGGTGATGCCGTCGGCGTAGGCCTGGGCTATGCGCTTCGCCCAGTTCTTCTCGGCCGGGAGCTCCTTGTGGAAGGCGACACCCTCGTCGATATCCACATCCGCGCCGGTCGGCCAAGAGGCCAGCACGCGCTCCCGGTCCGCTTCGAAGACTTCATCGGGAATCCGCCCGGGATAGGCGGTTCGCTCGCTGATTTCAGAACTCATGCGTCTCCTCCTAAGAGCGCCACCCACGTCAAGGGTAATTAGTGTACTAAAAAGAATAGGTTGGCTGTCATGACTGATCCCACCAGTGAAGCCATCGACGCTGCACGGCCTCGGCCGTGAGCACCATGGCCACGCCGACGACGCTCAGCACGAGCACCACGGTGAACGTGAGAGTCGAGTCGACCGAGGAGATCGAGGTGAAGATGAGGCGGCCGGTTCCGACCGTCCCGGTGAGGATCTCGGCCGTGACGACGGCAACGAGGCCGAAGCTGATTGCGTTGGGCAACGATGTGAACGTCCAAACCAGCACGTAGGGCAAGCGCACATGCCGCATCACCTCCCAAGACGTCGCACCGAGCAGACGCGCGTTCTGCACCGTCGCCCGCGGTACGCTCCTGCCGCCCCCGTAGGCGTTGTAGAAGACGATGAAGAACACCACGAACACCGCGGTGAGCACCGACGAGGTCAGCGACGGGCCGAAGATGATCACGAAGATCGGCACGAAGGCGATCCGCGGGGCGGAGTTGAAGAAGGCGATGAACGGGTTGAAGGTCTGCTGGAGGCGCGGGCTGTTGCTCAGGATCAGCCCCGCAAGCGCGCCGAGGGCGGTGCCGATGCCAACACCGAGCAGGGTCGCCTTCAGCGTGTCCCAGAGGAACGGCCAGATCTCTGGTTGACCGTTGCTGCCGTTCGACATCTCGCGCAACCGGTCGAAGACCCGCGACGGCGAGCTGACGAAGAACGGGTCGAAGATCGGGCTGAAGTCCCGCAGCGTCGCGATCTTCGGCAGGTACTCCCAGAGCGCGAGCAGCACCGCGACGATGCCGATCCGCACCGCCCAGGCGACAGGGGCGCTGAACGGCTTGCGCTCGATCGTGCTCAGCTTCACCGCGCGCTCCCTGCCTTCTTGCCGGCTTCCTTGGAAGCGGCGCCCTTGCCGTTCGAACGGCCCGGGCCGGAAGCCTGGATCTGCGCGCTGAGATCGTGCCAGAGGTGCCCGTAGAGATCGAGGAACTCCGGCGTCTCGCGGAGCGCCAGCATCTCCCGCCCGTTTCCGAAGGGAACCACGTGCTCCTCGGCGACGCTCGCCGGGCGCGAGCTTAGGATCACGACTCGGTCGCAGATCGAGATCGCCTCTGCGAGGTCGTGGGTGACGAGAACCGTCGTCATCTCCATCATCCGCGAGATCCGGAATACGTCCTGGTGGATGTCGACGCGGGTGGGCTCATCCAGGGAGGAGAACGGCTCGTCGAGCAGCAGGATCTCGGGGTTGGGTGCCACCGCGGCAAGAAACGCAAGGCGACGACGCATGCCTCCCGAGAGCTGGTACGGGTAGCGGTCGGCGCTGTCGTCCAGATGGACGAGCTCGAGCAGCTCGGCGACTCGATCGTCGAGGTCGCCGTCGCCGGCCGGCGGCTCGGGCCCCGTCCCCCGTCCACGGCGGGAGAGAAATCTGGAACGACGGCCGTGGCTCTTGAAGCGGGAGAAGAGGCGGACGTTCTCCCCCACCGTCAGCCACGGCAGGAGCGTGTCCTTCTGGAAGACCATGCTGAGCGGATGTCGCCCGGCCTCGGGGGGGGGCCGCTCGATCGTGCCCTCGCTTGGCTCGAGCAGGCCGGCGATCAGCGCGAGCAGCGTCGACTTGCCGCAACCGCTGGGGCCGACGACGCCGAGGGTCGTCCCCGCCTCGATCGACTCGCTGATCCCCTGCAGGACCGCGGTGCCATCCGGATAGGAGAACCTGACTCCCTCGAGGCGCAGCATCGCGGTGGTCGACGAGGTAGCCGGAGCGGCCTCCGAATCCTTTCGGAGGCCGCCCGGCGAGTTCCTGAGATGTTCAGGTGCCCTCGTCACGCTCATCGATCCTTATAGCCGGTCGTCGGTCCTAGCCAGCGGCGCCGGCAGTCGCCGGCACGCCGAATGCCTTCTCGTAGTAGGACATGTCGATCGCCTCCGCATAGCTGGAGGAGGGGGCCTGCGGGTCGAAGCCCGGGAGGCCCCACAGTGCGATCCGCGTGAGCGCGAAGTCCCACTGCGGTTCGGTGATGAATCCGTCGTCGCTGCCCAGGTACTGGTAGACGGACAGCGATGCGACGTCGGACTCGACCTGGTCCTGCGTGGTCTCGGCCAGGGCTGGCTGGTCCTTGATCTCCGCCGCGACCTCGGCGGGATCCTGATCGCCGATGTAATCGGCCGCCTTCTTCAGGGCCTTGAGGTAGGGGACGAGCGCGTCTCCCTTCGACTGCAGGTTCGCCTTGTCGCCGTAGAGGACGACTTCGACGAAGTCCCTCCCGATGTACTTCTGCCGCTGTGCGGGATCGCGGGAGTCCATCAGCAGGGTCGCCTTGCCTTCATCGATGGTGGAGGCAAAGTTCGGGTAGGCGCCGACGAGCGCATCCACCCGACCTGCAGAGAGGGCGCCGATCTGCGAGGCGACGTCAGGGAGGGGCACGATGTCGCAATCGAGGTCCGCGGTCTGCTTATAGAGGTTGGCGTAGCCGTACGCCGAGCTGCCGGGGGGGAAGCTTCCAATTCGGCAGTCGCCGCTCTTGGCCTGGAGATCCGCGAGGGTCTTGGTCTCGGGAGGCCCGACGATCGAGCCACCCTGACCGCCACCGGTCAGCGCGTAGATGATCGAGGAGGGCTTGCCCTGCGCCGCAGTCAGCAGCGGAGAGCCGGCGCCGAACACGCCGATGTCCGCCTGGCCTGAGGCAACCATGGTCGCCAGGTTTGCGCCGGTGTTGCCGATGATCTCGACGTCGACGCCTTCGTCGGCGAAGAAGCCTTCGGAATCGGCGACGTAGTTCAGGGAATCGGCGCCCGCGGTCGGGAGCGCCACCTTCAGAGTGGGCTTGCTGCCGCCCGAATCGCCGACGCTGCTGCTGCCGCTGTCGGTGCTGTCATCTCCGCCACATCCGGCGATCGCCGCCAGGGCGGCAATCGATACGACTACAACCACTGCACGTTGCATCTCTCTCCCCTTCATTTGGGTCTCCTCACCAGTTGGTGGATTGTAAAGCATAATCATTCTACTGATCTACCCCAATCCTGGGATCGCGGGGCTCCTTGAAACACGCGGCTCACGCCATCGTCAGGCCTCCGCTCACCGAGAGGGTCTGCCCAGTGATGAACCCGGCGTCCTCCCCCGCGAGGAACAGCACGGCCGCCGCCAGATCCTCGGGCCGCCCGAGACGCTTCATCGGCACCGCCGACTTCATCGCTCCGATCACCTTCGCCGAATCGCCGCTCGCAGCCACGATCTCGTCCAGGAGGGGAGTCTCGGTTGGGCCGGGGCAGACGGAGTTCGCCGTGACCCCCTTGCGCGCGGTCTCACGGGCCAGGGTCTTGGTGAACGAGATCACGGCACCCTTCGCCCCGGAATAGACGGCCTCCAGGGATGAGCCGACCCGAGCCGCATCCGAGCCGATGTTGACGATGCGCCCCCAGCCGCGGTCGACCATCCCGGGCAGGACCGCGGCGCTGACCCGGAGCACTCCCTTGTAGTTGATGTCGATGACCTTCTCCCAGAACTCCTCGTCGGTCTCGAGGAACGGCATCAGCTCGTCCCAGCCGGCGTTGTTGACCGCCACGTCGATCGGCCCGACCTCGGCCTCCGCCCGAGCCACGCCCTCGCGGACCGCAGCGCCGTCGGTGACGTCCATCGCGAGGCCGATCGCCTCTCCGCCGGCGGAGAGGATCGCCTCGGCGGTCGCCTCGGCTTGGTCCTCCGCCAGATCTGCGACGATCACCTTGTGAGCGGAGGCCATGCTCTGTGCAATCCCGTGGCCGATCCCGCGAGCGCTGCCCGTCACCAGGGCGGTGCGTTTTTCCATGAAGTTCCCTTTCTGGGGTTGGAGCGGGCCCTCTATGCGGGTGCCGCCGATTCGATTAAAGTGTAATCATTATGGCAATGAGCGACCAACGGGCGGCCAAAGCTTCACCGAAGGGGGGCAAGGAGCGCTCGCCGCTGCTTCCGTCCTCCGGCAACCACTCGTCGCCGCCCAAGGCCTCCGAGCTCGTCGCCCAGGAGCTGCGCGCGAACATCCTCGGCCGCGCCCTGCCGGCTGGCACGCGCCTGCCGTCGGAGAGCGAGCTGATCGAGACGCGCGGGCTCAGCCGGGCGACGATCCGCGAGGCCCTGCGGCTGCTGGAGGCCGACGGCCTGATCGCCATCAAGCGCGGCCCGCGGGGCGGCATCACCGTGCGCCACCCCGATCCGACCCACATCAGCCGCTCGCTGGCAACGATCGTCGCGCTCGAGGACGCTCCGCTGCGCCACCTCTTCGATCTGCGGCTTGCGCTCGAGCCCGCCGCAGCGGCGGCGGCTGCTTCCTCGATCACCGAGGAGGAGATGGAGCGCCTCAAGCTCACGCTCAAGCACCCCGACGATGCGCACGAGGGCCCCATCCCCGAGAGCGTCGACTTCCACGTGCTCGTCAGCCGCGCTTCGGGAAACTCCCTGTACCACATGATCCTCGCCGCCTTTCACGACGTGCTTAAGTGGCACGTCGAGCACGAGGAGCTCACAGACGAGGCCTGGGAGCAGACCCGAGCTGCGCACGAGAAGATCACTTTGGCGATCGGCTCGGGTGACGGCCGCAAGGCCGAGAACGCGATGCGCAAGCACCTGGAGCAGTTCCGCGACGACATGGAGCGCTCCCGGCGCCTCGACGAGCCGATCATCCCGCGATCGGCCTGGCTGCGAGGCGGCCGCAACGGCGAGGCCCTGCTGGGGTGACCGCCCAGCCGGTCGCGCTGGCCCGGCAGGGCCGGCTAGCGATCCTGACTCTCGACAATCCGCCGGTCGGCGCGCTGGCAACCGTCATGGTCGACCGGCTGCGCGAGGCCGTGGCGGGGCTGGACGGCGAGGAGACGGCCGCTCTGGTCATCCGCTCTGCCGTGCCCGCCTACTTCGGGGCCGGGGCCAACCTGAAGGAGCTCGAGGGGGCCGACCCCGACCGGTTCGTTGCCTACGTGGAGGCAGTCCGCGGCGCCGTCGAGGCGGTCGCCGCGGCGCCGTTTCTGACGGTTGCGGCAATCGACGGCCGCGCCCTCGGCGGTGGCTTCGAGCTGGCCCTCGCCTGCGACCTGCGCTTCGCCTCGCGCGATGCCACCTTCGGGCTGCCCGAGATCAAGCTCGGCCTGCTCCCGGGAGCCGGCGGCACGCAGCGCCTCACCCGCATGGCCGGGGCGGCGCGAGCGAGCGAGCTGATGCTCTCCGGCCGCCAGATCGATGCGGAGGAGGCGGCGCGCATGGGGCTCGTGGATCTTGCCGATGGCCCCCCCGCGGGGGAGCGGGCGATCGCCTGGTCGGCGCGCTACTGCGAGATGCCGCCGCTGGCCGCAGCGGCGATTCGCCGCTGCGTGGAGGCCGCGGCGTCCCCGAACTTCGACGCGGGGATGGAGGCCGAGCTGGCCGAGATCGCCGCGCTCTACCGCGACGGCGACGCCCGCGAGCGCATCGCCGCCTTCCTGGCGCGCTAGCGGGTCCGCAGGCCCATCGTGCCCGCGATCGCGCTGCGCTGGATCTGGCTCGTGCCCCCGGAGATCGGGGCGACGATCGCCTCGCGCCAGCGGTAGCTCATCACGCTCTCGGTCGAGAACCCGTAGCCGGCCATCACCTGCATCCCGGTGCGCGCGGCGCTGACATAGGTCTCGGACGCGAACAGCTTCGCCATCGCCCCCTCCCGGGCGCAGTCCAGCCCCGCATCCAGGCGCCAGGCGGCGCGATAGGCGAGCAGCCAGGCGGCATCGACGGCGGTCTGGACATCGGCCAGCTCGTGACCGAGGGCCTGGAAGTCGCCGATCCGCTTGCCGAACTGCTCGCGCTCCTTCGAGTAGGAGAGGGCCTCGTCGAGGGTCGACTGAGCGGCGCCGACGTAGCCCGCGCAGATCAGCACGCGCTCCAGCTGCAACCCGGATAGGAGGATTTCCCAGCCCTGGTTCAGACGGCCGACGAGATTCGATACCGGCACGACGACATCGTCGAGGATCACCTCGTAGGTGCCGAGGATGTGGCGGGCGAGCGTTGGGATCTGACGCAGCTCGACTCCGGGGGTATCGGGGTCGACGAGGACCAGGCTGATCCCCTCGCGCCCCTTCGAGGCGGGATCGGTGCGCACGTAGATCGCCAGCGTCGTCCCGGGCACTCCGGCGCCCGTGCACCACATCTTGGTCCCGTTGAGCACGAGCTCCTCGCCGCGCGTCTCCGCCCGCGCGGAGAGCGCCGAGACATCGGAGCCGGCGCCCGCTTCGCTGATCGAAACGGCGTAGCGCTGCCTCCCCGCGAGCAGATCCTCGATCACCCTGCGGCGGGTTTCTTCCCCGGCCCACCTGAACACGGTCATGCCCACGATCAGGCTCGTCACGAAACACATCGCCACGTCGAAGCTGGCGCGACCGAGCTCCTCGGTGACGATCGCCGTCTCGATCGCGCCACCGCCGATACCTCCGAGCTCCTCTGGGAAGGGAATCGCCAGCCAGTCGAGCTCGCTGAAGGCGCGGAAGAGCACGTCGGGCGTCGTGAAGCTCTCGTCCCATTCCTTGGCCTGGCGCGGCGGGATCTCCTTCGCCACGAAGTCGCGGACGCTCGCCCGCAGGTCGTGCTGCTCATCGGTGAACCCGAAGTCCATTCATCCTCCTCGGCGGTGGTGGCTGCCCGCGACAAGCCGCGCGGGCGTGTACTCGAGGACGACCTCGCCGTCCTCACGGATGACCTCGTTCCTGGTCTTGACGATCCCGCGCTCGCCGTCGGATGTGGGCCGGGATTCGGTCACCTCGAAGCGGACCTGGATCGTGTCGCCGGTCACGACGGGTGCCAGCATCTTCATCTCCACGCCGAGCAGCGCTCGCCCCGTGCCCTGGATGAACTGCGTCTGGACCACGAGTCCCTCGGCCATCGCGAAGGTCAGCGCACCCGGGACGACGCGGCCCGAGCCGCCGAGGTGAGTGTCGCGGGCGTCGAGGAAGAGGCCCTCGAAGAGCCCCATCGAGGTAACGAAGCCGACCTGGTCGGCCTCGGTGACGGTGCGCGCCAGGGTCTCAAACCGGGTACCGACCGCGAGCTCCTGCCAGGTCAGTCCGCGCTGGCGGCGCGGTTCAGCGGAGGGCACCGGTGCTCCTCAAGCCCTCGATCTCGGCGGCAGTGAAGTCGAGCTCGCCGAGAACCTCGTCGTTGTGCTCGCCGAGGTCGGCCACCGGACGATCGACCCGGGCCGGAGTGCGCTCGAATCGGATCGGGTTGTCGACCACGCCGTAGGCGCCGTGACGGGGGTGCTCAAGCTCGCGGATCATCCGGTTGTGGACAACCTGGGGCTCCTCGATCGCCTGCTCGAGGTGGTGGACCTCCGAGCACGGGACGCCCGCATCCCGCAGGGGCTTGAGCCACTCGGCGCGGGGGCGGGCGGCGAACAGCTCCTCGAAGACCGGAACCAGCACCTCGCGGTGCTCAACGCGGCTGGTGTTCGTCGCGAAGCGCTGGTCGGCGAGCAGATCGGGCCTGCCGACGGCCTCGCAGAGCTTGGGCCAGAAGCGATCGTTGAGACAGGCGACGATCATGTAGCCGTCGGAGGCGGCGAAGACCTGGTAGGGAACGATCTGAGGGTGGCCGCCGCCCATTGGGCGCAGGGGCACGCGATTGCGAAGGTACGGCGTGATGTAGTTGCCGAGCGTCGCCACCTGCCCGTCGAGGAGGTTCAGCTTGATCCGCTGCCCGACACCGTCGCGGTCGCGGGCGCGTAGCGCCGCGCAGATCGCGAAGCCGAGAAGAAACGAGGCGACGAAGTCCGCGATCGGCGGCCCGACCTTGACCGGCGGGCGACCCGGCTCCCCGGTCATGCCCATGACGCCGCTGAGGGCCTGGGCGATGATGTCCATGCCCGGGTCCCCCGAGCGCGGCCCGTCCTCGCCGAAGGCTGTCAGCGACAGGTAGATCAGCCGCGGATTGACGTCGCTCAGGTGTTCGTAGGTGAGCCCGAGCTTCTCGACCGCGGGACCGCGGAAGCCGACCATGCAGACGTCGGCCGAGGCAATCAGGCGTCGCACGACCTCGGCCGACTCAGGCCGGGTCAGGTCCAGGGCGAGCGAGCGCTTGCTGCGGTTGATGCCGAAGTGGTAGGCGCTCTCGCCCTCGCCGAAGATGTTGTCGATCGAGCGAAACGGCTCACCGCCGGGAGGCTCGACCGCGATCACGTCGGCCCCCAGGTCGCCGAGCAGGGAGCTACCGTAGGGACCGGCCGCGATCGAGGTAAAGTCGGCGATGCGGATGCCCGCCAGGGGCGGCGGATAATCGTCCGCCGCGACACCAGCGCGATTGGCTCCATCCCCGGGCAACCTCATTAGTATAATCAGTACATGTTTTCCTCGGGTGAGGGAGGGGCTCCGCTCTCGGGGCTGCGCATCCTCGACCTCACCCGTCTCGCGCCCGGCCCCTTCGCCACCACGCTGCTCGGCGACCTCGGTGCCGAGGTGATCACCGTCGAGCCGCCCGGCGCTCGCCGTGCCGGCGCCGACGTGGGTGTCCTGCCCGGTCACGGCGGCCCCGCATCGCGGGCGGCGGGGACGAATCCGCTCTACCGCTCCCGCCGCTCGATCGTGCTCGACCTCAAGAGCGAGGCCGACCGGGACCTCGCCCTGCGCCTGGTCGCACAGAGCGACGTCTTCATGGAGGGCTTCCGGCCCGGCGTCGCGGCGCGGCTCGGACTCGGCTACGACGCCCTCGCGCGACTCCGTCCCGACCTCGTCTACTGCTCGATCAGCGGCTACGGCCAGGAGGGGCCGATGGCGTTGGCTCCGGGCCACGATCTCAACTACCTGGCCGAGTCGGGCGTGCTCTCGCTTTCGACCCGCGATGGGGGCCGGCCGGCCTGGCCGCTCAACCTCCTCGCCGATCTCGCCGGCGGCGGCATGGTCGCCGCGATCGGCATCCTCGCGGCCGTTCGCCGCCGCGATCTCTCCGGTGAGGGGGCGCTGGTCGACGTCTCGATGTACGAGAGCCTGCTGGCGATGGCCAGCGTCGCGGAGTCCTGGCGCCGCGCCGGCGCTCCCGATCCCTCGTGGGGGCGGGGCCTCGTGTCCGGAGCCGCGCCATTCTACGACTGCTACCGGACCGCGGACGACCGGTGGATCGCGGTCGGGGCGATGGAGCCGAAGTTCTACGCGGCCCTGTGCGAGGGGATCGGGCGTCCAGAGCTCACCTCCGAGCAGCTCGATACCGCAGCCTGGCCGCGGCTGCGCGCCGCCTTCGAGGAGACCTTCGCGACGCGCACGCTGGAGCAGTGGATCGAGCACCTCGACCTGCGCGCCACGGCCGTCTCGCCGGTGCGCTCGCTGGAGGAGGCATTCGCCGCGGCGCAGCGGGACGGCTTCGCCGACGGCGAGGGAAGAGTCCGCGCGATCCCCCGCATCTCGGGGGAGGTGGCCGCGCCCGAGCGGCTGCGCACCGCCCGCGAGGCCGGTCAGGACCGGGACGAGATCCTCTCCCTGCTCGCCCGGCTCGAAGCGAATTGACCTGTTAAGGATACTCAGTATACTATTTAGAGGAAGCTAGTCATGCCCGGGCCCGCGGTCGGACTGCGGGCCGGCCCGAGGAACGGAGGAGAATCGATGTCAGCACCCGTCAGCGATGAGCGCTGGTCGGTCGACCGCTTCACCAAGGCGCGCGACCAGGAGGTCCTGAGCCAGGCGCGGACCGACCTCGGCTCTCTGGAGGACTCCCTTGAGCGCCACCGCTCCCTGCCGGAGGCCAACCGGGCAGATCTCGTGTTCCGCACAGCCCGCGAGCGCGCTGCCACGGTAGTCCAGCCGCGCCATGGGGAGACGCTGATCGACGGCCAGATTCGCGCCATGCAGGCCCTCGACGACGCCGGCGCCGACGTACTCTCGGTCCTCACCGATGCCTATACTCGGCAGCTCAAGTTCGAGGATGCCGAGCGCGGGCTGCGCGAGAGCGAGGAGGCGGGGCGCTCGCTGATCTCCGGATATCCGATCGTCGCCCGCGGTGCCAAGGCGAGCGAGATCATCGTCGACAGCGTCAACCGCCCGTGTAGCGTGCGGATGGCCTCGAGCGACGCGCGCCTCTGCAAGGAGCTCTACATGGCCGCCGGCTTCACCTACATGTTCATGGGGCCGGTCCAGAACCTGGCCTACGAGAAGCTCGCGACGCCCGAGGAGCTGATCCACAACTACCAGTACGAGGACCGCCTGATCGGCTACTTCGAGGACAGCGGCTGCCCGATCGTCAAGGAGCTGCCGGCAACGCTGACTGGGACGCTCGTCCCCCCCTGCATCGCGCTTACCTCGACCCTGATCGACACGATGCTCGCCGTCAAGCAGGGCGTGCGGCGCGTCGTCTGCAGCTACGGGCTGCTCGGCAACCTGATCCAGGACGTCGCCGCGATCCGCGTGCTGCGCGAACTGGCGAACGAGTACGTCGCCGAGATCGCCGACGACGTCGAGATCTACATCGACACGCCGCAGTGGATGGGCGACTTCCCCCACGAGGAGGCCGAGGCCTACGGCGTCGTCCTCAGCGGCTCGATCGCCGCCGTTCTCGGAGGCGCCGACGAGATCATCACCAAGTCACTCGACGAGGCTTTCGGCGTGCCGACTCTCGAGGCGAACGTCGCTGGGGTAGTCGCCACCAAGCAGGTCGCCGAACTGCTCGGCCACCAGCCCCTGCCCGCCTCCGCCGAGCTCGACGCGGAGATGGACCTGATCCGCCGCTCGGTGCGGGCGATCCTCGACGCGACGATGAAGCTCGGTGAGGGAGATCTCGCCGCCGGCACGGCCGCGGCGATCCGGACGGGAGTGATCGACGTTCCCTTCTCCCCCAACGTCTACAACGCCGGCGTCGGTCTCACCGCGCGCGACATGCAGGGTCGCGTGCGCTGGCTCAACCCCGGCAGCGTGCCGCTGCCCGCCGACGTCCGCGCCTTCCACGAGGAGCGGATTGCCGAGCGAGCCGAGCACGCGGGGAAGGCCGGCTACCAGCTCACCGTCGACGACGTGGTCGGATTCAGCAAGGGCCTCAGCCCAAAGCAGGCTCAGCCGGCGCCGGCCTGGCGCGAGCCGGGAGCGGTCGCGTAGAGGTCTCGCAGCGCCTCGCGCTGCACCTTGCCCACGGGACTGCGCGGAAGTGCCTCGCGCCGGACGACGACCCGCGGGACGTACGAGTTGTTGTCGAACGGTAGGTCCCCGGCGGTCGGCTCCTCGCCGCCGGGGACCACCACCACGGCGGTGACCTCACCGTCGTGGCCGAAGACCGCGACCTCGGCCACGCGAGGGTCGGCGGCGATCGCGTTCTCGAGCTGCGAAGGCCACACGGTCGCGCCGCCGGGGACGACGATCGCGTCGACGATTCGATCGAGCACGTAAAGGTAGCCGTTTGCGTCGAGCGACCCGGCGTCGCCGGTCAGTACCCAGCCGTCGCGCAGGGCGCGAGCGGTTGCCTCGGGGTCATCCAGGTATCCCTCCATCTGCCCGTCGCAGCGCAGCGCGATCTCCCCGATCTCGCCCGGCGGGAGAGGCTCGCCATGCGGGCCGCGGATCTCGAGCCTCGGCAAACGGGAGCCGCCGACCCGCGGAGCGCAAGGGCTCCGAGCCCTCGATCTGCGCGTAGCACTCGCCTGGCGTGAGCCAGGTGGCCGGAACCGCCTCGGTCTGCCCGTAGGCCTGGAAGACGACGTCGCCGAAGACCTCGCGTGCGCGCCGAAGCACGGGCTCGGTGACCGGGGCACCGGCGATCGCGATCACCCGCAGGGCGCTCCAGTCGCGGCTTTCGATCGTCTTGTCCTGGAGCAGGCCGGCCAGTATCCCGGGCACCATGAATGTGACCGCGATCCTCTCCGACTCGAGCAGGGCGGCCAGCTCCGCCGGCGCCGGCCGGTCGACGAGCACGTTGCAGGCGCCCGAGAGCCAGGCGGAAGTGAAGAAGTAGCCGGCGCCGTGGGCGATCGGCGATACGTTGAGGCAACGGTCGCCGAGCTCGAGCGGCGGCTGGCCGAAAAACCAGTCTCTGCACGAGGCCAGCCACGACCGATGGTTGATCGGGACGCCCTTGGGAGCGCCGGTAGTTCCGCCCGTGTGGCGGATCAGGTGGACGTCCACCGGGCGGGGAGAGGCGACCTCGGCAAGCGGCTCGCTCGTGGCGAGCAGCGCTTCGTAGTCGGATCCGCGCACGATGGCCTGCTCGGGGCCAAGCCCGGATATCGCCTCGGCGAGCGCCACTGCCTCCTCGGCCTGGCCGGCGCCGGCGACCAAGCCGCGGGCGCCCGTGCGCTCGAGGATGCGCCGGTGTTGGGAATGCGCCGCGCCGAGGTAGAGCGGCACGCGGACGAGGCCCGCGGCCGCGGTGGCCGCGATCAGGTCGGCCGAGCCGAGCTCGTTGCCCTCGAGCACCCCGACCCGGTCACCCTCTCGCAGGCCCCGCTCTCGCAGCAGCGAGGCGAGGCGCAGCCCCCGCTCCCACGACTCCGCGAAGCTGAGCTCCCGCTCCCCGTAGCGAATCGCAGGGCGGCCGGCGTAGTCGGCCGCCGCGCGCGCCATCAGCGCGGAGACGCTGGGGCCATCACGCACGGCTCATCCGCACCGCGTGGAACTCCCTGGCCTCCGCGTCGAACGGCAGGCCGCCGAATTCGGTGAAACGGACGGCGTCGGAGGCGTCGCGCGCGATCGCGGCGCGGCCGGCGATCCCGGGCACCTCGGCGGCGGGCAGGTCGATGACACCCTCCTCGAAGGCGCGGACGGCGGCCTTCGCGGCATCGCCGTCACCGAGCTCGAGCGCGCGGTCGAGGATCGCGCGCGTCTCACGCTCGATCGCGGTGTGCTCCTCGCGCTGCTCGGCGGTATCAGGGAGTCGCTGCCGCTTGGCGATCTCGACCACCGAGCGGGCAACCCGCAGCGGGCCGATGCCTCGCGCGGCCGACCCCTCGCCGACCTCGGCCCTGGAGTCGACGACCGGGAGCGCGGTCGCGCCCCCGAGCACCGCCGTCAACGCCGCGAGGCTGGTCACCGCATAGGCGTTCGGCTCGTCTGCGGGCAGCTCGGCGCCGTTCATGCTCAGCATCGTCGCGACCGGGGCCGCCTCCAGGGACAGGCGCTTCAGGTACTCGGGAGCGAGCGCACGGATGAGCCGCAGCGCGGTGACGTCCTGGATCAGGTTGCGCGTTGCGGTGAGGCCGAGGGTCATGTGGCGGACACCCTGCTCCGCGCCGATCAGTGCGTCGAGGATCACCGAGGCGCACGCGATGCTGGGAGGAGTGAGCCCGCCGACGACTCCACCGCAGTACTCGCGGTGGACAGCGACGCCCTGCTCCTCGTAGGTGGAGGCGAGGCGATCGAGGTACTGGCGGGAAGCGACCTGGTCTGCGACCGGCCGCTTCGAGACCCCGGCCCCGATAGAGCCTCCCTGCAGGGAGCTGAAGCCGGCCGCGAGGGCAAGCTCCGCGGAGAGGCTCGGCGTGGGCGTCGCCGAGCCGAAGCTGATTCGCGATCGGGGTGGTGTCGACGATCTTGCGCATTCCCTCCAGGCCCCGCGCGGGTACGCTCAGGCCGCCGGCGCCGGCGAGATCGCTGCCCTCGGCCGAGCTGGCGTGCAGCTGGGCACCGTGGTGCCACGCCTCGATCAGGTCGGCGATGTGCCGGTCGAGGTCCGGCGCGGAGACGGTCGCCCAGACAAGCGTCTGGCTCTGATCCTCGGCGAACTCCAGCGTCGAGGAGGCGAGCTTCTCGGCCTGCAGCTGCCGCAGCCAAGCGACCCGTCCCTCGATGCTCGTCGCCGCGGCGCCGTCGAGCACCTGGGCGCGGCGCGGCGCGAACTCGTCATCGGGGATCCTGCCCGCGTGGAGGGACGGTGACCGCTCTGCTCCGCTCATCTCGTCGACTCTCCTTCTCTGTCGGTTTCCTGATCGGTGGCGGTTGCCGCCTGGAATGCCCTGCGGCCGGCGACTCGCAGGGCTCCCGCGGCGAACGGATGGACGCGCTGCTGCAGGGCGGCGCGGTACCAGAGGTGGATCTCCTGCTCCCAGGTGAAGCCAGCCCCGCCGTGGGCCTGGATGCAGGTCGCGAGGACGCGCGGGTACATGCGCGCGCAGGTGAGCCGGCTGCACGCGAGCGACGCGAGGTCGAGCCCACCGCCGGCACCGATCGTCGCACCGACGTCGTAGGCGTGGCCGCGAGCGAACTCGAGCTCGCCGTAGGCGTCGGCGACGAGATGCTTGAGCGCCTGGAAGGACCCGACCGGCACGCCAAACTGGCGTCGCTCGGCCGTGTAGGCGATTGTCCGCTTGAGGGCCTCCTGCGCCCCCCCGAGGGCCTCACCGTCGAGGAAAAGCAGGTAGTGGGCCAGGCGCTCCTCGAGGTCGCTCCGCATGTCGCCGCCCCCGTCGAGCAGCTGATCGCGACCCACGCGTACGTCCTCGAAGGTGACGTCTGCAAGCGGCTTGATCCGGTCAACGCCGTGGGGCGCCCCCACCGACAGGCCGTCCGCGTCGCGGGGAACCACCGCGACGGTCAGCCCTCGTTCAGTCTCCACCGGTACGAGCAGCCAGGTCGAATCGGCGGCGAAGGGAACGTCGACCGACCGCCCCGCGATGCACAGCTCCCCGTTCATCATCTGCGCCGTGGCCCCCTCCCATAGCGGGGCCGCCGGCGACCCGCCGTCTGGGAGCACGACCGTGGCGAGGGCCTCTCCAGAGAGCACCGCCCCGAGGTCTGCCGCGGTTCCCCTCTCGTCCGCGCGGCGCAGCAGTGGCACCGCGAGCGTCGCCGTGACGCCGAACGCACCGGTAAGCAGACGCGCCCCCACGGCCTCGCCGAGCGCGACCAGCGTCCTCGGCAGATCCGCGCCGGCGCCGTCGGCAACCTCCAGCCATCCGCCTTCGGCGACCTGGCGCCAGATCTCGTCCAGCACCTCGCCCGGATCGTCTGCCAGCGCCGGGTGGCTCTCAATCCCGCGGCGCAGACCTCCAAGCAGGTCGTCGAGCCCCTCACGCAACATCTCCTGGTCGGCGTCGACCGCGAGCCCGCCGGCACGTACCCGCGGGCGGGCGGGCGGGCCGTTGGCAGACTGCGGCGAGCTGGTGGGCATGCCGATCGCGCGGGCGATCGTGTTGCGCTGGATCTCCGAGGTACCGGCGTAGATCGTCTCCCCGCGCGAGAAGAGGAAGGCGCGAAGCCACTCGTCGGGCCCTTCCCTCCCTGCGGCCGTGCCGAGCGACTCCACCGCCAGGTCGAGCAGGGCCTGGTGCAACTCGCTCCAGCGCAGCTTGGCGAGGGCAGCGATCACTCCGACCCGCTCCGGCGCCTCGCTGAGCCGGATCACGCGGCGCACCGTGCTGCTCAGCTGGCGGCTCTCGAGATAGAGGTCGAAGATCCGCTCGGCGGCGCGCTCGCGCTCCCCCGCGTCGGCCCGCGGAGGACCCGCAGTCGCCAGCAGCCTCGCCACCTTCTGCACCTCGCGGCTGAGGCGCAGCGAGCGCTCGGCGAAGGAGAGGCCGCGCTCCAGCGAGAGCGCCTCGACCGCCATCGGCCAGCCCCGGTTCATCTCGCCGATCACGTTCTCCGCCGGCACCTCGACATCGTCGAAGAAGACCTCAGCGAACTCGGCGCCTCCGGCGATGTTGCGAAGGGGCCTGATCGTGATCCCGGGCCGGTCCATCTCGATCACGATCATGCTGATGCCGTCGCGCTTGGGAGCCTCCGGGTCCGTTCGGACTAGCGCGTAGCAGTAGTCGGCATGGCTCGCGAACGAGGTCCACACCTTCTGACCGCTGACGACGAGCTTCTCGCCTTCCGGTCGCGCACGAGTCCCAAGCGCGGCCAGGTCGGAGCCGGCGCCCGGCTCCGAGAAGCCCTGGCACCAGAGCTTCGAATGGTCGAGCATCGACGGCAGCAGGCGGAGGCGCTGATCCTGGCTGCCGTGGCGGATCAGGATCGGGCCGAAGATCCCGAGCCCATTGGAGTTGAGGGCCTCGGGAGCTCCGGCCCGCACCAGCTCCTCCATGACGACCACCTGGCACTCGAGCGAGAGGTCGAGGCCGCCGTATTCGACCGGCCAGCCGGGGGCGCCCCACCCTCCCTTGCCCAGTGCCGCGCCCCACTTGCGCCGGATCGACACGGCGAGCTCGTCGTCGGTCCCGCGGCTGATGTCGCGCCACTCGGCGGGGAGGTTCTGCTCGAGCCAGGCACGGACCCGGCGGCGGATCTCCGACGGCTCGCTCTGGGAGAACCCGCCGTATGACGGGCTCGCGTGCGCCGCGATGGCCTGCTCGTCGGAGATCTCCCTACCGCCAGTCCGAGAAATCGGGTTGACGCTTCTCGAGGAAGGCGTTGGCGCCCTCGCGCTGCTCGCCGCTGGTCCAGAAGTCGGGATTGACCTCCTCGAGGTAGTCGTGGTCCTCTTGGTAGTCGCGCAGCTGCGCGTACTCCTCGTCGAAGGTCCGCTTCAGCACCTTCACGGCGGTCGGGCTGAGAGCCAGGATCTCCTGACACCAGGCGTCAACCTCCGTGTCGAGCTCGGCGAGAGGGACGACGGCGTTGACCAGGCCCCAGTCCAGAGCCTGGTCGGCGCTGTAGCGGCGGCAGAGCATCCACACCTCGCGCGCGCGCTTGGCGCCCAGTACCCGCACCAGGTAGGAGACGAGCCACCCCTGCGCCGGACTGGCGACGCGAGGGCCGTTCTGCCCGAAGACGGCGTGGTCGGCGGCGATCGACAGGTCGCAGATGTAGGCGAGGTGATGGCCGCCGCCGATCGCGTAGCCGTTGATCCTGGCGATCGTCGGCTTCAGAGAATCGCGCATCGCGGCGTAGAGGCGCTTCATGTCGACCTCGCCCCCGCGGTCGTCGAGCCACCCTTCCGCCTCAGCCCGGACGTCGCCGCCGGCACTGAAGGACTTCTCGCCTGCACCCGTGAGGACGACGACACCGACGTCGCGATCGTCCTTGATCCGTTCGTAGGCGTCGGTCATCTCGTTCAGCGTCATCCCGCTGAACGCGTTGAGGACCTCCGGGCGATTGATCGTGACCCGGGCAACCCCGTTCTCGATTTCGTACAAGATGTGTTCGTAGCTCACAGCGGCTCCCTCCTGAGCCAGATCCGCCCTCGCGGTATTCGGTGGGCGAATCTGCCATTAGTATAATCATACGACTAAGTTTTAGATTCGGCCGCCGCCTTTCGGCCCCCGCGCGGCGGGAAAGGTCGACAAGCGATGTGGTGGACGGGCGCGCCCGCCTCAGCGCGCGCGCCACACCGGGTCACGCTTGTCGATGAAGGCTCACGAGCCCTCTTTCGCGTCCTCGGAGTCGAATACGGGCGCGACGATCTCGTCCTGCCGGTCCCAGAACTCCGCGTCCGTCCAGGAGAACTGCGACTCGATCACGTTCTTTCGCGAGCTTCCCATGTAACGGCCGGTCACCAGCATGCGGGCGCGGGCGCAGCTGACCCATTCCTGGGTGACCGCGCGAGCGTCGAAGTTGCGGCCGATCACCGACCAAATCTCAAGCCACATCTCGTCGCGCCCGCGGTGCTCGCCGCCGATCCCCATCGGCATGCCGGGGGTCGTGCGGCCGATGAAGTCGGGAGCCACCAGCTGCGCCAGCGCCTCCTGGTCTCCGGCGGGAAGCACCGCGTACAGCTTCTCGAGCAGCGCTCTCATGCAGGTCAGAAGATCATCCCATCGCAACGCCGCCGCTGACGTTCAGGACCTGGCCGTGAACGTAGTCCGCCCAGGGGCTGCAGAGGTAGAGGATCCCGCCCGCCGCCTTGCGCGGAGTGCCGGCCCGGCCGAGCGGAATCACCGCCGTCGCCATCGCGCGCAGCTGGTCGGGGATCCCGAGCTGGACCTCCTCCCCGTCGATCTCCATCTTGTTGGAATCGTCCTTGGAGGCCGTCAGCCGCGTCTCGATGTAGCCGACGGCGACCGCGTTGCAGTTGATGTTGAACTGGCCCCACGCCTTGGCGACCGTCTTGGTCAGCCCGACCATCCCGTCCTTTGGCCGAGGACTAGTTGGCCTGGCCCGCGTTGCCGGTCGTCCCCGACATCGAGCTCACGCTGACGATCTTGCGGAAGACTTCCTTGCCCGCCTCTCGCTCGGCCTTGGCCGACTCGCGGAAGTGGGGGGCGATCGTGTGGATGAACGAGCGGGCCGAGTACCAGGAGGTCCGGGGCGCCACGCCCAAGGAGATCGAGCGCCTCGGCGAGGCGAACACGGTCATAGTCTGGGACCTGCTCTACGCCGGGCGATAGCCCCGGCGGCGCTCACTCCGAGCGCAACCCCTCCCCGACAGCCGCCTTGCGCCGCAGCAGCGGCGCCGCCCGGTAGCGCTCCTCGCCATTCTCCTCCCGCAGGGCGCCCAGGACCGAGATCGCATGCTCGAGGCCCATCGCCTCCGAGCGCCTGATCGAGCCCATCGGGTGGTTGAGGCCGAGCTCCATCCCCGCGTCGACGTCGTCGGGGCTGCCGTTGCCCTCGCCGACGAGGAAGGCCGACTCGTTGACGAGCTGGGCGAGGACCCGGCCGGAGACCAGGCCCGGGGCGTCGCCAACGGCTTCGGCGTGGCAACCCAGCGAGCGGATCAGCTCGAGCAACCGCGCCGTCGCTTGGTTGCCGGTCTGCGGGGTCGACGTGATCTCGATCAGCTTCGCCGTCTCGAACGGCGGCGTGACGTGGAAACCAGCCGCCTGCGGATCGAGCCGGTGCAGCGACCCGGCGTGGAGAAACTTGGCGATAATCGCGGGAGTCCTCCCGGGGTCGGCGGGGCGGCCACTGAAGTCGAGCGTAAGCCAAGGGTCCGCCGGCGCGTCGGCGGACAGGTGCGGCTCCCACCCGGCGTCCTTCGCCGCGGCGAACAGCTCGTCGGCGATAGGGAGCTCGCCGACGAAGAGGAGCGGCCTGCCGTTGCCGCCTCCCGCGGGCGGCGGCTCGGGATCCTCGGGCTTCACAGCGCCCTCGGCGTAGGAGTACCAGCCCTCCCCGGTCTTGCGGCCGAGGGTCCCGGCGGCGATCTTCCGCGCAGTCAGGGGCGAGGGGCGGTAGCGCGGCTCGCCGAAGCTCTGGCGCTGGAAGCTGACGGCGACCGCGTGGTTGGTGTCGATCCCGATCAGGTCCATCAGCTCCAGTGGCCCCATCCGGAAGCCGCCGCCCATCCGCATGACACGGTCGACCTGGATGGGCGTGGCGAGGTTCTCCTCGACCAGCTTCAGCGATTCCAGCGAGTACGGCCGCGCCGCGCGGTTGACGAGGAACCCGGCGATGTCGGCGGCGCGGACGACGTGCTTGCCCATCGTCTCGCCGACCTCGCGGGCCATGGCGAGCGCCGCCTCCGACGACCGCGCGCCCGCCACCACCTCCACGAGCTTCATCACCGGCGCGGGGTTGAAGAAGTGGAGGCCCACGACGCGCTCGGGGCCCGGGACGCCGGCGGCGATCTCGGTCACCGAGAGCGAGGAGGTGTTCGTCGCGAGGACGGCGTCCGGCCCGCAGGCCTCGGCGAGCGCGTTGAAGATCTCGAGCTTGAGCTCGAGCTTCTCCGGCGCCGCCTCGATCACGAGCTCGGATTCGGCCAAGCCCGGGATCTCCGACACCGCCTCGACGCGGCCAAGCGCTGCGTCGGCGTCCGCTTGCGAGATCTTCTCCCGCTCGACCATCTTCGCCAGCCCAGCCTCGATCTTCCCGACGCCGGACTCGAGGGCCTCCGGGATCGGGTCGTGGAGCAGCGTGCGGGCGCCCGACTGGGCCGCGAGCTGCGCGATGCCGGCGCCCATCGTCCCGGCGCCGACGACGCCGATCACACCGGGTCCTGGCATGCGCCAGACAATAGTCCGCTGCGATCCGCCCCGAGATGATTGATTCCACGGATGTCTCGCTTGAGGGCACGCGTGTCGAGCAGATCAAGGATGCAGGGCGCGGCCCTTGCCGGGGGGCAAGGGCAAGTCCGAGGACGCGGAGATGCAAAGCCACGCGGGGCCTCGGGCGGGGCAGTCGTGGGATCACTCATCTAGGGCTCCAGGCGACTGACTATCTTCAGTCCATGAGCGCTGCCGAAGGGGAACGCAATGGCGACGATGGTGTTTGCCGACCTCGTCGGCTCGAGCGCCCTCGCTGCGTCCCTCGATCCCGAGGAGCTGGGTCACGTCGGTAGAAGTGGAACTGCCCCGTTTCGGTAGACACAGGTGTCCACGAAAGCGGGTCAATTCCAGCCCCAGACCTGGCCGCACTTGTAGGCGCTCGGGCTGAGGCCATCGACGTCGTCACATGTCAGCGGCCCATCGAAGGGGACCTTGCGGCCGAGGATCAGCTTTGAGTGAAGGCTCCGAGAGCGAGACCCGGCGCAGCAGCCGGTTCCGCAGCGGCGGCTTCGAGACGAACGGATCGATGAAGATCGAGACGCCCTCGAAGGTCAGGCGACAGCCCGAGACCCCAAGCCACTCGATCTCCAGGCCGGCCGGGAGCGGCATTGGCGTCGCTTCGAGCTCGCGGGCGGCGGCCGCGTCGCTCATGATCCTCGGCTCAAACGCAGACGCCCTGGGTCGTCAGCGACAGCGTTCCGACGCCGTTGGTCGCGTTGGTGACGCTGCCGAACCATCCGCCCGACGTGCCGAGCACGCTGGCGCCGACCGCCGCCTGCGGTGGATTCGCGAGCGTCGTGAGCGGTGTCGAGAAACCTCCTGCCGATAGAAGCTGCGCGGGCTGCTTCTTGCGCTTCTTCTTCCCCTTCTTCTTCTTGGCCTTCTTGGGCGCGGGGCAGACGGGGGTGCTCGCCTCCGTGGAGGTGTTCTGAACGGCTGGAACCGAGACCGTGGCGGAGAGGGTCTTCGGCGGCCTGATCCGACTCATGCAATAGGCGTGCCCGGTCAGCGTGAACGATTGAGTGGACTCCACGTTGATGGAGGTGACCGTCCACGTGTTCACGGACGTGAGCAGGCTCGACTTCGGGAACAGCATGTCGCCGGCGTTGGTTCCCGTCGTCGACTGGAACCCCCCGCTGATCGCCCGGGAGGCGCCCGGGCAGGTGGGCGCGGCGGTGCCGACGGCGGCGTCAACGCCGGGCACGAGCACGCTCGATGCCACGTCGGTCACCGGGGCCCTCGTGGTCTTGCGGCAGTAGACCGTGGCGCTCACTCCACCCCTGCCGACGAAGTTGCGGCCGGAAACGGTCCAGGTCGTCGGCGAGCTCATGTAGGAGTCGTGCACCGGGACTGCCGAGCCGGGCGTCAACGGTGAAGTGAAGCCGCCTGAAACCGCGTTCAACCCCGCGGGGCATGTCGCCGTGGCGGTCGCCTCCTGGCCGTCGGCGTTGGTGACGTTGGACGGGACCGTGACCGTCGCCACGCGGCCGAGGTCGATCGGCTTCTTCTTGTGCTTCTTCTTGGCGTCGGCCGGAGCCACCGCGAGAGCGAAGATCAGGCAGGCGACCAGGGCAATGGCGCGGTGCATGTGGGCGTCGCTACTAGATCTTGCCGATCAGGGCACGATCCTGACCGGGGTGCCACGCACCAGCCGGTGGGCCATCTTCGAGATCGGGGCGTTGCCGATCCGGATGCAGCCGTGCGAGCTGTTGCTGCCGAGGGGGTCGGAGAGGCTCGCGCCCGAGCGCCCGTGGACGCCGATTCGCCCGGGGCCGCCGCCGAAGCTCTTCAGCGAGTTGGAGAGGACCGTGAGCGGCAGCGCCCACGGTCCGAGGAAGGCTGCCGGATCGGGCTGGCGGTTCTTCTCGTAGATCGCGGCGAGGCCCAGGGGCGTCGGCGTCGCTCCGGTTCCGATCACGGCGCGATAGCGGCCGATGCGCTTTCCCCGGCGATAGACCAGCACCAGGTGAGCCTGACGCCGGATCACCACGAAGTTGCGTGTGTAGGCGATCTGCACGTTCCGCAGCGGGATCCAGCCGACGCTGCCGTTCGGCCTGATCGGCAGCAGCACGCGCACATAGGCGACGCCGTCGACGCGGGCCGCGTCGATCGCGAGCAGCGACGCCGGCTGGCGCGAGAAGCTCGTCGCCAGCCCGACGTGGGTGAGCACCCGTCCCCGGCCCGGGTACGGCCGGGCATCGGATCCGGCGATGATCCGGGCCAGCGCCGCGCCGCGATCTCGGTCCGGGACGGGGATGTAGGGCAGCGGCTCGTCAACCG
>CAVOKZ010000026.1:0-53424 GCA_963696625.1 uncultured Solirubrobacterales bacterium
CTGTCCCTCCTTCGTTCAGTTTTCATATTGCTGACGGGCCCGTGATCACAGCTCTTGAGCAGACCCCGGAAATCACCGTCGGCCTCGAATGCCATGATCGTGCCGCTGCCGAAGTTGCCGACCAGCAATTGGCCGGCGTGTTTGCCGAACGTGTCCGGCGCGAGCGCGACGCCCCAGGGCGAGTTGATCTCACGCAATCGACCGCCGGCATCCGACCCGGTGGCGAAGCGGTAGAACTTTCCCGTCGTCGGGATAAAGACGTCGATCAAGCCGTGTCCGGGACCCAGGACGTCATCTTCCTTCGCCGGGTCCTGTTTGGCGAAGGTCACGAAGACCATGCCGTCAATCGACTGGACGTTGAACGGCGCATAACCGGCTCGCGCGCGATGATCCGCGAACTGTCCGACCACGAGCGGGGCCCCGAAGACGATGCCGACCGGGGCGGCGCTGGTCTCGGGCGCGAGCGAGGCCGCGAAGAGCACGCCGACGGCGAGGGCGGCGAGCGCAATCAGCCACTGACGGCGCTCACCCTGATACGCGAGTGACCCCGCCAGCATGCCTGCGGCGATTGCAAGTCCGATGCCTTGGCAGATGGCGAAGAACACGGTTCGGGCAGGAAAGCTAGACGATTGCCACACTAGGCCCGTGGCCGAGGAGAAGCGACAACCACGACCCAAGGAGCCCGTCACTGCTCCCCGCCGGCGTGCGCATTCCCGCTCGAGCGACCTGCAGCGCTATGCAGGTCTGTTCGCCAAGCGCACCGGCGTCATGCGCTCGTCGGCGATGCGCGACCTGATGGCGATCACCGCGCGGCCCGAGGTGATCTCGCTCGCCGGCGGGCTCCCCGACACTTCGACCTTCCCGCCCCAGAGCTTCGCCGCGCAGATGACCCGGATCGCCCAGGAGTCCTCGGCCGAAGCGCTCCAGTACGGCCCGACCGAGGGCTTCGAGGAGACCAAGGCGTGCATCGGAGACGTGATGGCGGCAGAGGGCATGCGCGCCGACCCCGAGGACCTGATCGTCACCACCGGCGGCCAGCAGGCGATCGACCTCGTCTGCAAGACGCTGCTCGACCCCGGCGACGTGGTCATCTGCGAGGCGCCGACCTATCCGGGGGCGATCCCGACCCTCTGCAGCTACGAGGCCGACGTGATCCAGGTCGAGACCGACGACGAGGGGATGAGGGTCGAGCAGCTGCCGGAGCTGCTCGCGCAACTCGCCGCCGAAGGGCGCACGCCCAAGTTCATCTACTCGATCCCGACCTTCCAGAACCCCGCCGGGGTGACTATGTCGGAGGAGCGCCGCCGGATGCTGGTCGAGCTCGCGCGCGAGCACGAGATCCTCGTGGTCGAGGACAACCCTTACGGGCTGCTGCGCTTCGACGGCGACCCCCAGCCCTCGCTCTACGGCCTCGACGGCGGCGACTACGTAATCTACGTCGGCACCTTCTCGAAGATCCTCTCGCCCGGGATCCGCATCGGCTGGGTCGTGGCGCCGCCGCCGGTGCTGGCCAAGATCACCCTCGGCAAGCAGGCCTCCGACCTCTGCACCTCGACCCTGACCCAGTACTTCGTGCGCGAGTACTTCGCCGAGGGCAAGTGGCGCGACTACATCGCCGACCTGGTTGGGATCTACCGCCGGCGGCGCGACGTGATGGTCGAGGGACTGGCGAAGCACTTCCCCGAGGGGACGAGCTGGACCCACCCGGCCGGCGGCCTCTTCGTCTGGGCGACACTGCCCGGCTACATCGACACGACCGACCTGCTCGCGAAGGCACTGAACGAGAACGTAGCGTTCGTTCCCGGGCGGGCCGCCTATCTCAGCGACCGCGGCGCCTCATCGATGCGCCTCAACTTCTCCGGCTCGACCGAGGAGGAGATCAAGGAGGGCATCAAGCGAATCGGTCAAGTCGTCTCCGAGCAGGTCGATCTCTACGAGACGCTCACCACGTCGACCGACGCCTCCTCCGCTTCGCGTCCGGGGGCGTCGGAGAAGGGTTCCGGCGGGGTGGACGAGATCAGCACCGGTGAAGTTGTGCCATTGCCACCACGGGAGGAGGAGTCATGAAGGTCGCGGTGCTGAAGGGTGGCAAGTCGCTCGAGCGCGAGGTCTCGCTGCGCTCGGGGGCGCGGGTCGAGGACGCGCTCGGCTCGCTCGGGTACGAGATCGCCTCGATCGACGTCGGCGCCGAGCTGGTCGCCCGCTTGCGCGAGGAGCAGCCGGACGTGGCCTTCATCGCCCTCCACGGGCCCGGCGGCGAGGACGGCACGGTCCAGGAGCTGCTCGAGATCCTTGGGATCCCCTACACGGGCCCGGGCGTCGCCGCCTGCGGGCGCTGCGCCGACAAGGTCGTCGCCAAGCAGCTCTTCCGGGCATCGGGGATTCCGACCCCCGACTGGTTCGCCTTCAACTCGACCGCCTTCGGCGAGCTCGGCGCCGCCGACACCCTCGAGGAGATCGAGGAGCGCCTCGGCTTCCCGCTCGTGATCAAGCCTTCGAGCCAGGGCTCGGCCCTCGGCATCCGCTTCGCCGCCGATCGCGGTCAGGTTCCGGGGGCCCTGGTCAGCGCCTTCAGCTACGGCGACCGGGTGGTCCTCGAGCGCCACGTAGCGGGACGCGAGCTCGCGGTCAGCGTCATCGACGGCGAGCCGCTGCCGGCGGTCGAGGCGATCCCCCACGCGGACGACACCTACAGCTACGAGGCCCGCTACGAGATCGGCCGCACCGATTTCGTATGCCCCGCCGAGCTGAGCGGCGAGGAAGCCGAAAGGGTGAACGAGCTCGCCTCGCAGGCCTACTCGGGGCTCGGGTGCGCCGGGGTTGTCCGCGTCGACTTGATGTTGGGGGACGACGGTCCCGAGGTGCTCGAGGTCAACGCGGTTCCTGGGATGACCGACACGAGCCTGCTGCCGATGGCGGCCGAGGCGGCCGGGCTCGGCTTCGAGGAGCTTGTCGGCCGAGTGATCGAGCTGGCCCTGGCTTCCCGCGCGGCGGCCGGCGGGGTCGAGCGGGTCGCGGGCATGGGGCCCTGGGCGAGCTAGCTGTCGCCCGAGGCGAAGTCCTCGGGAGTGACGTTGTCGAGGAAGTCCTTGAACTTCTCGACGACCTCTTCGGCGTCCTCGACCTCGGCGCCCTCGAACTCGATCGCCGACTCCTCAATGACCTCCTCGGCGGCGAAGATCGGCGCCTCGACCCGCACCGCCAGGGCCAGCGCGTCGGAGGGACGCGAGTCGATCTCGACCTCTGAGCCGTTGACCGAGATCGTGATCTGGGCGAAGAAGGTGTTGTCGCGGAGCTCGGTGACCGAGACCTTCTCGCACTTGGCGTCCATCTGGTCGAGGACCTCGGACAGCAGGTCGTGGGTCATCGGCCGCGGCGTCGAGGCGCCCTGGAGCTTCATCAGGATCGCGGCCGCCTCGGGGTGCCCGATCCAGATCGGCAGGAACTTGTTTCCGTCGACGGTCTTCAGCAGCACGATCGGCTGCTTGCCGACCATGTCGAAGCTGACTCCGTAGATCGTCATTCGCTGCAAGTCGGTCTCCGGGCTCGGTTCACCGCACAATTATAGGTCTGCCCCCTCCGGGTCAGGCTAGGCTGGGGGCGTGGTCAGCTCTTCACGCCAGGCTTTCATCGACGCAACACCCGAGGAAGTCTTCGACCCGATCGCCGATCCCGACCGCCAGCCCGAGTGGTGGCCCGACACCAAGGTCTTCGAATGCGAGGGCGAGGAGTTCGTCGAGGGCTGCAAGGTGCGCAACGTCAACGCCCGGCCCTGGCCGTTGGGCGACCTCGAGACCACCCTCGAGGTGGAGAAGCTGACGCCCGGCCACGAGGTCCACATCCGGTGCCTCGACACCGGCACCTACACCCGGGCGGTGATCACCGATGCCCAGGGCGGCGCCTTCCTCGAGTGCGAAGCCGGCAACGACCCCGAGAACATCGGCATGCGGGTGATGGACGCCACGGTCGGCAAGCGGCTGTTCGCCCGCTGGGTCGACTACGCGGTCGACCAGATCCAGTCGGCCGCCGAAGAGAAATGCGCCGCTCAGTAGCTTCCCGGCTCCAGCCGGGCCGCTGGGGTGCCGATCACCTGGATATGGGCACCTTTCCTCGCCTCGGCGCCGTGACGAGCCTGCTCGCCGCCTCGCTGCTCGCCGCCTGTGGGGGCGGCGGCGGCGAGGAGCAGATCAGCCAGGCGGTAACCGAGCCGCTCGCGGATCCCTCCGGGTACGTCGCGCTGACCTACGACGACGGGCCCAACGGCGCCTCGACCGAGGAGCTGCTCGACGCGCTGCAGGCGAATCGCGCGCCGGCGACGTTCTTCGCCGTCGGGGAGCAGGCCGAGCGCTACCCCGACCTCGTCCGCCGCGAAGTCGCGGCCGGGCACGTGATCGGAAACCACACCTGGGAGCACCCCGACCTCGTCTCGCTCGACGACGCCACGGCGAGCGAGCAGATCGAGCGGACCACGACGCTACTCGAGGGCCTGGGCGCCGACGTCCATCTCTTCCGGCCGCCCTTCGACTCCCACGATCCCCGCGTCGACGGGTTCGCCAAGGACGCGGGCCTGACCACGGCTTCCTGGACCTACGCCCGCGACCCGCGCGACTGGGACGAGTCCTCGGGCGAGGGCAAGTCGGCGCCCGAGATCTGCTCGTTCGTCTCCGAGGAATCGCAGGCCGGCGACGTCGTCGTCCTCCACGAGAAGTTCCCGGGAACCGTCGAGGCGACCTCGTGCATGATCGCCGGCCTCCGCGAGCGCGGCCTGGAGCCTGGCCGGGTCTTCGAAGCGGACGGACCGTCACCCCAGAACGGCGGGACCTGGATACGAGTAGCCCGGTAGGACCTCTGCGGGCCATTCACGGAGAGCCCGCGTCCCGACGGCAGCGGACGCGAAGCGGAGCAGCCGTCGGTTGATGAAGTGGGCGATCCTGGATTCGAACCAGGGACCTCGTCCTTATCAGAGACGCGCTCTAACCAACTGAGCTAATCGCCCGCGGCGGCGCAGTTTAGCTTCGGCGGATTCTCTTGGCCAGGGCTTTGAGCTCGGCGAGGTCCGAGAACCGCAGCTCGGCCTTGATCTCCTTGCCCGCCGCCCGCACCTTGACGTCGGCGCCGAGGGCCTCGCCGAGGACGTCCTCGGCCTCGGTCATCGCCGCCTTCTCGTCGGCGCCGGCGGTGCGGCGCTTGGGCATGGCCGGCTCGGCGGCCGCCTTGGCCCGGCGCTCGGTCTCGCGCACCGACCAGCCGTCCCTGGCGGCGCGGCGGGCGAGCTTGCGGCGCTCGCCCTGGTCCCGGGCGATCAGCAGCGCCCGGCCGTGACCCTCCGAGAGCTCGCCGCCGCTGAGCAGGGCGAGCGCCTCGTCGGGGAGGTCGAGGATTCGGATCAGGTTCGAGATCGCGGCGCGGCTGCGGCCGACACGGCGGCCGAGTTCCTCCTTGGAGATCCCGAGGTCGTCGACCAGCGAGGCGCAGGCGCGGGCCTCGTCCACCGGGTTGAGGTCTTCGCGGACCATGTTCTCGATCAGCGCCGCCTGCAGGCGGTCGTCGTCGGGGCTGACGCGGACCACGGCCGGCACCGACTTCAAGCCCGCCTTCTGCGCAGCGCGCCAGCGGCGCTCGCCGGCGATCAGCTCGTAGCGCTCACCGCTCGCGTCTAGCGGCCGCACGATCAGCGGCTGCAGCAGACCGGTCGATTCGATCGAGTCGGCGAGGGCTTGGAGCGGCCCGGCCTCGAACTCCGAGCGCGGCTGCTCGGGATTCGGCTCGATCTTGCCGACGGCGAGCTCGAGCAGCTCCGGCCCGCCGGCCCCGGACTCGGGCAGGATCGCGGCGAGCCCTTTGCCCATGCCGCGCTTTTTGGTGCCGCTAGCCAAGGGAGACGAGCTCCTCGGCGAGCGCCTTGTAGGCCCTCGAGCCGGGCGACTCGGGGTCGTGGTCGGTGACCGGCTCGCCGTAGCTCGGCGCCTCGGCGACCCGGATCGAGCGCGGGATCACGGTCTCGAAGACGCGGCCGGGGAAGTGCTCGCGCAGCTCGCGCTCGACGTCCTGGGCGAGACGGGTGCGCTCGTCGTGCATCGTGATCACCGCGCCGGCGAGCTCGAGCCCCGGATTGAGCTCGCGCCGGATCAGCTTCAGCGTGTCGAGGAACTGGACCAGCCCTTCGAGCGCCAGGTACTCGGCCTGGACCGGGACGATGACGCTGTCGGCCGCGACCAGGGCGTTGACGGTCACCGGGCCGAGCGAGGGCGGGCAGTCGAGCAGGGTGCAGGCAAAGCGCTCGCGGACGGGGCCGAGACCCTCCGAGAGCCTCGTCTCGAAACCCTCGATCCGCGGCAGCTCGACCGAGGCCCCGGCGAGGTCCTCGTTGGCGGGCACGCACCAGAGGTTGTCGGGCCCCGCGGGGATCGCCGACTCGGCGACCGAGGTCTCGCCGGTGAGGCAATCGTAGGAGGACGGGCGCAGGTTCTTGGCGAGGCCGAGGGCGATCGTCGCGTTCGACTGCGCGTCGAGGTCGACGACAAGGGTCTGGCGGCCGGAGGCGGCGACGCAGGCGCCCATGTTGACCGCGGTTGTGGTCTTGCCCACGCCGCCCTTTTGGTTGGCGACGGCAAAAACGGTCATTGGTCGCTGGTCGCTGGTCGCTTGAGGAGACAGGTTTCTAGCGGCCAGCGGCCAGCGACCGGCGACCTGTTGTTCGTTTGGTTCGGTTTCGACCTGTTCATTAGTTCGCCTACTTATCTTTTCCTTCGGACCCGAACGGCCGCTTCTTCGCCATCCCGGGGCGGCGCGGCAGACCGTCGGGCGTGGGCCCATTCTTGCGGAGCAGGTGGATGTGCCGATGGCGGGAGCCGGCGTAGGGGCCGACGGCGACGATTTCGACCGGCTCGATCGCGAGCCGGTCGGCGGCCCGCTCCATCTCCGCCTCCTCCTCGGCGTCGCGCCGGCCCTTCCAGCAGACGAGGTGCCCGCCGGCGCTGAGCAGCGGGGACGCCAGCTCGGCCAGCGTCGCCAGCCTGCCGACGGCGCGGGCGGTGACCGCGTCGTAGGCCTCGCGGCCCTCCCCCGCCGCCAGCGTCTCGGCGCGCTCGCAGACGGCCCGGGCATTTTTGAGCCCGAGCTCTGCGATCGCCTCGGAGATGAACTCGCACTTGCGCGAGACCGACTCGACCAGGTCGACCCGGGCCGCGGGGATCTCGGCGGCGAGCACCAGCCCCGGCAGCCCGGCGCCGGAGCCGATGTCGGCGATCCGCCTCGCGTCGCGCAGACCGCCGGGGTCGATGCCGCTCAGCGAATCGGCGATGTGGACCTTGCGGGCCTCGCCGGGGTCGGAGACGGAGGTCGGAGCGCGCCCGCTGCTGAGCAGCTCGACGAGGCGCTCTAGTGCGGAGTCCACAGACGCCGCACTGTCGGTCAATCGGTGAGCAACGGTGCGACGACGACGAAGCGGTGCGGCTCGTCGCCCTCGCTGTAGGTCTCGACCCCCGACCGGTCGCGCAGGTACTCGTGGATCACGCGACGCTCGGCGGCGCTCATCGGCTCGAGCTCAATCGGGCGGTCGCCCTGCAGCGCCTCCTCGGTGACGCGGTCGGCGCGGTGCTCGAGCGCCTCGCGGCGCCGCTCGCGGTAGCCCGCGGCGTCGACGATCACCCGCTTGCGCTCCTTGTAGCCCTGGTGAGCGGCCTGAAAGCAGAGCAGTTGAACGGCGTCGATTGTCTGGCCGTGACGGCCTATCAGCAAGCCGAGGTCCTCGCCCTCGATCGAGCCGGTGATCGTCTCCTCGTCCTCTGAGACCTCGACCTCGCCGTCGAGGCCGAGGCCGTCGAGCACCTGCTCGAGCAGGACCTTGACCCGGTCGGCAGGGGCGTCGGGCAGCTCTGTCTGCGGATCGACCACGGCGCGCAGTGTATGCAGCGGGCTATCGATGCAGCGCGCTAGCGCCGGCGCTTCTTCTTGCGCGGCGGCGGCGGCGGCGCCTTGGTCGGTACCGCCGCGGCGGCCGGGGCGCCCTTGGCGCCACCGGCGGCGACGGCCTCCGGCGTCGGGGTGGTGCCGGTCTGGGCCGGGAAGAAGATCCGGATCGCGGCCTGCTGGCCCATCGTCCAGACGTTCGAGGTGATCCAGTAGAGGACGACGCCGGCGGGGAAGCCGATGATGATCGGCGCGAAGACGAGCGGCAGCCCGAGGGTGATCCAGCGCTGGCTGCCCGAGGCGCTCGTCGACATGATCAGGCCGGCGATCAGCTGGGTGACGACGTAGAGGACGACGAGGATCACCAGCTCGGAGCCGTGCGCTTTCTCGGTGAGGTCGCTGATGAACCACCAGGGGGCGTGGCCGACCTCGTTCTCGAACTGGTCCGAGCGCAGCGCATAGAGGATCCCGATGAAGAACGGGAGCTGGAGCAGCAGCGGGAAGCACGAGGCGAGCGGGTTGACCCCGTGGTCCTGGTAGACCTTCATCATCTCGCGCTGCAGGCGCTCGCGGTCGTCCTTGTAGCGCTCCTGGATCTCCTTCAGGTGGGGCTGGAGCGCAGACATCTCGCGCATCGAGCGGATCTGCTTGATCGACAGCGGCAGGATCAGCAACCGGATCAGGAAGGTGAGGGCGATGATCGAGGCGCCCCAGCTCAGCCCCGCGGAGTCGTGGAACCAGATCAGGATGTCGTTGATCCACGTGATCAGGAAGAACTCACCGAGGATCATGCGTTCACCCCTCCACCAACCGTCGGCTGCTCCGCTTCGCGTCCGCGCCGTCGGGGGTCGGCGCAGTCGTGGCGGCCCTTATCGGCCGCCGGGAATAGAGTTCGGTCTTCGAAGTAGTCGAAACCCCCGTCGCTGAGCGGATTGCAGCGCATTACCCGCCAGGCCGCGACGATCGAGCCGCGCACCGGGCCGAGCTCCTTGACCGCCTCGGCGGCGTAGTTCGAGCAGGTCGGGTAGTACTTGCAGCGCTGCGGCAGGGCCGGCGAGATCCAGCGCTTGTAGGCGCCGACCAGCCAGAGCAGCAACCGTTTCACGACAAACGCTCCTGGCCGTCGGGCTCAGGCCCGTCCTTCGGGGCGTCCTCGCCGGCATCATCAAAAAGCAGCTCCTCGAGCGAGGCCTCCAGCCCGGGCGTGCCCTCGCGCTCGACCAGCTCCTCGACGCCCGGGCGGGCGACGATCACGAAGTCGTGGCCGGCGGGCAGCCGATCGGCGAGCGCCCAGAACGCCTCGCGCAGCGAGCGCTTGACCTTGTTGCGGGTGACGGCCTTGCCGACCTTGCGACTGACCGAGATCCCGAGCCGGGGCTCGGAGCCCGGCTCGGTCGGGAAGCTGTAGACAACGAGGTGGCGGTTGGCCCGTGAGGATCCATCGCGGTAGACGCGGTCGAAGTCGCCGCTCCGCGTCAGCCGGCCACGCTTGCGACGCTCCGCCATCAAGACGCTTAGGGGGTGAGCCTCTTGCGGCCCCGCCTGCGGCGGCGGCTCAAGATGGCGCGGCCCGACCGGGTACCGCTGCGCGCGCGAAAACCGTGGGTCTTCGCGCGCTTGCGCTTCTTCGGCTGATACGTCCGCTTCATCGAGGCGCGGAGTATACGGCCCTCCGTCGCTCCCGAAAACTTTTTCCCGCGAGTTGCAGCGAGCTGGGCGCCGACCGGTTGGGAGGCCTGAGGGCCGAGGTTATGATCGCCGCTTCGCCGGGGCATCCGGGAACAGACGAAACGAGAGGAGGATCGGGGTTCGAGATCAGCTGCCAGATGCGGCGGGCCAAGAGCTCGCCGGGGCCTGGCGGCAGATCCGCGAGGACCTCAGGACCTCGCTCCCCGATTCGACCTTCCGGCTCTGGCTCGAGCCGCTCCGGATCGCCGCGGCGCGCGGATCCACCCTCTACCTGACCGGTCCAAAGCAGGTTCGCGTTTGGGTCGAGCGCCGCTACTCCGACCTCCTCGCCCGCACGGTCAAGGCCCACGCGCCGTTCGAGGAGATCCGCTTTGTCGAGGAGGACGCGCATATAGACGGCGCAAAGCCCACGTCCGCCCGGCGCGAGCCGGCGATCAACGCCGACTACACCTTCGAGCGTTTCGTGATCGGCCCCGCCAACCGGCTCGCCCACGCCGCGGCGCTCGCCGTCGCCGAGGCCCCCGGCCAGGCCTACAACCCGCTCTTCCTCCACGGCCCGCCGGGCCTCGGCAAGACCCACCTTCTCGGCGCGATCGCCAACTACCTGCGGCTGCGCTCCCCCCACCTCAGCGTCCACTACGCGACCGCCGAGTCGTTCACCAACGCCTTCGTCGCCGCTCTCCAGGGCGCCGACATCGACTCGTTCAAACAGCGCTACCGCGAAGCCGACGTGCTGCTGGTCGACGACGTCCAGTTCCTCGAGGGCAAGGCGCGCACCGCCGACGAGCTCTTTCACACCTTCAACGCCCTCTATGAGGGCGGCGCCCAGATCGTGCTCTCCGCCGATCGCCTGCCGAGCGAGCTCTCCGAGCTCGCGGCGCGCCTCCGCGACCGCTTCGAATGGGGGCTCGTCGCGGAGCTGCGCCCGCCCGACGAGCGCACCAGGGTCACCTTCCTGCACCGCCTCTCATCCGAGCAAGAAGTCGAGCTGGCCGAGCCCGAGGCCCTCGGCGAGATCGCGCGCCAGGTCACCGACAACCTCCGGCTCCTGCGCGGCGCCCTGACCCGCGTAATCGCGCTCTCCTCGCTCACTGACACGCCGATCACCCGCGGGCTCGTCGGCGAGGCCCTCCCTAAGGGCGCCGCTTCATCCGCCGCGCCGGCACGCCCCTCGATCGAGGCGATCCAGCACCGCGTCTGCGAGCGGCTCGAGGTCGAACCCGACAGCATGCTCTCCCAGAGCCGCGCCGGCGGGGTCGTCGAGGCCAGGCAGCTCGCCATGTACCTCTCCCGCCGGCTCACCGACCACTCGCTGCCGCAGATCGCCCGCGCCTTCAAGCGCCGCGATCACACCACGGTCATGCACGCCCTCAAACGGGTCGACTCCCGCCTGGAGACCGACCCGTCGCTGCGCTCGCTCATCGACGAGCTCGATGCCGAGCTGCGCCCCGAGACGGGTACGGGCCGGGGACAGGATAAATCCCGTCCCCGGCCAACCGAACTGCGTCCTGACCGAAGCCGCTGAAAGAATCGTTCGGACCCGCCCCATCCACATCTCCACAGGTATCCACACCGCTTACTACCACTAGGACGGATCATCTCTTGAAGATCTCTGCACAACGCCTACCGCTGCTCGACTCACTGCAGATCGTCTCTCGAGCGGTATCGGCACGCGCCGCACTCCAGGCGCTGACGGGAATCCTGGTCACCGTCGAGGCCGGCACGGTGAAGCTGCGCGCCACCGATGGAGAGCTTGGCCTCGAGGTCGCACCCGAGGCCGAGGCCGAGGGCGACGGCGCTGTCGTCCTCCCCGGCCGCCTGCTCGTCGACATCGTCCGCTCGCTGCCCGACGGCCCGCTCCAGCTCGAGCTGCGCGAGGCCGAGCGCGACGTCGAGATCCGCGCCGGGTCCTCGCGCTTTCACCTGCGGACGCTGCCGGCGGAGGACTTTCCCCGCGCGCCGGAGGCCGAAGGCGACTCGTTCAAGCTGCCGGCCGAGCCGCTGCGCGAGACCATCAACCGCGTCGCCAGCGCCGCCTCGCGCGACGACGCCCGGCCGGTGCTGACCGGGATCCTGCTCAAGGTCGAGGGCACCGAGATCACGATGGTCGCCACCGACTCCTACCGGCTCGCGGTCAAGCGGACCGAGCTCGGGGCGAGGGCGACCGAGGTCGAGGCCAACGTGCCGGCGCGGGCGCTGAAGGAGCTGGCGCGGCTGACCGAGGGCGACGAGCCCGGCGCCGTGGCGGTCACGCTGACCCGCAACCAGGCGCTGTTCCGCGCCGGCGCCGTCTCGATCAGCTCGCGGCTGATCGACGGGCAGTTCCCGAACTACAAGCAGCTGCTGCCGGAGTCGTTCGAGCACGAGGTCAAGGTCAACCGCGAGGAGCTGCTCGACGTTGTCCGCCGCGTCGCTCAGGTCGCGCAGCGCAACGCCGCGCTTCGCCTCGCCTTCTCGCCGGGGGAGCTGGTGGTCTCGGCCGACACCCCCGACCTCGGCGACGCCCGCGAGGCGCTCCCGGTTCCCTTCGCGGGCGAGCCGATCGAGATCGGCTTCAACCCCGAGTTCGTCCGCGACGGGCTCGAGTCGATCAATTCGGACGAGCTGGTCCTGAAGCTGATCTCGCCGCTGCGCCCGGGACTTATCGAGCCGGCCGACGCCGACGACTTCAGCTACCTGGTGATGCCGATCCGGCTCAACGCCTAAATGCAAGTCGCGCGGATCAGGACGCGCGACTTCCGCAACCTCGCAGCCGGCGAGGTGGAGCTGGGCGCAGCGATCACGGTCGTCCACGGCACCAACGGCGCCGGGAAGACGAATCTGCTCGAGGCGCTCTACTTCGCGCTAACCGGCCACTCCTGCCGCGCCGGCAACGATCGCGACCTGATCGCCCACGGCGAGCCCGCCGGGCGCGCCGAGGCCGATCTGCTCGACGGCGATCGCGCCCGCACCCTGCTGTCTTCGATCGGCCGTGACGGCGATCGCCGCCGGCTGCTCGACGGCGCGCCGATGACGACCATGCCCGAGCGCCCGGCGGTCAGCGTCTTCCTTCCCGATCGCCTGGCGCTGGTCAAGGGACCGCCGGCCCAGCGCCGCGCCCACATCGACCGCTTCGCCGGCGCCCTGTGGCCGGCACGAGCCGACCTGCGCCGGCGCTTCGGCCGCGCCCTCGCCCAGCGCAACGCGCTCGTCGGACGGGTCAAGGGCGGGGTCGCCGCCGCCGACTCGCTGGCGGCCTGGGACGAGAAGCTGGCGAGCGAGGCCGAGCCGCTGATCGCCGCCCGCCGCTCCTCCGTCGAGCTGATCGCCGCCCCCTTCGCCGCCGCCGCGGACGAGATCGGCCTCTCGGGCGAGGCCGCGGTCTCCTACCGGCCGCGCGGCCCCGAGAGCTCGGCCGAGCTGCTCGCCGAGCTCTCCACGCGCCGCGCCGCGGATCTCGGCCGCGCCTATCTCAGCTTCGGCCCCCAGCTCGACGAGATCGTGCTGAGCCTCGACGGCCGCCCGCTGCGCCGCTTCGGCTCCCAGGGCCAGCAGCGGATGACCCTGCTCGCGCTGCTGTTCGCCGAGCGCGACGCCCTGGTCGACGCCGGCCGCCCCGCCCCGCTGATGCTCCTCGACGACGTCCTCTCCGAGCTCGACCCCGAGCACCGGGCCCTGCTCCTCGGCCGGCTCGCCGGCACCGGGCAGACGGTGATCACGGCGACCGAGCTCGAGGCAATCCCCGACGGCGTGGCGATCACGCCGCTGGAAATGGCAGCCGGGCAGATACGGGCCAGTCAAGGAGAGCCCTCACCCGACGCCCCCGGACGCGAAGCGGAGGAGGCGTCGGTGGATGTCAGGGAAGCCGCCTGATGGGCCGCCGCAACGCCCGTCCGATCTCCGCGGCTCTTTCCGGCGTTCTCGAGCAGGCTGCGCCGAAGACTCCGCTCGCCGCGATCCAGATGGCGTGGCCGAAAGCGGTCGGCCCGGCGATCGACCGGGTCGCGTCACCCGTCTCCGAGCGCGACGGCGAAGTCACCGTTTCCTGCGCCTCGGCGAGCTGGGCGGAGCAGCTCGATCTGCTCCAAAACGAGCTCTTGGGCAAGCTCCAAACGGCTTTGGGAGACGCCCCAGAAGTGCGCGCAATGCGTTTTAGGGTTGCCGAACAACCCTCCGTGGAAAGGCGTTAGGAACTTTAGTTTCTTTCGGCTTATTTGCAGGGCTTTTTAACGTCTGAGGCGGTCTTTCCGCGCCGCCCGACTGGTAGACTTATGTGAAGTTGACGAGAAGCCCCGACTCCGCCGTTTCGGACCAGTTCCCGGGCAGCAGGCGTCGGGGTTTCCCATGATCTGAGAGGAAAGGACCTCAGTGGCTCCCAAGAAGGCGGCGGCCGAGAAGCCGGCTGCGAAGAAGAAGGCGGCTGCCGGGAAGGCGCCCGCCAAGCGGGGATCCGGCGGCTACAGCGCCAAGGACATCACGGTTCTCGAAGGCCTGGAGGCCGTCCGCAAGCGCCCCGGCATGTACATCGGCTCGACCGGCCCCCGCGGCCTGCACCACCTCGTCTACGAGGTCGTCGACAACTCGGTCGACGAGGCCCTCGCCGGCCACGCCACCAAGGTCACCGTCACGCTTCACCCCGACAACAGCGTCACCGTCGTCGACGACGGCCGCGGCATCCCGGTCGGCAAGCACCCGAAGGAGAAGCGCCCGGCCGCCGAGGTCGTGCTCACCACCCTGCACGCCGGCGGCAAGTTCGGCGACGGCGGCGGCTACAAGGTCTCCGGCGGGCTCCACGGCGTCGGCGTCTCGGTCGTCAACGCACTCTCGGAGAAGCTCCACATGGAGATCTGGACCGACGGTGCGGTCTGGGATCAGGACTACGTCCGCGGCAAGCCGAAGAAGCCGCTGAAGAAGGGCCGCGCCGTCAAGTCGACGGGCACCGCGATCACGTTCACCCCCGATGCCGAGATCTTCGGCGACGAGATCGAGTACGACTTCCAGACCCTGGCCGAGCGCCTTCGCGAGACCGCCTTCCTCACCCGCGGTCTCAAGGTCGAGCTGATCGACGAGCGCGGCGCCGGCGAGAAGGTCGAGTTCCAATACAAGGGCGGAATCGCCGACTTCGTCAAGCACCTCAACGAGACCAAGGACCCGCTGCACCGCAAGATCATCTTCCTCGAGGGCGAGAACGAGGAGGGCGCGGTCGAGGTGGCGCTGCAGTGGAACTCCTCCTACCAGGAGTCGACCTTCAGCTTCGCCAACAACATCAACACCCATGAGGGCGGCACCCATCTCTCCGGCTTCCGCTCGGCGCTGACCCGGACCCTCAACGCCCAGGCCCGTTCCAAGGGACTGCTCAAGGAGAAGGACGACAACCTCTCCGGCGACGACGTCCGCGAGGGCCTCACCGCCGTGATCTCGGTCAAGCTCCACGACCCCCAGTTCGAGGGCCAGACCAAGACCAAGCTCGGCAACCCGCCGATCGAGGGCCTGGTCAAGGAGGTCGTCAACCGGCTTCTCGGCGAGTTCCTCGAGGAGCACCCGGCCGACGCCCGCCGCATCCTGGTCAAGGCCGTCGACGCCGCCCGTGCCCGCGACGCGGCGCGCAAGGCCCGCGACCTGACCCGCCGCAAGTCGGCGCTCGAGAACTCGACCCTGCCCGGCAAGCTCGCCGACTGCTCGGTCAAGGACCCGGCGCTGGCCGAGCTGTTCATCGTCGAGGGCGACTCGGCCGGCGGCTCGGCGAAGCAGGGCCGCGACCGCAACACCCAGGCGGTGCTGCCGCTGCGCGGCAAGATCATCAACGTCGAGAAGAGCCGCATCGACAAGGTTCTCTCCAACAACGAGATCCAGGCGCTGATCACGGCGATCGGGATCGGCGTCCACGACGAGGAGTTCAAGGTCGACGACCTCCGCTACCACAAGATCGTGCTGATGACCGACGCCGACGTCGACGGGGCTCACATACGCACCCTGGTGCTCACCTTCCTCTACCGCCACATGCGCGAGCTGATCGACGGCGGCTACGTCTACATCGCCAAGCCGCCGCTCTACAAAGTCAAGCAGGGCGGCAAGGAGACCTACATCGAGCGCGAGTCCGAGCTCGAGGAGCTGCTGCTGCGCGACAAGCTCGACCGGTTCGAGATCATGGACGGGGCCGGCAAGCAGCGCAAGCTCTCGAAGCGCCGCTGGCAGGACTTCAACCGTCACTACAAGGCGTTCGAGGGCTGGAGCTCGACCCTGCGCGCCGAGTTCGGCCACGACGCGATCGAGTTCATCGCCGAGTCGCACCTGCTGCAGTCGGGGACGAAGACGATGGCCGCAGCGCAGAAGCTGTTCAAGGGCAAGGATCCCTCAGACCACGCCTATGAGACGCAGCTGGTCAAGGCGACCAAGGACGCCCTCGTGGTCAAGGGCACCCACCGCCGCACCGGCCTCGCCCGCGAGCACAAGCTGCCGAAGGCGCTGTTCGAGTCGCAGGCCTACAAGGAGCTCGTCGACGCCCAGCTCAAGCTCGCCGCCCAGATCGGCGAGGCGCCGTTCGTCGTCGCGCTTGAAGACGAGGAGGAAGAGGCCGACACCTTCGCCGAGCTGCGCCGCAAGGTCCTCCACCTGGCTCGCAAGGGGATCACGATGTCGCGGTTCAAGGGCCTCGGCGAGATGAACCCCGAGCAGCTGCGGGCGACGACGATGGACCCCGCCAGCCGCACGTTGGCCCAGGTGACGATCGACGACGCCGCGGCGCTCGACATCGAGCAGACGTTCTCCGACCTGATGGGCGACAAGGTCGAGCCCCGCAAGGAGTTCATCGAGCGCCACGCGCGCGAAGTGAGGTTCCTCGATGTATAGACGGCCACCATTTGACACCGTCTCCTCCGCTTCGCGTCCGGGGGCGGTGGACGGCTGATGGCGAAGAAGAAGCCGGACGACGGCGACGGCGCGGCACTCGAAGCGCTGACCGGCAACGTCGAGCCGCGCGAGCTCGAGCTCGAGATGCGCTCGTCGTACCTCGACTACGCGATGAGCGTGATCGTCGGCCGCGCGCTGCCCGACGTCCGCGACGGCCTCAAGCCCGTCCACCGGCGGGTGCTCTACGCGATGCACGACCTCGGCCTTCAGCCCAACCGCGCCTACCGCAAGTGCGCCTTCATCGTCGGCGAGGTGATGGGCAAGTACCACCCCCACGGCGACTCGGCGATCTACGAGACGCTGGTGCGGATGGCGCAGGACTTCTCGATGCGCTACCCGCTGGTCGACGGCCAGGGCAACTTCGGCTCGATCGACGACGATCCGGCAGCCGCCATGCGCTACACCGAGGCACGCCTCGGCGCGTTGGCGACCGAGATGCTGCGCGACATCGACGCGGACACCGTCGACTTCGGGCCCAACTACGACGAGTCCTCTCGCGAGCCCCTGCTGCTGCCGGCGCGGTTCCCCAACCTGCTCGTCAACGGCGCCGCCGGCATCGCGGTCGGCATGGCGACCAACATCCCGCCGCACAACCTCAACGAGGTGATCGGCGCCGTCAATGCCTACATCGACGACCCCGAGATCGACCTCAAGGGGCTGATGAAGCACGTCAAGGGCCCTGACTTCCCCGGCGGCGGCACGATCATGGGCAAGGACGGGATCCGCGACGCCTATGCCTCCGGCCGCGGCTCGATCAAGGTCCGCGCCAAGGCGCACACCGAGCCGCTCAAGGGCGGCAAGGAGGCGATTATCGTCACCGAGCTGCCGTTCCAGGTGAAGAAGGGCGGCGAGGGCGGCCTGATCACCAAGATCGCCGACCTCGTCCGCGAGAAGAAGATCACCGGCATCTCGGATCTCCGCGACGAGTCCGACCGCACCGGCATGCGGCTGGTGATCGAGCTCAAGCGGGGCGGCGACCCGACCGAGGTCGTGCTCAACCAGCTCTACAAGCGCACCTCGATGCAGCAGTCGTTCGGGATCAACATGGTCGCGCTGGTGGACGGCGCACCGCGCACGCTGAGCCTCCTCGAGCTGATCCGCCACTTCGTCGGCCACCAGCGCGAGGTGATCACCCGCCGCACCCAGTTCGAGCTCGGCCGCGCCGAGGCCCGCGCCCACATCCTCGAGGGGCTGCTGATCGCGCTCGACAACCTCGACGCGGTGATCAAGCTGATCCGGGCCTCCAAGGACCCCGACATCGCCCGCGAGAAGCTGATGACCAAGTTCAGCCTCTCGCGGATCCAGGCGCAGGCGATCCTCGACATGCGCCTCCAGCGGCTCACCGCGCTCGAGTCGGACAAGATCAAGGAGGAGCACGCCGAGCTGATCAAGGAGATCAAGCGCCTGCGCGCGATCCTCGCCGACGAGACAAAGGTGCTCGGCTTGATCAAGTCCGAGCTCGGCGAGATCGGCGAGAAGTACGGCGACGACCGCCGCACCGACATCAAGCGCGACGACGGCGACCTCGACATCGAGGACGTGATCGCCGACCAGCAGATGGTCGTCTCGCTGACCGCCTCGGGCTACGCGAAGCGGCTGCCGCTGGCGACCTACCGCCAGCAGCGCCGCGGCGGCATCGGAGTGATGGGGATGGAGATGAAGGAGGGCGACTACATCGAGCATCTCCACGTCTGCTCGACCCACGACTTCCTGCTCTTCTTCACCAACCAGGGCCGCGTCTACCGGCTCAAGGTCTACGAGCTCCCCGAGGGGTCGCGCACCTCGAAGGGGCGGGCGCTGGTCAACGTGCTGCCGCTCAAGGAGAAGGAAAGGGTCACCGCGGTGATCCCGACCCGCGACTTCTCAGAGGGCAAGTACCTCGTCTTCGCGACCGCCAAGGGGATGATCAAGAAGACCGAGTTCGGCGCCTACAACACACCGATCCAGGCCAACGGGATCATCGCGATCAAGATCAACAAGGGCGACGAGCTCGTCGACGTCCGCCAGACCTCGGGCAAGGACGACATCATCATGGTCTCCAAGTCGGGTCACGCGGCACGCTTCGATGAGGCCAAGGCACGCCCGATGGGTCGCGGCACCGCCGGGGTCAAGGGCATGAACGTCGCCGACAAGGACAACCGCGTGCTGGCGATGGACGTCGCCCGCGACGACACCTCGATGTTCGTCGTCACCGAGAACGGCTACGGCAAGCGCACGCCGATCCCGGAGTACCCGGTCAAGGGCCGCGGCACCAAGGGCGTGCAGACGGTGAAGCTGACCGAGAAGAAGGGCGGCCTTGCCGGCGCGCTGATCGTCCGCCCCCACCAGGAGCTCGTCCTCATCTCCCACAACGGCATGGTTCAGCGCACAAGCGTCGAGGGCATCTCGCGCATGGGCCGCGCGACCCAGGGCGTGCGGGTGATGAACCTCAAGTCCAAGGACCGGGTGTCAGCCGTGGCGCTCGTGGTCGAGTCGCAGGCGAACGGCGGCGAGAACGGCACGGAGGACGGCGGCGATCCGGCTGAGACCGGCGAGAAGGCCGCCGAGAAGATCGAGCCGCCGGAGGCCGCGCCGAAGCCGAAGAAGCTGAGCGCGGGCAAGGCCGTGACGAAGCCGAAGGCCAAGAAGACTGCTGCCAAGAAGCCGACGGCGAAGGCCAAGAAGAAGCCTCGCAAGAAGTAGCGGCCCGCCGCGCTCTAACGCCTCTGGAACTCAGCTCGTAGCGATCAGGCCGCTTGCGGCAAGTACTGGTGCCAGGTCGGGGGCGGCCGGGGCGCTGCTACGCGGATGAAGACGGTTGGGCCGGGCGCGCGGGGCGACTTGCGTGGGTGCATGCGGATCTCGCGTGGGAGGCGGTTGCCCTTGCGGCGGTTGCAGGCGGCGCAGGCGGCGACGATGTTCTCCCAGATTGATTCCCCGCCGCGGCTGCGGGGGATGACGTGGTCGACGGTGAGGCCGGGCTTGCTCGAGCCGCAGTACTGGCAGGTCCAGGAATCGCGGGCCAGCACCGCCTTGCGGGTGATGCGCCGCCGGTGGATGTCGCGCGGCACGCGGACGAAGGTGACCAGGCGGATCACCTCGGGCTGGTCGAGGCGCATGCGCTCTGAGCGCAGTACCTCGTCGCCGTGCTCGAGGACTTCGGCCTTCTGCTTGAGCAGCAGCACCAGGGCGCGGCGCACCGTGCAGACGTTGAGGGGCTCGTAGCTGGCGTTGAGGACCAGGACCCGGCCCCGGCGCAGACGACCGCCGCACTGCGACTTCCCGTTCACGGAGCCCCTCTGCATGGCCATGGTGCGGGAATCTTAGCCACAGACGCTGGCGGCGCTGCAGGTCGGTGTTAAGGGATCCCGCTTGCTTGCAGGGGATAGCTGCCCAGAAGGCGCACCGATTCGGCCTTGCCGCGCAGTCCCTCGAGCGCTCCCGAGACATCTTCGGCGTCGGCGGCGCCCTCGATGTCGCAGAAGAACATGTAGCGGCCGAGCCCGCGGCGAAGCGGGCGCGACTCGATCCGGCTGAGGTTGACGCCGCGCGAGGAGAACTCGGCGAGGGCATCGACCAGCGCCCCGGGGTGGTCGTCTCCGAGCTCGGAGAAGACCAGCGAGGTCTTCCAATCACCCTCGCCCTTGGGGTCAGTGCCGGCCGGCGCCAGCCAGACGAAGCGGGTGACGTTGTCGGGCTCGTCCTCGACGCCCTCGCGCAGGATCGTGCAGCCGTAGATCTCGGCGGCGCCGGCCGGACCGAGCGCCGCCCAGGGCTCGGCGCTCTCCGATACCTGGCGGACGGCGTCGGCGGTGCTCGCTGTGGCCCTCACCTCGGCCCGGGGCATGCTCTCGCGGGTGAAGCGGGCGCACTGGGCGCTGGCCTGCGGATGGGAGAGGACGACCGCCACGTCGCCGAGCGCGATCTCCTCGCGCGCCATCAGCGAGGTCCTGACCGCGAAGTCGTACTCGCCGACGATCACGACCTCGGCGGTGTCGAACGCCAGCGTGTCGAGCGTGACGCGCACCGAACCCTCGACCGAGTTCTCGAACGGGACCAGGGCCCGCTCGGCCTCGCGGTTCTCGACCGCGAGGATCGCGTTGTAGATCGAGGCCGCCGGAGCCTCCTCGATCTCTTCTCCGCCGGCCGCCGCCTTCAGCGCGTCCGAGTTGAACGTGCCGGCCGGGCCCAGGAAGGCGACTCTCACTGGAACGTGACCGTGTACGTCGAGCTGTTGTTTGACTCGTCGAGCTCGCCGGGCACCGGCTCGACGTCGACGGTGATCTCGGTCTGCTCGCCCGAGGGCGGCAGCGTGGTCAGCGGGAACTTCAGCACCTGCGTCTCACCGGGCCCGATCCGCGGGATCGGCAGCTCCTGGGTGTCACCGCCGACGTTGACGGTGACGTTGACGCTCGACTCCTCGGAGTCGCCGCCGTTGGAGACCTCGACGTTGAGCACGGGGTTGCCGGCGGGGACGGTGATCGGCGTGCCCGGGATCAGCTGGGTGTCGCCGATCTTGGTGCTCAGCAGCTGCATGCCGTGGATGCCGCTGGTCGGCTCGGCCGTGCTGGCGGCGCCGTTGACCTCGCCGAGCTTCTCGGTGATCGTCGCCTCGTCGAGCCACTCCTCGGCGGGGGCGGGGACGAAGACCGAGTTGGCCGAGTTCGGGCACGACGAGCCCGTGGCGGTGATCGGCTTCGGCGTCGACGTGGTGTCGGAGGAGTCGCTCGAGTCCGGGGTTGTCGCGAACGGGTTCGCCGACGAGTCCGCAGACGACGAGGAAGTCGTGCCGGAGGTGGTGGAGCCGCCGGTCGAGGTCGAGCTGCTCGAACTCGCCGCCGTGCCCGTCGAGCACGGCGCCGGCAGCGCGGGGAAGTCGCTGACTCCCTCCTTCTCGACGACTTCGTCGACCGTGGGCAGGACGACGCCGGTATAGACCTGGTCGCTCGCGTAGAGGAGCTTCATCTGCGAGGAAATAGCGTCCTGGGCGTCGATCGCGCCCTCCTTGGCGAAGGCCTGGTCGATGTTGTCGGCGATCACGGCCATGCCGTTTCGGCGCAGCGCGAACGCGGTCAGAAGCTGTTGCTTGGCGGCCGACATCTCCGACGGGGCGCTGAGGTCGTTGAGGCGCTCGTACTGGCTCGCGGTCGCGCCGCGGAAAGACTTGACCTGGGTCGAGATCTCGGTCGCGTCGAGCGTGCTCGTCTTCTGCAGCACGTCGTTGAAGAAGCTGTTCCCGACCTGGTCGGACTCGGTGACCAGCGCCGCGGCGCGGGTGCCGAAGTCCTTGATCGCACGCTCCTTGCGCGCGTTGAGGCAGCCCTTGATCCCGACGACGATCAGGATCAGAAAGAGGACGCCGACGCCGACCGCGACAAGGCGGCGAACCAGGAGCTGTTGCCTGGGCGTCCGCGGGGGGCGAGGGGGCCTGTGGGGCCTCCCGCGCTCCTCGGGCAGGGCGAGCTCGTCTTCTTCCTCGTCGAGGAAAGCCACGGTGGGGCGGGAATTATGAAGACTGCCGCGGCTTGCAGGAGGAAAGCCCCCCGCGTGGAAGGTCGCTTGCGAAGTGGTTGGCGAACGCGTCCTATCGAGATTCACGATCTCCGAGCGCCTCGGAAGCGGCGGATTCGGGACCGTGTACCGCGGCTGGGACGAGAAGCTGCAGCGCCCGGTGGCGGTCAAGGTGATCGACAACGACAACGGCGGGGCGCGGGTCCTGCGCGAGGCCCAGGCCTCGGCCAGGCTCGCCCATCCCAACATCGTCACGCTCTATGAGCTCGCCCACGAGGGCTCGCGCGCCTTCCTGGTCACCGAGCTGGTCGAGGGCGAGACGCTGCGGCGCCTGAGCCGAGCCGGAATGCTCACCGACCGCGACGTCGCCTCGATCGGAGCCGACTCGGCCGAGGCGCTGGCTCACGCCCACGCGCAGGGCGTGGTCCACCGCGACGTCAAGCCCGAGAACGTGCTGGTCACCGACAAGGGCGGCCGCGCGAAGCTCGTCGACTTCGGCATCGCGCGCATCGTCGACGAGCAGACGATGACCGCGAGCGGCGACGTTCTCGGCACCCTCGCCTACATGGCGCCCGAGCAGGCCGACGGCCACCGGCCCGGGCCCGAGTCCGACGTCTACTCCCTCGCGCTGACCCTCTATGAGGCGTGGAGCGGGGAGCACCCACTGCTGCACGGCTCGGCCGCGGCGACCGCCCGCGCGATCGGCGAGCCGATCGACTCGCTCGCCGAAGAGCGCCCCGACCTGCCGGCCACGCTGACCGAGGCGGTCGACGCGGCTCTCGAGCCCGCTCCCGAGTTCCGCCCAGAGGCCGCCGAGCTCGCCGACGAGCTGCAGGCCGCGGCGCCCGAGCTCGGCGAACGCCGGCTGCCCGCGCTCGAGCGCGCCGCGGCCGACGTCCGCCCGCCGCGCAGGCCGAGACGGCGCCCGAAGCTGCCGCTGATGCCGCTCGCGCTGTTTGCGCTCTGCGCGCTCGTCATCCTCCGCACCGGCGTCGAGCCCGGGCCGTGGATCCTGACCGTGCCGGTCGGCACCGGGATCCTCGCCCTCGTACGCCCACGCCTCGCCCTCGCCCTCGCCGCGGCCGCGCTAGCCGTCTGGGTGGCCACGGTCGGCAGCAGTCAGCTCGCCCTCGTCGCCGCCCTCGCCGCGTTGGCGGCTTTGGCCATCGCACGCTCGGGATCGGACGTAGCGACGTCAGCCCGGCTAATTCCGTAGCGGCGCTACTTTGTACCGGCCGGGCGCTACGGAGCGACCTGATGTATCACCCGGGGCGAGCCCACCGTTTCGTAGACATCAGCCCACTAGGATTTACGACTCCGCGATACGCGCGCCGGTGCCCCTGCGCGCGTGCTGAGGAGTGAGCCGTGAGCGTTCTCCGCAACCTTGAATCCCGCCTCGAGGGCCTCGTCGAAGGGGTCTTCAGCCGTGCCTTCAGCTCGGGTGTGCAGCCGATCGAGATCGCCCGCAAGCTCGCCAAGGAAATGGACGCGCACAAGACAGCCTCGGTGGCGCGGGTATACGTCCCCAACGAGTACACCGTGTACCTCTCCGAGGAAGACTTCGAGCGCATGCAGGGCTACGAGAGCTCGCTCGAGCAGGAGCTCTCCGGCCATCTGCTCGAGCACGCCCGCCGCCACGACTACGACCTGCTGACGCGGCCCGTGGTCGAGATGGACAAGGACGACCGCCTGCGCCTCGGCGAGTTCGGCATCCAGACGCGGATGGTGAAGCCGCCGCCGCGCGAGGGCGCCGACGCGAGCCAGGGCGAGCAGGGCCACACGATGGTCTACTCGGCCCAGCAGCAGGACAAGCGCTCGAAGAAGCGCCCCCAGGCGCGCCTCGTCGACACCAAGGCGATCGTCGCCCTCGACGACCGCCGCTACGTCCTCGACGGCCCGACGGCGACCCTCGGGCGCTCGAAGGAGTGCGAGTGCGTAATTCCCGACCCCAACATCTCGCGGCGCCACGCCCAGCTGCGGCGCAACTCGGGCGGCGACTGGCAGATCGTCGACAACGGTTCGACCAACGGGATCAAGGTCAACGGGCGCCGCGTCGACTCCTCGCGGCTGTCCCCCGGAGACGAAGTCACCCTCGGAACGACGACCTTCACCTTCGATATCGAGCAGTGAGCGATATCGAGCCGATCGCGGTCGTCCTCAAGTTCGGCTTCATCGCCGTGCTGTACCTCTTCCTGCTCTGGATCGCCCGAACCTCGCTGCGCGACATGCGCGGCGGCGCCGTCACCGGCTTCGAGGGCACCGACTACCACGACGTCGTCGAGACCGGCGGCAACGGCGGGCAGGACGCCTGGCTCGTCGTCCAGGAGGGAGGAGGGCTGAAGCGCGGCGAGCGCTATGACCTCTTCGGTGGTCTCTCGATCGGCCGCTCACCCGACGCCGACATCCGCGTCGACGACCGCTATGCCTCCGGCGTCCACGCGCGGGTCTTCGGCCGCGGCGGGTCCTACTTCGCCGAGGACCTGAACTCGACCAACGGCACCCTGCTCAACTCGGCCGAGCTCCACGGCGAGGCCGAGATGCGCGACGGCGACCTGCTGCGCATCGGCGACACCGAGTTCAAGCTGGAGCTGGATTAGGTGCCGCGCGCCCCGTTCGACACTCATTCTGGCGGCTGCAGGGCGGCGCCTGGCGGCGTCCTCAGTCGCCCAAATGGCGCTGCCATTCTGGCTCCCTGCGTCCTTGCCATGCTTGCCCTTCGCTCGCCAGAACGAGCGCCGACCGGAGCGCGAGGCACCTGATGGCCTTGAGGGTCGCCGAGCAGGCGCACAAGACCGACACCGGCAGGCAGCGCAACGCCAACGAGGACTCCTACTTCGCCCGCGCGCCTGTGTTCGCCGTCGCCGACGGCATGGGCGGCGCCCAGGCCGGCGAGGTCGCCTCGAGCATCGCCGCGCGCGCCTTCGAGGTCCAGATCCCGGAGGAGGAGGGCGCCGAGAAGGCGCTCAAGGAGATCGTCCAGAAGGCGAACACCGAGATCCACGAGCTCGCGGAGAAGGACTCCTCGCGGGCCGGCATGGGGACTACGCTGACCGGTGCGATCGTCCGCGGCGACGAGGTCTCGATCGCGCACGTCGGAGACAGCCGCGCCTACCTCTTCCGCGACACCAAGCTCAAGCGCCTGACCAAGGACCACTCGCTGGTCGAGGAGCTGCGCCGCCAGGGACGGCTGACCGAGAAGGAGGCCGAGGAGCACCCGCAGCGCTCGGTGATCACCCGCGCGCTCGGCCCCGAGGAGCAGGTCAAGGTCGACACGATGACCAGCCCCGGCCGCGACGGAGACGTCTACCTGCTCTGCAGCGACGGCCTGACGACGATGGTCGACGAGGAGCAGATCCGCCAGATCCTCGAGGACTCGACGACCCTGAAGACGGCGGTCAGCAAGCTGATCACGGCGGCAAACGACGCCGGCGGGCGCGACAACATCACCGCCCTCGCCTTCCGCCTCGCCGAGGAGGGCACGGAGAGCGCCGCGGAGGGGGCGACCCTGATCGCCACCACCGCCGAGCAGGCGGGGTTGACGGCCGACCGCGTGCGCGCCGCTGCGAGGCGCATGCGCCCCGGCGGCGACAGCGAGGCGGCCCCCGCGGCAACGATGCAGGCGCCCTCGACGCGGCGCAAATGGCTGACGCGCGGCGGGATCGCCGCCGCCGTGCTCGCCGTGCTCTTCCTGGCCTGGCTCGGCAACCGCTCGGTCTGGTTCCTCGGAACCGATTCGGGCGGGCGGGTGGCGCTCTACCGCGGGCTGCCCTGGGACCTGCCGCTCGGGCTTGACCTCTACTCCAAGCAGGAATCGATCGGCGTCCAGACCGACACCCTCTCCCCCGAGCGCCAGAAGGTCGTCACCGATCACGAGATCCGCAGCCACGACGACGCCCTCGACATCTTTGACGACATCGAGCAGCGAGAGGGCTCCCAGCCGCCGCCGACCACCCCGACCACCCCGACGACGACCACCCCGACGACGCCGCCCCCGACGCAGAACCCCAATCAGCGGAAGAAGGGCTCCGGCGGCCAGTGAGCGCCCGCAGTCGCGAGCTCTTCTATCTGATCCCGGTCGCCCTGCTGGTCACGGCGGGGTTCACCGCGGTCTTCATCACCGAGTCGAACGAGCTCGGCAACCTCAGCCTCTTCTACGGCGGCTATTTCCTGGCGCTCTGCGTCGGGGCCCACATCGTGATCCGCACCCAGCTGCCCGATGCCGACCCCTACCTGTTCCCGCTCGTTGCCCTGCTCGCGGCGATCGGCATGGTGATGATCTACCGGATCGACGACGGGCTCGCGCGTGACCAGGCGAACTGGTTCGTGCTCGGGCTGGTGCTGTTCGCGGCGACGATCGTGCTCCTCCGCGACTACGAAGCGCTCGAGCGCTACCGCTACGTGATCGCCAGCCTCGGCATCGCCCTGCTGCTGCTGCCGCGGGTGCCGGGGATCGGCGAGCAGGTCAACGGCGCCTACCTCGGGATCAAGCTCGGCCCGATCTCGTTCCAGCCGGCGGAGTTCGCCAAGCTCTGCCTGGTCGTCTTCATCGCCAGCTACCTGCGTGAGCACCGCGAGGTGCTGGTGATCGGGGCGAAGAGGATCGCGGGCATCACCCTGCCGCCGCTCAAGCACCTCGGGCCGCTGCTCGTCGTCTGGGGCGCATCGATGCTCATGCTCGTCTTCATCCGCGACCTGGGGACGGCGCTGATGTTCTACGCGGCCTTCCTCGCCCTGCTCTACGTCGCCACCGCCGAGATCTCGTTCGTGATCATCGGCATGGTCCTGTTCGTCGCCGGCGCCTGGTTCTTCTCGGAGACCGTCGGTCACGTCGGCGCCCGGGTCGACGTCTGGCTCGATCCCTTCGCCTACCCGAAGGAGGGCTACCAGGTCGCCCAATCGCTCTTCGCCCAGGCCGACGGCGGCCTGTTCGGCAAGGGATTCGGGGGCTCGCTGCTCTACCTGCCCTGTGGGGGGTGCGATGACCCGGCGCAGATCCTGCCGGCGGCGAAGAACGACACGATCTACGCCCTGATCGTCGACGACCTCGGGCTCTTCGGGGCCGCGGGCGTGGTCGTCGTCTACGGGCTGGTCGCGCTGCGCGGCTTCAAGACCGCGCTGCTCGCCGACGACGGCTTCTCGAAGCTGCTCGCCACGGGGCTGACCGCGGTCTTCGCGCTGCAGGCGTTCGTGATCATCGGCGGCGTCACCCGGGTCATTCCGCTGACCGGGGTCACGCTGCCCTTCATCAGCTACGGCGGCAGCTCGATCCTCGCCAACTTCATCCTCCTCGCGCTGCTGCTGCTGATCTCCGACAAGGCCCGGCGCCACGCCCGCCTCAGCGAGGAGGCCGCCTACTCGTGAACCGCCAGATCGTCAAGCTCTTCGGCTTCATCGTCGTCGTCTATGGCGTCCTGCTCGGCTTCACCTCCTACTGGTCGGTGTTCGAGGCCCAGGGGCTGAAGGACAACCTCGCCAACAAGCGGCCGCTGCTCGAGGAGCAGCAGATCCACCGCGGCGAGATCCTCGCCTCAGACGGCTCGAAGATCGCCGTCTCGACTCCCGAGGGCGGCGGCAACGGCGGGCCGAAGATCTACGTCCGCCACTACCCGCAGGGATCGCTGTTCGGCAACCCGATCGGCTACAGCTACGTCGACCGCGGCCGGGTCGGCTTCGAGCTTCTCCCACAACGACGAGCTGGTCGGCAACAAGACAGAGTTCCTCTCGATCTTCGACCAGCTCCGCGGTCACGCCCAGGTCGGCGACGACGTGCAGTCGGCGCTCGATCCCGAGGCCCAGGAGCTCGCGACCGAGCTGGTCGGGTCGAACCGCGGCTCCGTTGTCGCGATCGAGCCGAGCACGGGCAAGGTGCGGGTGATGGTCTCGAACCCGACCTATGACCCCAACGACGTCGCCACCTCCGAGGGCTTCTCGAAGCTCAACAACGACCAGAGCGCGCCGCTGCTCAACCGCGCGACCCAGGCCGGCTACCCGCCGGGCTCGGCGATGAAGGTCGTCACCGCGACCGCGGCGCTCGACAGCGGCGAGTTCACCCCCGACTCGACCGTCAACGGCGACACCGGGGTCAAGATCTCGGGCGTGCCGCTCTCGAACTTCGGCGGCGAGAGCTTCGGCGAGATCGATTTGACGACCGCGCTGACCAACTCGGTCAACACCGTCTGGGCCCAGGTCGCCGAGAAGCTCGGCAAGGACACGATGTACGAGTACATGGACCGCTTCGGCTTCAACCGCCTGCCCCAGCTCGACTACCCCTCCCAGCAGATGGTCGCCAGCGGCGTCTACGGGAAGGACGGCAACCTGCTCAACCAGAACGACTCGATCGACATCGGCCGCGTCGCGATCGGCCAGGAGCGGCTCAAGGTGACGCCGCTGCAGATGGCTGAGGCGGTCGCCGCGGTCGCCAACCAGGGTGTGCTCGAGCGCCCTCGCCTCTGGGAGAAGCGAATCGACCCCGATGGGCGCGAGACCGAGATGGAGCCGAGCCAGATCGACCGCGTGATGAGCGAGGAAACCGCCTCGCAGCTGACCGAGATGATGACCGACGTCGTCAACGAGGGAACCGGCGGCGCCGCGGCCCTCGCCAACGACCAGGTGGCGGGCAAGACCGGTACGGCCGAGATCGACCCGTCGCGCGACATCAACCAGCCGTGGTTCATCGGTTTCGCCCCCGCCGACGACCCGCGGATCGCGATCGCGGTGACGGTTGAGCGCTCGAGCGGCGAGGGCGGCACGGTCGCGGCGCCGATCGCGCAGCAGGTGCTCGAGGTGCTGTTGGGGAACTCAGGGGCCGGCGATGGCTAGCGCACGCAAGGGAACCATGGTCGACGACCGCTACCGCCTGATCCGCAAGATCGGCTCGGGTGGCATGGCCGATGTCTGGCTCGCCGACGACACCGAGCTTGACCGCCAGGTCGCGATCAAGATCCTCCACGACCGCTTCTCGCAGGACCAGGAGTTCGTCGAGCGCTTCCGCCGCGAGGCGAGCTCGGCCGCCGGCCTCCAGCACCCGAACGTCGTCGGTGTCTTCGACCGGGGCGAGTTCCGCGACTCCTACTTCATCGCCATGGAGTACGTCGAGGGCGACTCGCTCAAGGACCTGATCAACGACGGGATGACCGTCGCCGCCGCGGTCGAGGTCACGCGCCAGATCCTCGAGGCCGAGCGCTTCGCCCACAAGAAGGGGATCGTCCACCGCGACATCAAGCCCCAGAACGTCTTGATCGACGCAGACGGGCGGGCGCGGGTCACGGACTTCGGCATCGCCAAGGCGGGCAGCTCGGAGATCACCCAGACCGGCTCGGTGATGGGCACGGCCCAGTACCTCTCGCCCGAGCAGGCGCAGGGGCGCGACGTCGACGCGCAGTCCGACCTCTACTCGACCGGGGTCGTCCTCTACGAGGCGCTCACCGGCGAGGTCCCGTTCGAGGCAGACAGCCCCGTCGCCGTCGCTCTCAAGCAGGTCCAGGAGGTACCGCGCCGCCCGAGCTCGATCAACCCCGACGTGCCGCCGGCGCTCGACGCCGTCGTCATGCGCGCCCTCGCCAAGCAGCCCGAGCAGCGCTTCGCAGACGCCCAGGCCTTCATCAAGGCCCTGGACGAGGCCGAGAAGCGCCCCGACACGCCGCGGCGCCAGGACACCGACGCCTACTCCGCAGTCGGGGTCGGGGGCGACCACACCGACATCCGGCGGCCCGAGGAGGAGGAGTTCGGGCCGCGCCCGCGGCGCGGGATCTGGAAGTGGCTCGGCCTCGCCCTGCTCGTCTGCGCCGTCGCCGCCGCCGTGGCCTACGCGCTGACCCGGCCCGACACCGCCGAGGTTCCTAGTGTCACCGGCCAGAGCCTCTCCTCGGCCACCGCGGTGCTCAAGGCCAACGGCTTCGACACCAACACGACCCTGGTTGCGAGCGCGGCGCCGCGCGACACCGTGCTCGAGCAGGACCCGGTCGCCGGCGAGGAGGCCGACAAGGGCTCGACCGTGACGCTCTCGGTCAGCACCGGGCCGGGGACGGTGGAGATACCCGACGTCCAGGGCCTCTCGCCCAAGGACGCGAAGACAAAGCTCGAAGACGCCGGGCTCGACGTGACCTCGAAGGAGGCGTTCTCCGACGAAGTCGCCCCGGGGCTGGTGTTCGGCACCGACCCCGCCGTCGGCACCGGAGTCGCCGCCGGCTCGACCGTGGCGATGCTGATCTCCAAGGGCCCGAATACCGTCGTCGTGCCCGGCGTCGTCGGGCTCAGCCAGGAACAGGCGACGGCGCGGATCCAGCAGGCCGGGCTGACGGCGATCCCGCAGCAGCGACAGGATCCCTCGACAGCCGGCAAGGTCCTCGACCAGTCGCCGGCCTCGGGCGAGGAGGTGAAGAAGGGGTCGGCGGTGACGATCTTCATCTCGACCGGCAGCATCCAGGTCCCCAACGTCGTCGGCCAGACCAAGCAGGCTGCCGTCAACTCCCTGAAGCAGGCTGGTTTCAAGCCCGTGGTCAGCCAGGACACTTCAGCACCGCCCGAGTCCGCCGGCCTCGTCGTCAGCCAGTTCCCGCTCGCGGGCAGCGTCGCCACCCGCGGCTCGACCGTGCAGATCTCGGTCGGCGCCCCGCAGACGACGACGCCCACTCCATAGGCATCAACCGCCGCCTCCATAAGCCGCAGCCTCCTCCGCTTCGCGTCCGGGGGCTGCGGTCAAGGGCTCTCCCTGAATGGCCCATATCGGCGGGCGGCGCTCGAGGGCTCTCCATGAATGGCCCATATCGGCCGATAGGCTCGCCACTGTGAAAGTCGTCGTCCTCAGCGGCGGGACCTCGAGCGAGCACGACGTCTCGCTGCGTTCGGGGGCGTCGGTGGCGCAGGGTCTGCGCGATGCCGGGCACGAGGTGCTCGAGCTGCTGATCGAGCGCGACGGGCGCTGGCTCCACGAGGGCGAGGAGGTTGCGTTGCGGGCCGGCCGCGGGCTGCTCGGCGCCGACGTCGCCTTCCCGATCCTCCACGGCCCCGGGGGCGAGGACGGCTCGGTCCAGGGTGCGCTCGAAGTGCTCGACATCGCCTACGCGGGCTCCGACGTGCCCTCCTCGGCCAACTGCCTCGACAAGCTGATCTTCAAGAGCATCCTCGCCCAGGCCCAGATCCCGCAGGTGGATTTCGGCGACGCTTCCGACGGGGCCTGGCGCGAGAACGCCGAACGGCTCGGACTGCCGTTGTGGGTCAAGCCGGCGCGGCTCGGATCGAGCGTCGGGATCACCAAGGTCACGGACTTCGCCGACCTCGGCGTTGCGGTCGAGGGCGCCCTGCGCCACGACCCGCGGGTGATCGTCGAGGCGCAGGCCTCCGGCATCGAGGTCGAGTGCTCGGTGCTCGGCAACGAAGACGCGATCGCTTCGGTGCCGGGCGAAATCGACGCCCACGCCGATTGGTACGACTTCGAGGCCAAATACGAGGAAGGCGGGATGGAGCTGATCGTCCCACCGCGGATCTCCGGCTCCGCCCAGAAGCGCGTCCAGGAGCTGGCGCTCGAGGTCTTTCACCTGCTCGGCTGCAGCGGCCTCGCCCGCTGTGACTTCTTCGTCGACGGCGAAGACGTATTCGTCAACGAGCTCAACACGCTCCCCGGCTTCACCGACACAAGCGTCTACGGCAAGCTCCTCGCAGCCTCGGGAGTCCCCTACCCCGACCTCTGCGACCGCCTGGTCAAGCTCGGCGCCGAGCGCTACAAGCGCCTCAAGAGCTACGCCTTCTAGCCCAACTTCGTTGGGGGTCAGACCCTTAACAGTTGTGTCAGAAGCCCAACTTCGTTGGGGGTCAGACCCTTAACAGTTGTGTCAGAAGTTCAACACCCCCGGTTGGCTCGTGGCTCCCAGCGCTTTACCTGCCGTGGCCCGCAAGCCCCGCGAGGACAACGAGGGTGGCATCCACCATGTCTATGCCCGCGGCATCCGAAAGGAGGCGATCTATCTCGATGATCTCGATCGCCGACGGTACCTGGACCTTCTCCGTGCCACCGTCGTGACTCGGAGATGGACCTGCCTGGCCTATTGCCTGCTCGACAACCACGTCCATCTTCTGATCGAGACCCCGGAGGCAAACCTCAGCTCAGGGATGCAGTATTTGCAGGGCACTTACGCGGGCGCCTTCAACCGCCGATACGGATTCGTCGGGCACCTCTTTCAAGGACGGTTCGGGGCGGTCAGGGTCAGATCGGATCGACAGATGTGCGCGGTCGCCGCGTACGTCGCCCGCAACCCGGTGGAGGCCGGCCTCTGCGAAGCGCCCGAGGACTGGCGATGGAGCAGCTACCGGACGGCGTTCGGCTCACCCGCGCCGCCGTGGCTCAGCACGGATCGCCTGCTCGAATATTTCGGGTGGGGAGAGGATGCGCAGCGGACCTACGCGGAGCTCACGGCGAGCATCCACGAGCCGGACGCTTTGTTAAGTGCCTGACCCCGGGGGTTCTAAGGGGTCTGACCCCTTGAGTTGGACCGGCTTAGATCTGCGGGCTAGCTGAGAAGCTTGATGTCGGCGACCTCGAGGTTGTAGCCCTCGTCTCCCTGCGGCAGCTTTGTCAGCCAGAGGAGGTAGAAGCGCGATTCGTCGTCGCCCTTGATCGAGATCTTGGCGCGGGTGCCGAGGTCGGTGCCGGAGCCCGCAACGGTCCAATCGTCGAGGGTGGAGGGCGCCGAGTCCTCGCCGGGTGCGGTTCTCACCTCTGCGTCCCAGCGCGAGGCCGAGGCCCTGACCTCCATCGCCGACGCCGCGACGGGTTTGCCGGCGTCGACGTAGATCCCGACGCCGGGCTTGCCGTTGATGTCGTCGGTCTGGTAGGTCTCGGTCGGCCACGACGTGTCAGTGGGGTTACCGTCGACGGCGAGCCGTGCTTCGCTCGAGTGCTCGTCCTCGTCGCCGTCAGGCGGGGGGTCGAACGCGATGGCGGCGTCCGCGCCGAGCGCGATGGCGGCGCCGTCGCCGTCGCCCGAGAGCTGCTTCTCGCCGACGATCAGGGCGGCGACGATCAGCCCGACCCCGATCAGCGCCATGACGATGCCCGCGGCCGACGCGCGGCCCGGCGCGAGGGTGCGGCGCTTGTGCGGCACCGAGTCGAGGACCGCGGTCGCCTCGCCGGTCGTGCCGCCCCCGCGGGCGGCCTCGACCTCAAGCGTCGCCTCGAGGTCGTCGAGCATGTCGGCGACGCTCCAGTAGCGCTGGTCGAGGTCCTTGCTTGTGGCGCGGTCGAGGACCCCGGCGAGTGCCGCCGAGACTTCCGGGCGGATCATCTGCACGTCGGGCATCTCCTCGTTGACGTGCTTCATCGCAACCCCGACCTGGGTCTCGGCTGCAAACGGGACCTCGCCGGTGAGCATCTCGTAGAGGACGATGCCGAGCGAGTAGACGTCGGAGCGCTCGTCGACCTCGGCGCCCATCGCCTGCTCGGGCGAGACGTAGTCGGTGGTGCCGAGCACCCGCCCGTCGGCGGTGATTCCCTCTTGCTCGAGGGAGCGGGCGATGCCGAAGTCGGTGACCTTCGCCCGCCCGCTGGAGTCGATCAGCACGTTCTGGGGCTTGATGTCGCGGTGAACGAGCCGCCGCGCGTGGGCCGCCTGCAGCCCGCGCCCGATCTCGATCGCATAGGCGGTGGCCTCGTCGACGCCGAGCGGGCCCTCGCGCATGATCAGGTGCTTGAGCGTCTCGCCGTCGACGTACTCGAAGACGATGTAGGGGGTGCCGCCGTCCTCCCCGGCGTCGATCACCGTGACCAGGTTCGGGTGCGAGAGCTTCGCCGCCGAGCGCGCCTCGAGGCGGAAGCGCTCGAGCTGATCGGGCTCGTCGGAGATCTCGCGGTGCAGGACCTTGACCGCGACGGGGCGGTCGAGTGTCTCGTCCTCGGCCAGATAGACCGTCGACATCCCGCCTGAACCGAGTTTCGACTCGAGCCGGTAGCGGCCCGAGAGCAGGGTCCCGATCATCTGTGCGCTTCCACCTGGCACGTTCACATTGTGGCCGCGATGCCGCTCAGGCGTGCCGGATCTCGCCCGGCCCGGCAGCGGCGTTGCCAATCCGCTTTGCCTCCGGGTAGTACCCACGAAGGAGCCTCCAGCGCCTGCTGTGCGTCCGCCGCCGCGACGACGCAGACGAAGCCGCACCCGAGGTTGAAGACGTCGGTCATCTCGGCCTCGGAGACCGAGCCGCGCTCGGCGATCAGGCTGAACAGCGGCGGTACCGGCAGCGGATCGGCGATCTCATAGGAGACCTCGGCGTCGAGCCGCAGCAGGTTGCCGAGGCCGCCGGAGGTGATGTGGGCGAGCCCGCGCACGTCGGCGGCTTCGAGCAGCTCGAGCACCGGCTTCACGTAGATCTCGGTCGGCTCGAGCAGCGCCTCGCCGAGCGGCCTGCCGAGCCCGCCGGGATCCTCGCCCCAGTCGAGGCCCTCGAGCGCCGAGCGCGCGAGCGCATAGCCATTGGAGTGCAGCCCGGAGGAGGGGAGGCCGATCAGCGCGTCGCCTGGTTCGATCGCCGCGCCGGTGACGATGCTGTCGAGCTTGACCGTGCCGAAGCAGGCGCCGGCGAGGTCGAAGCCGCGGACCAACTCGCCGAGCTGGGCGAGCTCGCCGCCTGGGATCTCGATCCCGGCGAGCTCAGCGCCCTTGCGCAGGCCCTCCCCGATTGCGCCCTCGCGCACCGGGTCGGCACTTTCGACGGCGAGGTAGTCGAGCATCGCCAAGGGGGTCGCCCCGACGCAGATCACGTCATTGACGTTCATCGCGATGCAGTCGATGCCCACCGTGTCGTAGCGGCCGAGCTGTTCGGCGACGAGGAGCTTGGTGCCGACCCCGTCGGTCGAGAGCGCGATCCCGGTCTCGCCGTCGAGGTCGATCACGTTGGCGTAGTGGCCGGAGGCGAGCACCGAGCGGCTGTTCTGCGGTTTGCCGAGGGCCGCGACCAGCGCGGCGACGGCCTTGTCGGCGTCGCTCTGCGACACGCCCGCCCTTGCGTACGCGTCCGACATCAACCGGCACCTCCTCCGCTTCGCGTCCGGGGGCGCATCAACCGGCACCTCCTCCGCTTCGCGTCCGGGGGCGCCGGTCCAAGGCTCTCGGTGTGGTGGACGAGATCACGCGACCAGTTCGATTCCGGCCTTCTTGTGGCCGTTGCTCGAGACGTCGACCTTGACCCGCCGGCGGCGGGCGAGGCGGGCGAGCACCGCGCCGGCGAGCCCCGCGCGGTAGGCCGCGTACGGCCACAGCGCCCGGTCGCGCTCGACCTGTTTGATCAGCTCCTGCGAGGCGAGGGTCGAGACGAACGAGGCCGCGACTCCGGCTCCGAGCGCCTTACGCGTCTCAGGCGGCACGCCCCGGCGGCGCAGGCGCTCGAGCTTGAGGATCGCGGCGCCGACGATCACCGGCAGTGCGACCGTGCGCGAGAGCATGTTCGACTGCTCGCGGGTGAAGCCGCGCCAGCGGGCCGCGGTCAGCGTCGCCCCGTTTCGCGAGATCCCGGGGACCAGCGCCGCGGCCTGGGCGAAGCCGAGCGTGAGCCCGTCGGCGGGCCGCGCGACGCCGCGGTCGCGGAGCTGCGGCCGGCGGTCGGCGACCACCATCGCGGCGGCGCCGGCGAGCAGGGCGAGCGCGGTCGCCCGCGGCCCGCCGAGCTTGCCCTCGATCTGGCGCTCGAGCGTGTAGCCGGCGACCGCCGGCGGCAGGAAGCTGAGTGCGATCACCGCGGCGCGGCGCGCGTCGAAGTCGCGCAGCTCGGCCGCGATCACGCGCCGCTGGCCGATCAGCAGCGCCAGGGCGCCGCCGGCGTGCAGCGCGACCTCGAAGCTCTTGCGCATCTCGGGGTCGAGCTCGTCCCAGTCCCAGCCGGCGAGCCAGGGGACCACGGTCAGGTGTGCCGAGCTCGAAACCGGCAGCAGCTCGGTCGGGCCCTGAATCACCCCGAGCGCGACCGCGCGGCGCAGGGCGGGGGGCCCGGGCTCAGCCACCTGACGGGTCGGCTGGCGGCTGATCAGGTCCACCCGGCCGGCGCTCCACCCCCTGCGGCCCGGGACGCGAAGCGGAGGAGCCGCCGGTTGATGCCCCACGCCGGCGGATCAGCCAGTAGACGACGCCCGCGACGATCGCGGCCGCGACGGCATAGTCGACGTACTCGAGGTTGTGCTTCCAGTCCTCCCAGTTGTCGCCGACGGCGTTGCCGAGCACCGCCAGCGCCAGCACCCAGGGCAGGCAGCCGGCTGCGGTGTAGAAGGTGAACCTCCAGAACGGCATTCGCGCGACACCAGCCGGCAGCGAGATGAAGGTGCGGATGATCGGCAGCATGCGGGTGAAGAAGACGGTCGCGGCGCCGTACTTCCCGAACCAGTCGTCGGCGGTGGCCAGGTGCTTTGGGTTGACGTGCAGCCAGTGGTGGCGCTCGAGCAGCTCGAGGCGCCCGTAGTAGCCGACTCCGTAGGCGATCCACGAGCCGACCAGGTTTCCGAAGACGCCCGCGGCGACGATCCCGATCATCGTCAGCTCTCCGTCGGAGACCTTGAAGCCCGCGAACAGCATCGTCGCCTCGCTCGGGATCGGGATGCAGGCGCTCTCGAGCAGCATCAGCACGAAAACCCCCGCGTAGCCGATCTCGCCGACCACGTCGGTGGCGAAGTTGACCAGCGGCTCGGTCAGCGATGCAGTGAGGAACGGGTTCATTGCAGGGTGAGAGGCGTACTGCGGGGGGCCCCGCGCCGCCGAAGCGCTACATCCTAGACGGGTAGAGTAGGCCTCGCGTGGACCGGCTCAACCATCCTGTCTATCGCCATCGCACACTCCAGGCCGCCGCGGATGCAGTCCTGGTCGCGCTGGCCTTCTATCTCGCTTTCCGGCTTCGATTTCTGGACAGCCCTGAGGGGATACCCGAGCGCTACAGCGAGCTGCTGTTCGCCTCGATCGGCTTTGTCGTCGCCGGCAAGCTGATCGTCTTCGCGCTCGCCGGCCTCTACGACAAGTGGTGGCGCTACTTCACGCTCTCCGACTACGCGGCGATCGTGCGCGCCGGCGCGGTGTCGACGGGGATTCTGGTCGTCGCCTTCACCGTGCTCCAGCCGTTCAGCGACGACATCCCGCGCTCGGTCGTCGTCATGGACTTCATGCTCACGCTCCTCCTCGTCGGCGGCGCCCGCCTGCTGGTGAGGCTGAAGATCGAGCGCTCGGCGCGCAAGGCGGCCGCTGAGGAGGGCCGCGACGTGATCGTCGTCGGCGCCGGCACCGGCGGCCAGATGGTCGTCCGCGAGCTCCAGCTCAACCCCAACCTCGGTGCCCGCGCGATCGGCTTCGTCGACGACGACCCGCGCAAGCGCGGCATGGGGATGCTCGGCCTCAAGGTGCTCGGCACGACGAAGGAGATCGGCCGCATCCTCGACGAGACCAAGCCGGCCGAGGTCGTGATCGCGATTCCCTCCGCTCCCGGGGAGCTGCGCGGCAAGGTCGTCGCCGCATGCCGCGAGCGCGACATCCCGGTGCGCACGCTGCCGACCGTGTTCGAGCTGCTGCGCGGCGGCGTCCAGCTCACCCGCCAGCTGCGCGAGGTCCAGGTCGAGGACGTGCTCGGGCGCGAGCCGGTGCGCATGGAGATCGACCGGGTTGGCGCCTACATGGAGGACAAGAAGGTGCTGATCACCGGCGCCGGCGGATCGATCGGGTCCGAGCTCGCGCGCCAGATCGCCCGCGTGCGGCCGAAGCTGCTCGTCCTCCTCGACCACGCCGAGGACAACCTCTTCCAGATCGAGCGCGAGATGACCGAGGAGCGCCACTTCACCGGGGTCGAGGCGGTGCTCGCGGATTGCAAGGAAGGCGACCGCATGCTGGAGGTGATGCAGCGGTTCAAGCCCGACGTCATCTTCCACGCCGCTGCCTATAAGCACGTGCCGCTGATGGAGCAGAACCCGCTCGAGGCGATTCGCAACAACGCGATCGCCACTCGGGTTACGGCCGAGACCGCGGCCGCCTCCGGCACCGAGCGCTTCGTGCTCGTCTCGACCGACAAGGCGGTCAACCCGCGCACGGTGATGGGCGCCTCGAAGGCGATCGCCGAGTGGATCGTCGAGGCCTCGGGCCGCAAGTACCCGACGACGAAATTTCTCACGGTCCGCTTCGGCAACGTGCTCGCCTCTTCGGGCTCGGTCGTGCCGATCTTCCGCAGCCAGATCGAGCGCGGCGGCCCGGTCACCGTCACCGACGCCGAGATGACCCGCTATTTCATGACGATCCCGGAGGCGGTTCAGCTGGTGATCCGCGCCGGCGACCTCGGCGCCGGGGCCGGGGAGGTCTTCGTGCTCGAGATGGGGGAGCCGGTCAAGATCGTCGACCTCGCCCGCAACATGATCAAGCTCGCCGGATATGAGCCCGATACCGACATCGCGATCGAGTTCACCGGCAAGCGCCCCGGGGAGAAGCTCCACGAGCAGCTGTTCAGCCAGGACGAGCATTCGCAGCCAACCGCGAGCGAGAAGATCGTGCGCGCCGTGCGCCGCGCCCCGCTCGATCCCGAGTGGGTCGAGGCGTCGGTTGCCAAGCTCGAGATGATGGTTCGCGAGGGTGACGAGTCGAACCTCGCCGAGGAGACCGTCGCGCTGGTTTCCGAGCGAGTACGCAGCGCCAGCGAGCTTCCCCTCGACGCGCCCTCATAAAACGCCGCCTCCTCCGCTTCGCGTCCGGGGGCGGCGTGCGTTTCGTAAACGTCGCTAGCATCCCGCGCCGCACCTCCTTATGGATGTCATCGAAACAATCGGCGCTTTCGCCGGCCTAGCCTCATTCCTGGGTCTGGCGCTCGTCGCTTTCCTGCAGTTCATGCAGGGGCGCCACTTGCGCGACCTCGAGGACAAGGCGACCTTCGTGCCCGAGGGCCTCGATCTGCCGACCTCGCCGGCCCCGGCCAGGAAGAGCCAGGCGGCGAAGGTGGGCGCCTCCTCGGGCGCGGTCGCCGCGCCCGACGGCGCCGAGGAGGCCGAGCGGCCGGTCGAGGCGCAGGTCGCCCAGACCAAGGAGGCGGCGCGCCAGGTTGAGATCGCCCGCGCCGCCGCCGAGCGCCGCCACCGCTTCGAGCAGCGCCGCCGCCCAGGCGCCCCCCCGGCTCCCGGCGGCCGCCCAGCGGCCGCCTCCGCCCGCCGCGGCCCCGACCCCCGGGCGCTGGTCGCGATCGGCCTCGGGATCACCGTGCTCCTCGTGGGCGTCCTCTTCGCGTCCGGCGTGATCGGCGGCTCTGAGGACTCGGGCTCGGGCGGCGTCGCCGCCTCGGGCAAGGCCCCGGCCCCGACCACCATCGCCGTGCTCAACGGAACCCCGGTTCCCGCGCTCGCGGCCAAGATCGGCCAGGAGGAGCTGAAGCCGGCGGGCTACAAGCTCGGCTTCGTCGGCAACACCGAGGTTCCCTTCGACGCGACGACCGTGGAATACGACCCGGCCGACCCCGCGAACCAGAAGCTCGCTCAGACCGTCGCCCAGCAGCTTCAGATAACCGCTGTCGAGCAGATGAGCGCCGACGTCAAGAAGGCGATCAACGGTGAGCCGATAGTCGTCATCGTCGGCGAGGACCGCGCTGGAACCTGACATGCGCCGCTGGGCGGCCCCGCTTCTCGTGGCGGTGCTCGTCGTAGCGTGCGTTGCCGGGCTGCTGATCAACCAGCGGATCCGTCGTGACGGTCTCGTCGTCGACCGGATCAGGGTCGACGAGTGCTTCACGCCGAACGGCGACGGGCACGACGATACGGCCGGCATCAGCTTCCGCATCAAGGGGCCCGACCGCGTCGACCTCGACCTCCTCGACGCGGACGGCGAGGTCGCCCGCCACCTGCTCGCGAACCACCCGATGCGCGACCAAAGGGTCGAGCACTTCGTCTGGGATGGTCTCGGCGACGACGGTGCTCCGGCGCCCGGCGGCGGCGCCTATACGCTGAAGATCCACGAGATCGACCGCGGGCGGACGATCACCCCGCCGGGCGAGGGGATCCAGCTGGTCCGCACCCAGTGTCCGCCGGAGCTGGACAGTTGAGCACGGCGCTCGAGGTGATCGCCGGCATCGCCGGTACCGCGGCGGCGAGCGCGGCGCTGCTCAGCGTCGACCGCCGCCTGCGTGTCGCGGCGATGGCGGTGGCGATCGGCTTCGCCGGTGGCCTGGTCATCGGCCAGGCGTGGGACGATCAGCTCTCGAGCGTTCGCGACCGCCCGGCCGAGGTCGCCGCCCTGCTGCTGGCGGCGCCGACAGCGATCGGAGCGCTCGCATGGCTGCTGCGCCGGCACCCGCTGCTTCTGCCGCTGGCCCTGCTCGCCGTGCTGCCGTTCAGGATCCCCGTCGACGCGGGGAGCGAGACCTCGTATCTGCTGATCCCGCTCTACTTCGTGATCGCCGCGGGGGTGGCCTCCGAGGCTTACGACGCATGGCGAGGCCCGGCTCGGCCGCTGCCGGCCCTCGAGGGCGCCGCTCGCTGGCTGGCGCTGGCGCTCGCAGCGGCGCTCGTGCTCTACGCGCTCCAGGCCGCCTACTCGAGCGATACGTCGCTGGCGGCCCAGAACATCGCCTTCTTCCTGATCCCGTTTGCGGTGATGTTCGCCCTGCTCCGCGGCGTCAAATGGGATTCGCGCCTGATCCGCGGCGCGCTGCTGGTCGTCGCAGCAGAGGCGCTCGTCCTCTCACTGATCGGCATCGTTCAGCACGAGGCGCGGCACATCTTCTGGAACGACAAGGCGATGGAGTCAAACGAGTTCGACCTCGAGTTCAGGGTCAACTCGCTGTTCTGGGACCCGAACATCTATGCGCGCTACCTGGCCCTCGCGATCGTGCTGATGACCGGTGCCCTGCTCTGGGTCGAGAACGCCAAGCGCTTCGCCTTCGGCGCACTCGCGGTCGCGGCGGTCTTCGCCGGCATGGCCTTTGCCTTCTCCCAGACCGGCTACTTCGCGCTTCTCGCCGGCCTCGTCATCCTCTGCGCCCTGCGCTGGAGCGTCAAGTGGACGGCGATCGGCGCCGCAGCGCTGGTGGCGGCCGCGGCGATCGTGATCTTGGCGGACAGGGGGAGCGTCGAGGTCGATCGCGGCAGGTCGGCGAGCAACATCGACGAGACGACCAGCGGCCGCTCACGCCTGGTCAGCGGCGGCTTCGACCTGTTCAAGGAGCATCCCGCCGAGGGCCACGGATCGGGCTCGTTCGTGGCCGAGTTCGCCAAACGCAATCAGCTCTCCGACGAGGAGGCCGCTGTTTCGCATACCGAGCCGGTCACGATCGCGGCCGAGCAGGGCATTGCCGGCGTCCTCGTCTATCTGGCGGTGGTCGCCGCCTCGGTGTTCGTCCTCCTCGCCGGATTTCGCACCGTCGCCCCCGGCTTCGGCGGCACGGCCCCGCCCGACGCCCCCGCCGCCGCGGCGATCGCGATCGCCGCCGCCTACGGCGGGCTGCTGATCCACACGCTCGGCTACGCCGGCTTCCTCACCGACCCCCTGACATGGGCCTTGCTCGCCGTGGGATCGGCCCTCGCTCGACATAACGTGCGGCCTCCTCCGCTCCGCGTCCGGGGGCCGCGCAGGTCGTGAACACCTACCTGCGGCGGCTGGCGACCACCGGCGCCGCCTACACGGCTTCGAGCGTGCTCTCGAAGCTCTTCGCGGTCGCGCTGCTGCCGCTCTACACGGCGCACGTCAGCACCAGCCAGTTCGGCGCCGCCGAGGTCCTCAGCCTCTCGGTGATCGCGGTGGCGATCGTCTTCCGCCTCGGGCTGATCGAGGCCCTGCTGCGCTTCTACTACAAGTCCGAGGAGGATCCCGAGGCGGTGGTCAAGACCGCGTTTGCATCGCTGCTCGCGGTCTCGGTGCTCGGCATAGCGCTGGCGATGCCGCTCGCCGAGCAGATCTCGCAGCTGCTGCTCGACCGTTCCGAGCCCGGGCTGACGCGGATCGCGATCGCCGGCCTCGGCGTTTTCATCCTCTACGAGCTGATGCTCACGCTCTACCGGCTCGACGAGCGGGCGCGGGCCTATTTCGGCTGGACGATCGCCAACGTGCTGCTGACGATCCCGGTCACGGTCTGGCTCGTCGTCTTCGAGGACGAGGGTGCCCGCGGGCTGCTGATCGGCCAGTTCGGAGTCGGCGGCGTGATCCTGATCGGGCTGCTGATCGAGCACCGCCGCCGCCTCGCGCTCGTGCCGGACCGGGGCGTTCTGCGGCGGATGCTGCGCTTCGGGCTGCCGACGATGCCGGCCGAGCTCTCGCTCTACTCGCTCAGCTTCGCCGACCGGATCATCATCGTCCACCTCGTCGGCCTCGCCGAGGCCGGGCTCTACACGCTGGCGGTCAAGTTCGCCCAGGCCGTGCAGATCGTCGTCCGCGGCATGCAGCTCGCCTACCCGCCGCTCGCCTACTCGATCACCGACGACGACGAAGCGAGGCGGGTCTACGCCCTGATCCTCAGCTGGTTCCTGGCGCTCTGCAGCTTCATCGTCGCAGGCATGTGGCTGTTCTCGCGCCAGATCGTCGACCTGCTCGCCGCCCCCGCCTATTTCGAGGCCCACGAGGCGGTCGGCCTGGTCTCGACCGGGGTCATGCTCTACGCGCTCTATTTCGTGCTCGTCGTCGTCATCGGCCGCACGGGCCGTACCGAGTTCAGCCTGCCGGCGACCGTCGTGGGCACGATCGTCAACATCGCGCTCAACCTGATCCTGATCCCGCCCCTGGGGATCGTCGGCGCCGGACTCGCGCTCGTCGCCTCCTACGTCGTCCTGCTCGCCGTCATGTACTTCTTCTCCCAGCGGCTGTTCCCGGTGCCGTATGAGTGGCGCCGCATCCTCCAGGTCGTAGCCATCGCCGTGGTGGTGACGCTCCCGCCCGAGCTGCTGTTCCCGACCGAAGGGATCGCGGCATGGGTCACGCGGGCCGCGGCCTGGCTCTGCTTCCCGCTGCTGCTCTGGATCACCCGCTTCCCCGACGACGACGAGCGCGCCGCGATCCGCGGCTTCGTGGCACCCGGCGCCCTCGCCGAGCGGCTGCGCGCGGCGAGCGCGGGCCCGGAGGTTCCTACGGCCGGGGTGCCCGAGGCGATCGAGCAGGAGATCCGGGACGAGGACCGCCTCTGAGGTTGTACGCCTCGGCGGCCTCACGGATACCCTCGCCGTGGCCTGGCCAAAGGGCCTGACGGGCATGCAGCGAGTACCGGCGGGGCGAATGGCCGGGGAGGACCAGGGCTGCGGCGGCACGCACGAGGTAGGGGAAGGCGTGGAGCGGGCGCAGGAGGAAGGCCACGGCGCGGCCCTTGTGCTTTCGCAGGTAGCGGTCGCGGTTGCGGTGGTACTCGACCGTGCGTCGCTCGGCGCCGGCGTCGTCGCTCGCCATCTGGTCGTGGTGGATCGCCTTCGCCGCCGGAACGTAGAGCGCGTCCCAGCCGGCGTCGTGGAGGCGCTTGGCGAAGTCGGTCTCGTCCGAGTAGACGAAGAAGTCCGGGTCGAGGTAGCCGACCTGCCCGGCGGCTTCGCGGCGGACGAGCATCGCGCTCGACTGGACCCAGCCGACCGCGCGGGTCTCGCTGCCGCCGCTCTGGACCGTGAACAGCCGGTGCCAGAACAAGGCGCCGGCGATCGCGGTCCCGACCCCGGGCAGGCGCCAGGCGCAGGGCGCCGGCGTCCCGTCCTCTCCGGCGAGCTGGGCCCCCGCCACGGCGGCCTCGGGAGCGCCTTCGAGCGCCTCGAGCAGCGCCGCCGTCGCTCCCTCGGTCAGCTCCGAATCCTCGTTCAGCAGCAGGCAGAACTCGCCGGTGGCCTCGCGCAGCAGGGTCGAGTCGTTTTCGCCCTTGCCCGTCCGCCGATCGAGCGCGATCAGCCGCGCCTGCGGGAACCTCTCGCGCACCGCATCGGCCGAGCCGTCATCGGAGGCGTTGTCGAGCACGAGGACCTCGCTCTCGACCCCGGGCGGGCCGGTGGCCTCGATCGCCGCCAGGCATTTGAGAAGGAGATCGCGGCCGTTGGTGTTGACCACGCAATAGGAGAGGCGCACGCTCATAATCTGGCGCATGCGGGTCCAAGTCGTCGATCCGCCTGCGTTCACCCCGCCGTATGACCATTCGCTCTGTGGGGCCCTGTCGCGGGCCGGGGCCGAGGTCGAGCTCGTCACGAGCCGCTTCCTCTACGGGCCCGTTCCGAGCGGCGACGGCTACAAGGTGAACGAGGCGTTCTACCGCCGCAGCTCCGAGCGCGGCCTCGACGCGCGCGCGAAGCGGGCGTTCAAGCTCGCCGAGCACGTGCGCGACATGCGCCGCTACCGCTCCGAGGCCGAGCGCGCCGACGTCGTCCACTGGCAGTGGCTGCCGGTGCCGCGGCTCGATCGCCGCCTGCTGGCGCCGAAGCGCCCGCGGCTCTTCACCCTCCACCACTTCCTGCCCGAGCGCCCCAGCCGGCGCCAGGCGGCCGACGTGCGCGCCAGGCTCGAGGCGATGGACGCCGTCGTCATGCATTCCGAGGCCGGCCGCCGCCGGGTCGAGGACGAGTTCGGGGTTCGCCCGGGGCTGGTCGAGGTGATCCCCCACGGGGCCTTCGACTACCTGACCCGGCTGCCGGGGGAGCTGCCGCTGCCCGCCGAGCTCGAGGGAGCCGAGGGCCCGGTCATCCTGGCCTATGGACTTGTACGTCCGTACAAGGGAACGGACGTCCTGCTCGAGGCGTTCAAGCAGGTCGAGGGGGCGGAGCTGTGGATCGTCGGCATGCCCCACATCGACACCGGCCCGCTCCACGAGCTCGCGCGGCAGGCGCCGGGCCGAGTCCGCTTCGTCGAGCGCTACGTCGACGAGGGCGAGATCGCGCCGATCATGCGCCGCGCCGACGTTCTCGTGCTGCCGTACCGGACGGTCGAGCAGTCGGGTGTGCTCTACACGGGCCTCGCCTTCGGCAAGCCGATGGTGCTGAGCGCGGTCGGCGGTTTCCCCGAGGTGGCCGACCACGGGGCGGCGCGGCTGGTGCAGCCCCGCGATCCGGCCGAGCTGGCGGCGGCCCTCAACGAGCTGATTGCCGACGAGGGCAAACGGAAGCAACTCGCCGCCGGGGCGGCGCACGCCGCCGAGACCTACTACTCCTGGGACGAGATCGGGCAGCGGACGCTCGACCTCTACAAGAGGCTGTTGCCGTGACCACGGTCCTCCAGGTTCTCTTCTTCGCCTCGCTGGGCCTGATCGTCTCCTCCCAGCTCGGCTACCCGCTGGTGCTTGTCATCATCCGCCGCCTCCTCCGCTTCGCCTCCGGGGGCGGCGGTCCAGCGCTCGAGCCGGGTGGACCGTTTGAGCCGAGTGTTTCGCTGGTCATTGCCGCCCACAACGAGCAGGACGCGATCGCCGCGACCGTCGAGGCGGCGCGAACCCAGGGCTTCACCGAGGTCATCGTCGCCTGCGACGGCTGCGCCGACATGACCGTCGACCGCGCTCGCTCGGCCGGCGCCGACGACGTCCTTGACCTCCCGCGCGGCGGCAAGGTCGCCGCCCAGAACACCGGCGTCGCCCGCACCGGCGGCGAGCTGATCGCGTTCTCCGACGCCAACACCGCTTGGGCGCCCGGCGCCAGGCAGCGGCTCGCGGCGGCGTTCGCCGATCCCGACGTCGCCTACGCCTGCGGCCAGCTGAAGCTGCTCGACCCCGCCGGCGACAACCAGGAGGGCATCTACTGGCGCTATGAGAACGCTCTGCGCGAGCTCGAGTCCGATCTCGCCGGGATCACCGCCGGCAACGGCGGCATCTACATGGTCCGCCGCTCCGACTACATCGAGCTCGACTCGGCCCGCAGCCACGACGGCTCGTTCCCGTTCATGCTCGCCAAGCGCGGCCGCCGTTCCGTCTACGTGCCCGAGGCGGTCGCGAGCGAGGAGATGGCGCCGAGCATCGGCGACGAGTTCGCCCGCAAGCGCCGGATCATGCGCCCCCTGTGGGATGTGGTGGTGCTCGACGGGATGCTCTCGCCGCGCGGCTACTCGCCGCTCTACGCCTTTGAGATCTTCAGCCACCGCCTGCTGCGCTATGCGGCGCCGCTTCTGCACCTGATCGCGCTCGCCGCCAATGTCGCCTTGCTCGGCGAGGGGAGCTTCTACGCCGTCACCCTCGCGCTCCAGCTCGCCGTGCTCGCCGCGGCGGGGCTCGCCGGCGTGATCCGGATCGCGCCGTTCCGGATCGCCCGTTACTACGTGTCGGTGACCGCCTCGGTCATCGCCGGGCTCTGGGACCGCTTCCGCCACGGGCCGCGCTCCGCCGGCTGGGAGACGGTCAGATGACCGTGAGGCGCACGTTTGACATCGTCACCGCGGCGATCGCGCTGATCCTGACCTCGCCGCTGCTGCTGCTCGCGATGATCGCGATCCCGCTCGAGAGCCGGGGCTCGCCTATCTACCGTCAGCGCCGCGTCGGCAAGGACGGCGAGGAGTTCGAGATGCTGAAGCTGCGGACGATGAAGCTGGGCAACGACCCCGTCGGCGTCGGCACCGCCGTCAGCGCCGACGACCCGCGCGTGACCAGGACCGGGCGCCTGCTGCGCCGTACGGCGCTCGACGAGCTCCCGAACCTGCTCAACGTCCTCCGCGGCGAAATGTCGATCATCGGCCCGCGGCCGACGATCGCCGCCCAGGTCGAGCTCTACACGCCCGAGCAGCAGCGCCGGCTCGAGGTCAAGCCCGGGATCACCGGCTGGGCCCAGGTCCACGGCCGCGCCGGGATCGGCTGGGAGGAGCGGATCGAGCTCGACGTCTATTACGTCGAGCACCGCTCGTTCGGCCTCGACGCGCGGATCCTCGCCCGCACGCCGCGCGTGCTGTTCGCCGGCTCGGGCGCGACCGCGAGCGGCGGCGCCGACTCGGAGCTGCCCTCGTCCTGGAAGCGGGACTAGGGTTCCCGCCGTGCCTACGCTCGACGACATCTCTCTGCGCCCCTTCGACCCGTCCGACGCCGACGCCGTGGTCGAGTGGTTCTCGAACCCGAACGCCACCGGTGACCTGATGGACGAGGCGCGCGAGGACTTCTCGCTCGACGACGCCAAGGCCTGGATCGAGCGGGCGATGAAGACCGACGGCAAGGACCGCAAGTGGGCGATCGTGATGGCGGGGGAGGAGAAGCCCGTCGGCTTCACAGCGCTCTACGGGATCGAGAGCTCGACCCCGCCCGAGCTCGGCTGCATCCTCGGCGCCAACGCCGCGCGCGGCATGGGTCTCGGCCGCGAGGCCGAGCGGCTGACGATCGCCAAGGCCTTCGACGAGTTCGGCGCCCACAAGGTCTACGGCCGCATTCCCTCCACCAACGAGGGCGCGAAGAAGGCGGTGATCAGCCTCGGCTGGAAGCACGAGGGCACGCTGCGCAACCACCTCGACCGCGGCGGAGAGCTCGTCGACCTCGAGATGTGGGGCGTGTTGCCTGATGAGTTCCGGGCCGCGACCGCGGACCGTTGAAGGCCGTCCTCCTCGCTGACGCCGGCGAGGCCGCCAGCGACGACGAGTTCTTCCGCAGCCTCGAGTTCCTCGCGGCCGAGGGCGTCACCCACACGCTCGCGGTCGGCGACCCGGAGAGCCCGGAGCTTGCCCTGCCGCTGATCGTCCGCGAGATCCCCGAGGCGGTGGACCTCAGCGACGCGATTTCGCCCTACGGCTACCCCGGCGCCCGCGTCGTCGGCGATCCTCCGGCCGAGATCGACTACTCCGATGGTGGGCTGGTCAGCATCTTCGTGCGCGACCGGATCGGCGGCGAGCCCTGCCTCCCCGGCCCGACCGAGCGCAGCCAGGTGCAGATCGCCGACCCGGCGAAGCCGAGCGGCGTGCGCCCGCGGCTGGCCGAGCAGATCCGTGCCACCGAGCGCGCCGGCTATCGTGTCGAGCGCATCGAGCAACCGGGCGAGGAGGCCCGCGGCGCCTTCGAGCGCATCTACACCGAGACGATGCGCCGCAACGAGGCCGCCGAGCGCTACTTCTTCGGGCCCTCCTACTTCGAGCTCGTGCTCTGCAGCCGCCGGGCGACGCTGGTGCTCGCCCACGGGCCGACCGGCGAGCCCGCGGCAGGCGCGATCGCCGTCCGCAGCGACGGCGTCCTGCACTACTTCCTCGGCGGCACCGCCGACCGCCACCTCGAGGCCTCGCCGATGAAGAACCTGTTCGCGGAGATGATCGGCATGGCGGGCGAGGCGGGCATTCCCCTCAGCCTCGGGGGCGGCGTCACCCCCGGCGACGGCCTCGAGCGCTTCAAACGCGGCTTCGCCAACGACGAATGGCCGTTCCGCACCTACGAGGTGATCGCCGGCCCCGCGGCGTACGAGCGGCTCAGCGGCCCTTCACGGGCTTCTTCTGAGGCTTCTTCTTTTTTCCCCGCTTACCGGCGAACTTCTTGATCCTGCCCTGAACCTGGTGGCGGATCGCCGTGATCAGCCCGTCGAGCAGTGTCCCCGGACACTCGGTGAGGTTGGTGACCCCGTGGGCGAAGATCCGCCCGACCACGACCGAGGCCCCACTCGGATTGCGGTTGGTCGTGCCGCCCGCCGAGACCAGGGTCGTCGTCTTCATCGCCGGGATGCCGCTCAGCGCCAGCTTCCAGGCCAGGTAGCGGACGAGCGTGCTCATCGCCGCCGGCTCGAGCGGCGCAATCGTGTGGTCGGAGATCGAGGCGACGCCGGTGGTCTGTGAGTTGTAGCCCTCGGTGTGGGCGCCGACGATCGGCAGGTTGACCCCGCCCGCCCGGCCTTCGTAGAGGGTGCCGAAGCGGTCGACGAGCGCGTTGTAGCCGATGTCGTTCCAGCCGTTGCCGTAGACGTGGAAGCGGCAGATGCCGAGCACGATCCCGGCCGCCTCTTCGGGCGTGTAGTCGACGGTCGAGACCGTGTGGTGGACGACAGCGGCGGCGACCGTTCCCGTCACGGGGCCGCTGCGCGGCGGGCAGCCGCCGACGGCCTGCTCGGCGCCCCATGCTGCGCGGGTGACAAGCGCAGGCAGCGGTGGCTTGCGCGGCTTGCGGGTGCGCTTCTTGCGTTTCCTCGCCGCTCGCGTGGTCACCGGCGCCGCGGGTGGGGCTGCAGGCAAGTCGACGAAGTGCACCTCGCCCGCCGGCTCGAAGCCGCTGCTGCGGACCTGGGCCTCGTCAGTGCCTCCGGTGTAGAGCGGGTCGCCACCCTCGAGCTCCTTCCAGGCGCTCCAGGCGCCGCCGGAGTCGCGGACGCGCAGCTCGTACTCGCGCGTCTCGCCGGCGACGCCGACGAGGTCGAAACGGGCCGGCGCCGTGAGCACGGGCGAGAGGTAGTCGGCCTTCTCGCGATCGGCCAAAGCCCGGGCCTCGGGCAGTTGCGCCGAGAAGTCCCGGGCTGCGACCGGCGCGGCGTGCGACGGCGAGCCTGCGGCCGGCCAGGCCCCAATCGCCCCGGCGGCGGCGATCAGCAGCACGACTGGACCTGCGCGGCGCATGCCCCTACTCAAACACGGCTACCGGCCGGGGTTTCGGCGTAGCCTCTAGAGGCTGATCGGGAACTGCTGCTCGGGCCCGTTGCCGCGATAGGTGTCGCGGAAGTCTCGCAGCACGTCGAGCGCCTCCGGGGAGTACTGGGGGCAGCCCACCAGCTGGGTCCAGGCGGTCGCGGCGACCGCGTAGGGCATGTCGGCGTTCGGGAACAGCACGACGCCGTCGGGGTCTTCGTCGAAGACGCCCTTGATCGCGAGCTGCTCGTCCTCGGGCAGGTCGGGGGAGTACTGGTACTCGACCCGGCCGTGCTCCATCGAGTGAATGGTGTAAATGGGGTCGATCGGCTCCGAGTAGGCTCCGTCGGGGGCCTGCAGGGGGGCGGTGATGTGGTTGCCCGAGGTCGCAGGGTTTGTCTTGTAGGTGGGCCGCGTAGCGCCGGCGTCAATGTGGCTGTTGCCCTCGTCGGGGAGGTCCAGCTGCAGCTCGCAGCCCGCGGCCTTGGCCGAGGCTTCTAGGTCGCCGATCTTGATCGCCGGCGGTGTGGTGCCGACCCGGCAGTCAGGCTTCGAGTCGGGGGGCGGCGTCCCCGCCGCGAGCTGGAAGTGGCCCTCGTCGCAGGCGTCGAAGCCATTGGCGCCATCGCTCGAGTTGCTCGAGCCGGCGATGACGACGATGAGGCCGGCGAGCACCGCGGCGCCGAGCAGCCCCGCGATCGCGTAGCCGATGTACAGCCGGCGCTTCTCCGAGCCCGTCGAAGACTGCTCGGCGGCGAGCCGCGCGGCGCGAAGCCTCTCCTTTTCCTCCTTGCGGGAAGCCATGTTCGATCCGCGAGACTACAGCTCAGCTCGCCTCCGTCGCCTCGCTCTCGGCGTCGGTTTCCCCCTCGCCTTCGGCGCCGTTGCTGCCGCGCGAGAAAAGCCCGCGCCGTGAGTCCCAGACATCGTCGAGGAAGTCGGCGAGCTCGTCGTCGAGGCGCTCGGGGCGGATCCGCCATTCGAGGATCGAGTTCGCCTCGATCAGGCGCGCGTGGGGCAGCTCCTTGGTCAGCATCCCCGAGTCCGAGAACGGATGGAGCGGATCGGCGTGGTGGCCGATGACCAGCGTCGGCATATCCATCTGAACTCGCAGCTTGTGGTGAGGGGCCGAGCCGCTCGAGAAAAGGCCCTCGAGGACCGCGGCCGAGGGCTTCGGATCCTGGCGCAGCCAGTCGAGCCCGATGTCGAGCAGGAAGTTGGATCGCGGGATGCGGCTGGTCAGCGAGGCGAGGCCGCTGAGTACCGGCTCGCCGAAGCGCAGGGCGAGCAGGATCGGGGTGAAGATCACGCCGACCGCGAGCAGCGCGTTGTCGAGCACCGGCATCTCGACCATCATGCCCTTGACCCGCTTCGGCGCCATCCGCGCCGTCTCGAGGCTGACGTTGGCGCCGAGCGAGGTCCCCCCGATCACCGCCTGCTCGATGCCGAGGTGGTCGAGGAGGCCGACGATCTGCTCGGCGAAGAAGAGGATCGAATAGTGCGTCATCTCCGGCGGGCGGTCGGAGCGGCCGTGGCCGAGCAGGTCGACGGTGATCACGCGGTTGCCGCGCTCGGCCAGCTCGGGGCCGAGGCGTTCGAACATGCGCCGGTTCATCAACAGCCCATGGATCAGCACGATCGGCCGGTCGCCCGAGCCGTACTCGTCGTAGTGGATCTCGTGGCCTTCGTGGGTGAAGGAGGGCATCAGACGGAGACCACCGCGGGCTCGCCCCCGGAGCGCAGCCAGGGCTTGGTCGCGCGCAGCATCGAGAGGATCGCGCGCGTCGCCGGATAGCGGTTGAGAGCGTAGAAGTGGATTCCCGGGCAGCCGCCGCGCATCAGCTCCGTCGCCTGCGCCGAGGCCCAGGCGACGCCGAGGTTGAACTCGGCGCGCTCGTCTCCGCCGAGGGCCTCCATCGCGCTCGCGAGCCTCTCCGGGATCTGCGCCTCGCAGAGCTTGCAGAAGCGCACGATCTGGGCGTAGCTGGTGATCGGCATCACGCCGGCGATGATCGGGACGTCGATCCCCGCCGCGCGGGCCGCCGCCACGAACTCGAAGTAGTGGCGGTTGTCGAAGAAGAGCTGGGTGATGAGGAAGGTCGCGCCCGCTTCGACCTTGGTCTTGAGATAGGCGAGGTCGGCCTCGAGGCTGTCGGCCTCGGGGTGAACCTCGGGGAAGCAGGAGCTGCCGATCGCGATCCCCGGGTAGTCGGAGGAGATCAGCCCCGCGAGCTCGGCGGCGCTCGCGAGCCCGCCCTCGTGGGGCACGAAGACTCCCTCACCGGCGGGCGGATCGCCGCGCAGCGCCAGCACGTTCTCGATCCCGGCGTCGACGACCTTGTCGAGCACCTGGCGCAGGCCCTCGGTGGTCTCGCCGACACAGCTCAGGTGGGCCATAGCCTCGACCCCGTGCTCGTCGCGAATCGCGCGCGCGGTCTCGACCGTGCCCTCGCGGGTCGTCCCCCCGGCGCCGTAGGTCACCGAGAAGTAGGAGGGCTCGAGGTCGCGCAGCACGCGCACGGTCTCGAACAGGGTCTCGCGGCCCTCGTCGGTCTTCGGCGGGAAGAACTCGACCGAGAAGCTGGGCTCGGGCCCTGAGAGGATCTCGTCGATGCGCATGGCGGAGGATGTTAGGGCGCAGTCGCCGGAGTCCTCGCAACACGATCGTCACCGCTTGTTCACCCGGGCTTAGCAACCGGCCCGCCTCGGGACGCGAGCCTGCCCGGGCGCTGCGAAGCCGGCATGCGGCGTGCCTGCCGAGAGACGACAAAGGAGATGACGTGAAGCGCTTTGGTTCCCTGTTCGCAGTCCTCGCCCTCGGCGCCTGTGCCGCCATCGGGGCGTCGCCCGCCAGTGCCTTCAAGACTTCGGTCAAGCCTTACGTGAAGCCGATCGGCTCGCTGTACACGATCGATCCGCTGCTCAGCGCCGGCGACCAGGTGCCGCAGACGATCGGCGCCGGGAACTACCGCATGGTCGGCATCCCCGACGGTCTCGGCGCCGTCTCGGCCGGCGGCAGCAACGTCGACCTCTACGTCAACCATGAGTTCACCAACGCCGTCACGAGCAGGCCCGACGTCGGGGCCGCAAGCGACTACCGCGGCGCCTTCGTCTCCCTCTTCCGCCTCGGCGCCGGCGGCGACGTGATCTCCGGCCAGCGCGCCTACGAGAACGTGCGCATCGGCGACGCGGCGGCCGGGGATCCGGCGCCGACCACGGCCAACGCCACTCGCGCCTTCTCCCGGCTCTGCTCGGGCTACCTCGCCACCGGCTACGTCGGTTTCGACCGGCCGATCTTCATGACCGGTGAGGAGGAGTCCTCGGACGCCAACTCGTTCGACCCGATGGGCAGCTCTTCGGTCGCCGTCTTCGACCCGGACAGCAACCCGGCGACCGACAACGGCGAGGCGCACTCGCTGCCCAACCTCGGCCACTTCGCCCACGAGAACCAGATCGTGATGCCGGGCACCGGCTCGAAGACGGTCGTCTTCATCCTCGAGGACGGGCCGTCCTCGCCCGACTCGCAGCTCTACATGTGGGTCGGCACCAAGAGCACCCACGCGAGCGCCACGGTCCTCGAGAAGAACGGCCTCGTCGACGATCCCGACCAGCCCCCGGCGACTGCCGGCAAGCTGTATGCCCTGAAGCTGGGGACGCTGACGAACGAGGACGATCTGACCTCCGGCCAGGCATTCGGCACGTGGCAGGAGATCGAGAGCGCGGCCACGCTCAACAGCGCGGCGACCGAAGCCGCCGCCGATGCCGACGGCGACTTCGGCTTCTACCGGATCGAGGACGGCGCCTACAGCAAGACCTCGAACCGGAACTTCCACTTCGTCACCACCGGTGCGGGGGGGACGAACCGGCTCGGTCGCTCCTACCAGCTCACCTACGACCCGGCCAACCCGGCCGGCGGCGGTGCGCTGCTGCAGGTCAAGGAGAGCGCCGACACCGTGATCGGCGGCGGCGGCGATACGGCCGTCAGCCCCGACAACATCGATCTCAGCTCCGATTTCCT
>CAVOKZ010000027.1:0-47240 GCA_963696625.1 uncultured Solirubrobacterales bacterium
CCCCGCCGAGCGAGGTCTTGACCCCGTTGATCCCGAGCCAGCAGCTCTCGTTGAGCGGCACCCGCACCGCGTTGATCCGCCAGCTCTTCATCCGCCGAATGCTGCGCGCGTTCGCGGGCCCGTCGAAGAACCCGTAGCCCTGGGCGCAGGCGTACTCGGTGCCGCTGCGGGCGACCCCGTGGAGGACGAGCGGCCTGCCGGCTGCATCGACCAGCGAGTTGCCCGAGACGTGGATCTCGAGCGCCGCCGCCGGCGGGGCGAGCAGCCCGAACGCGAGCGTCGCCAGCAGGGCGAAGCGCCTCATCCGCCGTCCCCCAGCGCCGCGAGCGTCGCGACCACCGAAGCGGCCAGCGCCTCGGGCGCGTAGCCGCCCTCGAGGCAGATCAGGATCGGCGCCCCGAGCTGCTCGGCGAGCGCCTTGATCCGCCTCGTCATCTCGGCGTAGTCGGCCTCGAGCAGCGTGCAGTTGGCGAGCGGGTCGTCGCGGTGGGCGTCGTAGCCGGCCGAGATCGCGATCAGGTCCGGCCGGTACTCGCGAGCCCGAGGCAGGACCTCGTCGTCGATCGCAGCGAGAAACTCCTCGCGGCCGGCTCCGGGCGGGACGGGCATGTTGAGGGTGTACCCCGCGCCGGCGCCGCTGCCGGCCTCGCCGCGCCCGCCGGTCCCCGGATAGAGCGGGCTCTGGTGGATGCTCGCGTAGAGCACCTCGTCGGTGTCGTAGAAGATCTCCTCGGTGCCGTTGCCGTGGTGGACGTCCCAGTCGAGGACGAGGACGCGCTCGGCGCCGCGCTCGGCGAGGGCATGGCGGGCGGCGACCGCGACGTTGTTGAAGAGGCAGAAGCCCATCGCCTGGGCAGTTTCGCAGTGGTGGCCGGGGGGCCGCGTGCCGCAGAAGGCGAACGGCGCCTCGCGGGCCATGATCCGGTCGACGCCATGGACCGCGGCCCCGGCCGAGTGCAGCGCCGCCCCGTAGGACCCGGCGCTCGCGATCGTGTCCATGTCGATCATGCCGCCGCCGCGCTCGGAGATCTCGCGGATCTTCTCGATGTGGGTGTGCGGGTGGACGCGAAGCAGCTGCTCCTCGGTCGCCGCCGGGGCCTCGACCCGCTCGAGCCCGAGCCAGTCCGCCTCCTCCATCGCCGCCTCGATCGCGCGCAGCCGGCCCGCGTTCTCGGGGTGGCCGCCGGTGTCGTGCTCGAACGAGCTGGGGTGGCGGATGTAAAGGCCGGGCACCGGCCGATACGGTACTGCCGCACTTGCCCGGCGCCGACACCCCACAGAGCTACGACGTGATCGTCGTGGGAGGCGGTGCGGCGGGACTGCACACCGCGCTGGTCGCCGCCGAGGCCGGCGGCTCGGTCGCGCTCGTCTCGCGCAAGCCGCTCGCCGAGAGCTCCAGCTACTGGGCCCAGGGGGGCCTCGCGGCGGCGCTGGCCGGCGACGACACCCCCGAGCTCCACGCCGAGGACACGATCAAGGCCGGCCGCGCAGCCTGCAAGCCCTCGATGGTCGAGGTCCTCGTCGCCGAGGCGCCGGCGGCGGTGCGCGAGCTCGAAGCTCGCGGCGTCCCCTTCGACCGCGATCCGGACGGCTCGCTCGCTCTCGGCCTCGAGGGCGGGCACTCGCGGCGGCGCATCGTGCATGCCGGCGGCGCTGCGACCGGCGCCCGGATCACCGAGACCCTGACCCGGGCCGTTTCAGCCCAGAAGGGGATCAGCGTGCTCGAGGGCTGCTCGGCGCTGGCGCTGTGGAGCGACGGCGGCCGCTGCGCCGGTGTGCTCACCGACGAGGGCGACCTCACGGCGCCGGCGACGGTGCTCTCGACCGGCGGCGCCGCCGCGCTCTGGAGCCGGACCACGAACCCGTGGGGGTCGATCGGCGCCGGCTCCGTCCTCGCCCACGCCGCGGGCGCCGACGTCGCCGACCTCGAGCTCTGCCAGTTCCACCCCACAGCGCTGGCGCTGCCGGGAACCGACTTCGACGGGACGCTGATCACCGAGGCCGTCCGCGGCGAGGGCGCCGAGCTGCTCGACGCGAAGGGCGAGCGCTTCACCGACGAGCTCGCCCCCCGTGACGCGGTGACCGCGGCGATCCTCGTGCAGATGGACGCCGACGGCGCCGACCATGTGCTGCTCGACCTCCGCGAGCTCGAGCCCGAGCGCTTCCCCAACATCTTCGACACCCTCGCCAAGGCCGGGATCGACCCGGGCAAGGACCCGGTGCCGGTGGCGCCCGCCGCCCACTACGAGATGGGCGGGGTCGCGACCGACCTCGACGGGCGGACCTCGCTGCGCGGGCTCTACGCCGTCGGCGAGTGCGCCTGCACCGGCCTCCACGGCGCCAACCGCCTCGCCTCGAACTCGCTCAGCGAGTGCTTCGTCCTCGGATCCCGGGCTGCGCGCGCCGCGCTCGGCGAGCCGGGCGGCGGCGAGCCGCCGCGGCGCCCCGACTGGAGCTTCACGCCGCCGACCGTCGCCACCCGCGAGGCGCTGTGGAAGTGGGCCGGCCCGCGCCGCGACGCCGACGGCCTCGCAAACCTCCTCGACGATCCGTATCCCCTCGCGCGGATGATCGCCGCCGCTGCGATCGAGCGCCGCGAGTCGCGCGGGTCGCATCTGCGCACCGACTTCCCCGAAACGGACCCCGCTTTCGACGGGGTCCACATCGTCCACCGGCCCGACGGATCGCTGGGCGGCCAGAGCTGGAACTAATCATCTAGGCCCCCGGCTCTACCCGGCACCCTGAGAAACCCCTGGACAGACGTATGGCGGCCCGCTTAATCCGTCCTTAACGAAACTCGCCCTGACTTCATCATTAATCGGGATACTTACTTTCCCCTGTTGAGGGACGGGGGACAGGGAAGTCAAGCCGGAGGAGAGGACTCCATGTACCGTTTCAGCCGTTCGATTTACAGGGAGCTTTCCCCGTTCGTGCAGGAGAACGGGTCAAGCCCCGCCGAGGCTCGTCGGCATCTGCTCGACGCCTCGGAGGAAACGATGCGCAGGCTCGCCTATGACCGTCGCTATTTCGCGCGACCGGCGCGGTCGCTGTTCACCGAGGTTCGCGCCCATTTTCCGATCTCCGAGCAGCTCCACGCCTGCCAGGTGATCCACCGCTACGTCGGGCTCGCGATCGAGCATCTCGAGCAGCTTCCAAACGACGCAGTCGGGCTCGACGGCGTGCCGCGCCAGTGCCGCGCCAGCACCCGCAAGGGAACTCCGTGTCAGCGCGAGCCGCTGCCTGCCAGGGACTACTGCCCCTCGCACAAGCATCTCGAAGAGGAAGACGACCTCCTCGAGCAGCAGCTGCGCGAGCACGAGACCGCCGAGCGGGTCGAAGCCCTGGCCTGAGATGGGCTGAACTTGCCCCCGCGGGGGTGCGGGACGGGCCCGGCGCAGGCCGGGCCCTCGACCGTGCTCGATTGAGGGGACTGTCCCCTTTTGGGCGGTCCCCTTTTGGGCGGTCCCCTTTTGGGCGGAACATGAACCGTCGGCTGCTCCGCTTCGCGTCCGCTGCCGTCGGGACCAGGGCCTCGGCCGGGTGGACCGTATTAGCCTCGGGTCGTGCTCTTGGGCGTTGATGTCGGCGGAACCTTCACGGACGCAGTTGTCTTCGACGGCGAACGGCTGACCACGGCCAAGGTCCCGACGACGCCGGACGATCAGGCGACGGGTGTCATGGCGGCCGTTGACGCTGCGCTCGAGAAGGCCGGGGCTGAAGCGGGGGCGGTCGAAGTCTTCTCACACGGGATGACGGTCGGCACCAACGCGCTGCTGACCGAGTCCGGTGCGCGAACCGCGCTCGTAGCGACCAAGGGCTTCGCCGACCTGCTCGAGATCGCGCGCCAGAACCGGCCGCATCTCTACCACCCGACCGCGCCGAAGCCGGCGCCGCTGGTGGCGGAGGAGCTCAAGTTCGAGGCCGCCGAGCGCACCGGGCCCGAGGGCGTCGTCGAGGCCCTGACCGACGAGGAGGCCGAGCGACTCGCCGGCGAGCTCGCCGCGGCGAGGCCGGAGGCGGTCGCGGTCTGTCTGCTGTTCAGCTACCTCGACCCCGGCCACGAAGAGCGGCTCGCGGCGCGGCTGCGCGAGGCGCTGCCGGGCGTTCACGTCTCGGCCTCGCACGAGGTGCTGCCGCAGTTCCGCGAGTACGAGCGCTGCTCGACGACGGTGATCGACGCCTACCTCTGCCCCCTGCTCGGCCGCTACCTCGGCCGGCTCGCCGGCGCCGCCGGCGAGCGCGGGCTGCCCGAGCCGCAGGTGATGCAGTCCTCGGGCGGGGTGGCGCCCGCCGCCGAGGCGGCCCGGGCCGGCGCCTGGAGCGTGCTCTCGGGACCCGCGGGCGGCGCGGTCGGCGCCGGGCTGCTGGCGCGCGTCTCCGGCGACGGCGACGCGCTCGGAGTCGACATGGGCGGCACCTCGTGCGACGTCTGCGTGGTCGAGGGCGGCCAGGTGCGGCGAACCGACTCGCGCTCGATCGGCGGCCGCCCGATCCAGCTGCCGATGGTCGATGTCCACACGGTCGGCGCCGGCGGCGGCTCGATCGCCTGGCGCGACGCGGGCGGGGCGCTGCGGGTCGGCCCGCAGTCGGCGGGCGCCGAACCCGGGCCCGCGTGTTACGGGCTCGGCGGGGCCGAGCCGACGGTCACCGACGCCGACCTCGCTCTCGGCTATCTCTCCAGCGACTCGTCGCTCGCCGGCGGCGTCGCCCTCGACGGCGAAGCAGCCTCAGCAGCCCTCGCGCGCCTCGGCCGCGAGCTCGGCCTCGGCGAGACCGAGGTCGCCGCGGGAATCGCGCGCGTGGCCAACCACGAGATGGTGCGCGCGGTGCGGGTCGTGACCGTCGAGCGCGGGGTCGACCCCCGCCGCCTGGCGCTGATGCCGTTCGGGGGCGCCGGGCCGATGCACGCCGCCGGCATCGCCGCCGAGCTCGGCATCGACCGCATCCTCTGTCCGCGCGCGAGCGGCGTGCTCTCGGCTCTGGGTCTGCTGGCGTCCGCGCGCCGCCGCGACGTGACCAAGACGGTGCTGATGCGCGAACTCGACGCCGAGCAGATCGCGACGGCGATCGCCGGGCTCGCCGAGCAGGTCGCGGAAGGCCTCGACGAAGCCGCGATCGACGTGGTCTGCGAGATGCGTTACCGCGGCCAGGCATTCGAGCTGTCCGTGCCGGCGACGGAGCGCCCCGACCCGGTCGAGCTCGCCGATGAGTTCGGCCGCCGCCACCAGGAGCGCTACGGCTATCGCGACGACTCCGCCCCGGTGGAGCTCGTCAACCTGCGGGTCGCCGCCGTCGTCTCCGGGCCGGAACCGCACCCCAGAGCCGCGGCGGAGGGCGGGCTCGAGCGGAGCACGCGCCGGGCCTGGTTCGACGGCGACTGGACCGATACCGAGATCCTCCACGGCGAGCCGCCGGCCGGCGCCGAGGCCGAGGGGCCGTGCGTGTTCGAGCTCCCCGAGGCGACGCTGGTCCTCCCCCCGAGATGGAATGCACAGGTCGACGACGCGGGAACGATCGTCGCGACATCAGACCAGCGACCAGCGACCAGCGACTAGCGACCGATGTCAGTCGACCCCGTCACCCTCCAGGTCCTCGCCGGCGGCCTGTGCGCGGTGTGCGAGGAGATGGGCGCGGTGCTCATCCGCAGCTCCTTCTCGCCCAACATCAAGGAGCGCCACGACTGCTCGACCGCGCTCTTCGACCCCGAGGGCGAGATGGTGATGCAGGCCGAGCACATCCCCGTCCACCTCGGCTCGATGCCCGACGCGGTGGCCGCGATCCTCGACGAGGAGCACCACGAGGGCGACCTCTGGGCGCTCAACGACCCCTACCGCGGCGGCACCCACCTGCCCGACATCACGCTGATCTCACCCGTGTTCAGCGGGGACCTCCTTGGCTTCGCAGCTTGCCGCGCCCACCACACCGACGTCGGTGGCCCGACCCCGGGCGGGATGCCCGCCGACTCGACCACCCTCGACGAGGAAGGCGTGGTGATCCCGCCGACCCGGCTCGACGAGAACAAGATGCGCGAGCTCGCCTCGAAGATGCGCCAGCCCGAGCAGCGGCTCGCCGACCTGCGCGCCCAGCGCGCCGCCAACCTCACCGGCGAGCGACGCCTGCTCGAGCTCGCCGAGCGCCACGGGCTCGGCGAGCTGCGCGCCGGCATGGACGAGATCCTCGACTACGCCGAGCGCCGCACCCGGGCGGCGCTGGCCGATGCCCCCGACGGAACCGGCGAGGCGACGGAGGTGCTGGAAGGAAAGGACGGCGACGTCGAGCTCCGGGTCCGCGCCGAGCTCAGCGGCGAAACCCTCGTTCTCGACTTCGAGGGGACCGCCCCCCGGATCAAAGGCAACCTCAACTGCCCGCTTTCGGTGACCAAATCGGCGAGCTTCTACGCGGTCAAGGTGCTGTTCGACCCCGACGGACCGCCGTCGGCGGGTTGCTGGCGGCCGGTCGAGGTCCGCGCGCCCACGGGCTGCCTGCTCAACGCCGAGCCGCCGGCCGCGGTCGCCGCCGGGAACGTCGAGACCTCGAGCCGCGTCGCCGACCTCGTCTTCGAGGCCCTCGGAAACCTGGTCGAAGCCCCGGCTCAGGGCCAGGGCACGATGAACAACCTCGTGCTCGCCAACGACGATCTCACCTACTACGAGACGACGGGCGGCGGCCAGGGCGCCGACGCCGGTCGCGATGGCCCCAGCGCCGTTCACGTAGCGATGACGAACACCCTCAACACCCCGATCGAGGCCCTCGAGTCCGAATATCCCTTGCGCGTGCAAGAGCTTTCGGTCCGACAGGGATCGGGCGGCGCCGGCGAGCACCCCGGCGGCGACGGAATCGCCCGCGAGATCGAGGTCCTGGCGCCGATGCAGATGAGCCTGATCGCCGAGCGCCGCCGCCACGCTCCGAAGGGCCGAAACGGGGGCGAAGACGGGCAATCGGGCCGCGACACCGTGAACGGCGAACGGATCGAGCCCAAATCCAGCCACAAGCTCGCCCCGGGCGACCGGATCCGGCTCGAGACCCCGGGCGGCGGCGGCTACGGCAAGCGTTAAGGGGACTGTCCCCTTAACGATCGTTCATTCGTTCGACGGCGAGCGATTCGTTGCAACCCGCGCGCCCCTTGCAACGACTGGCCGGTCAGCCAGAACGAAAACCGCGTAGTAGTGGGCTTTCGCGTGCTTAGGACTAAGCAGCCGGTGCTCGTAACAGCTTGCACAATACTTGCGAAATGCTCATCCCTCATCTAAGATGCCGCTCGTCACGGGTTTGTGACGCCGAATCACAAGGCGCCGGCCCGGATTCCACCCTCCCAACGATCGAAAGACACACCTACCTATGCCGATTGCATTCAAAGAATGGGCCCTCACCGTGCGGGCGCTCGCCGAGGGCGAGCAGCTTGTCGCGCTGCGTAAGGGCGGTATCGAAGAAGACAACAAGCACTTCGAGCTCGAGCACGAGCAGTTCTTCCTGTATCCGACCTTCGACCATCAGCGCAACGACCTCGTGCGCGAGTCCCATCACCCGGAGCTTCGCCGGGCGCTGGAGGAAGGTGTTTGGCCCGACGAGGAGCCCCCGCCCCGAGCCCTGATCCAGGACGGCGGCATCCCCCAGCCCGATCGCGTTCGAATCCGCGCCTGGGCCGAGGTCACCGACCACTTCACCACCGACGACCACCGAGTCGTCGAGGCGCTGACCCCGTTCCACATCTGGACGGCCGACTACGCCGCCAAGCGGCTCAAGTGGAAGCGCACGCACCCGCTGCACGTGCTCCTGCTCCGGGTCCATCGCATCCCCCGCCCCGTGACCGTCCGCGTCAAGGACGAGTACCACGGCTGCCACACCTGGGTCGAGATCGACCGCGAGCTGCCCTTCGAGGGCACGCCGGTGATGGCCGAGGAGGAGTTCGACCGCGCCGCGGCACGGATCCGGGGAATCTGCGAGGAAGCCGGCGACGCAGTTCCCGCCTGACCCGGCCGATACGGTCCACCCGGTCGGGGCCCTCGCCCCGACGCCCCCGGACGCGAAGCGGAGGAGGCGGCGGTAGATGTCCTGGGTCGAGACAGATTCGCTCAGCTTCACCGCCCGCCACGAGGAGGCGGACGCCGCGTTTGCGAAACGGACGCTCGACCGGCTCGAGGACCTGCGGCTTAAGCTCGAGGAGCGCTTCGACGAGGCGCCGGACGAGATCACTGTCGTGATCCACGACAACCCGGCCTGGCTCGCCGCCGCCCACCCACTGCTGCCGGCCGTGCGGCTCGCCGCCGCCCCCGCCGGCCGCCGCTACCTCGCCGGCTGGCCGATGAAGACCGAGGTCCACATGCTGAACGAGCAGTGGATGGACCAGCGCGCCGGCGGCGAGGACTCCGAGCGCGCCCTGCGCGGCACCGCCGAGCGCATGTACGCGATCGTCGTGCTCGCCGCCAACAACCCCGACCTGCCGCCGCTGTGGACGCCGCGGCGCTTCCTGCGCTACCTGCGCTGGGCCTGGCTGATCGAGGGCGGCGCCCAGTACTTCTCCGGCCAGGTCCCGCTGTTCCGGCCCGCGGTGATCAACCGCCTCCGCGGCGGCTCGCCGCCGAAATTCCCGCCCTCGCGCCGCGACGCGGTGATCCTCGGCGGCACGGTCTTCGACCTGCTCGAGCGCCACCGCGGGCCCGAGGCCTGCGAGATGCTCGTCCACCGCCTGCGCCGCGACGGGCCGCGGGGCAACCTCGAGCTCGCCTTCGAGGCCTCGATCCGCGAGGTCGAGGGTGTCTGGCGCGAGTTCATCAACGAGATCGTCGGGCCGCGCTCAGCCAGTGAGCTGATAGAGCAGCCAGACGAAGAACGTGGCCAGCGCCAGCGCCGCCATGATGCCCGCCGCCAGTCGCCCCGGCGAGCCGATTCCGGGTAGCTCGCCCGGCTCCGGCAGCTGCGCCTCGAGACCGCCGGCGGAAAGCAGCTCCCGCGCGTACTCGGACCCCGACTCCGGGACCATCACGTCGCGCGGCCCGGCCGCGAGAAAGTCGGGAACGTCGAAGCCGCGGCTGCGCCGAAGGATGCTGGGGATGCCCTCCTCGAGCAGCATGCCCTGGATCATCTCGGCTTCGGACTGGTTGCGGCCGCCGGCGACCCGAACGAGGTCACCTCGTGCGTACTGCGGCCTGATCTTGCGCGCGTGCTCCTTGGCGTCGGAGACCGGCTCCTGCTCACCGCTGCCCGCATAGACGAGGGGCATCCCGCACTGGCGGCAGAAGCGCTCGCTCAGCGGATGGGCAAGCGCGCAGCGCGGGCAGGTGAGCGACTCATCCGACGTCGAGCTCGACCTCCTCGACCTGGCCCTCGTCGATTCGGAATGCGCGCACCGGCTCCTCGCCCTCGACCAGGGTGACGATCACATAGAGGGTCTCGGGGTAGGCGGCGAGGTTGATGTCGGTCTGCGAGGGGTAGGCGGGGCTCTTCGTGTGAGAGTGGTAGATCGCCGCGAGATCCTCGCCCGCCTCGTCCATCGCGGTCATGATCCGGAACTGGTCGGAGGGGTCGAGGTTGTAGCGGAGCGGGCTCGCCTCGGCGTTTCGCGCCTTGTAGACCTTCGTCACCGCGCCGTCGATGCCGCCGATCATCCCGCAGCACTCGTTCGGGTCCTCCTCGCGCGCGTGCGCGATCAGCTCGTCGATCTGCCCTTGAGTCAGTTTCATCCCGGCCACAGGACGCTACTCAATAGAAGTGCGCTCCGGGCGCCCGCGCGGGCTCGCGCAAGTCCCCGGCCGCTGAGCCGAGCAGGTCAGGGTCCTCGCGGCCCAGCTCCCAGAGCAGGTCGTCGAGAACGGGCGGCGAGATCCCGGAGACCTCGGCGACCGCGGCGAAGGCGTCGCGGGTCGCGGCGCGCACTTCCTCGACCGGGCCCTCGGAAACGAGTCCCGAGCGCAGCGCGAGCCGCATCAGCACGCTGTCGGCGCATACCTGCCAGTTCTCGGGGTCGGTGATCACCAGGAAGTGACGGCGCTCGGCGATCTTGCAGAAGAGGAGTGCCTTCTTGCGCAAGGGATCGGAGAAGGCCTCGTAGGCCGAGAGCTGGTCGATCAGTCCCCCGTCGCCCCCGAGCCGGCCGCTGGCGTTCTCGATCAGCGCCTCGGCTGAGCCGTTGTGGTCGCGGACCATCCCCTGGGCCAGGTCGCGCCAGAGCCGGGCGCGCTCGCCGGGGTCGGAGACGACCTGGCCGCAGGCGCTGAACATCGCCGCCACCCGCTCTTCGCTGACCTCCGCCAGCGCGCGGGCGCTGAGCGTCCCGGCGCGGTTCTTCTCGGCGCTGACCCCGAGCGCCCAGAGCAGGGCGCTGCCGTCATAAGGACCGTCGGCCTCGACCAGGCAGGGCTTGTCGAAGCCGGTGCCGTGGTCGATCGCCGAGAGGAAGAGTGCAACGTCGGGGCTGGGAACGTGCGCGAAGTCCGGCGGCTTGTAGTCCGCCGCGATCTCCCGCACGCGGCCGGCGACGCTCCGTATGACGGGCGGCTCCTCCGCATCGCGGCCGGGGCCGCCGGCGCGCTCCGCCACTACCACCAAACGGTCGAGTCGACGCCCTCCAGCTCCTCGATCGGCTTGGTGTAGATCCCGGAGGACAGGTACTTCCAGCCGTCGTCGGGGACGAGGAAGACGACGTTCCCTTCGTCGAGCTCGGAGGCGATGCGGCCGGCGACGTAGGCGATCGCACCTGAGGAGACGCCCGCGAACAGCCCCTCCTCCTCGAGCAGCTTCTTGGTCCAGACGATCGCGTCCATGTTCGAAACCATGATCTTGCGGTCGAGGACGCTGAGATCGATGATCGGAGGGATGAACCCGTCGTCGAGCGAGCGCAGGCCCTGCACCAGCTCGCCCTGCATCGGCTCGGCGGCGACGATCTTGGTCTCGGGGTTCTCCTCCTTGAGCCGGCGGCCGTTGCCCATCAGGGTGCCGCCGGTGCCGAGGCCGCCGACGAAGGCGGCGACCTCTCCGATCTCGTCGAGGATCTCCGGCGCCGTGCCCTCATAGTGGGCGCGCGGGTTCGCCTCGTTGCCGTACTGGTAGGGCATGTAATAGGAGGCGTCGCCCTCGGCCATCTCGAGCGCCAGCTCGACCGCGCCGTTGGAGCCCTTGGCGCCTTCGGAATAGACGATCTCGGCGCCGTACATGTCGAGCAGCTGGGTGCGCTCCCGGGTCACGTTGTCGGGCATCACGACCTTGAGCGGATAGCCCTTGCGGCGGCAGACCATGCCGAGCGAGATGCCGGTGTTGCCGGAAGTGGGTTCGAGGATCGTCTGGCCCGGCTCGATCGCCCCCTTGTCCTCGGCGTCGGAGATCATCGCCAGCGCGATCCGGTCCTTGACCGATCCGGTCGGGTTGCGCCCCTCGAGCTTTGCCCAGATGCGGACGCCCGGCTTCGGCGACAACCGCGGCAACTCCACCAAGGGGGTATTCCCGATCGACTCGAGGACGTTTCCGAAATGCCCGCCGCACGGGCGATTGAGAGTTATCTCCTGAGCCATCCGACCACCTGATCGGAGTATAGCTTCAAAAAGTGAAGTGCCTAAGGGCTGAGCCGCCCAGACAGTTCGTCCAACCGTGAGTCGGCGCGGGGCGAGCATGGTAGGAGAAAACGACTAGGGTTTTTCACATTCGCCTACGGGGCCCGATGAGGGCCCGACACGAAACGAGGATCAACCCTCGAATGGAGGAACTACCCCAATGAAGCGCAACCGTCTCTTGACGATGGGGCTCGCAGCTTTCGTCGCCCTCATCGCGCTCGTCGCCGTTGGTTGCGGCGACGACGACAACGACAGCACCTCTTCAACCAGCTCGTCCGGTGGTGACCTGACGGCCACACCGGGCATCGACGTCGCCAAGGACGACGCGATCGCAAGCGCGGCCGCCGGCGCCGTCAAGAACGCCGGCGAGCTGAGCGTGGCGGCCGACGCCACCTACCCGCCGATGGAGTTCTACGCCAAGGGTGACAACAGCACGGTGATCGGCGCCGACGCCGACATCGCCAAGGCGCTCGGCCAGATCATGGGCCTCACGCCGAACGTGCAGAACGTCACCTTCGACAGCATCATCCCGGGGCTGGCGGCCAGCAAGTACGACATGGGCATTTCCTCGTTCACCGACACCAAGGAGCGCGAGGCGACGGTCGACTTCGTCACCTACGCCCAGGCCGGCACCTCGTTCTACGAGGGCGCCGACAGCGACGCGAACCCGTCGACGCTCGAGGACCTCTGCGACCACTCCGTCGCGGTCGAGAAGGGCACCACGCAGCAGGAGGACGCCGAGGGCCAGGCCAAGAAGTGCACGGTCGACGTCCAGGTCTTCCCCGACCAGAACGGCGCCAACCTGGCGATCTCGAGCGGTAAGGCCGAGTTCGGCATGGCCGACTCGCCCGTCGCCGCGTACATCGTCGAGCAGTCCGACGGGCAGTTCAAGCTCGGCGAGGCCTATGGCGTGGCTCCGTACGGAATCGCGCTGACCAAGGGCAGCGGGCTCGTACAGCCGACGCTCGACGCCGTCAAGGCGCTTTACGACGACGGCACGATGCAGAAGATATTCGACTACTGGCAGCTCCCGGACGCCGCGATCGAGACCCCGGCGATCAACGGAGCAACCAGTTAGCTAGGAGGCAACCAAGCCGGTGAGCTCAACTCCCGGCACCGGGACACCGACGGACCCGGGACGGCCAGAAGAGATCAAGGCCGTCCCGGTCCGTCACCCCGGACGATGGGTCGCGGCGGCGATCGTCGCCTTGATTCTGGTTTCGATCGCGAAGTCAATCGCGACGAATGACAACTTCGAGTGGGGCCTGGTCGGCGACTATCTCTTCGACGACCGCGTTCTCAGCGGCGTCGTCAAGACGATCGAGCTGACCCTCCTGGCGATGGTCAGCGGCATCATCCTCGGGGTGCTTATGGCGGTCATGCGCCTCTCGCCGAACCCGCTGATCAGCGGCTTCAGCTGGGCCTACATCTGGGCCCTCCGCGGCACACCGCTGATCGTTCAAATCCTCTTCTGGAACAACATCGCCGCTCTATACCCAAGTGTCGACCTCGGCATCCCCTTCGGCCCCTCGTTCATCCACCTCGACCCGAACGACATCGTCACACCGTTCATGGCCGGCATGCTCGCACTCGGGCTGAACGAAGGGGCCTATATGGCGGAGATCGTGCGGGCCGGGATCATCTCGGTCGACGAGGGCCAGACCGAGGCGTCGAAGGCGCTCGGGATGACCCGGGGCCAGACAATGCGGCGGATCATCCTCCCCCAGGCAATGCGGGTGATCATCCCGCCCACCGGCAACGAGACGATCTCGATGCTCAAGAACTCCTCGCTGGTCGCCTTCATCGCCGTCACCGAGCTGCTGTACTCGGTGCAGCTGATCTATGCCCAGAACTACAAGGTGATTCCGCTGCTGATCGTGGCCAGCATCTGGTATCTGGCGATGACCACCGTGCTCTCGATCGGCCAGTTCTTCCTCGAGCGCTACTACGGCCGGGGGCGTTCCCGCGACGAGCAGATGAGCTTGTTCGAGCAGGTTCGCTCCGGCTGGGCGGCACGCCACGCCGACCCCGATGACCTGATCCCGCCCCGCAGCGACGATCAGACCGGCGGAGGAGCCTTCTGATGGCGGAGACGATCGTCAAAGCCGAGGGCGTCCATAAGTCGTACGGACGGCTCGAAGTGCTGAAGGGCGTCTCGATGGAGGTCAACAAGGGCGAGGTCTTCGTCCTCCTCGGCCCCTCCGGCTCGGGCAAGTCGACCTTCCTGCGCTGCATCAACCACCTCGAGAAGATCAACGCCGGCCGCATCTACGTCGACGGCGACCTGATCGGCTACCGCGAGCGCGACGGCAAGCTCCACGAGCAGAAGGATTCCGAGATCGTGGCCAGCCGCGCGGAGATCGGCATGGTCTTCCAGAGCTTCAACCTCTTCCCGCACATGACCGCGATCGAGAACGTGATGCTCGCCCAGCGGATCGTCCTCGGGCGCAAGTCCGACGAGGCGAGAGCCAAGGCCATCGAGCTGATCGAGCGGGTCGGGCTCGCCGACAAGGTCGACGAGTATCCGTCGCGGCTTTCCGGCGGTCAGCAGCAGCGCGTGGCGATCGCCCGGGCTCTGGCGATGGATCCGTTGCTGATGCTGTTCGACGAGGTGACCAGCGCTCTTGACCCCGAGCTTGTCCAGGACGTGCTCGACGTAATGCGCGGCCTCGCCAAGGAGGGGATGACGATGATCGTCGTCACCCACGAAATGGGCTTCGCGCGTGACGTCGCCGACCAGGTCGTGTTCATGGACCAGGGTGTGATCGTCGAGCAGGGGTCGCCTAAGCAGGTCATCGAAAGGCCCAGGGAAGAGCGGACGAAGAGGTTCCTCGGTCAGGTCCGTGACCACTAGGGCGTGACCGACCAGAACGCCACGCCGTACGTCGACGCGCTGCTCGCCTGGGCGGACCGCAACCCCGGGCGGCTCAGCATCCCCGGCCACAAGGGCGGGCCCGGCGCCGATCCGGCGCTGCTCGCGCTCACAGGTGAGGCCGGCCTCGCCCACGACATCCCCGCTCTGATCGAAGAGATCGACGTCGGGCCGGATTCGCCGTTCCAGCGGGCGCAGCGGCTCGCGGCCGGCGCATGGGGAGCACGGCGCTCGTGGTTCCTCGTCAACGGCGCCTCGCAGGGCAACCACGCCGGCTGCCTGGTGCTGGCGCATCTCGCCGGCGCCGCCGGCGAAACCGAGGGCCCGAACGTCGTCGTCCAGCGCAACGTGCACACGAGCACCATCGACGGGTTGGTTCTCACCGGGCTGCGGCCGAGCTTCGTCGCCCCCGAGCTCGACGCCGAGCTGCAGATCGCCCACTGCATAACCCCCGAGTCGCTGTCGGCCGCGCTCGACGCCGCCCCCGGGGCGGTCGCGGCCTATGTCGTCTCCCCCACCTATTTCGGCGCCGCCGCCGACACGGCCGCGCTTGCCGGAGTCGCTCACGACCACGGGGTGCCGCTGATCGCGGACGAGTCGTGGGGCGGGCACATGCGCTTCTCGCCGCAGCTGCCCGAGGATGGGATCGGCGCCGGCGCCGACCTCGTCATCTCCTCGACCCACAAGATGGTCGGCAGCCTCACCCAGTCGGCGATCCTCCACCTCGGCGGCGGCGAGCTGCTCGACGAGACGGTCGTCGACCGCTGCGTGACCGCGATCGAGACGACCAGCCCCAGCGCCCTGCTGTGCGGCTCACTCGACGCCGCCCGCCGCCTCGCCGCCACCCGCGGCGAGGAATTGCTCGCCGAGACGATCTCCTCGCTCGCCGAGGGGCGCGAACAGCTGCGCGCGATAGAGGGGATCGACGTCCTCGACGAGCGCCTGATCGGGCGGCCCGGGGTCGACGCGTGGGATCCGCTGCGGCTGGCGATCGACGTGCGCGGCACCGGCACCACCGGCTATCGGCTCGCGCGCATGGTGCGCGAGCAAGACGACATCTTCTTCGAGCTCGCCTCCGAGAACGTGATCGTCGCCGCCTTCAGCATCGGCGCCCCCGCCGAGCCGCTGCTCGACCGCCTGCTCGCAGCGCTCGGCCCCGCCGTCGAGCGGCTCGAGCCGAGCGACCGCACCGAGCACGGCCAGTTCGCCCCCCCGCCGCCCTGGGGCGAGCTGCGGATGACCCCGCGCGAAGCGTTCTTCGGTCCCCAGCAGCCGGTCCCGCTCGACGACTCAGCTGGCCGGGTCGCCGCCGAGTCGCTGGCCGCCTACCCACCGGGAGTTCCCAACGTCCTCCCCGGCGAGCTGATCACCGAGCCGACGATCTCCTACATCCACGAGACCCTCGACCACGGCGGCAGCCTCCGCGGCGCCAGCGACCGCAGCCTGAAGACTGTGCGGGTTGTCGCAAATAGCTGACTTCTGAGCAGGTCCCGGCCGTACCTCCGGGGTGATTCGGGGCGCTCTTGAACTAGACCGCCAATGGCGAGTCGCACCGAGGGCATGCAGATGCGAAGCGGGAACGACCACACCAACACATCGGGGCTGTCGATTGACAGCGAGCAGGACGCCGAGGCGTACCGGATTCGCCTCGCGGGCGAGCTCGACCTCGCGGGCATCGAGCGCGTCGACCACGAGCTGCGGCGGGTCGAGGCGAGTGACGCCTCACGGATCGTCGTCGATCTCGGCGCCGTCGAGTTCCTCGATTCGAGCGGGGCGAGCCTTCTGCTCGACGCGGGCGGGCGCGCGGCGCACAGTGGGAAGAACCTGCGCCTCACCGGCTCGCCGTTTCCCCAGGTCCGCCGCGTGCTCGAGCTGACCGGGGTTTCCAAGCTTCTCCGCTTCGAGCCCTAGCCGGCCTCGTCCTCGATCAGATCCAGCGTCAGCTCGATCGTCGTGATCGCGCCGACCGGCTTGACGATGATCCCGGCGAGCAGCAGCCCGAGGCCCTCTTCGAACGGGTCGCCGGCTTCGCCCGGAAAGATCGCCGCACCGAGATACTTGAACGGAATCGAGAGCAGGTCGACTCCGAGCAGGGTCGCCCCCATGACGGCGAGCACGAGCCAGAAGTTTCCGCGCACGAGCTCGCGGCTGCGGCGGAACGAAGATAGGTAGCCGCGGTCCTCGACCTCGACCAGGATCGGCGCCAGCGCGAACCAGGTGCCGAAGATGAAGGCGGGGACAACCAGCAGCAGCAGCCCGACGCCGATCAGCAGCGCGAGGCTGATGTCGACCGCGGCCATCGTCAGATACGGAAGGTGCGGGAGCAGACCCAGCAGCTGCGGCGGGCGGCGCCCATCGCGGTCGCGCATGACGAGATGCGCGAGCACTCCCTTGAGGAAGTAGTAGCCGAGCGCCGAGACCCCGACGGCAGCGACCGCGAGGATCCCCAGCGCCACGCTGCCGTTGCCGATCGCGTGCTCGAGGAGAAGGTCCGCATACGCCGCGAGCACCGCGGTCGGGACGAGCACGAGCGAGGAGACGCCGATGATCCGCCGCCAGTGGGCGCGATAGGTAGTCCAGCCTTCGCGCAGGACCAGGCCGAGCGGCTTGAGCCGGGCGGCGAGTCCGACATAACGCCGCCTCCTCCGCTTCGCGTCCGGGGAACGGCGGCTCAGCGCGAGCCGCCGGCCATCGCCGGGAGGATGACCACGGTGTCGGAGTCCTTGACCGCCGTGTCGAGGCCGTCGAGGACGCGGACGTCCTCGTCGTTGAGATAGACGTTGACATAGCGGTTGAGATCGCCGTCTTCGGAGAAGAGCTGGCTCTCGGTCTCGGGATGCTCAGAGGCGAGGGCGCGAAGCACCTCGCCCACGTTGCCCCCCGCGGCCTGGACTTCGCTCTCGCCGCCGGTGTGCTGGCGCAGTATCGGTGGGACTTTGACGGTCGGCATTAGTCGCGGAACATTAAACCCCCGCCGCCCCCGGACGCGAAGCGGAGGAGGCGGCGGTTCATGTGATTACGCCGCGCAGAAGAGCTCGTAGTCCGGGAACTTGCCCATCTCGGACTCGGGGATCTCCGGCGCGTGCTCGCCGCAGATCGGGCAGTCGGGGTCGCGGCGGACCTTGAGCCTCGGTGAAGCGGGTGCCGAGAGCGTCGTAGAGCAGCAGGCGGCCGATCAGCGGCTCGCCGATCCCGGCGGCCAGCTTGATCACTTCGTTCGCCTGGAGCAGGCCCATGACCCCGGCCATCACTCCGAGGACGCCGGCCGCACCGCAGCTCGGCGCCATCTCCGCCGGCGGCGGAGTCGGGTAGAGGCAGCGATAGCACGGCCCCTCGAAGGGGACGAAGGTCGAGATCTGCCCGTCGAAGGCGAGGATCGAAGCCGAAACGACCGGCTTGCGCAGCCGCACCGACGCGTCGTTGAGCAGATAGCGGGTGGGGAAGTTGTCGGCGCCGTCGACGATGATGTCGTAGTCGGAGATGATCTCGAGGATGTTGGTCGCGTCGAGGCGGGTCTGGTGCTCGACCACCTTGACGTCGGGGTTGAGCGCCTCGATCGCGACGCGCGCCGAGGACGACTTCGGAGTGCCGACGCGCTCGAGGTTGTGGATCACCTGGCGCTGCAGGTTCGACTCGTCGACGACGTCGTCGTCGACGATGCCGAGCGTGCCGATGCCGGCGGCGGCGAGGTAGAGCGCGGTCGGAGCGCCGAGGCCGCCGGCGCCGAGCAGCAGCACCTTCGCGCCCAGCAACTTGACCTGGCCTTCGACGCCGACCTCGGGGAGAAGCGTGTGCCGCGAATAGCGCATGCGCTGATCGGGGGTAAGCCCTTCGGGCTCGACCACCGGCAGCCCCTGCTCGGCCCAGGCGACGATCCCGCCCTCGAGCGAGGCGGCGTTGTCGTAGCCGAGCTCCTCGGCGAGGCGGCTGGCGCCGCGCGCCGAGCGGTTACCTGTGGCGCACTGGAGGATCACGCGCTGGTGCTTGTCGGGGGCGACCTCGGCGATCTTGTCGACGATGTCGGCCGGCGGGATCAGGGTCGAACCCTCGATGTAGCTCATCTGCCGCTCGTGCGGCTCGCGCGTGTCGACGATCACCGCGTCGCCGGAGGCCAGCTCCTGCTGGGCCTCGTCGGGCGTGACCTCTTCAATTCTCTGCTTTACGAATTCAAGCGGCTCTGTCGTAGCCAAAGTTCCTCAATCTCCTAATCCTGATCAGGTTTACTTCAAAAAGTATAGCGAGGGCCCTGGCCCTGCGCAAGCCTAGCCGCCGAGCTCGGGCGGGAGGGCCTGCGGCCCGTCGGGATACAGCTCGGCGAGCTGCTCCTCGGTCATCTCGAGCGTGCTCGTCACCGCGGCGGGCGGCGCGGCGACGATGAACCAGAGCGCGTCGGCGTCGGTGTCATTGAAGACCTGGCGCACCTCCTCGGCCGTGACGAGGACCGAAGAGAGCGGTTCGAGGGTCAGTACCTCATCCCCCACCCTCATCCGCCCAGTTCCCTCGAGCACGACGTAGAGCTCCTCGTCTGACTGGTCGCGGTGCTTGGTCGACGCCTGGCCCGGCTTCAGCCGCCAGAAGCGGGCACCCATCTGCTTCGAGGAGAGCTGCTTGGCGAGGTCGGTGTTGTCGACCTTCATCTGGTTCGACGGCCGCCAGAAGGCGTCATCGGCGTGAAGGACGCGGTAGGCCAGGGCCCCTAGGAAATCGCCGGGCGCATCTGGCGGAGGCGGCGAACTCGCTCCTCCGTCGGCGGGTGGGTCGAGAACAGGCCCGCGATGCCGCCGGCCTTGAACGGCTTGACGATGTAGAGCGGCTCGGTCGCCTGGTTGACCTGCATCGGCTGGGCCTCGACGCCGCCCTCGAGGCGCAGCAGGGCGCTCGCGAGCGACTCGGGATTGCCGGACAGCTCGGCGCCGCCGGCGTCGGCGGCGAACTCGCGCTGACGCGAGACCGCCATCTGGATCAGCGCGGCGGCGATCGGGGCGAGCAGCACCAGGGCCAGCGAGGCGACGAGGCTGAGCGGCGACTCGTCGTCGCCGCCGAACCACATCATCATGTAGGCGAGGTAGGTGATCGCGCCGCCGATCGAGGCGGCGATCGTGGTGATCAGGATGTCGCGGTTCCTGACGTGGGTCAGCTCGTGGCCGAGGACGCCCTTGAGCTCCTCGTCGCTCATCGTGTCGAGCAGCCCCTGGGTCGCGGCGACCGCCGAGTGCTTGGGGTTGCGGCCGGTGGCGAACGCGTTGGGCTGCGCCTGAGGGATGACGTAGAGCTTCGGCATCGGCAACTGGGCGCGCGTGGTCATCTCGCGGATCATCTGGTACATCTTCGGCTGCTCTTCCTCGGTGACCGGCTTGGCGCCGGCCATCTTCAGCGCGATCTTGTCGCTGAACCAGTACTGGATCAGGTTGAAGAAGAGGGCGCCGATCAGGAACAGCAGGGCGACCTCGGGGCCGCCGATCAGGGCGCCGATTACGACCAGGAAGCCGGTGAGGGTCGCGAGCAGGAGGGTCGTCCTGATCGCCGCGCTGAAGGTGGATCGCTTGGTGGTGGTCATCTGCCGGGAATTATACGGAACTGCTCGCCAATCCGACCTATTCAGTAGGATTTAAGTAGTGCTTTTCTCGACGCGAGCGGAATATGGAGTGCGGCTGATGGTCGAATTGGGCCGCCAGGAAGACGAGGCCATGGTCTCGCTCGGAGCGGTGGCCGAGGCCGAGAACCTGCCCCTCTCCTACCTCGAGCACCTCGCCGCCAAGCTGCGCAAGGCCGACCTCGTCGTCAGCCAGCGCGGCGCCCACGGCGGCTACGCGCTCGCCCGCCCGGCCTCCAAGATCGAGATGCTCGAGGTGGTGCAGGCGCTCGAGGGGCAGATCTCGCCGATGGAGTGCTTCCACGAGACTCCCGAGGGCAAGGTTCTCTGTTCGCACGAGGCCGACGACCACGAAGCGTGCGCGACCAAGCTTCTCTGGACCCGGGTGCAGGGCGGCGTCAGCAAGGCGCTCGCCGGCACCACGCTCGCCGAGCTGGTCGAGTTCACCGAGCAGCAGAGCCCGGCGCGAACCAAAGCGCCGAGCGCCGCGTAACGCGGCCGGCACAGAAACCCCCGACACGATTTGGAGACAGATGGCTGAGCTTGAGATTCGCAACCTGCACGTGAAGGTCGAGGACAAGGAGATCCTCAAGGGACTCGATCTCGAAGTCGAGACGGGCAAGATCCACGCCCTGATGGGGCCGAACGGCTCCGGCAAGTCCACCCTCGCCAACGCGATCATGGGCCACCCCGCCTACGACGTCACCGAGGGCACGATCACCTTCAAGGGCGAGGACATGACCGAGGCCAGCCCCGAGCAGCGTTCGCGGGCCGGCATGTTCATGGCCTTCCAGTACCCCGTCGCGATCCCCGGCGTCACCGTGACCAAGTTCCTGCGGATGGCGATGAACGCCCACCGAGAGGCGACCGGCGAAAAGGAGATCAAGCTCAAGGACTTCCGCAAGACGGTGACCGAGGCGATGGAGCTCGCCAACATCCCCGAGGACTTCTCCTCGCGCTATCTCAATGACGGCTTCTCCGGCGGCGAGAAGAAGCGGATGGAGATCCTCCAGCTCGCGCTGCTGCGGCCCGAGATCGCGGTCCTCGACGAGACCGACTCGGGGCTCGACATCGACGCCCTGCGCGTGGTCGCCGACGGCGTCAACCGCTTTGCCGGCCCCGACATGGGCGTCCTGATCATCACCCACTACCAGCGCATCCTGCATCTGGTCAAGCCCGACGCGGTCCACGTCATGTACCAGGGCCGGATCGTCAAGGAGGGCGGGCCCGAGCTCGTCGACGAGCTCGAGGCCAAGGGCTATGGCTGGATCACCGACGAGGTGGCCGCGAAGGCGTAGCTCCGATGGAGCCGACGGCGACGACAACCGGCTTCGACCTGGCCAAGATCCGGGCCGCGTTCCCGGCGCTGGAGCGCGAGGTCAACGGCAAGCCGGTCGCCTACCTCGACTCGGGCGCCAGCTCCCAGCAGGTGCTCGCCTCGATCCAGGCGGTCGACCGCTACCAGCGGCGCCACCACTCCAACGTCCACCGCGGCTCGCACACGCTCTCGGCCGAGGCCACGGCGGCCTACGAGGGCGCGAGGGCGACGGTCGCCGACCACATCGGCGCCGCCGATCGCCGCGAGCTGATCTTCGTCCGCAACGCGACCGAGGCGATCAACCTCGTCGCCCGCGCCTGGGGCGACGCCGGCGTCGGCGCCGGCGACCGCATCCTGCTGACCGAGATGGAGCACCACTCCAACGTCGTCCCCTGGCAGCAGCTCGCCGAGCGCGCCGGCGCCGAGATCGACTGGGCGCCGGTCACCGACGAAGGCCTGCTCGACATGGAGGCGTTCGCCGAGCTCGTCGCCAAGGGCCCGAAGCTCGTCGCCGTCGCCCACGTCTCCAACGTGCTCGGCACGACCAACCCGCTGAGAGAGATCTCGGAGCTTCGCCCACGACGCCGGCGCGCTGGTGCTCGCCGACGGGGCGCAGGCCGCGCCCAAGTTCCCGCTCGACATGGCCGAGCTCGGCGTCGACTTCTACGCCCTCACCGGCCACAAGGCCTACGGGCCGACCGGGATCGGCGCCCTCTGGGGCCGCTTCGAGCTGCTCGACGCGATGCCCCCCTTCCTCGGCGGCGGCTCGATGATCAAGAAGGTGACCAAGGAGAAGACGACCTACGCCGACCTCCCCGCCCGCTTCGAGGCCGGCACCCCGGCGATCGCCCAGGCGATCGGCCTCGCCGCAGCGATCCGCTGGCTCGACAGCGTCGGCATGGACGCGGTCCTCGCCCACGAGCGCGAGACCGCGGACTACGCGCTCGAGCAGCTGGCCGACGTCGAGGGCCTCACCGTCTTCGGCCCCCCGCGCTCGCCCGAGCGCGTCGGCCCAGTCAGCTTCGAGCTCGACGGCGTCCACGCCCACGACGTCTCCGAGATCCTCGACCGCCACGGGATCGCGGTCCGCGCCGGCCACCACTGCGCCCAGCCGCTGATGGATCGCCTCGGCGTCACCGCCACCGCGCGTGCCAGCTTCGGCGTGTACACGACGCACGAGGAGATCGACCGCCTCCTCGAAGGCCTCGACGACGCCCGCCGCGTCTTCGGCCTTTAGCCGGCTTCCTCCTCGCGGGCGAGCCAGGTCTTGGCGTCCTCGAGCTCGGCCTCGTCGAAGACCTTGAACTCGCCGGGGGCCGCCCAACTGAACACCTTCGAGAGGCGCTTGGCCCAGCCGATGTCGGTGACGACGGCTGTCCGCTCCCAGTGATCGCGCTTGACGAAGCCGAACTCGAGGTCGGCCTTGATGGCGTCCCAGATCGCCCGCGGGTCCTCGTGAAGGTGGTCGACCACGGTCAGCACACGCAGCTTGCCGCCGTCGTCGACCACCTCGCGGATCGGGCCCAGCGCGGCGGCGTGCAGCTCGTCGGCGGTGATCTCACCGGCGGCCTTGAAGCCGAGGGTGCCGGGCGGCATGTCGGGAATCGGATCGATCACCAGCTGCCGCCGCCACCGCCGCTGAACCCGCCCCCGCCGCTGGAGGAGGATTCGGGCGCGACCTGCGAGGAGAAGCCGGAGCTGAAGTGGCTGCCGCTGAAGTCGTTGCTCGACCAGTTGCCGGACATCTAGTAGTAGCTCCAGCCGATCCCGGCGGATTCCATCACCGGCGCGGGGATGCGCCCCGACTTGATCATCCGCTCGGCGGTTCCGAACGCGACGCCGTAGATCAGGACCTTCTTCCACAGATCGAGGGTCGCCGGCGGGTCGTCCTTGAGGCTGGGGAAGTCCTTGGTCCACTTCTCGAACGCCGCCCACCTGGACTGGCGCTCGCGCGAAGCCTGGTCGAGGCGCTTGACCGACTTTCCGCCCAGCACCGCCACGATGAGGAAGGCGACCACGCTGATCGTGATCGGCAGCCACATCGTGTCCTCGACCGATCTCGAGGCGAGGGCGATGATCGCCCCGGCGACCACGATGCCGATCAGGATCAACCCCTGGTACTTGCCGAGGCTGCGGTCCCAGTTGAGCTGCCCCTCGTCGGCGGAGTTCAAGGCGCTCGTCATGCTCTCCCACTTGCCGCGCCAGGTGTCGCTGTGCTCGGGGATGCGGTCCTTCATCTCCGACATCACGACCTTGTCCTCACCGAGCAGCTCGTCGAAGAAGCTGAGGACCTCCTTCTCGTAGTCGGTGAGCCTCTCGGCGCTCGGCCGCTTCGAGGCCTTCCAGATCTGCAGGTCAAGCTTCTCCTTCTTGGCGGCCTCGGCCTTGGTCTCGTAGTAGCCGCGCTCGGCGAGGTCGAGCAGCGTCGCGCCTGCAGCTGCTGGAAGTTCTCGGTCGCGCGCAGGTTCGGGTACGGCTCGGCGACGACCATCAACCGCCCGATCGCGGCGCCGAGGAAGCCCTCGGCGGCCGCCGCCGTCTCCGGCGCGCTCGCCGACTGCGCCGCCCCGCGCGCCTTGGTCACGTCCTCGAAGGTCTTCTGCTCGTGCTTCGCATAGCCCTTGACCGCCTCGACGAGATTGGGGATCAGGTCGTGGCGGCGCTGGAGCGCGGCCTCGATCTGGGCCCAGCTGTTGTCGACCGCGTTGCGCTTGCGGACGAGGCCGTTGTACTCGAACAGCGCGAACAGCAGGGCGAGGACGACGATTGCGCCGAGGACGACGAGGACGATCACGGCGGCAGCCTATCTCGCTTCGCTAGCCTCGGTGAGATGGACGAGCTCTACCGCGACCAGATCCTCGAGCACTACAAGCGGCCGCACAACCAGGGCAAGCTCGACGAATACGACCTCGACTTCGAGGACAACAACCCGTTCTGCGGGGACGAGCAGCACGTGTTCATCAAGCTCGACGACGCGGGCAAGGTCTCCGCGGTCTCCTTCGACGGCAAGGGCTGCGCGATCTCGACGGCGGCGAGCTCGCTGCTCAGCGACGAGCTCGAGGGGATGACCCGCGAGGAGCTGCTGCGCCTCGACAAGCAGTTCGTCCTCGACCTCCTCGGCATCGACATCTCGGCGACGCGGATGAAGTGCGCGATGCTCGGCCTCAAGGTCGTCAAGGGCGCCAGCCTCGGCGAGTCCGCCGACTGGGAGGACGAGGGCGAGCGGGGCGACCCCTCTGAAGCCACCGCCCTCTAAGGGCTGCGAGACTGCCGCCCGATGAGCGAGCCAGCATGAGCGAGTTCCTGGACGTCTGCCCCGAGTCCGAGCTGCCCGACGGCTCGATGAAGCTGGTCACCGCCGAGGACGGGCGCAAGATCGGCGTCTTCCACTGCGGCGACTCCTACTACGCGATCGAGGACCGCTGCTCGCACGACGACGGGCCGCTCGCCGAGGGCGAGTTCGACGCCTCGGCCTGCACGGTCGAGTGCCCACGGCACGGATCCTTGTTCGACGTCACCACCGGCCGCCCAAAGACGCTGCCCGCCTATCAGCCGGTCGAGACCTTCCCCGTCTCGGTCGAGGACGGCACGGTCAAGGTCGACGTCTGACTTCTGTGACAACTGTTAAGGGTCTGACCCCGCGTGGTGTCTTGTTGCAACTGTTAAGGGTCTGACCCCGCGTGGTGGTTTGTTGCTGAAGCGGCACACCCGCTAAAATCCCGACTACGCGGGTAGGAATAAGGGCCCGCCCCCGCCCCCACTAGGATCGGACTTCACATGGCCACGCCGGAGACAGTCGCAAAGCAGCGCGCCGACGAGCAGAAAGAGCTCGGCGGGATCAACGCTGACTACAAGGAGAAGTTCGGCTTCAGCGATTCCGAGGAGGGCTACTCCTACAAGGCCCCCAAGGGACTCTCCAAGGAGGTCGTCGAGTCGATCTCCGACTACAAGGACGAGCCGGCGTGGATGCGCGAGTTCCGCCTCAAGGCCTACGAGCACTTCGAGTCGCGCCCGACCCCGCAGTGGGGCGGCGACCTCGATCAGATCGACTTCAACGACATCCACTACTTCGTCCGCGCCTCCGAGAAGAACAGCCGCGACTGGTCCGAGGTCCCCGAGGACATCAAGAACACCTTCGACCGCCTCGGCATCCCGGAGGCCGAGCGCAAGTTCCTCTCCGGCGTCGGCGCCCAGTACGAGTCCGAGGTCGTCTACCACCAGGTGAACGAGAAGCTCGAGGAGCAGGGCGTGATCTTCACCGACATGGACACCGCCCTTCGCGAGCACGAGGACCTCGTCCGCGAGTACTGGGCCACGGTTATCCCGCCCAACGACAACAAGTTCGCGGCGCTCAACTCCGCCGTCTGGTCGGGCGGCTCCTTCGTCTACGTCCCCGCCGGGGTCAAGGTCGAGATGCCGCTGCAGGCCTACTTCCGGATCAACACCGAGAACATGGGCCAGTTCGAGCGCACGCTGATCATCGCCGAGGAGGGCGCCGACGTCCACTACGTCGAGGGCTGCACGGCGCCGATCTACTCCAGCGACTCGCTGCACTCCGCGGTGGTCGAGATCGTCTCCAAGCCCAAGGCCAAGGTTCGCTACACGACGATCCAGAACTGGTCGAAGAACGTCTTCAACCTCGTCACCAAGCGCGCCGTCGCCCACGAGGACGCGACGATGGAGTGGGTCGACGGCAACCTCGGCTCGAAGCTGACGATGAAGTACCCGTCGATCTACCTGCTCGGCGAGCGCGCCCACGGCGAGATCCTCTCGATCGCCTTCGCCGGCGCCGGCCAGCATCAGGACGCCGGCGGCAAGATCATCCACGCCGCGCCGAAGACGACCTCGTCGATCATCTCCAAGTCGATCTCCAAGGACGGTGGCCGCGGCACCTACCGCGGGCTGCTCGAGATCGCCAAGGGCGCGACCGAGTCGAAGTCGAAGGTCGTCTGCGACGCGCTGCTGCTCGACGAGGAATCGCGCTCGGACACCTACCCGACGATCCGCATCGGCGAGGACGACGTCGACGTCGGCCACGAGGCCACGGTCTCGAAGATCGGCGACGAGCAGCTCTTCTATCTGCAGAGCCGCGGCCTCGACGAGGAAGAGGCGTCGAAGATGATCGTCAACGGCTTCATCGAGCCGGTCACCAAGGAGCTGCCGATGGAGTACGCGGTCGAGCTGAACAGGCTGATCGAGCTGCAGATGGAAGGCTCGATCGGTTGACGCCGGTCACCGAGCTTCCCTCCCTCCCGGATCAGAAGACCAAAGGCTGGGAGTTCACCGACCTCAGCGGCCTCGAGATCGACGGGTACACCCCGGCCGAGGGCGAGGTCGAGGGCCTCGGCGAGGGTCCCGATTCAGCCGACGGCCCGGTCGTTATGCCGCTTGCGGCGGCCGCCGAGCGGTTCCCCGAGCACGTCAAGGCGCGGCTTGGCTCGCTGCTCCCCGCCGACGACCCGTTCGTCGCCCGCAACGCCGAGAACTGGAGCCAGGGAGCCTTCGTCTACGTGCCCAAGGGCAAGCGCCTCGAACAGCCGCTCCAGCTGGTCGTGCGCCAGCTCGGCGCCGGCACCGGGTTCAACTGGCGCTCGCTGATCGTGCTCGAGGAGGGCGCCGAGGCCGAGGTCTGGGAGACGTACACCTCCGCCGACCCCGAGCTCGACGCGCTGTTCAACGGCGTCACCGAGATCGTCGTCGGCGCCGGCGCCACCCTGCGCTACGTCTCGCGCCAGCAGCTCTCCGATCGCAGCTGGGTTTTCGGCACCCAGCGCGCCGAAGTCGAGCGCGACGGCTCGCTCGACTGGGTCGCGCTCGGGTTCGGCTCCACCAAGGGCAAGGTGCGGATGGAGACCCGCCTCTCCGGCGCCGGATCGAGCGCCCGCGTCACCGGCGCCTACGCCGGCAACGGCACCCAGCACCTCGACTTCGACACGACCCAGGAGCACGCGGCGCCGAACACCACGTCGGATCTCGCTTTTCGAGGCGTCCTCACCGAGCAGGCAACCGCTGTTTGGCGGGGAATGATCCGCGTCGACCCCGGCGCCCAGCAGACCGACGCCTTCCAGGAGAGCCGCAACCTGCTGCTCTCAAAGTCCGCGCACGCCGACGCGATCCCCGGCCTCGAGATCGAGGCCAACGACGTGCGCTGCACCCACGCGGCCGCGGTGGCGCAGGTCGACGCCGAGCAGCTCTATTACCTGCGCTCGCGCGGCCTCGGCGACGAGGAGGCCAAGCGCCTGATCATCGACGGCTTCCTCCAGGAGCTGGTCGAGCGGCTCGCCGAAGGCCCGATCAGCGAGGAAATCGGCGGCGCGCTCGAAGAGCGCATGGCCGAGATTCTCTCCTAGATCTGCGGAACCGCCCGAGAACCGCGACGGCCCGCCGGGGCGGGCCGTGAGCCGCGGCCGGGGAGCTACCCCGGGTCCAGCTCGCCAACAGTCATGAAGTCCTGCACCGCTGCCTACGCGCGGTTCCGCTGAACCTCGGCGCCCTCGCGCTTCGCCTTGCGCTGGGAGAGCGCCGAGCCCACGGTCGCGACCAGCACGATCAGGGCCGGCACCGCGTAGAGAATCCACATGTACCAGTGGCCGACGTGGGCGAGGATGAGCGGCACCGGGTAAGTATGGCGGAGGCGGGTTTCGGCCCGAAAGGCGACTTTGTGCGGTTTTCGCACATGTTTAGGTTCAAGTACGCCTGAGCGTCCGACCGTGTACCCATGATGCACGGCACACAGGGCCGACCGCGAGAGGAGGTGAGCTACATGGCCATCGAGTTCTATGACGTAAAGAAACGCGAAAAGGTCCAAATTCCCGAGTCAGAGGTCAAGAAGACGAAGTACGAGAAGCCGGGCAAGGACGGCAAGGTGAACACTCGCTACGCATTCAAGGCCGAGAACGAGGGAACGAAGTTGACCAAGTTCGCCAGCAAGGATGACTGGGACGCCCTCGACGCTCCCGAGATCTAGGACGCCTCCCAAGCGATTTACCGCCCTGCTCATGGTCGCCGGGTCGCTAGTCGGCCTGGCGGCCTGTGGCGGCCCCGAGTTCGATGCGGACTCCTTCGTGAAGGAAGCGAACGCCAACGGCGCCGCGATCGCACTCGGTCCCCCGCTCGGTACGCCGGGGGCGGGGAGGAAGACCTACGAGGTCAAGCTGCTCGTCGGCAGGGACGCGCCGCAGCCGGCCGGTGAGGAGGACGGGCTGAGCGGCTCGCTCACGGTCTACGACGACGAGGGCGCGGCCTCCGCCGGCCTCCGCCAATGCGAGGCCGCCGCGACGCTGATCTGCTTTCAGGCCGGCAACGTCGGGCTCGTCTTCGAAGGCGAGCAGCCGAACGTGGTCCAGCTTCGCCTCGCAGCCGCCCTCAAGAGGATGGCTGACTAGCCGTTCGCCGACGACAGCAGGTAGAGCCCGAATGTCGTGAAGGTGATCATCACCAGCAGCATCCAGTACTGCGAGCGGGTCGCCTCCTTCGGGTCCTCATACAGCGCGATCGCGCGATCGTGGGCCATCGTCAGCCCGATCACGTGGCCGATGACCAGCGCCGCGACCTGCACGTACCAGACGGTCTTCGCAGTCAGCACCGTGTAGTCGATGCCGCTGCCGGCGGTTCCGAACAGGTCGGAGCCGGTGCCCAAGGGGTCCGAGAGCAGGTAGGTGAACTGCGCCTGCTCCTGGAACACGAACTCGCTGAAGTAGTGGGCAAGGAGATACGCGGCGGCGATCGGGATCAGCGTGTGGCCGAACCTGTGCCCGAGCTCGACGACCGATCGGCCGGGGTCGACCGTCCTCATCCCCCAGAGGCCGAGCGCGAAGACAGCCCCTATCCCCATGACGACGGCGATCAGCACGATGCTCTCGTCTATCCGGAACGCCGTCGTCGGGCCGACGCCGAGATCGTTGATGCGGTGGAACATCGAGCTGATCCAGCCCTTGAACAGACCCTCCTGGCCGCCGTCGAAGCTGGTCGCAGCGATCGTCACGACCACCACGCCGACCGAGCCGGGGACGGCGGCCCAGCCGTGGCCCGCGGCCGAGAAGGGCTTGCGGCGGCCCAGCTTGCCATCGCGCACCTCGAGCGGGGCGAGCTGGCTGAACATGTTCATGTAGACCGAGAAGACCTCGCCGCGCTCGAGCCACTTGTCGACGCCGAACAGGCCCATACCGGCGAAGGCGATGCCGGAATAGACGATCACCGCCACGCCGGTGGCGTGGGGATTGAGCCCGACGGTGAGCCCGCTGGCCCCGTAGATCAGCTCGAGCCAGGCGAAGGCAAGCACCCCGAGCACGGCCGGCCAGCGGCCGAGCTTCTCCGGATAGGTGAACGGCGCCGGTGCCCCCTGGCCGGCGACGAGCTTGAAGCCGGCCGAGACGGTGCGGGCGATCGCGCGCCACGGGTTGAATGCCCGGAAGACATCGCCGAAGATGACGCTCACCCCCGCCATCCCGAGCCAGAAGGTGACGAAGACGAAGGTCAGCGAGAAGTTGCGGTCGGGCGCGTCGGTCCCGTGCAGCGCCGAGTAGACCGTGAGGACGAAGAGGAAGACGCCGATCAGCCCGGCGAGGAACTCGGTCACCCGGTTCGCGACCAGTCCGCCGATCCGCTCCGATGCGGGCCGCCAGTCGTCGGCCTCGAGCCGGGGCTCTCGCCATAACAGCGAGAGCCCCGCGAACGAGACGATCAGGACCAGTGAGGCTCCCCAGGCGAACAGCCAGTCGGGAATCGGCAGGTCTTCGCGCGCGAGCAGCGCGTGCGCCAGGAGCCAGGTCATGGGTTGACGGTCAGCTCGAGGATCTGCTCGTGGTGCTGCTCCAGCTCGGCCTCGAACACTCCCTCGATCGTGGCGGGCACGGTGAACGTGACCGAGCCACCGGCTTCGACCTCCTTGGCGATGTCGTAGCCGTGCAGATGCACTTCGTCGGAAACGGCCGAGTCGACCGTGAACAGGATGACCTCGCCCTTGTTGACGCTGAGCTGGGCAACGCCGCCGACCGGCTTGCCGCTCTTGTCGACCTGGATGACCAGCGGCTTGGCGGCCGCCGTGCTCGTCGTCCCGGTCGATGCCGTGTCGCTGGTGTCGCTCGAGTCGTCGTCGCCCTTGAGAACGATGAAGAGGGCGACCGCGGCAGCGATCACGCCGAGCGTCACCAGGGCTCTAGATCTGGATTGCATCTTCAAACCTCCTTTGACGGATTACGGGATTGCGGCTGCGGGGGATCTCCCGCAGCCGTTCACGCCGTCAGCGCCGGAGGTGGGCGCCGCGAGAAGCCGGAGGCAAGGGTGAGGCTCCGCAGCGCGCGAGCGGCCGGCGGCCGGCGAGCGCCGAGGCTGCGGGGCGCCCGCGGAACCGGCGCCGCCGCCCGAACCGGAGCGAGGCGCTCCTCGACAGCTTCGAGACCGCGCACCGCGAGCCAGGCGAACAGCCCGGACAGCAGCGCCAGCGGGATCGCGATCCAGCCGCCGTGACCGAGCAGGCCGGCGAGGCCGCCGGGGTGCCCGGCGGAGAGCACACCCTCGAGCAGTTCCTGGGTCAGGTAGGTGGCGAGCAGGACCCCCGCGTAGGAGCAGATCCGGGTCAGCGGCCGCGCGCGCGGCCGACGCGGGTCGCCGAGACGCCCCGCGAGGATCGTCGAGAGCAGCGTCGCCAGGACGAGCGCGGCCAGGATCGGCGGTAGAGCGCCGAGGTAGCTGTGCCCCTGCGCGGCGAGCGCGGTGCCGGCGTCCGCGCCGTAGCCCGCGAAATACCGCAGCTGATGGACGGTGAGGGCGCCGAGTGAGATCACTGCCAGGCTGCGCAGCGCAGCCGTGAAGCGGGTGCCGCGACTCATTGCGTGGAGAGTCTAAGGCGCGGGCTGGGTCGTGGTCGCCGGAGTCGTGGTCGTGTCGTTGTCGATCGACGCGGAATCAACGGTCTGCTCGCTGAAGACGAAGACGAAGAGGGCGACGACGGCGAGTCCCAGCACGATGCCCGCGACGATCCCGATCGCCAGGTCCCCATGGCGCCGGAGGCGGAAGAGGCGGTACCTCATCTCCGCCCCGCGTCGGCGCCTAGACGCCGTCGAGCAGGCGCCAGTTGGCCTTGAAGGCGGCCTCGGCCGCGGCGACGACACGATCCTCGTCGCCATCACCTGACTCGTCGCTGCTCGGCTTCGCCTCCGCTGCGGCGGCGATCGCCTTCGCGATCAGCCGCTTCGAGCCCTCGGCGTGCTCGACGTCTGCCTGCTCGTGGACGCGGAAGTACTCGGTCGCCGCGCCCTCGTTCATGCCGTAGAGCTCGACCAGTCCCTCGCGCTTGATCTTGGCGATCTCGGGCTGACCGCTCTCGATCGCGTAGAGGGTCGCGAGCGCCTCGACGTAGCCGGTCGGGGCGGTCCACTCGTGGACGCAGCCGGCGGTCTCGGGAGTCGGCTCGGCGCTGATCGTGCCGCCGGCCGCCTCGACGAAGTCGTCCCACAGACCGATGTGGCCCTGTTCCTCGTCGGCGTGGCGGCGGAGCTCGTCCCGGGCCTCGGCCGGCGCGGAGTCGACGACGTCGGCGCTGAGCTTGGCGATCGCCTCGGTGGCGTGGCGGTACTGGCCCGAGTACCGTGCCAGCTCCTCGCTCGTCAGCTCACCGTCGGACCAGCGCACGTAGAACGGATGCTCGAGCACGTTATGACGGGCGCGGGCCTCTTCGATTCGATCCCAAACTGACTTGCTCACCGACGAACTCCTCTCCTTGGAAAGTGGAGGCAAGAGAATAGCGAGGGCCCCAGAGGGGCCATTTCGATGAGACCGCCGAGACGAGACATCGCCGCGCCGCCGTTTCCGCCCGACGCCCCCTGGAGCGACGGACGCGAGCGGGTGATGGAGCGGCTCACCACCGCCGGCCCGGTGCTGGTCCACTTCTTCGACTTCGCCCAGCTCAACGGGGTGCGCACGCTTCCGTACCTCGCGGCCTGGGACCGGCGCTACCGCGACGCCGGGCTGACGACGCTCGGAGTCCACACCCCGCGCTACCCGTTCAGCGAGGACTTCGAGGCAGTGAGCGCGGCGGTCGAGCGGCTCGAGATCCCCTACCCCGTGGTCGGCGATGAGGCGCGATCGATCTGGGCCGACTACGGCTGTCACGGCTGGCCGTCGCTGTTCCTCTGGTCGAAGGGGGGCGCCCTGCGCTGGTACCACTTCGGCGAGGGCGAATACGCGGCGACCGAGGAGGCGATCCAGGACGAGCTCGAGCTCGGCGTCCTAGAAGGCCGCCCGGCGCCGCTCGAGCCGCTTCGCCCCGGCGACGCTCCGGGCGCGAGGGTGATGCCGCCGAGCGACGAGCTGCTCCCCGGCGGCACGGAAGCCGAGCCATGGCGCGCGAGCGGCGAGCAGCCCGCGCTGGAGATCGAATACGAGGCCGCGGCGGCGTTCGCGACGCTCGACGGCTCGGGCGTCCTCAGGGTCTCGCTCGACGGCGGCTCGGCGGCCGAGATCGCCGTCGATCACCCGGGGATCTATCCGCTGACGCAGGAGACCGGCCACGCCTCACACCGGCTCGAGCTCCACCCCGGGCCGGGCGTCGAGATCTACTCGGTCAGCTTCGCCGCCGGCCCCGCCTGATCTAACCCGACTTCCTGCATCGGAATTCGGGTACCCTAACGCGCTGCGCGGTCCATTAGGGGCACCTAACAACAACGGAACCAAGGAGGTTCAGTGAATTCATTGAGCAGGGGAATGGTCGCGCTGACCGCGGCGAGCGCGATCGGACTGGCAGCAGCGGGATGCGGAGGGGGCGATGACGACACGAGCACGGAGGCATCGGCCGCCAACTTGAGCGCGATCAAGGACTACCTGACCGAGCACACGGCGGCTCTCCAGACCCACATCGGGGAGCTGCAGGCCAAGAGCGACGAGTACTTCGACCTCGCCGCCTCGGTCAACTTCGACTACGCGCGGCTGATGGCCGAGCACGGCGGCGAGGTCGCCGCGATCCTCGACGACTCGAAGACGATCTACGTCGAGGCCAACCCCAACTACGAGCAGATGGAGGGGATCGTCGCGGGTGTCCCCCGCCTCTCCCAGTACGACGTCGACATCGACGCCGGAGCGGACGCTTCCGATCCCGAGAACGCCGTCTCCTACAGCCTCAAGACCGAGGACGGCCAGACCCTGAAGCAGCCCGGCAACCTCTTCTTCCTCACCGAGACCGCGCTCTACGGCACCGAGCCCAAGTTCCTCGCCAAGGGCGTCAAGCGGGATGTCGACGGCGACGGCAAGGTCGAGTTCGGCGAGGGGCTGCCCGACGCGCAGATCTACAAGGCGACGCTCGACGAGTTCGCGGCCCAGGCCGCCTCGCTCGACGAGGATGCGCAGGCGTTCGAGCCGACCGACTCCGACGCCTTCACGGCGCTGACGATCATGGTCCCGACGATGAGCGAGTACTTCGAGTCGTGGAAGAACTCGGCCTTCGTCGCGGGCCGGGACAACTTCAGCGAGCGGGCTTTCGTCGCGACCTCGCGGCTCTCGGACATCACCGACATCCTCGGCGGCCTGGTTCTCACCTACGACCAGGTCAAGCCGCTGGTCGCCGAGCAAGATCCGCAGCAGGCCGAGCAGACCGAGAAGTCGCTTCAGAGCCTGCACGACTTCGCCGCCGGCCTGCGCGACCAGGAGGCGGGCGGTCGCAAGTTCACGGCCGAGGAGGCCGACACGCTCGGCGCCGAGGCGCAGGCCCAGGCCGAGGCGATCGCGGGTCAGATCACGCAGGCGGCGGCGCGCGCCAACGTGGAGATCCAGGAGGCATAGGGCCGGCTTGCCGCAATTGGGCTCACGGCACGCACAGGCGACGGCCGCGGCATTTGCCGGGGCCGTCGCTCTGCTTCTTGCCTCTGCCGCGGGGGCGTTGGCCGCGCACCGCCCGGCGCCCCCGTGGGAGGCGGCGGAGGCCGTCCGCGGAGCCCTGTTCGAGGCCCAGTCCTCGCTGCTACTCGGCGAGGCCGCCGAGCGCGACGCCGCCGCCGCGCAGGCGGCGCTGTCGGGGCCGCTTCAGGAGACGCTGGCCGCGTCGGCGCCCAGCGAGCTGGGCCAGATCGATCGCGCCCTCGCCGACGCCGGGCGCGCGGCGTCGGCGAGCGACGAGGTGGCGCTCGCCGACGCGCGCGGGCGAGCCGTCGCGGCGCTGCGCCGGGCGAGCTACGCGATCACCGTCGCCGCGACCGCGGCCGGGGACGTGGGCACCGCGAGCGCCTGGCTGCTCGTCCGCGACTTTCGCGCCGCCACCCGCTTCACGCGACCGAGCGCCGACGCGACCGAAGCCCTTTCGGCGCTCGAGGCCGGTGAGATCGACCCGTCGGAAGCCGCGACCGAGGTCAAGAAGGACCTCCTCGACGCCTACCAGGCGCAGCTCTCCGACAATCTCGCCGACTCGCTCGAGGGCGACAGGCGCGGCTTCGCGGCGCGGCGCGCCGAGACCGCCGAGATCGCCGCCGGCTACTGGCTGATCATCCGCCCCGAGTACGTCAAGCAGCGCGACGCCGAGACCGCCGCCGCTCTCGATGCGAGCTTCGCCCGCCTGGCAAACGACGCCGCCGAGGGCGGCAGGGCTTTCGAGGCCGACGCCGCCGAGATCGAGCAGGCGCTCGACGGCTTCACCGCCGCCGCCTTCACCCCCGAGGAACAGGCGCGGCGGGCGACCCAGCTGCTGCGCTTCGTCGACCTGGTCCCGGTCGAGTACGGCCGCGGCACCGAGGACGGGCGCGTCACCAAGGACTTCGAGATCCAGGAGGCAGCGGCGTTCCTCGACGGCACCGACGCCGCCTTCGCCGACCTCAAGGGCGCCCTCGAGCAGCGCGACGCGGCGGCCGTCGCCGAGATCGACGCCGCTCTGGCCCGGATGCGGACGCTGGTGACGACGACCCAGGAGGGCGGCACCGTGGCAGCCGACGAGGACGTCGAGGCCGAGCGCGACACCGCCAAGGACGGGCTCGAGCGGATCATGCCCGACGAGTGGAAGGAGTCCGGCGAGGATGCCGACTTCGACCTGATCCAGATCTCGCTCGACCAGATGCAGGCGGCGCTGGGCGCCGGCGAGTACTCCCAGGCCGAACAGGCCCGGCTCGCCGCCTACGCATTCCTCGACTTCGGGCCGGAGCTGAAGCTGAAGGCCTTCAACCCCCAGCTCGCGCTCGAGCTCGAGGCGCTGTTCTGGTACGGCGCCGACGGGCATCGCGGCCTCGCCGAGCTGGTCGCCGACCACGCGAGCGTCGGCGAGGTTCGCGACACCCGCGTGCCGCTCGACGAGAAGCTCGGCGACGCTCAGAGCACGCTCGGCGAAGGCACCAGTGCAACCACCGCGATCGTCAACTCCGCGCTGATCGTCTTTCGCGAGGGCCTCGAGGGCATCCTCATCCTCGCCGCGATCACGGCCAGCCTCACCGGCGCGCGGAGGAGGCTGCGGCGCCCGATCCTCCGCGGGGCTCTGATCGCGCTTCCCGCCAGCATCGCCCTGTTCGTCGCCTCACTGAGCCTGCTCGACACGCTCTCGCGCTTCGGCGAGAAGCTCGAGGCGGTCGTCGGGCTGATCGCGATCGCGGTGCTGCTGGTGACGCTCAACTGGTTCTTCCACCGCGTCTACTGGACCGAGTGGATCTCCAGCCACCGGGCGCGCGGAAAGCAGCTGACCGCCGGCGCTGCGACCGGGGCCGGGGTCGCCGGCGCGACGGTCGCCGGGCTCTACCTGCTCGGGTTCACCAGCGTCTTCCGCGAGGGCTTCGAGACCGTGCTCTTTCTCCAAGCCGTGCAGCTCAGCTCGGGCACCGGCGTGGTCGTCGCCGGGGTCGTTCTCGGCCTGATCGCGACCGGGATCGTCGGCGGCGCGACCTTCGCCCTCGAGCAGCGCATGCCCTACAAGAAGATGCTGATCGTCACCGGCGTCCTGATCTCGTTGGTGCTGGTCTCGATGGTCGGCAACACGGCGCGCGTGATGCAGGCTGTCGGCTGGCTGCCGATCAACCCCTTCGACGTCCAGTTCCCGCTCTGGACCGGGACCTGGCTCGGCGTCTTCCCGACCATGGAGACGATCACCGCCCAGGTGGTTGCGCTCGCCTTCGTGCTCGGCAGCTACTTCCTCGCCGAGTACGTCCGCAAGCGCAACATCCGCCGCGCGGTCGAGGAGACGGAGGCCAGGGAAGCCGAGGACGCTGCGGTGGCGGCCAACGGAAACGGCAGCGGCAACGGGCGCGCGAAGCCGGCGCTGGATCCCGATGCACCGCGGATCGACTCCGGGTCGAGGGACCACACGGCGGTCAAGTAGGTCCTCCCTGGCCGTCGGCGAGCCGCAGCGCGGTATGCCGGGCGATGGCCTCGTAGTCGCGGTCCTCGGAAAGGATCGAGGCCCCGACCCGGATCGCGACCGCGGCGATCAAGCAGTCGAGGAGGCGGCGCGGCGTATCGCCTCCCGAACGGCAGCGGAGGTAGATCGAGGCCGCATCCTCCCAGTCGCGCTCCCCGCGGACTTGAGCCATCTCGCAGGCGGCCAGCGCCCGTCGCAGCCGTTGGCGGTGCGCCGGCCCACGCGCCCCTGCAAGCAGCTCCATCGAAACCGGCCCGGTCGTAGCGAGGTGCTCGCCGCCCTCGATCAGCGAACGAAGCCGGCGGTGGGTCGGGCTTCCCGTCGCCCGCAGCAGCTCGATCCAGGCCGAGGAGTCAACGAGGATCATCGCGGCGCGAGCCAGCGATCGACGCCCGGGGCGTCGGCCGCGAGATCGTCGAGATCGCCCTCCCATCCCGAGCCCTCGAGCTCGAGCAGCTGCTCGCGGCTGAGCGGCTCGACGTCGAGGCTGCGTAGCGCCCCCTCGACGGCTTCGCGCTTGCTGCGAAAGCCGTAGCGCTTGATCACGCGCCCGATGAGCGCGTCATCGATGTCGATGTTGGTGCGCGCCACATCAACAGCGTAGCGGCTGAATACACACGAATGTGTATCGAAGGTGTGAGGAAGGCGAGCCTAGGCCGAGGCCGAAAGCTCGGTCCGGATCTTCTTCGGAAGCATGAAGCGCACGTCCTCGTCGATCACGCTCAGCTCCTTGACGTCGTCCGCCCCGCGCTCTGAAAAGTAGGAGACGAGGCGTTCGACCAGCTCCTCGGGGGCGCTGGCGCCGGAGGTGATGCCGACCGTCTCTACGCCCTCGAGCCATGATTCGTCGACCTGGAGGTGGTTGTCGATCAGGTGCGAGGCGGTGCCGAGCTCGCGGGCGACCTCGACCAGGCGGTTGGAGTTCGAAGAGTTGGTCGAGCCGATGACGAGCACCAGGTCACAGTGGTTGGCGAGCTCCTTTACCGCCATCTGGCGGTTGGTCGTCGCGTAACAGATGTCGTCGGTGCGGGGCCCGGTGATCTCGGGGAACTTCTGCTTGAGGCGCTCGATGATCTCGCTCGTCTCGTCGACCGAGAGCGTGGTCTGGGTGATGTAGGCGACCTTGCTCGGGTCGGGCAGCTCGAGCTCGTCGACGTCTTCGACCGTCTGCACGAGGACGATGTTCTCGGGCGCCTCGCCGGTCGTGCCCTCGACCTCCTCGTGGCCCTCGTGGCCGACGAGCACGATCGTGTAGCCCTTCTCGGCGAACTTGACCGCCTCGACGTGGACCTTGGTCACGAGCGGGCAGGTCGCGTCGAGCGTCCGCAGGTTGCGCTTGGCCGCGTTCTCGTGGACGCTCGGGGCGACGCCGTGGGCGGAGAAGACGACCATCTCTCCCTCGGGAACCTCGGTCTCCTCCTCGACGAAGATCGCGCCGCGCTTGGTCAGCTCCTCGACCACGTGCTTGTTGTGGACGATCTCCTTGCGCACGTAGATCGGAGCCCCGTGCAGGTCGAGCGCGTGCTCGACCGTCTGCACGGCGCGGTCGACGCCGGCGCAGTAGCCGCGGGGCGCGGCCAGCAGGACCCGCTTCGGGGCCGCCTTGCTTTCACTCGCAGAGGACACGCGCCTACAGGTTAGGGAATACATTTCAGCCCTATGACGCCCCAGCACATGGACAGGCTGACCGCGATAGACGCCTCGTTTCTGACCAACGAGGGCTCCTCGAGCCACATGCACATCGGCGGATTGCTGATCTTCGAGGGCCCGCCGCCGCGCTACACGGACTTCGTCGACCACGTGCGCAGCCGGCTGCACCTGGTGCCGCGCTATCGCCAGAAGCTCGCCTTCCCGCCGGCCCAGAGCGGGCGCCCGTTCTGGATCGACGACCCCGACTTCAACCTCGAGTACCACATCCGCCACTCGGCGCTGCCGGCGCCCGGCTCCGAGGAGCAGCTCCGCAACCTCGTGGGGCGCGTCTTCTCCCAGCAGCTCGACCGCTCGAAGCCGCTGTGGGAGCTCTACCTCATCCTGGGTCTCGAGAAGAACCGCTTCGCGCTGATCATCAAGACCCACCACTCGGTGATCGACGGCATCGCCGGCATCGACATCGGGACGGTGCTCTTCGACGTCAAGCCGGTCCCCGAGCCGATAGCGCCCGACCGCGAGTGGGTCGCCCACCCCTCCCCGTCCTCCGCCGCCCTCGCCGCGAAGACCGCGAGGGACCTCGCCCTCGCCCCGGCGAAGGCGACGAGGCGCCTCGCGTCGATGGCGCGGCGCCCGGCGACGGCGGTACGCGAGATCAGCCAGGCCGCCGAAGGCGTCGCTGAGGTGGCCTGGGCGTTAGTCGACCGTGCCCCGGAGGTGCCGCTCAATGTCGAGATCGGATCACACCGGCGCTTCACCTGGACCCGCGGCCGGCTCTCCGACTTCAAGGAGATCAAGGACGTCTTCGGCGGCACCGTTAACGACGTCGTGCTCGCCGTCGTCTCCGGCGCCCTGCGCAAGTGGCTGCGCCAGCGCGGGCTGCGCACCGAGGGCCTCGAGCTGCGGGCGCTTGTCCCTCTCTCGATCCGCGGCGAGGAGAGCAAGGGCGAGCTCGGCAACCAGCTCGCGGCGCTGCGCGGCCCGCTGCCGGTCTACGTCGACGATCCCGTGCGCCGGCTCGCCGTCGTCACCGCAGCGATGGACGACGTCAAGGAGTCGAAGCAGGCACTCGGCGCCGAGATGATCTCGCGGATGAACGACTTCGCGCCCCCGACCCTGCTCGCACAGGCGGCGCGGATCAACTTCTCGACCCGTCTCTTCAACCTGATCGTCACCAACGTCCCGGGGCCCCAGATCCCGCTCTACGTGCTCGGCCGCGAGCTGCAGCACGCGATCCCGCTCGCGTTCCTGCCCGAGAACCACGCGCTGGCGATCGCGATCATGAGCTACAACGGCGGCATCGACTTCGGCCTGCTCGCCGACTACGACTCGATGGAGGACGTCGAGGTGGTCGCCGAGGGCATCTCGGAATCAGTCGCCGAGCTGCTCGAAGCGGCGCGCTCGGGCGCCGGCCACGAAGTCAAAGCCGGGGCCGAGTAGCTCAGCGACGCGGGCGGCGCCGCACCCAGGTCGCCGTGTCGGCGACGGCGCGGTCGGCTTCGTGGTTGCCCGCCTTGTCGACCGCGCGCGAATAGAACTTGTACTTGACCCCGGGTCTGCCCCTGAACGAGATCTTCGAGCGCTTTGTCTTGGAGAGCAGCTTGAATGCACCCCGGCCCTTGGCGACGAAGACGCTGACGCTGTCGACCCCCGAGACGGAGCCGCCGAGCGGATCGGCGTCGGAGGAGGAGATGCGCAGCTTGAAGCCGCGCTTGCGTGTGCGCTTCTTGCTCGCGACCTTCGAGACAGGGCCGACGAGGTCGCGGCCGGCGGCTAACGCGACCGCGCGGCCGGCGTCGACGATGCCCCAGCCGAGCGAGTCGTGCCAGACGCCGCCGTAGCCGGCGGTGCGCTTGATCGCCTGGATCACCTGGCTCGGCGACATCCCGGGGTTCGCCGAGCGGACCAGCGCCACCAGCCCCGACACCTGTGGCGTCGCCATGCTGGTGCCGAACAGGTAGCCGAAGCGGTTGTCGCCGTTGAAGCTCGTCCGCGGGGCGCATGGCGGCGTGGAACAGCTGCCCTCGCGGGTCGTGGTGTTCTGGGGCCAGGTCGAGAAGATCCCCGGCAGCCCGTTGGGGTGGCCGGGGGCGGCAAGCGCGCTGGAGTCACCGTAGGCGGCGACCGATACGCCGGTGCCGTGACCGGCGCCAGCGTTGGCGCCGTCGTACTGGGCCATGGTGACCACGAGGCCCTTGCCCGAATAGGGGTCGGGTGAGGTGCCCGCGGGCTGCACGTAGGCGGCCGGGTATCCCTGGGGCTGAGCGCCGCCGCACTGATCGCCGGGATTGCTGGCCGCCGCGACAAGCACCGCCCCCGCTGCCCAGGCCTGATCGATCGCGTTGCGAAGCCCCGTACTGGGCCCGCAGCCGCCGAGGCTGAGGTTGATCACCGCGGCGCCGCGGGCGGTCGCGTCCGTGATCCCCTCGATCACCGAGGCATCGGTGAGCATGTTGCCGCTGACCTGGAGCTTCTCGACGATCAGCGGGCAGTCGAAGCCGGCCGAGGCGATGCCGTAGCCGTTGTCGGTGTCACCGCAGGCAAGCCCGGCGACGTGGGTCCCGTGGCCGTTCTGGTCGGTGGCCTGGCCGGCCAGGTCGAGCGGGTAGGTGTCGTGGTAGGCGAAGACCTGCGTCAGGTCGGGGCTGCTGGCGGAGACCCCCGTATCGACGATCGCCACCTTGGCGCCGGCGCCATGCGAGAGCGCCCAGGCCGTCTCGAAGTTGGCCTTGCGCAGGTTCCACTGATAGCGGTCGCCGTTCGGCGGGAACGGCGCGTTGAACGAGTCGAATGCCGAGTAGGCGGGATCGTTGGGGACGTAGCCGCGGAGCTCGCGAAAGTACTCCGTGTCGACGCGTTTGACCGCGGGGTCGGCGTGCAGCTCGGCGCGGAGATCGGCGAGGCTCTGGCCGGGCGCCGGGCTGACCGGGGCGATCTCGAGCGGCGCCTTGTCGAGCACCGCCAGCAGCCTCCCGGTCGGGTGCGCGGTGTCGGCCCGTGCGGCCGCCGGGAGCAGCAGGCAGGCGAGGGCCGCGGCTGTGATTGCGAGGCGTATCTGCATCCCTCCTTCCCCGAAACTCTAGGCTGCGCGGCCCATGTCGGCCTCAGTCCAGCTCGGCTTGCTGCTCGCCGTGGCGACCGCGCTCGCCTCGATCGTCGGCTTCCTCTACAAGCACCGCGGCGCCGTGGAGTCGCCGCCGGTCGATTGGCGGCGGCCGGTCTGGAGCTCGCTGGTGCTGTTCCGGGTTCCGGCCTACACCGCCGGCGTGCTGATCGCGATGGTCGGCTGGGGGACCCACGTCGGCGCCCTCGCTCTGGCGCCGATCTCGCTGGTGCAGGCGACGATCGCCGGCGGTCTGGTCATGCTCACCGCCGTCGCCGACCGCTTCTTCGCCCACCGGGTGAGCAGGCGCGAGTGGATCGGCGTCGGGCTCGCCGCGCTCGGGCTGGCCTTCCTCGCGGCGACGCTCGACGGCACCGCCGACAGCGCCCACTCCGGCTACGAGACCGCGACGCTGGCGATCTTCGTCGTCGCCGTCTCGGCCGCCGGGTTCGCGGTCGCGATCGGCGGCCGCTCGGGCCCGCGCGCGGGTGTGCTGCTCGGCGCCTCGGCCGGGCTGATGTGGGCGGCCTCCGACACCTCGATCAAGGCGCTCAGCGACCAGCTCGGCGACGGCGTGGCCGCGATCCTCCTGGATCCGCTGGCGCTGGTGATCCTGCTGCTCTCGCTCACCGGATTGCTGGTCTCGGCCCGCAGCCTCCAGCTCGGACCCGCCGTGCCCGTGATCGCGGTGACCAGCGTCGCCGCCAACGCGACCGCGATCGTCGCCGGGCCCGTCGTCTTCGGCGACCCGCTGCCCGACGACGCCCTCGGGTTGATCGCGCGGTTCCTCGCCTTCACGCTGGTGATCGCCGCGGCGGCGCTGACGCCGCCGCCGATCGAGCTCGAGGCCGAGCTGCCCTAGCGCGCGTCGCGGCTGGACCTGTCGCCGCGCAACTCGCCGTCGGCGCGCTCGAGGATGTCAGCGAGCTCATCCCCGGGCTCCATCTCGGCGATCCCGACCGAGATCGACCCGCTGCGGAGCACATCCCTGACCTCGTCGAACCGGGAGCGGACGGCGTCGATGTCGACGCCCGAGATGGCGCAGACGAACTCGTCGCCACCGAAGCGGACGAGGGGGTCGTACGGCCGCAGGCGGTGGCGGATCGCCGACGCCACCTCGTGCAGCAGCGTGTCGCCGGCCCGGTGCCCGCGCGTGTCGTTGACGCGCTTGAGCCCGTCGACGTCGACGAAGGCAAACACCAGCGAGCTGCCCGTCCGCTTGGCGCGGATCACCTCGTTGGCGAGCGCGGCCTCTCCGACGCCGCGGCTGTGGGCGCCGGTGAGGTGGTCGACGTAGGCTCGGCCGAGCGCGGCGTCAGCGGCAAGGCGATCCGCGGCGGCGCGCTCGCGGTCCTCGGCGGCGCGCTGGCGATCGCGGGCGGCCTGCGTCCGGTCGTATGCGGCCCGCTGCCGCGCCTCCTCGGCGGCCTTCAGCGCATCGCCGTCCCGATTGCCGTCACCGTTGACCCTCGCGGCCTCGACCGCGCGGCGGTCGAGTTCCTCGGTGACCCGGTCCCGTCTCGCCGCGGCCACATCGCGCTCCTCGGCGTGACGGTCGCGCAGCGCGGCCGTCTGCAGACGCTCGACGCCGGTATGCGATCTCATCAAGTGGGCGGCGCCTCGCTCCGCCGTGGTGCGCGCGCGCTCATCGCGGGTCATGTCGTGGGCCGCGACGTCCCCGTCGGTCCCGTGCCCGCGCACCAACTCGAGATCGGCGCTCGCCTGGTCTCGGTCGGAGGCCTCCTGGTCGCGGAACGAGAGGGCGTCGTCGGCATCCGACGCGGTCTGGTCTGAATCGGAGGAGGTCTGGTCCGCATCGGCCCCCGTCTGGTCGGCCTCGGAGGAGGCCTGATCGTCTTCAGGCCTGCGCAGATCGTCTTGCTCGAATGGTGCGATGACGGACCCCTTTCGGGGGCGCAGTGCGTGCGCCCGAGGTGGCGATCCAGGGTCGCCAGCCACGTGATGTGTCCGGCGGGTCCGTCTCGACTGAGTTGTGCAACTCCCCCGACGCGCGTGGCTGCTAGAGGAGTCGCTTCAAACAGCGTACCGAGCCGGGGAGGGAAATCGGGGCTCGCTACGTAAACGTCTGTCCAGCGCCCGGTCTTAAGGCGGAGGCAGGCGCGGAAGCTAGTACCCGAGCGCGAACTTCGCGTCCTCGGACATCATCTCCGGGGTCCACGGCGGGTCGAAGACGAGCTTCGGGTGGACGCGGCTGACGCCTTCGAGGTCGCCGAAGTTGGCTGGGGTCAGGTCTTGCATGCAACAACCCCGGAATCATCCGGCACATCTTGATCTCCTGGGGGTGAGCGACGGCGTGCGCCGAGAACGGCTCGTCGATATCGAATCGCTGCTCTCGCATTTCGGCTCTGACGCGCGGACTGCTGGCACCACCTATCGGGAGTACGTTGAACAAGTGGCCGATGACCCAGCCGGTTTTCACGGGCGAGCAATCGCGGGCGATCATGATTTCGCCGCCGCGAATCTCCCAGACGGTCCTCGACCGCAAGAGATCCCGCGGCGTGAGTTCCTACCGAGCCCGCGACCCCTCGCCGAAGTTCTGGCTGAGGACGATCGCGACCGCGCCATCGCCAACGCATACCGGATCCACGGGTACCTCCTCCGGGAAATCGCCGCCGAACTCGGCTGCCACTACGCCACGGTCAGCCGGCGGCTAAGAGCCTTCGAGGACCGCGAGGCGACGAGCTCGCGGCCAGGGCGTGTTGGATGCAAGACCTGACCCCGGCGCAGTTCTTGACGACTACTGGCCGCGCCGACTCCGCCCGTCAATCACAGGTCGCAGCTTCTTGATGGCTGTTGATGACATCGGTGGCTTGTTCAACAGTGACGGCGATGTGCGCAGTGCACACAGTTCCATCCGACTCGAAATACGTCACATCGCATGCCCCCTCGATGTCGCTGACGATCCTGCATCCGCTGACTTCGAATTCTTCGTCTGGGTAGGCGGGGTCTTGCGCCGCGAGCTCCTCGGCGTTGGATTGAATCTCGTCTAGCGTCAGCGGGCATGTGAAATCCAGCGTTACGTGCGCCCCTTCGGCAACTTCTCCAACTTGGTCTTGAGAGGTCACGGTGCACGCCACTTCATCTATCGGCGGGCCGTCAACGAAGCTAACCGTGACGTTGCCTGCCGCTTTGATCGAAGTTCTGGCCTGTCCCGTCGGCTGGCCGGTAACGGTGGGGACCTCTACCTGACATTTGACGTTGAGGGTGACCTCGGTGTCGACGTCAACCTTGCCCGTCTCGCTCTGGTCTGTGACCGTGCACAAGCTCCGGTCCTCGGGCTGAGGAACGAGGGTCGCCGATAGCTTCGCATCCTCGATGGATTGGACCGCCGGGTCGGCCTTTTCCCCGACAACATTCGGTACCGAGACTTCTTCTGTGCCGCAACCCGCTGCTAGACCAACTGAGCAGGCCACGGCCACACCAGCCAACGCTCTCCCAACGTGCAATCCCATGGCTCGACTGTATCCCGACTACGGGGCTGACGGCTACCCCCGGGGGGTTGTGCACAAGCGCCTGCGCGGCTATGGGGCCGGCGGCGGCGGCGGCGGCGTGAGCCTGCCCGACGACCTCGACGACGAGTTAGCGCCGCTGTATTAGGCTCGGCACGATGAACGAGAAGCTTCCTGCCCCGGTGTGCCCGGAATGCGATCGCATCATCTGGCCGAACGAGGAAGTTCCGCGAGCGTTCATCTGGTACGAAGGCGACAAGGCTGACGACCCGCCCAAGGAAGAACTGGTGCGGGGCGCAATCACGCATCCCGATTGCGCGGAAGCGTTCGGCGCTCGCCTAGAGGCATCCGGCTACATCTAGTCCGGCTCCACACGTGCGGAATCCAGGGGGCCTCGAAGGACCAGCGGGGGCTGCTCCCTTCACTCCTTCGGACCTCACCTCACACTCTGGCGAATTACACGGGGTTTTTGAGAGGGCGACTTCTACGCGCGGCTGGAACCGTCGGGGAGCAGGCCGAGGTCTTCGGCGGCCTCGTGGAAGGACCCGGTCAGCAATTGCAAGGTCGTCGAGACCAGGTCGGCGGCGACGTGCTGCTCGTACTCGTCGCGGAATGTGTCGTCCCTGCCGGGGGGCAACTGGTCGGCTGGCAGCCACCGCCACATGAACCCGGCAGCCGCGGCGGCGGCGTTCCCGCTGTGGGAGTGGAACACCGCGTTTGCCCATTGGTGGTGGACGCGGTTTCGAACGAAACGCACCCCCTTCGCCGTCGGGCCGTTGGCGTACCACTCGGCCCAGTAGCCGGGCAGCTTGTCCTTCTTCTTCTCCCAGGCGTCGCCGATGCGGTCGTCAAGGGCCACCGCCCAGTTCAGCGCCTCGAACAGGGGCATGAAGCTCTTCTCGTGGGCGAAGGAGTCGCTCGCCGCCAGGTAGCGCCCGCAGGCCTTCGAAAATCCCTGCAGGAAGGTCTCGAACGGGACCTCCGTCCGGCGCGACGACGTATACGCCTCCTCCATGTTCTGGGTCAAGCGGCTCATGCTGTTCAAGGTAGCGGGTGGTGCGGCTCATCCAGGCTCGTTCCGGCGGTCAACTCCGGATAGGCTCGAGCTCGTGAAGAAGCAGTGGGAGAAGTTTCGGGCGCTGGCTTGGTGGAAGCAGACACTTGCGTGGATCGCTGCGCCGTTCGTGGCCCTCTTCATCGCAGCATTCATCGCAGCAATCGTTGATCCGCCCGAGGACGACGATGACGGCGGCGGAGAGAAGGCGACCGCGACCAGGACCGCTACTCAGGCCACCACCACGACGACAGCCACCGCGGAGATAACGGCGAGCATCCCGACAACGACCACGGAGACGGGGCCGACAGATGACGACCTCAAGGCTGCGCTGGACGACGCGGACCCGAGCAACTACGGGGCCGTTTCGACCGACCTCAAGGTCAAGAACGTCGAGCGGACCTCTCTCCTCGTGACGGTCAACGCCGAAACTCCCGAAGGCGGCCTTGACGGGGCTTCGGTGGACGACATTGACGGCTCGGCCGCCGCGGCGTTCGAAGCGGTTTACAACGACGCGGGCTGGCGAGGAGCGACCTTCGTGGTCTTCACGGGCGGGCTCGTGGACACCCGCACGGGCGAGGAACTGCCGGATGCGAGAACCGGCGCCTACCGCGTGGACGCCAAGGAGGGCCAGGGGATCAACTGGGACAACGCCGACATCATCGACTGGTCGCTCTACCGCACCTACGCTTCCCCGGCGTTGAAGGACTGATCGCCGAAGTCCGACGACCCCAATCGGTAACTTGGGCGTCGAGGGGTTGGCTGGGGGTTGGCTGGGGTCACGTCTTGCATGCAACAACCCCGGAATCATCCGGCACATCTTGATCCCCTGGGGGGGGTGAGCAACGTCACGCGAAACCTTCTCAGATCATGGCCCGGCCCCTCCGCTTGTGCGTCCCGGACGGGACGTATCACGTCTTCGCTCGCGGCAATGGCCGCCAGCCGATCTTCAGCGACGACGAAGATCGACATAGGTTCCTAGGCGCGCTCACGAAGGTCAGCGGCCGTTTCGCATGGGGTTGCCTCAGCTACTGCCTGATGAGCAACCACTATCACCTGATCGTCACGACGCCCAACCCCGACCTGCCCCGGGGGATGCGGCATCTCAACGGCACCTACGCCCAGGGATTCAACCGGCGCCACCTCCGGGTCGGTCCGCTGTTTGCCGGTCGCTTCAAGGCGATCCTCGTTCAGGACGGCGACTACCTGCGCCAGCTTGCCCGATACGTGGCGATGAATCCCGTCCGCGCTGGGTTGTGCAAGGCCCCGGAGGAGTGGCGGTGGAGCGCCCACGCGACGCTGATCGGCGTGCGCCCGGCGA
>CAVOKZ010000028.1:0-52148 GCA_963696625.1 uncultured Solirubrobacterales bacterium
AGGATGTAGAAGGGGCACGGGCGGGCGAGCAGGACGGCGAAGACGAAGGCGAGGGCCACCAGGGACTTCTCGCCGCCCGACAGGAGTGAAAGCCGGCGGGAGGACTTGCCGGCGGGCGTGACCTCGATCTCGATGCCGAGGTTGTGCGGGTCCTCGGGGCCGTCATCGTCGTCATCAAAGTCGTCGGAATCCTCGGCCGGCGCGTCCTCCGAACCCCGGGGGTCAGACCCCCTTTGGGGGTCAGACCCCGTTGCTTCCGGCTTCTCTTCGACTGTCCGCAGCTTTCCTGACCCCCCCGGGAACAGCTCGCCGACCATCTCCTCGAAGTTCTTGGCGGTCGCCTCGAAGGTCTCCTCGAAGGCCGCCGCGATCTCCTTGTCGGTGCGGCGGATCAGCGCCTGCAGCTCGCTCAGCGCCTTCTCGAGGTCCTTGCGCTGCTCGCTGAGCAGGTCGAGGTGCTCGCGGGCCTCGCCGTACTCGCGCTCGGCCAGCGGGTTGACCGGGCCGATCTGCTCGCGGCGGCGGGCGATCCGCTCGAGCTTGGTCTCGCTCTCCTCCCTCTCCGCCTCGGTTAGCTCGCCCTCGGCGGGGCCGAGCTCGCGCTCGAGCCGGGCGGCGATCTGCTTCAGCTCGGTCTCGACCTCGCGGTGGCGCTCGCGCAGCTGTGAGGCCTCGACCTCGGCGACGGTCAGCGCCTCGCCGGCCTTGTGCAGCTCAGCCTGGAGCTCGAACTCCTGCTCGGAGCACTTGCGCAGCTCGGTGGCGATGCCCTCGTCGCCGCCCTCGTCGCCGGCGCTCTCGGCCTGAAGGGCTTCGACCCGCTCGCGCATCTGGGCGCCGACCAGCTCGAGCGCCGCCGAGAGCTTCTCGAGATCGGGCAGCAGCCCGCGCTCGATCTCGATCCGGCGCTCGAGCCGCTCGCGGTCGCGCGCCCGCGCCTCGCGCGCCTTCTGGGCGGCCTCGGCGTGGCGGCGCTCGGCGCCGAGCTCGGCCTCGATCTGTGCGCGGCGCACCGCCTCGGGGCTGGCCTGGGCGGCGTCGTGGCTCGAGCGTGCCTCGGCCAACTCCTCCTCGGCGATCTCGAGCTCGCGCTTGGCACGGGTCTCGCTCTTGGTCCGCTGATCCAGCCGCAGGCCGAGCTCCTCGCGCTGGGAGCGCGCGAGCAGCGCCGGGTCGGTGGCGCCGCGAGGCACCCGGCGCAGCTCGCCGGCGTAGCCGTCGAAGCAATCGCCGTCGTAGGTGACGGCGATGCCGCGGAAGTCCTCGGGGAGCGACGCCAGATCCTCGACCAGCCAGGCGTCGGCGAGCAGCCGCTCGGCGACCGGCACCGCAGCGCCGTCGGCCTGGACCATCTCGAGCAGGCTCTGGGCGCCTTCGACCGGCGGCTGGGGGCTGGCTGCCTCGAATCCGGCGCGTGAGAGCAGGACCCGGGCGGCCCCCTCGGACTGCTGGAGGCGCTCGGCGCCTTCCCGGAGCGAGCCGACGACCTGGCCCCGCAGCCGCTCGCCGAGCGCCGCGGAGAGCGCGTGCTCGAGCCCGGGCGCGGCTTGGATCAGGCCGGCGAGAAGGTCCTCGCCGTCCTCGCCGAGCGCCGAGGCGAGGCGGGCCTCGACCGCGGCGAGCTCGCCGGCGAGCTCGGCCCGCAGGCGCATCGCCTTGTCGGCCTCGGCGCGGGCGGCGTCGCGCTTGGCCGTGGCGGCGCTGAGCGCCTCGGCGCCGCCCGACTGGAGCTCTGAGAGCTCGGTCTCGAGCCGCGCGATGCGCCGGGCGCCGGCCGCGTCGTCGTCGACGCCGAGCTCGTCGAGGCGAAGCTGGCGCTCGCCGAGCCCGGCGCGAAGCTGGTGCATCGTCGCCGTGACCGCGTCGCGGCGGGCCCAGATCCGCTCGAGGGTGCCGCGGGCCTCGAGCAGGAGCTCGCCGCGCTCGCGTCGCTCGCGGTCGCCGGCGGCGATCCGCTCCTCGATCGCGGCGCGGCGCTTGGCGACCTCGGCGAGACGACCCTCGATTTCCTCCCGCTGGGTGCGCCCGCCCTGCGAAGACTGCTCGGCAACGGAGAGCTGGTCGCTCGCCGCGCGCAGGTCGGCGGCGACGATCACAGCGCGGACCTCGTCCTCCTCGGCCTGGAGCTTGGCGCCGCGCTCGGCGGCCTCGGCCTGGCGCTTCAGCGGCCGCAGGCGCGACCGCGCCTCGCGCTCGACGTCGAGCGCCCGGTCGAGGTTGTCGCGGGTGCGCTCGAGCTTGAGCTGGGCGCGGCGGCGGCGCTTGCGGTGCTTGCCGAGGCCGGCGGCCTCCTCGACCATCAGACGGCGGTCGCGGGGCTTGGAGCTGACGATCTGCTCGACCCGTCCCTGGCTGATCACCGAGTGCGCCTCCTTGCCCATGTTGGTGTCGGCGAGCGCCTCGAGGATGTCGGCGAGCCGGCAGCGGGCGCCGTTCAAGCGGTACTCACCCTCGCCGCTGCGGTCGACGCGGCGCCTGATCGCGATCTCCGAGAACTCGCTGTTCGAGCGCCCCTCGGAGTTGTCGATCACCGCCTCGACCTCGGCGAAGCGCCGCGGCGAGGAGCCCTTGCCGCCGCTGAAGATCACGTCCTGCATCGAGTTGCCGCGGATCGCCGACGGGCTCTGCTCGCCGAGCGCCCAGATCACGGCGTCGGTGATGTTCGACTTGCCGCAGCCGTTGGGGCCGACGATCACGCTGACGCCCGGCGCGAATGTCAGCTGCGTCCGGTCGGGAAAGGACTTGAAGCCCTTCAGGGATAGAGATTTCAGGTGCATCAGCGCATTTCCTCGAGGGCCTGTTCGGCCGCAGCCTGTTCAGCTTCCTTCTTCGATCGGCCGGAACCACTGCCCAACGCTCTTCCATCGGCGCTCGCTGAGACCTCGAAGCGCCTGTCGTGGGGCGGGCCTTCTTCGTTTACGACCTCGTAGGTTACGGTCGCGCCATGACGCGCGAGCCGCTCCTGCAGCTCTGACTTGAAATCGAGCCGGGTCTCGCTCGCGTAGGCGATCTGGGGCGAGAAGGCGGCGATCACGGCCTCGGCGGTCTTCTCGAAGCCGTTCTCGAGGAAGCAGGCGCCGATCAGCGCCTCGGTGACCTCCGCCACCGGCCGGTCGGTCGCGACGAGCGTGTCCGCGGGCAGGCCGGAGCCGTCCGTCGGCGCCCGCTCGCCGATCAGCTCGGGGATGCCGAGCTCGCCCGCGACGGCGGCGATCGCCCGGGCGCTGACCGTCTGGTTGTGGACCTTGGTCAGCTCGCCGCTGTCGGCGTCGGGGAATCTGGAGTGCAGCTCGGACGCGATCGCAAGACCGAGCACGCTGTCCCCGAGGAAGGCAAGGCGCCCGTAGGAGTCGCTGCGATGCTCGACCCAGGACGAATGGGTCAGCGCCCGGGTAGCGAGGTCATCGGGCAGCGCCGAGAGCAGCGCTGAGAGCCCGGCGGTGCCCGCGCGGCTCGCCACTACCCCGCGGCCGGGGCCCGGGCCACAACGAACTCGACCGCGTCACCCACGGTCTGTATCCCGGCGGCTTCTTCCTCGGAGACGCGGATCCCGTACTGGTCCTCGAGCTCCATCACCAGCTCGTAGAGGTCGAGCGAGTCGGCGTCGAGGTCCTCGCGAAAGCGGGTTCCCTCGGCGATCTTGCCCGGGTCGACCTCGAGCTCGGTCGAGAGGTGCTTACGCACCAGCTCCATGACTTCGTCGCGTTCCATTCGCGGAAGTATGCCGAGTGAGTCAGGTGGGAAACCGACGAGACGTCTGGCACAACCCTAAAGAACCCTCCCAAAGGGGTCTGACCCCTTTCTGGGGGTTTGTCACAGGAGGCGCGCGCTTGCGCTCGACTACTGATCGAGCGAGCCGCGCGTGGCTCCAGCGGCCACCAGGGCTTCGGCGGTACGTTCGGCCGCGTTCTGCTTGATCGAGCGGTCGGCGAGGCGGATCGCGTTGGCGATGCCTTCGGGGGTCGAGCCGCCGTGGGCGACGACCGCGACGCCGCGCAGGCCGAGCAGGATCGCGCCGCCGGTCGCGTTCGGGTCCATGCGCTTGCGCAGGCCGCCGAGCGCGGGCCGCAGGAGCAGTCCGCCGAGGCCCGCGAGGGGGTTTGACTTCGCGGCGCTGCGTACGCCGCCCGCAACGGCGCGGGCCGTTCCCTCCATCAGCTTCAGGGCGACGTTGCCGGTGAAGCCGTCGGTGACCACCACGTCCACGTCTCCGGAGAGCAGGTCGGTGCCCTCGACGTTGCCGGTGAAGGAGATGCCCGTCGAGGCGGCGAGCGCGGCGTTCGCTTCGGCGACATCCGGTGTTCCCTTCTTGGCCTCCTCGCCCACCGAGAGCAGGCCCACACGCGGAGCCTCGACGCCGAGCACGGCCTCGCTGAACGACGACCCGAGGAAGGCGAACTGGACCAGATCCTGGGGCCGCACCTCGACGTTGGCGCCGACGTCGAGGAAGAGCACCGTCTTCTCGCCATCGGGCAGCGGCACCTGCGCGGCGAGCGCCGGCCGGCGCACGCCCTGGATCCGCTTGAGCGCGAACAGCGCCGCTGTCATCGTCGCGCCGGTCGAGCCGGCGCTGACCACCGCTCCCGAGTTGCCGGCGGCGGCGTCGGCGGAGGCCATCACAACGGAGGCGCCGGCCTTGCCGCGTACGGCTGCCACCGGATCCTCGTCGTTGCCGATCCATTCTTCGCTGGCGATCACCTCGACACCGCCGGGAGGATCGGCGAGCTCGGCCGGCGGGCCGAAAATGCGCACCGCGATGCCGTCGGCGGCAGCGAGCCGCGCCCCCTCGAGGACCAGCTCGGGGCCGTCGTCGGCACCGAACGCGTCGAGCGCCACCCGCGCGGACACGATTACTCCTGCTCGGGCTGGGCCGGCGCCGTCTCGGGCGCCGAGAGGTCGATCACTTCGCGCCCGGCGTAGGTGCCGCAGGTCGGGCAGACGCGGTGCGGCAGCCGCGGGCTGTGGCAGCGCGGGCACTCGTTGAGCCGCGGGGCGCTGCGCCCGTGCGTGGCGCGCCGCTTGTCGCGGCGGGTGCGTGAAGTTCGCTTCTTGGGGACGGCCATGAGGCCGAGGATGGTAGCGGTCAGTCGCCCTTGAGTTGGTCCAACGCGGCCCAGCGGGGGTCGCGGGGCTTCTCGTGCTCATGGTGGGCCGGGTCGGCGTCGTTGAGGGTCTCACCGCAGACCGGGCAGAGGCCCTTGCAGTCCTCGCGGCAATGGGGCTGCTGGGGCATCGCCAGCACCAGCGCGTCGTGGGCCCAGCGGGCGACGTCGACCTCGAGGCCGTCGACATAGGCGCTGCGCAGCTCCTCGTCCTCGGCGTCGGCCTCGTCGACCTCGCGGGCGTCGATCTCGAGCCCCAACGAGGCCGGCCCGAGGCAGCGGACGCAGGTTCCCTCGAGCTTGGCGGCGAAGGTGAGGTGCAGCGCCCAGCCGTGGCTGGTTCGCGAGACCTCGAGGCGCGCCGGCACGGGCTCGCCTGTGACGGCGTAGCGCTGGCCGCCGAGGTCGATCGGCTCGGGGGCAAGCTCGAGATCGAGCCTGCGGCCCTGGCCATGCTCGAGCGCGAGGCGCCCGAGGTCGACGATTGTCGCTGCGGCGGGCACTAGTCTCACCGTAGTTTGGCAGCCCAGTTCCACTGGAATCCCGACACCTACCTGGAGCAGATCCGGGGCGAGGTGCCGCGCTTCGACGAGCTCCAGGCGGAGGCGATCAAGGCGATCCCGGAGGCGCCGGCCCGCGTGCTCGAGCTCGGCATCGGCACCGGCGAGACGACAAAGCGGCTGCTCGAGGCCTATCCCGACGCCTGGGTGATCGGGCTCGACTCGGACTCGAACATGATCTACCGGCTGCGCGGGGAGTACGACGAGCTCCAGCACGCGCGCATGGAGGACCCGCTGCCCGACGGCCCCTGGGACCTGGTGATCTCGGTGCTCGCCGTCCACCACCTCAAGGACCCCGAGAAGCAGACGCTGTTCCGGCGCGTGCGCGAGCAGGCGAAGGCACTGGTGATCGGCGACGTGGTCAAGGCCGACGAGCAGGTGACGCCGGTGGATCCCGGCGTCGACTTCCTCGACACCGCCGAGCAGCTCGCTGAATGGTCGGGCGGCGAGGTCACCTGGACCGGCGACGACCTCGCCGTGGTCCGCGCCGTCTACGGATGAAGGCTCGTCAAGGGGGCAGTCCCCTTGACGAGCGCAGCTCGGGAGAGGAGAGCCTATTCCGGCGGGGCGAGCCTGGCTAGAGCCCTGAAGGCTCGCGGTCGCGGCCCTGGAGCCGGTCGCGTCCCCGCTGCACTGCCTGGAGGAACTTCTGAAGGTTGGTCTCGAGTGTGTTGAGGATGTCGTCGGCGTAGTCCTCGGCGCCGAGGCGGATCTCGCGCTCGCGCTCGCGGGCCTCTTCGACAATCTCCTCGGCGGCGCGCTCTGCCTGGCGGGAGATCTCCTCCTGATCGACGAGGCGGGCCTGCTGCTCGCGGGCCTCCTTGACGATGCGCTCGGCCTCGCGCTTGGCCTCGGCGAGCATCTCCTGGCGCTCCTTGACGATCCAGCGGGCCTGCTTGATCTCCTCGGGAATCGTGGCCCGCATCTGGTCGAGGATGTCGTAGACCTCCTCGCGGTCCACGCGCACCTGGTCGGTGAGCGGAACCGGGCGCGCGTTATGCACCAGGTCATCGAGCTTGTCTATGAGTACGAGTACGTCCATGAGTGACCGTTGAAGCTTACGCGTGCGGGGAATCCTCCACCAAACCGGGGGTTCCGGTGCAAGATCGGGCGCAAATTATCGCTTGATTCGCTCGACGAGCGCCTCCGCGACCGGTGCGGGCACGAGATCACCCACGCTGCCGCCGAAAGTCGCCATTTCCTTGACCCCCGTCGAGGAAAGAAAGCTGTAGTTGGCCGAGGCGAAGATGTACATCGACTCGATCTCCGGGGCGAGGACGCGGTTGAGCTGGTTCATCTCGAACTCGTACTCGAAGTCGGAGATCGCCCGCAGGCCCTTGACGATCGCCTTCGCCCCCTTGCGCTTGGCGAACTCGACCAGCAGGTCGCTGAATATCTCGACCTCGACGTTGGCGAGGTCGGCGGTGGCGTCGGCGAGGAAGTCTCGCCGCTCCTCGGCGGTGAACAGCGTCTTCTGCTTGCGCACGGGCTGATTGACGACGCCGACGATCACCTTGTCGAACACGCGCGAGGCGCGGCCGATGATGTCGAGGTGGCCGTTGGTGACCGGGTCGTAAGAGCCCGGGCAGACGGCGATGGAGCCGCTCATGCGGCGGCCTCATACAGCCGGATCAGGCTGTCGCCGTACTTGCGCTCGAGGCGCAACGGAAGCGTCACCGAGATCGGGGAGTCGGGCGACGTTTCGAAGATCACGCGGCCCCCGGCGGCGAGATGACTCTGTATAAGCGGATCGAGGTCGGCTGCAAAGAGGTCGGCGAGTTTATAGGGCGGGTCGCAAAGTACGAGGTCGTACTTCGGCAGCGACGGGCGCTCGAGAAAACGGCGGGCGTCCTCGCGCACGACCTCGACTCGGTCACCGAGATCGAGATCGGCGACGTTGCGCTGGGTCGTCTGGGTCTTGGTGTCGACCAGCGTCGCGTGTGCGGCGCCGCGCGAGACCGCTTCGATCCCCAGCGCCCCGCTGCCGCAGAAGAGATCGAGGACGCTGAGGCCGGTGATGTCGCCGAGAATCGAGAACACCGCCTCGCGCACGCGCTCGGTCGTCGGCCGCACCGCGCCTCCTTTGGGAACGGCAAGGCGCCGTCCGCGCAGCTCGCCGCCGGCGACCCTCACGCTGGGACGTAGTCGGTGCGCTCGTCGCCGAAGCGGGAGCGGGCGGCGTCGAGCAGCCCGCCGAGCTCAGGCGCGTCGAATGAGCCGTGCTCGCGGAGCATCGCCAGCGCCGCCTGGCGTGCGTCGATCAGCAGCGCCGCGTCGTCGGGCAGCGTCGCGGCGCGCAAGCGCGGCAGCCCGTGCTGGCGGGTGCCGAGGATCTCTCCTTCGCCACGGAGGCCGAGGTCGATCTCGGCGAGGCGGAAGCCATCGCGCTCGGTGGCGATCGCCTGCAGCCGGGCGCGGGCGGTCTCGGACTCGGCGCCCCCGTCGGCGAAGAGGAGGCAGGTCGAGTCGTGCTCCCCCCGCCCCACCCGGCCGCGGAGTTGGTGGAGCTGGGAGATTCCGTAGCGCCCGGCCCCCTCGATCGCGATCACCGTCGCGTTGGCGACGTCGATGCCGACCTCGATCACGCTGGTCGCGACGAGGACGTCGGTCTTCCCGGAGGTGAAGCGCTCCATCGCCGCCGCCTTCTCGCGCGAGGGCATCTGGCCGTGGAGGACGTCGACGTCGAAGGCGGCGAACTCGCCCGCGGCGAGGCGCTTGGCCTCCTCGGTCGCGGCGGTGGCCTGCAGCTTCTCGGACTCTGAGATCAGCGGGCATACGACGTAGGCCTGGCGCCCCTCGCGCAGGCGCTCGCGAATAAGCTCGTAAGCGCCGGCGCGGTCGTCGGGGCCGACGACGCGGGTGACGATCGGCTTGCGGCCCGCGGGCAGCTCGTGCAGCGCGGTGACATCGAGGTCGCCGTAGGCGGTGAGCGACAGGGTGCGCGGGATCGGCGTCGCGGTCATGTGCAGCGTGTGCGGAACCGCGCCGCCGGCGCCCTTGGCGTCGAGCGCCGCGCGCTGGCGGACGCCGAAGCGGTGCTGCTCGTCGACGACCGCGACGCTGAGGCTGCGGAACTCGACCGCGTCCTCGATCAGCGCGTGGGTGCCGACGACGAGGCCGAGCTGCCCGCTGGCAAGGCGGCCGAGCAGCTCGCGGCGACGCTCGGCCGGGACGGCCCCGGTGAGCAGCGCCGCGTCCGCCATGACAGCGGCTCCTCCGCTTCGCGTCCGGGGGCGCTGCTGGGTGCCGGCGAGCAGGGTCTGAAGCGTCGCGAAGTGCTGCTCGGCGAGGGTCTCGGTCGGCGCCATCAGCACGGCCTGCCGGCCGACCTCGGCGGCGCGCAGCATCGCGTAGAGCGCGATCACGGTCTTACCTGAGCCAACCTCCCCCATCAGCAAGCGCTGCATCGGCGCGGTTCCGCCGAGGTCGCCGTCGATCGCCTCGATCGCCGCCGCCTGGTCGCCGGTCAGCGCGAACGGCAGCGAGTCGAGCCAGAGCGAGACCTGTTCGCCGCGGGCGGGCAGCGCCGGCGCGCGGGCGCCGCTCTGGCGGTTCGAGCGCCGCTGCGCGAGGGCGACCTGGTAGAGCAGCAGCTCCTCGAAGGCCAGCCGCGAGCGCGCCGCGAGCGCGCGCTTGTCGTCGACGGGGAAGTGGGCCTCGCTGAGCGCGTCGCCGATCGCGGGCATCGAGCGCTGGGTCCGCAGCCGCGCCGGAAGCGGCTCGGGAGCGTGGCGCGCGAATGCGAGCGCCTGCCACACCCACTCGCGCAGCTTTCGCGGCTTCAGCCCCTCGGATGCCGGATGCACCGGGACCATCCCGGTCGTGTGGATGCCCTCGGGCAGCGCGCCGCCGCCGCCGAGGATCTCGTGGGCGGTGACCTTGAAGCCGCGTTTGTCGAGCGAGCCCTGGAGCAGCAGCTTGGTCCCCGGCGTCAGCCGCTCGGCGAGCCAGCCCTGGTTGAACCAGACCGCGGTCGCCGTCCCGCCCGCCGCGTCGGCGACCTCGGCCTCGAAGATCGTCAGGCTGCGCCGCCGCGTGGGCCGGAGCTTCGACGAGCGGACCTCGACCTCGATCGTCGCCGGCTCGCCGGTCTTGAGGCGCTCGATCTGCACCACCTCGGCGGGCTCGCGGTAGGAGTGCGGCAGGTGGAGCAGCAGATCGCCGACGTTCTCGATCCCGAGGCTCTCCGAGGCCGCGGTCGAGAGCGTGGGGCCGGCACCCTTGAGCGTCGACAGCGGCGCCTCGAGGATGCTCGGGCGCGGCGCCGTTCGCAGCGGCGCCGCCAGCAGCTCGGGCCGCGTGAGCAGCGCCTTCGAGGCGAAGGCGTGAGGCAGCCCGGGCACGGGCGCTCGGTCAGGCCTGTTGGCAGCCGCTTCCACCCTGCCTCAGGCTACGCCGGACGGTGGATGCCTCAGGACGCCTCGACCGAGTCGATGTCGATCCAGACGATCCGCGGCCCCGAAAGCGGGTTGCCCGCCGGGCCCTTAGGGACGACCCGCCGGCGGGTCGGAAAGACGATGCCGCCGAACTCGCGGTGCTCGTCGCAGAGGTGGGCGGCGCCGGCGAACCGCGAGACCACGTCCGGGTGGTAGTCGTGGCGGCGCAGGAGGCCGGCCTCGTCGAAGTAGAACGACTGCTGGCGGCAGTGGGTGTGGATGCCCTCGGGGAAGACGACGTCGAGACAGCGCCAGGTGGCGCCGTCCTCGCTCAGCGGCTCACCCTCGGAGATCTCGAAGCCCGGGCGCTCCAAGAGAAACGGCGCGTTGAGGTAGTTCCACATCGCGTAGCCGGCGAAGTAGAGAGCGTCGAGGTCGCTCCAGCGCAGGTTCTTGGCCACCCCGGAGAGGCCGAAGAACTCCGCCCTCGGGTCCTGCTGCTCGGCGAGCAGCTCGCCCTCTCCCGACTCGATCCGCACCGCGTCGCCGTCGTAGACCCCGCGGCTGCCCTCCTTCGGAAACGGCTCGAATACCGCGTGCTGCTCCTCGGTGCTCGCGGTCAGCTCGTACTCGCGAAAGAGCCTCGAGCGCCCCTTGGCGCGCATCAGCACTCCCCCGCTGCGGACCTCGGCGCGCAGCTGTCCGATGCGCTTCCAGCGCCGCCGGCCTCCCGCCGCGTCGATTACTTCTTCGAGCAGGTCTGTCATTGGGCAGCGAGCAGCCACCAGTAGTTCGGCTGCCCGCCGTCGTGAACCTCGAGCTCGACCGCGTCGGGCGCGTGGGCCTCGACCCGGTCGAGCGGGATCGGCGCCCCGGCGCCGCCGATCGCGGTGATGATCTCGGCCCCCTCGGCGAGCGGCGCCAGCGTCTCGCGCAGAACCGAGCCCGCTCCTCCCCAGGCGACGATCTCATCGCCGACGAAGCCGACGGCGTCGCCGACGACGAAGCGCCCCTGCTTGTCGTCGCGGGCGGCCGGAGCCACGGAGCCGACGCGGATCCCCGCCAGTGCCTCGCCGGCGCGACCGAGGTTGTTCTCGAGCGAACCCGAGAGGTCGAGCTCGATCAGGGTCACGAGCCCGGCCTGGGGGGCGGTGCAGTCGACGACCTTGGCCCGCTTGTCGGATAGCTCGCACGCCCGCTCGGCGGCGAGCACGACGTTCGAGTTGTTGGGGAAGACCAGCACCTCCTCGGCCGGCACCTCGTGGATCGCCGCGAGCAGGTCGGAGATCGCGGGGTTGAAGGTCGGGCCGCCGTCGACGACGTAGGCGCCGAGCCCCTCGTAGAGCTCGCGCATCCCGTCGCCGGTGACCACGGCGACGGCGGCGCAGCGGGCGAAGGAGAGCCTCGCGGTGCGCTCGGCCACCTGCTCGCGCATGTCGGCGACGTCGAGGTTGCCGACGTCGCCGATTCCCTCGAACAGCGCCATCGCCGACTCGGGCTCGTCGGTGTGGACGTGGACCTTGAGCGTGGTCTCGTCGCCGACGACGAGAACCGAGTCGCCGAGCGTCTCGAGGTCGGTCGCGTGGGCGCGGCTGTCGAGGCCGGTGCCGGTGACGATGAAGTTGGTGCAGTAGCGGTGGCGGCTGTCGGCGTGGTGCGGCCTGGTCGCAATCGCCGGCACGTGGTGTTCGAGGTCGGGCGTCGCACCGTCGTCGTCGCGGAGGCCGGCGACGACCCCGGCGAGGATCACGACCAGCCCGTAGGCGCCGGCGTCGACGACGCCGGACTCGCGCAGCACCTCGAGCTGCTCGGGCGTGCGCGCCACGGCGGCCTCGCCGTCCTTGACCACCTCCTCGAGCAGCGCCGCGAGCATCGCGTCCTGCTGCTCGGGCGTCGTGTCCTTCGGCAGGCGCGTGGTGTCCATGTGGGCGAGGCGCTGGGCGACCGAGTGGGCCATCTCGCGGAAGACGGTCAGCATCGTCCCCTCGGCCGGATCACGCACCGACTCGTACGCGGCGTCGGCGGCGCGCGCCATCGCGCTCGAGATCAGCATCGGGTCGATCAGCTCGCCCGGGCGGCTGGCGAGCTCTTCGGCGGCGCCGCGCACGATCTGCGAAAGGATCACGCCCGAGTTGCCGCGGGCCCCCATCAGCGCCGCCCGCGCCAGCGCGTTGACGATCTCGGTGCGCCCGATGTCGTCGACCGTCTGCCCGTCGAGCCGGTCGAGCTCGGCGCGCACCGCGTTCAGGGTCAGCGCCATGTTGTCTCCGGTGTCGCCGTCGGCGACAGGGAAGACGTTGAGGTCGTTGACCTCCTGCCTACGGGCTTCGAGGTGAACGTGGGCCGCGGTCAGGACACGGCGAAAGCGCTCGATTGAGGGATCGGCCACTAGTGGCCGAAGTCTAAGCAGCCTTGGTTACTTTGCCCGCCTTGAGGCAGCGGGTACAGACGTAGACACGCCGTGAGGACTCGCCAACCTCGATCCGGACCTTCTGCAGGTTCGGGTTGAAGCGCCGCCGGGTCGCGACCATCGAGTGGCTTCGCGAGTTTCCGAACGCGGGCTTCTTGCCGCAGCTGTGACAGACCTTGGCCATCGGCGGAGCAGGTTAGCGGCTTCGCCATCAACCGCCGCCTCCTCCGCTTCGCGTCCGGGGGGGGCGGCGGAGGGCTCTCCCGGGGGTGGCCCTTATCAGCCCAGCTCGTCCTTCAAGAGGGCCATGCGCATTACGGCCATCGCCGCGTTCCGGCCTTGATCTCGCTTGTCGCCGCCGGAGCGCTCGAGCGCCTGGTCCATGTTCTCGACCGTGAGCACGCCGAAGGCACAGGGGACGCCGGTGTCGAGCTGGACCTGCTGGATGCCGCGGGCCGACTCGGAGCAGACGTAGTCGTAGTGGCTGGTCTCGCCGCGGATCACGGCGCCGAGGCAGGCGACGCCGTCGAAGCGCTTGCTGTGTGCGGCGAGCTTGGCGGCGAAGGGAAGCTCGAAGGCGCCGGGAACCTCGAAGGCCTCGATCGCGGCGGTCTCGACGCCGCCCTCGCCGAATCCGGCGACCGCGCCCTTCACGAGCCGCGCCGCGAGATCCGGATAGAACGAGCCGACGCAGAGCGCGAAGCGCTTGCCCGCCAGCTTGCCCCGCTCGTCCTCGGAGAGCGCCGCGAAATCGTCAGCGGGCACGGCCGCCGCCGTGGTGGGGGCCGTGCCCGCTAGCCATCCGGCTCCTCGTCCTCCGCGCGGCGCTCGTCCTCGAGCCGCTCGCCGTGGATCATCTCCTCGTCGATCGCGAGGCCCTGGTGGTGGAGCGTGTGGCCCATCTTCTCGCGCTTGGTGCGCAGGTACTGCTCGTTGTGCGGGTTGGGGACCGACTGGATCGGCACCTGGTCGGAGACCGAGAGGCCGTAGCCCTCGAGCCCCTTGATCTTCTTCGGGTTGTTGGTGAGGATGCGGATGCTGGTCAGCCCGAGGTCGCCGAGGATCTGGGCGCCGATGCCGTAGTCGCGCAGGTCGGCGGGCAGGCCGAGCTTGAGGTTGGCGTCGACGGTGTCGAGACCCTCCTCCTGGAGCCGGTAGGCCCTGAGCTTGTTGAGCAGGCCGATGCCGCGGCCTTCCTGGGAGAGGTAGAGCAGCACGCCCTCGCCTTCCTGCTCGATCATCGCCATCGCCGCCTCGAGTTGCTCGCCGCAATCACAGCGCAGGCTGTGGAAGACGTCACCCGTCAGGCACTCGGAGTGGACGCGGACCAGCACGTCGTCCCGGCTGGCCACGTCGCCCTTGACCATCGCCACGTGGTGCTTCTCGTCGACCAGCGAGCGGTAGCCGACCGCGGTGAACTCCCCGAACGCCGTCGGCAGCTTGGTCGAGACGATCCGCTCGACGAGCTTCTCGGTGCGGCGGCGGTAGGCGACGAGCTCGGCGACCGTGATCATCTTCAGCCCGTGCTCTTCGGCGTAGGGGGCGAGGTCGTCGACCCGGGCCATAGTCCCGTCCTCGTTCATGATCTCGCAGATCACCCCGGCCGGGATCAGGCCGGCGAGCCGCGCGAGGTCGACGCTGGCCTCGGTGTGGCCGGTGCGCTCGAGCACCCCGCCCTCCTTGGCCTTGAGCGGAAAGATGTGGCCGGGCTGGGTGATGTCTCCTGGCTTCGTGTGGGGGTCGATCGCGGTCTGCACGGTCTGGGCGCGGTCGGCGGCCGAGATCCCGGTGGAGACGCCCTCAGCGGCCTCGATCGAGACGGTGAAGGCGGTCTTCAGCGAGCCCTCGTTCTTGGCCGGCATCAGGTCGAGGTGGAGCTCGTCGCACCGCTGCGGGGTCAGCGCCAGGCAGACGAGGCCGCGGGCGTGCTTGGCCATGAAGTTGACGGCGTCCGGGGTCGCGAACTGCGCGGCGATCACGAGGTCTCCCTCGTTCTCGCGGTCCTCGTCGTCGCAGACGACGATCATCCGCCCGGCGCGGATCTCCTCGATCGCCTCTTCGATCGTCGAGAAGGGAGATTTGGTTTTGGCTTCGGATTCGGCCATCGTGCTCATGTCACTCCTTTTTGGATGGTTGCACGGCGCTTTCCTGGCGCTGCAGATAGCGGGCCACGACATCGGCCTCGAGGTTGACTCTGGCTCCCTCCTCCAGCGATCCCAGGGTGGTGCGCTCGAGCGTCTCGGGGATCAGCGAGACCTCGAAGGAAGCGTCTGTGAGCGCGGAGACCGTGAGGCTGACGCCGTCGACGGCGATCGAGCCGCGCTCGGCGATCAGCGGCAGGAGATCGGCGGGGGCCGTGATCGAGATCCGCTTGGCGATCCCGTCGTCGGCGACCGAGGTGACCTCGCCGACGCCGTCGACGTGGCCCTGGACGATGTGGCCGCCAAGCCGGTCTGACGCGCGCAGCGCGAGCTCGAGATTGACCGGGTCTCCCGCGTCGAGCTGTCCGAGAGTGGTCAGCTCGAGGGTCTGGTTCATCGCGTCGGCCTCGAAGGCGCCGCCGGCGATGGCGGCCGCGGTGAGACAGGCGCCGCCGACCGAGATCGAGTCGCCCTCGCCCAGCTCCGGCGCGAGTGAGGTCGAAATGCGCAGGCGGGCGCCGTCGGCGGTCTTCTCGACCGATTCGATCTTGCCCTTGTCGGCGACCAGCCCGGTGAACATCAGCTCACCACTCCCTCAGCCGAGCGCTGATCAACAGGTCGGGACCGACCGTCTCCTGGGTGACGTCGAGCGGTTGGAGGACTTCGGCGACGCTCGCCGTGCCGGCGATCGGCCCCGGGATGTCGGCGCTCCCGGCGAGCACCGGCGCGATGAAGAGGCGCAGCTCGTCGACCTCGCCGGCGTCGAAGAAGGCGCGCGCCAGCGTCGGGCCGCCCTCGAGCAGCAGATGGGTGATGTCGCGCGAGCCGAGCTCTTCGAGCACGTCCGGGACCTCGTCGGAGGTGACGATCAAGGGCGACTCGGTGGAGGTGGCCAGCTTCGAGCTCTCGGGAAGACGCCCCTGGCGGTCGAAGACCACCCTCGCCGGCTGCGAGTGCGCCTCGACGTCCCGAGCCGTCAGCTGCGGGTCGTCGGCGAGCACCGTGCCGATCCCCACCGCGACCGCGTCGGCCTCGGCTCGCCAGCGGTGAACCAGCTCACGGCTTTCGGGCGAGGTGAACCAGCCGCCGCCGGGGACGCCGGCCTTGCCGTCGATCGTGGTCGCGACCTTGTAGGTGACGAGCGGCCTGCCGGTGCGCGCGTGCTTGCGGAAGGGCTGGACCAGGAGGCGCGACGCAGCGGCCTCGGGCCCGTCGGCGAACTCGACCGCGACCCCGGCCTCGCGGAGACGCGACGGGCCGTGCCCGGCGGTCTTCTCGCTCGGATCGTCGGTGCCGATCACCACCCGGGCGATACCCGCTTCGGCGATCGCGTCGGCGCACGGCGGCTGGCGGCCTGTGTGGGCGCAGGGCTCGAGCGTCACGAACATCGTCGCCCCGGCCGGGTCCGAACCGCGCGAGCGCGCGTCCTCGAGCGCCGCGCGCTCGGCGTGGAAGCCGCCGAGCTCGGCGTGGAAGCCCTCGCCGATGACCTCGCTGCCGCTGACGATCACGGCTCCGACGAGCGGATTGGGGCTGACGCGCCCGCGACCGCCCTCGGCGAGCTCGAGCGCCCGCTTGAGGTGGACTCGATCCTGTTCGACGCCCAGCTCGGCTATTCGTGGCTCCTTTGCCGATCTGTGACAACTGTTAAGGGTCTGACCCCTTAGGTTTTGACCCCTTAGGTTGCTTAGGTTGCAACCGATTGACTGGTCAGTCAACCAGTTTACCGGCCGCTCACTCCGCGGCGCCCCGGCAAGCCTCCGCCCTGCTCGGCGGCGAGCCGCGGCTACGCTTCGCCCGGTGAACAAGCTGATCATCCAGATCCCGGCGCTCAACGAGGAGGCGGTGCTGCCCGTCACCCTCGGCGAGCTGCCGCGTGAGGTCCCCGGGTTCGACACGGTCGAGTGGCTGGTGATCGACGATGGCTCGACCGACCGCACGGTCGAGGTCGCGCGCGAGCACGGCGTCGAGCACATCGTCAAGTTGACGACCAACCGCGGTCTGGCGACCGCGTTCCAGGCCGGCCTCGACGCGAGCCTCAAGCTCGGCGCCGACGTGATCGTCAACACCGATGCCGACAACCAGTACAGCGCGGGCGACATCCCGGCGCTGGTCGAGCCGATCGTCGCCGGCCGGGCCGACATGGTCGTCGGCAACCGCGAGGTGACCAACATCGAGCACTTCTCACGGGTCAAGAAATTGCTGCAGCGCGTCGGCAGCGCCGTCGTCAACCGCGCCTCGGGCACCGACATCCCCGACACGACCTCCGGCTTTCGCGCTTATGACCGGGAGGCCGCGATCCAGACGATCGTCGTCTCGGAGTTCACGTACACGCTCGAGAGCCTGATCGCCGCCGGCAAGATGCAGATCGCAATCGACCACGTGCCGGTGAAGACCAACCCGGTGCTGCGCGAGTCACGCCTCTTCCCCTCGGTCGGCTCCTACGTCGGCCGCAACGCCGTCTCGATCTTCCGCGTCTACTCGATGTACCACCCGCTGCGTGTGTTCAGCGTCGCCGCGATCGCGCTCGCGATCGGCGCCCTCGCCGCCTGGATGCCGTTCCTGATCGACTGGATCTTCAACGGCGACACCTCGGGCCACATCCAGTCGCTGATCCTCGGCGCCGTGCTCTCGATCGCCGCGGTCCAGGTCTTCGCGCTCGGCGTCGTGGGCGACATCCTCGCCGGCAACCGGGCGATCACCCAGCGCGTGTTCGAGCGCGTGCGCCGGATCGAGCTGCAGCTGGGAGTCGAGCCCTCGCACTACGAACGCGAGCGCGCGCCGGCATCGACCGCCGCCTCCTCCGCTGCGCGCCCGGGGGCGGCGGAAGAGGGCTCCGGCGGGGTGGACCGTATCGGCCGCATCCCTCGATGAGCGCCGGTTCGCGGGACGCGGCGGCGGAGGCCCGCGGCTATGGCAAGCGCGCCAGCCTGCTGTCGATCGGGGTCGGGGCCACGGGCCTCGTCACCTATCTCTACTTCGCGATCGCCTCGCACGAGCTGTCGAAGACCGACTACGGCGAGATCGCGATTCTCTGGTCGGCCTGCTTCATCACGATCTCGACCCTGCAGCGGCCGATCGAGCAGCTGCTCTCGCGCTCGATCGCCGAGCACCTGGCCAAGGGCCAGTCGCCGCGCGAGCCGATGCGGGTCGCGGCGACGATCCAGATCGCGGTCGCCGTCGCCTTCGTCGCGCTGGCGCTGATCCTCCGCGGCCCACTCCAGGACGACCTGCTCTCGGGCCAGAAGACCCTCTACTGGATCTACGTCGGCTCGGTGACCTTCTACGGCGCCAGCTACTTCGCCCGCGGCTATCTAGCCGGCACCCACCGGCTCCAGCTCTATGCCGCGCTGATCTTCTCGGAGTCGATGGCAAGGACCCTGTTCGCGCTGCTGGTCGCCGTCGGCGTCAGCAGTGGCCAATCCGCCGTCGCCCTCGGCATCCTCGTCGCCCCCGCCCTGAGCTTGATCGTCGTTCCCTTCGCCTTCACGCGCCAGGGACGGGCGGCTGCCACTCAGGCGGGGTCGGGGGATCCGCCGAGGAAACCCAAGAACGCCGCCAGTGGTTCTGGCGGCGGCTCCCCCGACGCCGCCGCCGAGTCCGACTTCACGCTCGCCCACGGAGGAGGCTTCGCCGGCGCCGTCCTGCTGATCATGCTCAGCGAGCAGACCTTCCTCAACGCCGGCCCCCTGCTGATCCAAGCCACCTCCGGCGCCGCCCTGGCCGGCTTCGTCTTCAACATCCTGATGATCGCCCGGGCCCCGATCCAGCTGTTCCAGGCCGTCCAGACGAGCCTCCTCCCCCACCTGACCAAGCTCCAATCGGGGGGCAGCACCGACGACCAGGAGGCTTTCAGCGCCTCGGTGCGGGTGACGATCCGCGCGGTCGCGTCGTTCGCGGCCCTGGTGACGCTGGCGATGCTGATCGCCGGGCCGAAGCTGATGCAGATCGCCTTCGGCGACAACTTCGACTACTCGCGCAGCGACCTCGTGATCGTCTCGATCGGCATGGGGATCTATCTCGCGGCCGGCACGCTGAACCAGGCCGCGCTGGCCCAGGGCCAGGTGCGCCGCGCGGCGGCGTGCTGGGTCTTCTGCGGCGCCGCGTTTGTCGCCTGGTGCCTGCTGCCGATCATGAGCGAGACGAAGCGGGTCGAGGTCGGATATCTCGCCGGTTCAGCGCTGCTCTGCGCCCTGCTCTATCTGATCTACCGCCGCCCGAAACCGCGCGAAGAGGACAAGGTCGGCCCGGGGTCACCGGAGGAGCTCGAGGTGCAGATTGCCTCGGGGGACGAAGCCGGCTAGGTCGCTGGTCGCTGGTCGCTGGTCGCTGGAGATGCCACGGGTTCGCTCGGCGTGAACAGGTCCTCGAGGCGCTCCATCGTCGCGCTGGTGCCGGCGGCGACGAGGACGTCGCCGGGGTTGAGCTGGGTGTCGCTGGCGGGTTGGGGCTCGACCCGGCCGGCGGCGGTTCGCAGCGCGACGATCATCGACGACCCCTTGATCTCGGCGATCCGCTTGCCCGCGCCGGGGCAACCCGGGGCGACCTCGATCTCCTCCATCCGGTACTCGGGGGCGACGTCGACGACGCCTGAGACCTGAGGGTGCATGGCCAGGCGCGCGATCTCGGCGCCGCTGGCGCGGTAGGGCGAGATCACGCGGTCAGCGCCGGCGCGCTTGAGCTTCTTTGCCGAGTCCTCATGGCTGGCGCGGGCGACGATCAGGATGTCCTCGCGGATCTCGCGCACCGTGAGGCAGATGAAGATGTTCTCGGCGTCGTCGTCGTGGCAGGCCATCACGGTTCGCGCGCGCTCGAGCCCGGCGCCGCGCAGCACCTCGTCGTCGGACGGCCGGCCTTCGAGGAAGGGAGCATCGAACTCGCGGGCGAAGACGCGGTTGGCGTTGTTCGAGTCGATCACCGCGAACCTATGGCCGGCGACGGTGAGGTCGCGGGCGACCTGGCGGCCGACGCGGCCGAAGCCGCAGATCAGGTGGTGGTCTTCGAGGCCTTCCATGTTTCGCAGGGTACGGCGCTCCTCGAGCAGCTCCCCGAGGTGTCCGGCGACGAAGAACTCCGTGACCGTGACCAGCGCGTAGAAGAGCGTACCCACGCCGAGCACGATCAGCACGACCTTGAGCGCCTGGCCGCCGGCGGACTCCGGGTCCTCGATCGAGCCCACAGTGGCGATCGTGTCGAGGGTCCAGAGGAAACCGAACCAGACCGAGGTGCCCTCGGTGATCACAAAGCCGATCGTCCCCAGGGCGACGAGTCCGAGGATCAGCCCACAGAGGCGGGCCAGACCGCCGAGGTAGGGCCGCAGCGAGGTGTCGGTCCCGAGGCGCTGCAAGGCGCGGGCTACTCGGCGCCGGCGGCCGCGGTGATCTCGCGGTAGGCCGCGGCGGGGTCCTCGGCGCCGAAGACGGCCGAGCCGGCGACGAAGAGGCCGGCGCCCGCCTCGGCGACGCTTCCGGCGGTGCTCGGGTCGATGCCACCGTCGACCTCGATCGCGGCATCGGGGTCCTGGGCGTGAAGGCGCTCGACCTTGCCGGGCGAGGAGGCGATGAACGGCTGGCCGCCCCAGCCTGGGTTGACCGTCATGCAGAGGAGGATGTCGGCGACGCCGGTGATCTCGGCCGCCGCCTCGAGCGGCGTGCCCGGGTTGATCGCCAACCCCGCGAGGCAGCCGAGCTCGCGAATCGCGTTGAGGGTGCGGTTTACGTGCGGGGTCGCCTCGGCGTGAAAGGTGATCGAGTCCGCCCCGGCCTTGGCGAATTCCTCGACCTGCCGGTCCGGGCTCTCGATCATCAGGTGGACGTCGATCGCGCCGCCCGCGGAATGGACCTGGTCGGCGATCGAGGAGGCGACAAGCGGGCCGATCGTGATTGGCGGAACGAAGTGGCCGTCCATGACGTCGACATGGATGATCCGGGCGCCGGCGTCCATCACCGCGGCGACCTGCGAGCCGAGCTTCGAGAAGTCGGCCGAGAGGATCGAGGGCGCGACGCGCCTGCTCGTATAGAGCTCGTGCGCGGCGGTACCAGAAGCCGACGCATATGACGAGGAGCCGCTAGGCGACGAAGTCATGAGCGTAGATGGTGGCCATCAGATCGGGCGCAGCATCGAGTGGCCGCATTTCTGGCACTTCATGTCCTCGGTGCGGCTCATGCGCGCGATCGTCTGGTGCTCAGCACAGTTCGGGCACTGCGAGACGAGCTCGTAGCGCCGCAGGCAATAGACACACACGAATCTGCCCGGGAGCTGTGCCGGCCGCAGCCAGGGCTCGCCGCAGCCGGGACAATCCGGCCGCTCGACGAGCGCCCCGGGCGACGCCTTGTTCTTGTCCTTGTCCGTGGCCATGCACCCTGATCGTACCCCCGTTCACACGGCCCGACCGGGGCTTGGGTGTCCGCGCAGGAACTCCTCTGCCCCCATCGCGCGGCCGCCGGGCGGCTTGACCGTGTCGAGACGCAGTCCGCCGGTGGCCGTGCCGAGCACCAAACCATCCTCGCCGGAGGCGATCTCTCCCCGCGGCGGACCCTCCCCGACCGCCGTCGCCGACTCGACGCCGAGACGGTCGCCGCCGCCGAGCTGGAGATAGGTGCCGACGTGGCCCGCGAGGGCGCGCACCGCGTTGGCCAGTTCGCTCGCCGGCCGGGCGGGATCGAGGCGGCGCTCCTCGGGCGTGATCTTCTCGGCGTAGGTGGCGGCGTCGTCGTCCTGCTCGGCGAACTCGAGCTCGCCCCGCGCGAACGCGTCGAGCGCCGCGACCAGCATCTCGCCGCCGAGCTCGGCCAGGCGCGCCGAGACCGAGGGGAAGTCCTCGTCGGGCGCAATCGCGATCTCCTCCTGGGCGGCGACCGGGCCCGAGTCGAGACCTTCGGTCAGCCGCATGATGCTCACCCCGGTGCGCTCGTCTCCGGCCATGATCGCGCGCTCGAGCGGCGCCGCCCCTCGCCAGCGGGGCAGCAGCGAAGGATGGACGTTGAGCATCGGAAACTCGCTGAGCAGCGGCTCCTTGATCAGCTGGCCGAAGGCACAGACGACGATCGCCTCCGGCTTGGCGGCGCGGATCCGCTCCAGCGCCTCCTCGTCGTTGACGCTCTCGAACTGCGCCGGCTCGAGGCCGAGCTGCTTCGCGGTCGCCGCCGCGGGCGGCGGCGCGACGCGGCGGCCGCGTCCCTGGCGGCGATCCGGTGGGGTCACCACCAGCGCCGGGCGGTGGCGCGATTCGGCGAGCCGGCGCAGGACCGCCGCCGCGAACTCGGACGTCCCGAGGTAGGCGGTCCTCAACCGTCCCCGGAAGTCTCTGGGTCCTCGTCTTCGTCGGGCCGAGGCGGCGAGTAGGTCTCGCCCTCGCGAAGGGCTCGAAGCGCCGCCTTGCGCTGCTCCTTCGGAGCGTGCGAGAGCATCAGCACCCCGTCGAGGTGGTCGATCTCGTGCTGGAGCACCCGCGCCTCGAGGCCCGAGGCCTCGATCTCGATCGGCGAGCCGTCGGCGGCGAGCCCCTTCACCCGCGCATACAGCGGGCGCTCGACGTCGACGACGATGCCCGGGATGCTGAGGCAGCCCTCCTCGGCCGTCGCCTGCTCTTCGGAGAGCCACCCGATCTCGGGGTTGACGATCGCGGTGGCCGGGGCGTCGGCCCCGGCCTGAAAGACGAGCGCGCGGCGCAGGATCCCGAGCTGGGTCGCGGCCAGCCCGACCCCCATCGCGTCGTGCATGATCCGCACCATCCGCGCCAGGTCGGCGATCAGCGCCTCGTCGAACTCGGTCACCTCCGAGGCGCGCGAGCGCAGCACGGGATCGCCGAACTTGACGACCTCGGCGAGCGCCTCACGGCGGCGCTCGAGCGTCGCCTCGTCGAGCCCCTCGGGCTCTTCGGCGCTCTCGAGCGGCGCATCTTGCTCTTCGATGAGGGTGTCTTCAGCCACGAAACGAGCTTAGAACCTATCCCGTCGGGGATGTGCCCCTGGGTTTCTACTGCGGGTCCACATCGACGGATAGAGCAACTCCGGCGAGGCGGCGCTCGGAGGCCGCCAGCTCGACGGCCTCGCGGACCGCGTCGACCGTTGCTGTGCGCGCGTCGAGCGGCGCCTTGATCAGCAGCCGGCGGCGCTCGCGCCCGCGGACCTTGAACTCGGGCGCCGGGCCGAGCAGCTCGACGCCCTGCGGCAGCGCCTTCGCGATCGCGTCGCGCAGCTCTCCGGCGGCACGGTCCAGCGTCGGCACGTCTGGCGAGTTGAGGCCGACTTCGATCAGGTGCGAGAACGGCGGGTAGCGCAGGGCCCGGCGGCGCTCGAGCTCGCCGCCGAGGAAGCCGACGGCGTCGTGCTCGGCCGCTCGGTCGACGCTGGCGGCCTCGGGCGACCGCGTCTGGACCAGCACCTTGCCCCCGAGCCGGCCGCGGCCGCTGCGCCCGGCGAGCTGGGTGATCAGCGCGAAGGTGCGCTCCTCGGCGCGGAAGTCGGGGAAGTGGAGCGTCGCGTCGGCATCGAGGACGACCGCGAGGGTCACCTCAGGGAAGTCGTGGCCCTTGGCGACCATCTGGGTGCCGACGAGCACGGCGCTCTCGGCCGCGTCGAACCTGCCCAGGATCGCCGCGTGGGCGCCGGAGCCGCCGGTGGCGTCGGCGTCGAGGCGGAAAACCGGCATCGGCGCCAGCAGCCCGCCGAGCTCCTCGGCGACGTGCTCCGTCCCGGTGCCGACCCGGGCCAGGGTCACCGAGCCGCACTCGGGGCACTCGTTGGGCATTCTCCGGGTATGGGCGCAGTGGTGGCAGCGGAGCTCGGCGTCGCCCCGGTAGCGGTGGAGGACGAGCGAGACGTCGCAGTCGGGACACTCGATCGCCTCGCCGCACGAGCGGCAGGCGACGTAAGGGGCCCAGCCGCGGCGGTTGATCATCACGATCGCCTTGCCCCCCGCTCTGGCGACCTCGCCGAGAGCGTCGACCGTGCGCGGGTGCAGCGGGCTCGCCTGCGGCCCGCGGGTGTCGACGAGCTCGACCGGCGGCATCCCCAGGCCGTCGACGCGGTCGGGAAGCTCGAGCCGCCGCATCTCGCTCCAGCTCTCGGGGCGCGGCGTCGCGGTTCCCGCAAGCAGCACGGCTCCGGCTTCACCGGCGCGCCGGCGGGCCACGGCCCGCGCGTCGTAGCGCGGGTCGCTCTCCTGCTTGTAGGAGGCATCGTGCTCCTCGTCGATCACCAGCAGGCCGAGATCGGCGACCGGCGCGAACACCGCCGAGCGCGGCCCGACGCAGACGCGCGCCTCGCCCGAGCGCAGCCGCCGCCACTCGTCGTAGCGCTCGCCGACGCCGAGGCCGGAGTGCATGACGGCGACGGTGTCGCCGAGGCGGCCCCGGAAGCGACCGACGGCCTGCGGGGTTAGCGCGATCTCGGGGACGAGGACGATCACGCCGCGCCCGCGACGCAGCGCCTCCTCGGCCGCCGCGAGGTAGACCTCGGTCTTGCCCGAGCCGGTGACGCCGTGCAAGAGCAGCTCGCCCCCCTCGTCCATCACCTCGGTGACCTCCCTCAGGGCCGAGCGCTGCGCGAGGTTGAGCCCCACCCGGGGCGAGGCGGCGCCGGCGGTCTCCTCCGCCGGCGCGCGCCGGCGCTCGACCGTCTCGAGGTCCAGCACCCCGCGCTCGGCGAGCGTGCGCAGGGTCGCGGCCTCGGCGCCGGCCGCCAGGCGCAGCTCCGCCCCGGTGCGGGGACCGTCGGTGAGGGCGCGCAACACCGCGCGCTGGCGGATGCCGAGCTTGCGCCCGCCGCCCGGCACCGAGCCGTCGCCGGCCGCCACCTCGCGGCCGAGAGCCGTCAGCTCGGCGAGGGTCTCGCTCTGGGCCCGGGTCCGCTGGCCGGCGGCGCCGGTACCGGGCGGCAGCACCAGACCGAGCCCCCGCGAGGGAGTCGAACACCACTCGCGCGCGACCCAGAGTCCGAGCCGCACGAGCTCGGGCGGCACCCCCGCCTCGAGCGCCTCGATCGGATTCGCAAGCCGCTCCGCCGGCACCTCGGACTCCTCGGCGAGCTCGACGACGACGCCGAGCAGCTTGCGACGCCCGAACGGGACACGCAGTACCGAGCCGACGCCCACATCCGCCATCTCCTCGGTCAATGCGTAGTCGAACGGCCCGCGCAGGGCGCGAGCCGTCACGATTGGCTCGACTTTGGCGATCGCGGGCATGCCGCCCAGGCTAGGCGCAGAGGCGGACGCGCCCGGGCCCGGAAGACAAAGCCGGGGGTACCGCTCCGCAGCCGCTATCGTCGGGTTGGAGGGGCATAGATCGGGGCAAGTTGAGGATTCTCGGAATCACAGGCGCGATCGGGTGCGCGATGTTGCTGTTCGCGGCCGCCGCCCCTGCCTTCGACGGCCCCGACGGGCGCCTGACCCAGCTCAACGCCGGCCCCTCGGTCGCCCATGGCTGCCTCACCGACGACGGCTCGGGCGGGGCCTGCCTCGATGGCCGCGCGCTCGCCAGCCCCACCGCGATCGATCTCGCGATCAGCCCCGACGGCGGCCAGGTCTACGTCGCGGGCGACAGCGGCATCGCCGTGCTCCAGCGGGACTTCGCCGACGGATCGCTGTACCAGTCGTTCGGCGTCGACGGCTGCGTGACGAGCTCGGGCCTTGCCGGCGGGCCGTGCGTCGCGGCGCCGGGGCTCGGCGCCGCCTATGGCATCGCGGTCAGCCCCGACGGCACCAACGTCTACGCCACCTCCTATGCGAGCGACAAGGTCTTCGCCTTCGCCCGCACGCCGTTCACCGGCGCCCTGACCCCGATCGGCTCGCTCGCCGGCGTCGCGATGGACGGACCGCGTGCGATCGCGGTCTCACCCGACGGGGAGAACGTCTACGTCACCAGCGACGGCTCCGACGCTATCGCTGTCCTCACCCGAGGCCCGGGCGGCGCGCTCAGCCAGCTCGCGGGCACCGCCGGCTGCGTCTCGGCCGACACCAGCGGCGGGCTCTGCGGAGACGGCAACGACACCGTGTTCGCCGCCGCCGCCGAGATGCCGGTCGCCGTCAGCCCCGACGGCGCCGCGGTCTACGTCGCCGGCAACGGCGGGCTGGTGTCGCTCTCGCGGGCCGCAGACGGATCGCTGACCGAGCAGCAGTGCCTGGCTGCCCCCGCCCCGCCCGCCGGCTGCTCCGCCGCGGTCGGGCTCGCCGACCCCTCGGCGGTGGCGGCCTCACCGGGAACGGTCTACGTGACGTCGGCGGGCACCAACTCGCTCGCCTTCTTCGCCCGCGGGCCCGGTGCGGCGCTGAACGCCCCGGGCGGCTGCGTCAGCGACGGCGGCTCGCCCTGCGGCGCCGCCAACGGGGTGCGGGCGATGAGGGGTCCCGGCGGGATCGGGCTCAGCCCCGACGGCGCCGCCCTCTACGTCGCCTCAGGCGTCGGGGCTGCGAGCCGCTCGCTTGCGGCGTTCTCGCTCGGCGCCGGCGGCACCCCCAACCAGCTCGCGGGCTCGGCCGGTTGCGTTGCCGAGACGCCCGGGGTGCCGGCCTCGACGGCCGGCTGCGACGACGGCAAGGCACTGAGCGGCGCGGCCGAAGTGGCCGTTTCCCCCGACAACAACCATGCCTACTCGGCCGCCCTCGCTCCGACCGACGGCGTCGCCGCCTTCGCCCGCACCAACCCGCCCGACACGGCGATCACCGCGGCACCCAGGACGCGCACCAAACACCGGCGCGTCCGCTTCGCCTTCACCGCGACCCGCCCGACCTCGTTCTTCCTCTGCAAGCTGGACAAGGCCGACTTCGCGCCCTGCACGTCTCCGCTGCGGACCCGCAAGCTCAAGCGCAGGGCGCACACGTTCCAGGTCTACGGCGTGGGAATCTCCGGCCAGGCCGATCCGACGCCGGCCGTCTACCGCTTCAGGGTCGGCCGTAACGGCGCAGAGAAGCGCCGCGCAAAGCACCATGGCAAGCGCCGCGGCAAGAAGAAGCCCAAGAAGCCGAGGCGCCAGGCCTAGGCGGCGGCGCCGGCTTCGATGCCGGCCGCCTTGGCCAGCGACTCGGCGCGGTCCGTCTTCTCCCAGGTGAAGTCCTCGTCGTCGCGGCCGAAGTGGCCGTAGGCGGCGGTCTTCCTGTAGATCGGGCGGTGCAGCTTGAGGTACTGGCGGAAGGCGCCCGGGCGCAGGTCGAACTCGTCCTGCACCAGATGCGCGATCCGCGAGTCCGGCAGCTTGCCGGTGCCGAAGGTCTCGACCATCACCGACACCGGCTGGGCCTTGCCGATCGCGTAGGCCACCTGGACCTCGCAGCGGTCCGCGAGCCCGGCGGCGACGACGTTCTTGGCCACGTAGCGCGCGGCGTAGGCGGCCGAGCGGTCGACCTTCGACGGGTCCTTGCCCGAGAAGGCGCCGCCGCCGTGGCGGGCCATGCCGCCATAGGTGTCGACGATGATCTTGCGGCCGGTCAGCCCGCAGTCGCCGACCGGGCCGCCGATCACGAAGCGGCCGGTCGGGTTGACCAGCAGCGTCTCGGAGATGTGGTCCTCGTCGTACATGCCCTCGGGCAGCACCGGCTTGACGACGTGCTCGAGCAGGTCGGGGCGGATCTGCGTGTCGCGGTCGGCGTCCTCGGAATGCTGGGTGGAGATCAGAACGCGCTCGATCGAGACCGGCTTGTTGTCGCGGTAACGGACCGTGACCTGGGTCTTGGCGTCAGGGCGCAGGTAGGGCAGCGTGCCGTCGTGGCGGACCTCCGAGAGGCGCTTGGCCAGACGGTGCGCGAGCGCGATCGGCAGCGGCATCAGCTCCGGAGTCTCGTTCGACGCGTAGCCGAACATCATTCCCTGGTCGCCGGCGCCGGCGATGTCCTCGTCCTCCTCGGAGCCGTGCTCACGCGCCTCCTGGGCGGCGTCGACGCCCTGGGCGATGTCGGGCGACTGCTGGTCCATGCGCTCGAGCACCTCGACCGTGTCGGCGCCGAACTTCGGGTCGAAGCCGTCGTAGCCGATGTCGCGGATCACCCCGCGGGCGATCTTGGTCAGGTCGAGCTCGGCGTCGGTGCGGATCTCCCCTGCGATCACCACGAGGTTGGTGTTTACGAGCGTCTCGCAGGCGACGCGCGCCTCGTCCGACTCGTCCTGGGCCATGACCGCGTCGAGCACGGCGTCGGAGATCTGGTCGGAGACCTTGTCGGGGTGTCCCTCGGTCACCGACTCTGAGGTGAAGAGGAACTCGTTCTCAGCCAGCGGTGCGGTCACAGGTGCGATGCCTCCAGAAAGGTTGGTGTGAGTTGACGTGACTCAGCGTATGGTGACGAACATCTGCGAGCGGAGCTCGTCGTCGCTTGCGTTTACCCCCACGGCGATCGCGTGGAGCTTACGGATGTCGTCGCGAAATGCTGCGTACAAGGGATCTTCGATCCTGCCCAGTTGCTCGGCGAGGTCAAGGAGCTCGTCGAGGTTGAGGAAGACTAGCGCCGAGACGGTCGCCGGGAGCCGTTTGGTGGAGTCCTCGAACGCGCCCTCATCGGCCAGGCTCTCGCCCTCCCCGGTGATCACACGCTCGACCCCTGCGGGCTGGGTGGAGATCACCAGCTTGCCGTCGAAGAGAGCGTATGTGAGCGTGACCAGCGGCGAGATCTGAAGCGAGCTTGCCTCGACCCCGGCGATGCTGACCGCCTGGAAACCGGGGACGGGCCCGGAGCCGGCGGGCACGCCGATTGCCCGCACGATCGGGCCCTGCAGCCGGGCGAGGGCCGCGCGGGCCTGGTCCTCGTCCACCTCGTCGACGATCAGGCTCGCGTAGGGGATCGCGGCGGTCGGTTCGGCGACCAGCGCCGCCTCGCCGCCGAGCGCCGGCAGCAGGTCCTTGGCCGGGTCGACCTTGGCCTCGGCCTGGAGGCGCCGGGTGAAGGCGGCGAGCGAGGCGCCGAGCCCGGGCTGGGCCCTGCCCGCCCGTTGCAGCAGCGCCCCGAGGCTGGCCCCGGCGTCGCCGATGCCGAGATAGGCAATCGCCCTCGCGCCCACGTCTCGCGTCAGCAGCGGCCGGAACTCGGGCAGGGTGCTGAACACGTTCGGGCTCTCCTTCGCCTTTGCCTCATCGAGGGCGCTGACGAGCTCGAGCTCAACGCCGTCTTCGTGGGCCACCGCCGCCGCGGCGAAGCCGCGGGTCGCCTTGTAGTCGACGAAGGTCTCGAGCTGCGTGGCGGCGGTGGAGGCGTTCGGGGTGAGCAGCTTCTGGGTCCCGGTCGCCGAGACGTAGACGTCGGCGAAGCGGTTCTCGGGGAGGTCGCCGCGCACCTCATCGGCCGTGGCGTCGTCGCTGAGCCGCTTGACCCCACCCGCCTGGGCGGCGAGCAGCTCGCGGACGGCGGCCTGGTCTCCGGCGAACAGCAGGTCGCCCGAGATCGCGTCGGCGAAGCCGTTGTCGTAGACCTGGATCAGCTGGCCCCCGCTCTGGCGCGGCTTCGGCGGCCCGGGGGCGATCTTGTCGATGAACAGCTGGGCGCCTGCTCGATCGTCGATCGAGAGGATCAGCGCCTCCGAGGGCGGGGTCTTGTCGCCGGGGAGGACCGCGACCGCGGCATCGTCGCCGGCCCAGGGCTCGACCTCGGCGAAGACGAGCGGCCCGGCGGTGGCCGGCCGCGCCAGATCGAACAGCGCCTGCAGCGCCTCGTTACGGCGCGTGATCGGCGCCATCACCTCGCCCAGCGCCTCGAGCTGGGCCGCATCGGCGTCGAGCGTCGCGTGTGCATACAGGAGGGCGCTCGCCGGAACGACCTTGACCGTGGCGTCCCCGGGCGCGCACTCCTTGGCCGCCGAGACCTCGCAGGGAACGCCCGGGACGGCGGTGAACTTGAGCACGGCATAGAGGGCGAGGACGCCGGCTACGGCCAGCGCGCGGCGGCGGGTGCGCGGCGAGCGCTCCGTCCACAGCGGCGTGATCTTCTTCTCCACCTTCTCGGCCCCACGCGAGAGGCGCCATGCCTGCTCTCGCATCCCGAAGCCGAGCGCCTTGACCCTGGTGGCGGTGCGGAAGCGGACGTCGCCGGGGAGCTTCGGCCGCTTCACCTGCGGCCGCTTCACGGCCGGGCGCTTCAGCTTCGGCAGCTTCGGGCGGCGAGGTTTGCGGAAGCTCGGGCGGCGCATGGCGTCGGCTTATAGCCGATGCCGGGACCGCTGCGAGCCGGTCCGATCGGCCGCTGAACGGTGCCTGCCGGAGCGCTCGACGTAGTCGATGATCACCGGCACGCCCTCGAGGCCGTAGGTCTCCCGCAACCGCCCCTCGAGGAAGAACGCCCACGAACGATCGATCAGTCCGCGGTCGTTGACCTGGATCGCAAAACGCGGCGGGCGGCGCTCGACCTGAGCGGCGTAGTAGAGGCGCAGGCGGCGGTTTCGCTTCTGCGGCGGCTGGCGTTCGGCGACGACGTCGGCGACAAAGCGATTGAGCTCGGAAGTCTGGATCCGCTGCGAGGCGCGGTCGGCGAGCTCGAGCGCCGCGGCGAGAAGCTTGTCGAGGTTGCGCCGCCCCGTCGCCGAGCTGGTCAGCACCTCCGGCCGCTGGCGCAGCTTCTGGGCGACGCGGCGCCTCGCGTCGATCAGCCGCTCCGCCGCCTCCTCGCCGGGAACGAGGTCCCACTTGTTGAGGGCAACGAGCGTTGCGCAGCCGGTCTTCATCGCAAGCTCGGCGACGCGCAGATCCTCGGCCGTGATCCCTTCGGAGGCGTCGCAGACGACGATCGCGACGTCGGCCCGCTCGGCCGCCTGTTCGGTGCGCAGCTGCGAGTAGTAGCCGACGGTCCCGGCGACCTTGGCCCGGCGCCGCAGCCCCGCGGTGTCCACCAGCACCAGAGGACGCCCATCGTGTTCCAGCTCTGTGTCGATCGAGTCCCGGGTCGTATGAGCTGTTGGCGACACGATCGCCCGCTCAGTCTTCAACCAGGCGTTCAAAAGGGAGGACTTTCCCGCGTTGGGACGACCGATGATCGCAATCCGTGCGAGTTCCGAATCGGAATCCCCCACATCTAACTCCCCAGCACTCAAGGGGTCAGACCCCTTCACAGGAGGCGACTTAGATTTGAGCTGGTCGACGATGCGGTCGAGGAGGTCACCCGTCCCCAAGCCATGCGCTGCCGAGACCGGAACCGGGTCGCCGAGTCCGAGCGCGTGCAGCTCAGCCGCGAGCGGTTCGTCTCTGACTCCGTCGATTTTGTTGGCGGCGACGACGACGGGCTTCCCGGCGCGGCGCAGGATGTCGGCAAGCTCGGCCTCACCCGGCCCGAGGCCGTGGCTCGCGTCGACGACGAGCAGGGCGACGTCGGCCTCCTCGATCGCCGTTCTCGCCTGGGCCTGGACGGCGCGAGAGAGATCGTCGGCGGCGGCGAGGTCGACGCCGCCGGTGTCGATCAGGTCGAAGGCGACGCCGTTCCAATCGGCTTCGCGTGAGACGCGGTCGCGCGTCACCCCGGGCTCGTCGTGGACGACGGACTCGCGACCTCCGGCAAGGCGGTTCACGAGCGTGCTCTTGCCGGCGTTGGGGAACCCGACGACGGCGACAGAGGGCTTCACGCCAGCTCCCGCTCTCGGGCGATCTCGACCACGCGCTGAGCGGCTTCGTCGACGGTGAGCCCGGTGGTGTCGATTTCGACCGAGTCGTCGGCGGGGCGCAGCGCGCCGTGCTCCCGCTCGCGGTCGCGCGCGTCTCGCTCGCGCTGGGCGGCGAGAACGTCCTCGACGTCCTCCCCGTTCTCGGCCGCACGCCGGCGAGCGCGCTCCTCGGGGCTCGCGGTGAGGAAGACCTTGAGCGGCGAGTCGGGGCTGACCTCGGTGCCGATGTCGCGCCCCTCGGCGACGTAGTTGCCGGCCTCGATCAGCGCCCGCTGGCGCAGAACCATCTCCGAACGCACCTCCGGGTGCACCGAGACACGCGAGGCCGCCGCGGAGACCCGGGGCGTCCTGATCTCGGAGGCCACGTCGCGCCCGTTGACGGTGACGACGCCCTCCCCCATGCCGAACTCGAGACCGGCCGCGATCTGCCCCATCTGGGCCGGATCGTCGAGGTCGGCGCCGGCCTCGAGCCCGGCCAACGCAACGGATCGGTACATCGCCCCGGAGTCGAGGTAGGTGAAACCGAGCGCCTTGGCGACGGCGCGTGCGACCGTGGATTTTCCGGCCCCCGCGGGGCCGTCTATGGCGATCACCATTCCGCGGGCCAGAGTAGAGTGCGGGCCGATGGAGAGTTGGGACATCAACAACCTCGAGGTGGAGCCGCACAAGCCCGTAGTCCTCGACTCCGAGGACGAGGGCCGCGCGATCGTGATCCAGCTGCCGGCCGGCGAGAAGCTCGGCGACCACCAGGTCCATGAGCGGGCGACGCTGCTCGTCGCCGACGGCGAGGTCGAGATCGACGGCGACGGAAAGACCATCAGCGGGGGCCCGGGATTGCTCGTCGTCTTCGACCCCAAGGAGCGCCACGAGGTGCGCGCGACGAGCGACTCGCGGATCGTGCTGATGCTCTCGCCGTGGCCCGGCAAGGGCCACCCGAGCGAAGGCGCCTAGGCCAGCAGCGAGCGCAGGTCGGCCTCGAAGCCCGGGTAGCTGACGCCAGCCGCCTCGAAGCCCTCGACCTCGACGCCCTCCTCGGAGGCAACGCCGGCGATGGCGCCGAGCATCGCCAGGCGGTGGTCGCCCTGGGCGTCGATGACGCCGCCCCTGAGGCCACCGGTTCCGCTCACCACGAAGCCGTCGGTCCGGGCCTCGATCTCGGCTCCGAGGCCGCGGAGGCCTTCGACCACGGTTGTGATCCGGTCCGACTCCTTGGCACGCAGCTCCTCGGCGCCGGAGACGACCGTCTCGCCCTCGGCGAAGCAGCCGAGCAGGGCGACAAGCGGCAGCTCGTCGATCGCCGCGGGCACGTCCTCGGCGGTCACCTCGGCGCCGCGCAGCTCCGAGTGCCGCACGTGCAGCGCCCCCAGCGGCTCCGGGCCGGCGTCGTGGATCTCCTCGACCGCGATCGCGAGCCCCTCCCCCTCGCCGCGCGCGCCCATCTCGACGCCCATCCGCGCGAGGATCGGCAGCAGCCCGATCCGGGTCCCGTTGAGCCCGACGTCGGAGAGCACGACATCGGAGCCGGGGACGATCAGCGCCGCCACCAGCGCGAAGGCCGCCGAGGAGAAGTCCCCGGGCACCTCGACGTCGACGCCCTCGAGCGCACGCCTCGAACTCACCGAGATCGCGTTGCCCTCACGGCGCAGGTCGGCGCCCATCCCCGCCAGCAGGCGCTCGGTGTGGTCGCGGGTCGGCAGCGGCTCGACGATCGTCGTCTCGCCCTCGGCGAGCAGGCCGGCGAGCAGCAGGCACGACTTGACCTGGGCGCTGGCGACCGGGAGCTCGTAGTCGATCCCGTGCAGCTGAGCGCCCTCGAGGTCGAGAGGCGGGAACTGGCCGCCGCTGGCGCTGACCGCGGCCCCCATCTGGCGCAGCGGCTCGGCGACGCGGTCGACTGGCCGGCGGCGAATCGACTCGTCGCCGTCGAGCCGCCAGACGCCCTCCGGCTGGCCCGCGAGCCATCCGGGCAGGATCCGCATCGGCGTTCCGGCGTTGCCGACGTCGATCTGGGCGGACTTGGCGCCGCGCATGCCGACGCCGTGGATCTCGACCGACTGCCGCCCCTCCGCCGTCTGCGTCACGTTGACCTTCGCCCCGACCGCCTCGATCGCGTAGAGCGTCGAGCGTGTATCGGCGGCGGCGAGGTAGTTCTCGACGCGGGTGTGGTCGTCGGCCATCGCCGCGAACAGCGCCGCGCGATGGGAAATCGACTTGTCGGGCGGCGGCCGCAGGACGCCCTTGAGCAGACCGGAGGGTGCGAACTTCATTCGACCAGCGAGACGTCATGCCCGAGCCCGCGGACGAGCTCGGCCGCGCGCTGCGCCTCGTCGGCGCCGGCGACCCAGACCGAGATCGCACCGGATCGCATGTCGGCGGCCGGGTAGAGGGCCATGTCCTCGATGTTGACGCTCTCGTTGCCGAGCGCCAGCGCCAGCTCGGCGACGATGCCCGGGCGGTTGGGCACGCGGATTCGCAGCTCGACCAGCTCGCCGCCGGTCGAGGCCGCCTCGACCAGCGCCCGGCGGCTCTCGCCCGCGCCGGCGTGCCATGCGGAGAGCGCCTCGCCGTCCCCCTCGCGCAGCAGCGCGGCCGCCTTCTCCAAGCGAGCGATCACCGAATCGATCTCGCTCGCCACCACCTCGCGGTTGGAGACGAAGATGTCAGCCCAGATCGGCGGGTTGGCGCCGGCGACGCGCGTGGTGTCGCGGAAGCTCGGGCCGACGTCGGGCAGCCGGTCGGACTCGCCGCCCAGCTCCTCGGCCGCCTGCTCGGTGAGGACGTTGGCGAGCACGTGAGGCAGGTGGCTCACCGTCGCCATCAACCGGTCGTGCGCCTCGGCCTCGATCGCCTGCGGACGAGCGCCGATCTCAGCCAGAGTCCGCTGCAGGCGGTCGTAGAGGATCCCCTCGGTCGCTTCGGTCGGGGTCAGGTACCAGCGGGCGCCCTCGAGCAGATCCGCGTGGGCGTTCTCGACACCGGCTGTCTCGGCACCCGCCAGCGGGTGTCCCCCGATGAACCTCGGCTGGTGGGCCAGGCTCGCGACGAGCTCGCGCTTGGTCGAGCCGACGTCGGTGACCGCGACCCCCTCGCCCGTGGCCTCGAGCGCCTCGGCGACGAGGCCGGGCAGGACGCCGACGGGCGCTGCGCAGAACACGAGCTCCGCCCCCTCGACTGCCTCGGCGAGGGTCGGCGCCGAGGAGCTGATCGCGCCGAGCTCCAGCGCCTGGCCGGCGACGCCGCCGTCGGGATCGAAGCCGGAGACCTCGGCACCGAGGCGCCGGCGCGCCGCGAGGCCGATCGACCCGCCGATCAGCCCGACGCCCAGAACGGCGATCCTCATGGTCGTCTCAGGCCGCGCTCTCGCGCCGCTTCTGAACAGCCGCCGCGAGCCGGTCGAGCGTCAGCACCGTCGTGTCCCAGTCCATGCAGGCATCGGTGATCGACTGCCCGTAGACGAGGTCGGCCTCGGCGGTCAGCTCCTGGCGGCCGGCGACGAGGAACGACTCGGCCATTACCCCGACGATCGCGGGATCGCCGGCCGAGATCTGGCCCGCGATGTCGCCGAGCACGAGCGGCTGGCGCTCGTGGTCCTTGCCGCTGTTGTCGTGGGAGGCGTCGATCACGACGCGCTCCGGCAGCCCGGCCTCGCGGAGCTGGGCCATGACCCCGGTGACCGATTCCGCGTCGTAGTTCGGCGCGTTCCTGCCGCCGCGGAGGATCAGGTGGCAGTCAGGGTTGCCCTCGGTATGGAGGATCGCCGGGGTGCCGCTGACGTCGACGCCGGCGAACACGTGCTTGGCGGCCGCGGCGCGCACCGCGTCGACGGCGAGCTTGATGCTGCCCGCGGTGCCGTTCTTGAAGCCGACCGGCATCGAGAGGCCCGATGCGAGCTGACGGTGGATCTGGCTCTCGGTCGTGCGGGCGCCGATCGCGCCCCAGGCGACGAGGTCGGAGATGTACTGCGGCGTGATCGGGTCGAGGAACTCGCAGCCGATCGGCAGCCCGAGGTCGAGCACCTCGCGCAGCAGCTCGCGCGCGAGGCGCAGCCCGGTGTTGACGTCGCCGGTTCCGTCGAGATGGGGGTCGTTGATCAGTCCCTTCCAGCCGATCGTCGTCCGCGGCTTCTCGAAGTAGACGCGCATCGCGATCAGCAGCTCGCCGGAGAGGTCCTCGGCGCGCTCTGAGAGCCGCTGCGCGTACTCGGCGGCCGCGTCGGCGTCGTGGACGCTGCAGGGGCCGACGACCACGAGCAGGCGGTCGTCCTCGCGGTCGAGAACGCGCTTGACCGCCGTGCGGTGGTCGAGCACCGCCTGTTCCTGGGCGTCGGAGAGCGGCAGCTCCTCGAGGATCTCGATCGGCGGCACCAGCGGCACGACCTCCTCGATTCGCTGGTCGCGTACGCGGTCTGAATGTCCTGTCTTGTGGTCCGTCATCTCGGTGCTCATTCGCAGGTCTTCTTTCTACTCGGTACGGGCAGGGTCCTGTGCCTTAGCGGCGTCCGGTGAGCGAGGAAATGCGGGTGCCGCGGGGGCGCGGCGGCCGGACGCCTAGGTAAATCGCCAGAAGTAGAAATACGAGACAGCGGCAGGCTGACGCGAGACGAGCCGATCGCCTGAGTTCCGTGAAGGCTCATGTGGGGCGTCAGGGCGCTGCATCAGTCCAAACTTTGTAGCACGCCGCGCAAGGCCTCGATGAACTTCTCGTTCTGCGGCCGTGTCCCATAGGTGACGCGGAAGTGTCCGGCGCCGCCGAGCGGCGTCCCGGCGCGGACGGCGACACCGGCGCGGCCGAGGCCGTCGATCACCGCGGCCTCGTCGAGGTCACCGAGCGACACCCAGGAGAAGTTCGCGTGCGAGCCCGGCGCCTCGAGCCCCAGCTCGCCGAGCTGCTCCTCCACCCACATCCGCTCGACCAGGTTCTTCTCGACCCGGTCGACGACGTCGTCCTGGTGGAGGATCGCCTCGGCGGCGGCCGCCTCGGCGATCGAGTTGATCCTGTACGGCTGGCGCACGGCGTCGACGGCGGCGCGGAACTGGGGCGCCGAGAGCGAGTAGCCGACCCGCAGCCCGGCGAGGCCGTAGCACTTGCTGAACGTGCGCAGGAGCACCACGTTGGGGAAGCGCTTGAGCAGGTCCACGGTCGTCTCCGGGTCGTCGTTGGTCTGGTACTCGATGTAGGCCTCGTCGAGGATCACCGTCGTTCGGGCTGGGACCTCCGCGCAGAAGGCGGCGATCTCCTTCGCCTCGATGTGGGTCCCCGTCGGGTTGTTGGGGTTGCAGACGAGCAGCAGCTGGGTCGCGGCCGTGACCTCGGCGAGCATCGCCTCGAGGTCGTGGACGTCGCCGTCGGCGAGCGGCACGCGGATCTCGCGGGCGCCCGAGAGCGCCGGCAGGTACGGGTACATCGAGAACGCGGGCCAGGCGTAGACGATCTCGTCGCCGGGCTGGCAGAGCGCGATCGCGGCCGCGAGCAGGATCTCGCACGACCCGTTGGCGAGCGAGACGCTGCCGGGATCGACGCCGTGGCGGTCGGCGATCCTGCCCCGCAGCAGCCGGGCGGTCGGGTCCGGGTAGAGGTTGACCGTCGCCGCGGCCTCGTGGATCGCCTCGACCACCTTCGGGTGGGGCGGGAACGGCGACTCGTTCGAGGCGAGCTTGACCGCCTCGCCGGACTCGGCGGCGGCCTGCGCGTCCTCGAGCGGGGTGCCCGGCTCGTAGTGGGGCATGCGGGCGAGCTTGTCGGCGAAGGTGACGCTCATCGGCTCATTGTGCCGCGTGGAGGTCCGAGCGCAGCGCCTCGGCCCCGTTGAGGTAGGTGTGGGCGGGCGCGTGGCCGGCCGGCGCGTAGTAGTGGACGAGGACGCGGATTACCCGCTCCATCGAGCCCGGTACCGGCATCTCGCGCGCGCAGAGCAGCGGCACCGAGTCGAGCCCCACCTTGCGGGCCGCGACCGCGGGGAACTCGGCGTCGAGATCGTCGGTCGCCGTGAACACGCAGCTGACCATCGCCTCGGGCTCGAGGGCATTGCGGTCGATCAGCTCGCGCATCAGCTCCTCGCTCGCGACGAGAATCGAGGAGGCGTCGTTGCGCTCGACCTGGGTGGCGCCGCGCACGGCCCACAGCCTCTGTTCAGCTGGCTCACTCACCCCCCGAATCCTCCCAGAGCGCGGCGACCTCCTCGGCCGTCAGCTTGCGCGCCGCCCCCGGATCGAGGTCGCCGAGCCCGAGCGAGCCGATGCGCAGGCGGCGAAGCTCGGTCACGCCATTGCCCACCGCCTCCGCCATGCGGCGCAGCTGCCGGTTGCGGCCTTCGCGGATCGTGACCTCCAGCTCGCGCTCGCCGACGGGCTCGACCTCGGCCGGCCCGGTCGGGCCGTCGTCGAGCTCGACCCCCGCTCGTAAGGAGCCGACCTGCTCGGCGGACGGCGGCCGCGTCAGTACCACGCGGTAGGTCTTCGGCACCTCGTAGCGTGGATGGGTGAGGCGGTTGGCGAGGTCGCCGTCGTTGGTCAGCAGCAGCAAGCCGCTCGAGTCGGCGTCGAGGCGGCCGACCGGGTAGAGGCGGACGTCGGTGTCGACGAGCTCGACCACGGCCTGCCGCTCCCCCGGCTCGCTGGCGGTGGAGACGACGCCGACCGGCTTGTGCACGGCCCAGACCTCGGTCTCCTCGGGGCTGACCGCCTCGCCGTCGATCGCGACGCCGCTGGTCTCGTCGACGTCGCGCGCGGGGTCGGTCACCACCTCGCCGCCGACGGTCACCCTCCCCGCCGCGACCAGCGCCTCCGAAGCCCGGCGCGATGCAACCCCGCTGCGGGCCAGGAACTTCGCCAGCCTCATTGCTGCTTCAGCTTGTCCTTGCCCTTGCCGCCCTTGAGCTTGTCCTTGCCCTTGCCGCCGACCAACAGGTCGCGCCCCGGGCCGCCGGAGAGCTTGTCTTTGCCCTCCTCGCCGCGGAGCTTGTCGTTGCCCCGCCCGCCGGCGACCGTGTCGTTGCCGGCCCCCGCGCAGACGAGGTCGTTGCCGCCGAGTCCGGCGATCACGTCGTTGCCGCCGAGTCCGGCGATTACGTCGGCCGCCGGCGTCCCACGCAGGACGTCGTTGCCCGGTGTCCCGACGATCGACGCACCGACCGCCCTGCACAACGGCGCCGGCGAGGCTTCGACCGCGCCGATGTCACAGCGCCCGCCGACCGGGCGCGCGACCCCGCGCTGGTCGGTCGACACGATGCAGCCGGCGAGCGCATTTACCGCGGGGCTGAAGGTGACCGGCAGCCGCGTCCGGGTCGGCCCGCCGGTGAAGCGCAGCGGCCCGAGCACCGGCTCGGTCCCGAGCAGATCCGAGCTCCCCGACCCGCAGCTGGTCCCGGAGTCGAGGTTGCCGCCGCCGCTGAGCCGCGGGCCGTCACCGCCACAACCCACCGGCGGGTTGCCCGAAAGGATCGTGCCGCGCAAGACGAGCGTGCTCGAACCGTTCACGTCGGCCTCGTTGTCGACGCCGCCTCCGCCGGAGAGCGCCGAGTTCTCCGAAACGGTTACCGCGGTCAGGTCCGTGGAAGCGGCCGAGTCGAAGACGCGGATGCCGCCGCCCCGGCAACCGGCCGAGTTGCCGGAGATCGTCGAGTTGACGAGCGCCAGTCCGCCACCGCCGGGCGCGGACTGCTCGATCGCCCCACCGTCCCCTGCCCCGCCGCCGCAGGTTCCGCCGGCGCGGTTGGCGCTCAGGGTGGACGCGACGATCACGCCGCCCGAGGAGCTCTGGATCCCGCCTCCGCTCAGCGCCTCGTTCGAGTCGAGCGTCGACTTCTCGAGGCTGAGGCCGCCCGCATTCGAGATACCGCCCCCGTCGCCCGCCGTTACCTCATTGGCGGAGATTTCGGACGCGGAGAACGCTGCCGAGGCTCCGCTCTCGACCCGGACCCCGCCCCCGTCGACGACCGCCTCGTTGGCCGCGAGCCGACTGGAGGCAACAGTCAGCGACGAACCCGCCTGCTCGACGGCGCCGCCCGACCCCGACGCGGAGTTATCGCTGAGCAGGGTCTCGGAGAGGCTGAGAACTCCGTCGCTGCGAATCGCGCCGCCGTCCGCCGCCTCGGAGGAGACGACCGTGGCGCGCTCGAGGGCCAGCGTCGCGTCGCTCTCGAGCGAGGAGATCGCGCCGCCGTCGGAGGCCCCGGCGTCGCCGTCGGCAATCGTCAGGTCGCGGAGCGTGACGGCGACCGGGTCGAGACCCTCGCGGAGGTCAAGTGCCCGGTCGAGGTCGTTCGCGTCGATGCAGGTCGTCGAGGCGGCGAGGCACTCGGAGCCGTTGCCGTCACCGGCGAGGATCAAGCTGCCGGTGATGTCGATATCCCCCCCCAGGTTGGCGTTCTCGCCGGGGGAGCCGAGCGACAGGGTGAACGGCCCGGCCGGCATCTCGACGACGTCGCTGCCGTAGGCCCCCTCGCCGGTGCAGTTGTCGAAGTCGGCGTCGCCGTTGGCGGACTCGACTGCCTCGCGCAGTGAGCACCCGGTGCCCGAGCCGTACTCGTCGCCGGTCGTCGTGACCGGAATCGTCGCCGCCGTCGCCGGACTCGCGGCGAGGCCGAACAGGACCAGCGCCGTCGCCGCCACCCCCGGCGATCTCAGCATGTCCCGCGGCCGGAGAGCTTGCGACGGTACCTCTCCATGGCTGCGTGGGTCATGTCGCCGTGCGTCTGCTTCTTCAGCGACGGCACGAGCTCCTTGTGGAAGGGCGAGCTGAGGCTCTCGTTGTGGCCGATCACGTTCTGGAGCGCGATCCCGAAGCGGCACTGGAGATAGTGCGTCAGCCGCAGCGACGCCTTGAGCTCAGCCGGCCGGTTGAGGACGTCGGAGTCGCTGAAGCCGACGTGCTCGATCCCGATCGCCGTGTAGTTGAGGCCGACGGTATGGCGGCAGCGGATGTTGAGCGGCACGAACTGCCAGATCTTGCCCGTGGGACCGATGGCGAAGTGCGAGCAGACGCCGGGCAGCTGGTGGAGCTCGACATCGGGCCGGTCGGGCGCAAAGGTGTTGTAGATCGCCCGGAGGTTGCTCGTCACCGAGTAGTGCTCGACGATCACCTGCGGGCTCGAGAGCAGGAAGGTGTTGTCGCCGTAGTGGCGCTGCGAGTAGGCGGCCATCTCGTTCTTTCGCTTCTGAGGGAACGGGATGGGGCGCTTCTTCAATGCCGGCTTGATCGCCGGCTTCGGCGCCGCCGCGACCGCGACCTCGGGACCGGGAGCGCTCGAGGCGGCCCCCGCCGCGAGCGCCGCGGCGCTCACCGCCAGCGCGATCAGGCGAGCCGGAAGCACAGGGTCAGCCCGCTCGCTGCTCGCCGGCCTTGAGCAGGCGCTCGCGCAGCGCCCGCTCGTCCTCCGGCGTCGGGTCGAACTGCGCCGCATCGGGCAGCGCGTCGAGGCCCGAGAGCCCGAAGAGCTTCTCGAACAGCGGTGTCGTGGCGTAGGTGACCGCGCCGAACTGCGAGCGCCCGGACTCCTCGATCAGGCCGCGCTCGGTGAGCGTGCCGACGGCCGAGTCGGAGGCGACGCCGCGGATGCGGGCGATCTCCGGCCGCGAGACCGGCTGCAGGTAGGCGACGATCGCCAGCACCTCGGCCTGCGCCTGGGAGAGCGGCGGCGTGCGCGGCTTTCTCAGCAGCCGCCGCGCCGCGTCCTCGGTGTCGGGCGAGGCCGCGAACGTGTAGCCGCCGGCGACCTTGCGCAGCTCGACGCCCCGCCTCTCGCCGTCGTAGTGGGCCTCGAGCTTCTCGAGCGCGGCCATCACGGCCTCCTCATCGGCCTCGCACGCCTCGGCGAGCTCCTCCGCGGCGACCGGGTCGGGTGAGAGGAAGAGCAGCGCCTCGACGTTCTTGCTCAATTGCAGTGCAGTCATGTCGGTCACGTCTTCAACACCTCGATCGGCCCGAAGGAGTCCTTTTGGTTCCAGGTCGCCTCGCCGCGGCGGTGCATCTCGAGCAGCGCAAACAGGGTCACCGCCTGGGTCAGCCGGTCCTCGGCGCCGAAGGTGTCCTCGAAGTCGAACCGGGGCAGCTTCGCCAGCGCCTCGCGCAGGACGCCGAGCCGGCGCTGGAGCGAGACCGTGGGCCGGATGTGGGCGGTGCTCGGCTCCGGCGGCGGGGTCAGAAGGTCGCCGAGGGCCTCGCCGAGGCGATCGGGGTCATACACGGGCTTGGCCGCCTCGAGCGCCGCGCGGCGGATCTCCTTCGGCAGCGGCGCCGAGCGGTAGATGTAGGGCAGCTCGGCCGTGAACATCTTCTCCATCGCCAGCGCCGCGTCGCGGTAGCGCCGGTACTCGAGCATCCGCGCCAGCAGCTCGTCGGCCGCCTCCTCGGGCCCGAACTCCTCGTCCTCCTCCTCGCCGGGAAGCAGCGCCCGCGACTTGAGCTCGAGCAGCGCCGCGATCAGGACCAGGAACTCGGTCGCCGAATCGAGTTCGAGGCGGCCGCGCTCCTCGAGGTGCTCGATGTAGGCGACGACGATGTCGCCGAGCGAGACGTCGGCGAGGCTGATCTCCTCGCGCAGGACGACCGCGAGCAGCAGATCGAATGGCCCCTGGAAGATGTCGAGGTCGAGGTCGAGCTGGGCGACCGAGGTCACGGCAGTAACACTAGAGAGCGGCGCGGAGGATGCTGCCGGTCAGACAGCCGGGCCCACGCCGATCGCCGCACGCACGTCGACGAGTGTTTCCGAGGCAATCGCCCGCGCCTTCCCGGCACCCACGGCGAGGATCCGCTCGAGCTCGGCCTCGTCGGGACGCAACTCCTCGTAGCGCCCGCGAACCGGCGCCAGGTAGTCGACCACCGCCTCGGCGACGGCCCCCTTGAAGTCGCCGTATCCGGACCCCTCGAACTCCTTCTCGACCTCCTCCGGCGTCGAGCCGCGGGCGACGGCGAGGATGTCGATCAGGTTGGCGATCCCCTCCTTGCCCTCGCCTCGCTTGACCTCGGAGCCCGAGTCGGTGACCGCCGACTTGATCTTCTTTGTCACGACCTTCGGGTCGTCGAGCACCAGCACCGTCCCGCCTTCGGTTCCACCGGTCGTCGACATCTTGTTCGCCGGCTCCTGGAGGTCCATGATCCGCGCGCCGACCTCGGGGATCCGCGCCTCGGGGATCACGAGGACGTCGCCGAAGCGCTCGTTGAAGCGGCGGGCGATCTCGCGCATCAGCTCGACGTGCTGGAGCTGGTCGTGTCCCACCGGCACCTCCTGCCCGCGGTAGGCGAGGACGTCGGCGGCCATCAGCACCGGATAGAAGAAGAGCCCGGCGGAGACGAGCTCGCGCTGCTTCGCCGACTTCTCCTTGAACTGGGTCATTCGGTTGAGGTCGCCGTGGGAGGTGAGCGCCGCCAGGTACCAGGTGAGCTCGGTGTGCTCGCGCACGTCGGACTGGCGGAAGAGGATGCAGCGCTCGGGGTCGAGCCCGGCGGCGAGCAGGATCGCGGTCGTGTCGTAGACGCTCTCGCGCAGGGTCGCGGGCTCCCAGGGCACGGTCAGCGCGTGGAGGTCGACGATGCAGTAGATCGCCGGGTCGCCCTGCTCCTGACGTTCGACGTACTGGCGGATCGCGCCGATGTAGTTGCCGAGGTGCTTCTTGCCGGTCGGCTGGATGCCGCTGAAGATCTTCATCGCGGCGTGAGTCTAGGCGCCGACCTCGACGGGCTCGGCTTCGCCCCCCTCAGGGCACCGGCGGCTCCTTCAGCTGATGCGCGTCGGTGAAGAAATTGCGCCGCGCGAGGTAGGTCGCGATCAGCGCCGCGATCGAGACGCTGCCGAGCAGCGCGTAGAGCAGGATCAGCTGCAGCCGCACGGCATCGGTCGGGTCGGCGCCGGCGAGCAGCATGCCGACCATCGTCCCCGGGAAGAAGATCAGCCCCGTCGTCTTGGTCGAGTCGACCAGCGTGATCATCCCCGAGCGCAGGCTGCGGCGGACGATCGGCGCCACGGCCTGACTCGAGGTCGCCCCGAGCGCCAGCGTCGCCTCGATCTTGGCGCCGTGCTCGCCGACGTCCTCGCCGAGCCGGTTGAGCGCCACCGCCGACGCGGTCATCGCGTTGCCGATCACCATGCCCCCGACCGGGACGAGGTAGCGCGGCGTCGGGTCGAAGATCCCGAGCGCGACGACCAGTCCGAGCGTCGTCACCCCCGCCGCGGTCAGCGCGATCAGCAGCGGCACCAGCGCACCCGGCACCCCCTTCGCCCGCGACCGCGCCGTGAGCGCACCGAAGCCGATCATCACCGCGATCAGCAGCGCGACCAGCCACAGCGAGTCCTCGTCGAAGATCAGCGTGATCACGTAGCCGATCGCGCTGAGCTGGATGAAGGCGCGGATCGCGGCGACGGCGATGTCGTTCTCGAGCCCGGCGCCGCGCCATCGCGAGATCGCCACCGCGATCGCCACCAGCACGAGGGCGGCGACGGTCTGCTCGACCGAGACGTGGATCGAGGAGCTCAAGCGGGGAGCACCTCCGACGCCGGCCCCTGGGCCGCCACACGGCCCGTGTCGATACGGACCACCCAGTCGGCGAGCCGGCGAGCCTGATCGGCGTCGTGGGTGACCAACACGATCGAGATCCCGAGCCGCTCGCGAAGCTCGACCAGCGTCTCCTCGACCGCAGTTCGCGCCCGCTCGTCGAGCGCCGAGGTCGGCTCGTCCAGCAACAGGGCCTTGGGCGACAGCGCCAGGGCGCGGGCGAGCATCACGCGCTGCTGCTCACCGACGGAGAGCTTCGAGGAATCACGCTCGGCAAACGAGGAGTCGAGTCCGGCGAGGTCGAGGCAGTGCTCGAGATCGAAGTCGCGGCCGCACAGCGACGGCCCGTAGGCCAGGTTGTCGGCGACCGTTCCGTCGAGCAGCGCCGGAAGCTGCGGCACCAGACACGCATCGCGGCGCAGCTCGAGCGGGTCGAGCTCGCGCACGTCGCGCCCCTCGTAGCTCACGGTCCCCCGCTCGGGATCGACGAGCCGGTTGAGCAGGCGCAGCGTCGTCGACTTGCCGCTGCCGGAGGGACCGAAGAGACAGCTCGTGCCGTCGCGGAGCTCGGCGCTGACGCCCTTGAGCACGGGTTTGCCCCCGCGGGCGAGGTCTACGTCGCGGAGCTCGAACGGCACCCGTCGATAATCCCAGGGTGGCCGCCGAGGAGCCGTTCCCCGAATCGATGAGCCCGATGCTCGCCAAGACGGGCGAGGTGCCCGTCGGCGAGGAGTGGTCGTTCGAGGTCAAGTGGGACGGCGTGCGGGCCCTCGCCTACGCCGACCAGGGGAGGTTCCGGATGACCAGCCGCCGCGGCGAGGAGATCACCCATCGCTACCCCGAGCTCGAGGGGATCGCCGAGAACCTCGCCGGGCGCTCGGCCGTGATCGACGGCGAGGTCGCCGCCTTCACCGACCGCGGGGTGCCGAGCTTTCAGCTGATCCAGCGGCGGATGGGGCTGACCGACCCCCGGGTGATCGAGCAGCGCCGGTACGAGACCCCTGTCACCTACGTCATCTTCGACCTCCTCCATCTCGACGGCGAGAGCACCCGGGACCTTCCCTACACCGAGCGGCGCGAGCTGCTCGAAGGCCTCGAGCTCGACGGCGACAGCTGGCAGACGCCGGCCAACCACGCAGGCCCCGGCGAGGACCTGCTCGAGGCGGCGCGTCGCCGCGGGCTCGAGGGCATCGTCTCCAAGCGCAGCGACAGCCCCTACCGGCCGGGCAAGCGAACCGGCGAGTGGCTGAAGAAGCGGATCTGGAAGCGCCAGGAGTTCGTGATCGGCGGCTACATCCCCGGCGAGGGCAGCCGCAGCGGCCGGGTCGGCTCGCTGCTCGTGGGCTATTGGGACCACGACAAGCTCGTCTTCGCCGGTGGGGTCGGCTCCGGGATGAAGGAGGAGGACATCGACGCCCTCAGCAGGGAGTTGAAGTCACGGCGCCGCGAAGACAGCCCGTTCGAGATCGGTGCCCCGCGCGGCCCCAAGGCCCGGCGGGCCGTCTACTGCGAGCCCGAGCTCGTCTGCGAAGTCTCCTGGAGCGAGTGGACCGACCAGGGCACCCTGCGCCAGCCGGCGTTCAAGGGCATGCGCGTCGACAAGGACTCGCGGGACGTTGTGCGCGAGGTCTGAGTCAGTCCTCGTTGGTCACTTCTTGCGTGCGGCGCCCGCGAGCAGATGCAGCTTGCGGCTGAGCTCGATCGTCTCGGCCAGGTTGACGCTGAGCGGGCGCTTGCCGTCTTCGCGCAAGCGGCGTCGACGGACCGTCTCAGGGTCTGCGGCGATCCTCAGCGCGCGCTCGCGTGTCAGATCTTCCATCCCTGCGAATGGTAGGTGAGATGCAAGCCGCCACCCACGGTTTCCCCGATGTCCGTCGAAGGTACCCTCCGAGCGATGAGTCTTCGACCTTCGACCGGTTAGGGACGATGGCCAGAGCAATCTGGAGTGGATCGATCAGCTTCGGGCTCCTCAACGTGCCCGTGAAGCTCTACAGCGCGGTTTCCTCGCAGAACGTCAAGTTCCGGGAGCTGCGCGAGAGCGACGGATCCCGCGTGCGTCACAAGCGAGTGGCGGAGACCGACGGTAAGGAGGTCCCCTACGAGAAGATCGTCAAGGGGTATGAGTTCGCGCCCGAGCAGTACGTCGTGCTCACCCGCGACGAGCTCGCCGCGCTCGAGCCGCAGAAGACCAAGGCGGTCGAGATCGAGGACTTCGTCGACCTCGACGAGATCGACCCGATCTACTTCGCAAGCCCCTATTACCTCGGCCCCGACAAGGGCGCCGAGAAGGCCTACGCCCTGCTCGTCAACGCCATGCGCGACGCCCACAAGGTGGCGATCGGCCGCTTCGTGCTGCGCAACAAGGAGCACCTCGCGGCGATCCGCCCGATGGAGTCCGAAGACGTGCTGACCCTGGCGACGATGCGCTTCCACGACGAGGTGACGACTCCGAAGGACGTCGGCCCCGAGGTCGTCGGCTCCGAGAAGCCGCCCAAGCCCGCGGCCCGCGAGCTCGAGATGGCCAAGCAGCTGATCGAGTCCCTCTCCACCGACTTCGAGCCGAGCAAGTACCGCGACGAGTACCGCGAGGAGCTGATCTCGCTGCTCGACCGCAAGGCCCACGGAGAGCACGTCGTCTCCACCGCCCCCGAGGAGCCGAAGCCGACCAAGGCACCGGACCTGATGGCCGCGCTCGAGGAGAGCCTCGCGTCGATCAAGAGCGAGGAGGCGTCAGCCTCCGCATCGGTGAAGTCGGCGAAGGCGAAGTCTTCGGGCAATGGCGCCAAGCCCGCCAAGAAGAAGAGGGCCAAGAAGCCGACTGCGAAGAAGAAGCCGGCCGCGAAGCGCAAGGCCAAGGCTGGCTCCAAGTAAGGGCAACCTGGTCGAGGTCGACGGCCACCGGCTGTCGCTGACCAACCTCGACAAGGTCATGTACCCGTCGACGGGTACGACCAAGGGCGAGGTCATCGACTACTACGCCCGCATCGCCGAGCTGATGGTCCCCCACCTCAAGGGCCGGCCGATCACCCTGCGGCGGTTCCCCAACGGCGTCGGCGGCGAGCGCGCCTTCTTCGAGAAGCGCTGCCCCGAGCACCGGCCGTCGTGGGTGAAGACGACCAAGGTCTTCGTCAGCGCCAAGCACGGCAAGGTCGACTTCTGCCGCTGCGAGGACCGCGCGACCCTGACCTGGATGGCGCAGCTCGCCTCGATCGAGATCCACCCCTCGCTGTCGCTCGGGCGCGCGATCAAGCGGCCGACCGCTCTCGCCTTCGACCTCGACCCCGGCGAGCCCGCCGGGCTGCTCGAGTGCTCCCAGGTGGCGCTGCGGGTAAAGGCGCTCTTCGACTCCTTCGGCCTCGAGAGCTTCCCCAAGTCATCCGGCGGCTTCGGCATGCAGGTCTACGTGCCGCTCAACAACGAGAAGGCACGCTACGAGCAGACCAAGCCGTTCGCCCAGGCCGTCGGCCAGCTTCTCGAGAAGGAGACCCCGGACAAGGTGACCTCGCAGATGAAGCGCGCTCTCCGCGAGGGCAAGGTCTTCGTCGACTGGTCCCAGAACGACGAGCACAAGACGACGATCGCGGTCTACTCGATGCGCGCTCGTGAGCGCCCGACGGCCTCGGCGCCGCTCGAATGGAAGGAGGTCGAGCGCGCCGCGAAGACGGGAAAGGCAGACGGCCTCAAGTTCGAGTTCGGCGACCTGCTGAAACGCGTCTCCAAGAAGGGCGACCTCTTCGCCCCGGTCCTCGAGCTCTCCCAGAAGCTGCCGAGGCTCGACGGACTCGCAGAAGCCGACTAGAACCGTCACGAAAACCAACCGGGGTCAGACCCCGGACTGAGGGCTGTCACAGAACCGCGCCTGTCTCGTCCTAGTGGGTAGGACACATGAAAGGAGCAACCATGAAGATCTTCGTAGCGGGCGCCACAGGAGCGCTCGGAAAGCAACTGGTTCCCAAGCTCGTCGCCAACGGGCACGACGTGGTCGGGATGACCCACAGCCCCGACAAGCAGGATGCGATCCGCGCCCTCGGGGCGCGCCCGGTGCTCGCCGACGGCCTCGACGCCGAGGCCGTCGGCGCAGCCGTCGCCGAGGCCGAGCCCGAGGTCGTCGTCCACCAGATGACCGCGCTCAGCGGCGAGATGGACCCGCGCGACTTCGCAAAGACGTTCGCCGAGACGAACCGGCTGAGGACCGAAGGGCTCGACAACCTGCCGGCGGCCGCCAGGGCGGTCGGCGCCAAGCTGTTCGTCGCCCAGAGCTTCGCCGGCTGGCCGTTCGCACGGATCGGCGGCCCCGTTAAGACCGAGGAGGACCCGCTCGACGAGCATCCTCCGGAGGCGGTCCGCGAGACGTTGGAGGCGATCAAGCGCCTCGAAGAGGTCGTCACCAACGCCGAGGGCATCGAGGGCATCGCGCTCCGCTATGTCAGCTTCTACGGCCCCGGCACCTCGCTCAGCCTCGACCCGCCCGGCCAGCAGACGCAGGCGCTGCTCGACCGCAAGCTGCCGGTCGTCGGCAAGGGAACCGGCGTCTGGTCGCTGATCCACATCGCCGACGCCGCCGACGCCACGGTCGCGGCGATCGAGCACGGCAAGCCCGGCGTCTACCAGGTCGCCGACGACGAGCCGGCCCGCGTCGCAGAGATGCTGCCGGCGCTCGCGGAGGCGGCGGGCGCCAAGCCGCCTCGCCACATCCCCGCTGGCTCGGTCGCCTGTTTGCCGGTGAGCCCGCGGTCGTGATGATGACCGAGATTCGCGGCGCCGCGAACGAGAAGGCAAAGCGGGAGCTCGGCTGGACCCCGGCGCATCCAAGCTGGCGAGAGGGCTTCGGCGGAAGAGCAGCGGCCGCATGACCGAGGCCGAGGCGCTGGTCGAGGAGCTGCGGCCGGTGGCCTTCGGCGTCGCGTACCGCATGCTCGGCGAGGTCAGCGGCGCCGAGGACATCGCCCAGGAAGCGACGTTGCGGCTGCACGCCGCCGTGGAGCGCGGCGAGGAGATCTCCTCGCCGCGCGCCTACGTCGCGACGATCGCCACCCGCCTGGCGATCGACGAGCTGCGCTCGGCGCGCAAGCGCCGCGAGACCTACGTCGGCGAGTGGATGCCCGAGCCGCTGGTCACCAACCCGGGTGACGACCCCGCCGTGCAGACCGAGAATGCCGACGAGCTCTCGCTCGCGTTCCTGGTCGTGCTGGAGCAGCTGACGCCCGAGCAGCGCGCCGCCTTCCTCCTCCACGACGCCTTCGACTACGACTACGTCGAGGTCGCCGAGATCGTCGGCACCAGCGAGCAGAACGCCCGCCAGCTCGTCGCGCGCGCGCGGCGCTGGGTCAAGGACGAGCGGCCTCGCTTCGAGGCCTCTGAGGCCCCCCGCGCTCGCGCGCATGGTGAGCGGCCGGACAAGGGTTCGCAAGCTGCTCGGCAACTGGGGCAAGGCGGTGGAGCGCATCGGTGCGATCACGATCGAGCGCGTCGACGTCAACGGCCAGCCCGGCGCGCGCTTCCTCGCCCCCGACGGCAAGCTGATCAACGTGATGGCGCTCGATATCGCCGACGGCCACATTCAGGCCATCCGCTCGATCGTCAACCCCGACAAGCTCGGCCACCTGGGCGAGCCCGTCGACCTCAAGGCTCTGCTGAAGCGTCGCTAGAGCGGCTGGCGCACGACCGGCTTGCGCGCGGCCTTGACCTCGTCGAGGCGGCGCACAGGCGTCGTGTAGGGCGCGTTGCGGGCGATCTCCGGGTCCTCCTCGGCTTCGGCGAGGATCTGCTCGATCGCCCCGGCGAACGCGTCGAGGGTCTCGCGGGTCTCGGTCTCGGTCGGCTCGATCATCAGCGCCTCGTCGACGAGCAGCGGGAAGTAGACGGTCGGCGGGTGCATACCGAAGTCGAGCAGGCGCTTGGCGATGTCGAGGGTCTTGATCCCGAGCTGCTTCGACGCCGGGCCGCCGGAGAGGACGAACTCGTGCATGCAGGTGCGCTCGTAGGCAACCGGCAGGTACTTGCCGGCGCGGCCCTCCGAGAGCCTCTTCATCAGGTAGTTGGCGTTGAGAACAGCGGTCTCCGAGGCCTCGGTGAGGCCGTCGCCGCCGAGGCTGAGGATGTAAGCGTAGGAGCGGACGAAGACGCCGAAGTTGCCGGCGAAGCCGCGCAGGCGCCCGATCGACTTGGGCTCGTCGGTGACGAGGTCGAAGGCCGGCCCCGAGCCGTTGCCGCCCTCCGTGCGGGCGATCCGGGGCACCGGCAGGAACGGCGCGATGCGGTCGGAGACCGCGATCGGACCGGCCCCGGGGCCGCCGCCGCCGTGGGGCTGCGAGAACGACTTGTGGAGGTTGACGTGGACGATGTCGAAGCCCATGTCGCCGGGGCGCGAGTGGCCCATGACCGCGTTGAGGTTGGCGCCGTCGTAGTAGAGGGTCGCCCCCACCCCGTGCATGATCTCGGCGATCTCGGTGATGTTCTGGTCGAAGAGCCCGAGCGTGTTGGGGTTGGTCAGCATCAGGCAGGCGACGTCCTCGTCGGCCTTGGCCCGCAGGTCGTCGATGTCGACGCCGCCGTCTTCGGCGGTCGCGACCTTGACCACCTCGAAGCCGGCCATCGTCACCGACGCCGGGTTGGTGCCGTGGGAGGTGTCGGGGGTCAGCACCTTGTGCCGCTGCTCGCCCTTGTCGGCGTGGTAGGCGCGGGTCAGCAGCAGCCCGGCGAGCTCGCCATGGGACCCCGCCGAGGGCTGCAGTGAGACGTGGGGCAGCCCGCAGATCTCAGACAGCGCCCGCTCGAGGTTCCACATCAGCTCGAGGGCGCCCTGGGCGCGCTTCGGGTCCTGGGCCGGGTGCAGCCGCGCGTGGCCCGGCAGCGCCGCGACCTTCTCGTTCAGCCGCGGGTTGTGCTTCATCGTGCACGAGCCGAGCGGGTAGAAGCCGGTGTCGAGGTCGAAGTTGCGGCGCGAGATGCGGTTGTAGTGGCGGACGATCTCGGGCTCGGCGATCTCGGGCAGCGCCGCGGGCTCGGCGCGCAGGAGCCTCTCCGGGATCAGCTCCGAGATCGGCGTCTCGGGCACGTCGGTCGCGGGAAGCTGGGCCGCGCGGCGCCCCGGGGTCGACTTCTCGAAGATCGTCGTCGCCGGGTCCTTCTGCATCGGCGTCTCGGTGATCGTCGGCAGCGTCACGCGGTCACTCCTTCGCGGGTGGCGGCGATGACCTCGGAGAGGGCGGTGGCGAAGTCGTCGATGTCCTTCTTCGAGCGCCGCTCGGTCAGCGCCACGAGCAGGCCGTTGCCGAACTCCTCGTAGTCGGCGCCGAGTGCGTAGCCGCCGCCGATCCCGCGCTCGGCGAGCCGGTCGAGGGCCTCCGGCACCGGGGCGTCGAGCTTCACCGCGAACTCGCGGACGACCGGGGCGTCGTGGAGGAGCTCGACCCCGTCGACCGCGGAGAGCGTCTCGCGGGCGTAGGCGGTGCGGCGCACGAGCAGCTCGCCGAGCTCGCGAAAGCCCTGCTTGCCGAGCCAGCTCAGGTACACCACCCCTGCGAGCGCATTGAGAGCCTGGGCCGTGCAGATGTTGTGGGTCGCCTTCTCACGGCGGATGTGCTGCTCGCGGGTCTGCAGCGTGAGCACGAAGCCGCGACGGCCGTCCGCGTCCTCGGTCTCGCCGGCGATGCGGCCGGGCATGCGGCGGATGTGGTCCTTCGTCGCGGCGAAGAAGCCGAACGAGGGGCCGCCGAAGTCGAGCCGGTTGCCGAGCGGCTGGCCCTCGCCGAGGGCGATGTCGGCGCCGAGCTCGCCCGGTGGCTTCAGCACCGAGAGCGCGATCGGGTCGCAGGCGACGACGAGCAGCGCGCCTTTCTCCTTGGCCGCCGCGGCGAGCGCCTCGATGTCCTCGACCGCGCCGAGGAAGTTCGGGTATTGGAGGAAGACGGCGGCGGTCTCTTCCAAGCTCGCGGGCCCGGTGAAGGGCACCTACTTCGATGCCTACGTGATGATCGACATCTACTCCCGCTACCTGGTCGGTGTCCACGTCCATGCCCACGAATCCGGTGTGCTGGCCAAGGAGCTGATGGAGCAGATCTTCGCCGTGCACGGTGTCCCGCAGGTCGTGCACGCCGATCGGGGAACCTCGATGACCAGCAAGACCGTCGCCGCGCTGCTCGCCGATCTGGAGGTGACCCGGTCACATTCGCGGCCACGGGTGTCCAACGACAACCCGTACTCGGAGTCGTTGTTCAAAACGTTGAAGTACGGACCGGAATTCCCCGAACGCTTCGGATCACTCAGTGAGGCAAGGCAATTCATGGACACCTTCACCCACTGGTACAACCACGAGCATCGTCACACCGGCATCGGGCTACACACCCCCGCCGACGTGCACTTCGGGTTGGCCACCGACAAAGCCGCCGACCGGCGCGCCGTGCTCACCGACGCCCGCACCCGACACCCACACCGCTTCGGCACAACCCACGCGCCGAAGATCCTCGACCTCCCCGGCACCGCCTGGATCAGCGATACGTCGC
>CAVOKZ010000029.1:0-28677 GCA_963696625.1 uncultured Solirubrobacterales bacterium
CCGAGTACCGCGGCCGCAAGCACAACGACGCCGACGCCCTGGCCCTCGCCCGCTTCTGGTCGAAGGGGGTGGCGGTGCTGTTCGCGGTCGGGGCGGTCACCGGGACCGTGCTCTCGTTCGAGTTCGGCCTGCTCTGGCCGGGGATGATGGACCGCTTCGGCGACGCCTTCGGGATCGCCTTCGCGATCGAGGGGATCTTCTTCTTCCTCGAGGCGATCTTCATCGCGATCTACATCTACGGCTGGGACCGGCTCTCGGGTTGGGCCCACTTCTGGAGCGGCGTCCCGATCGCGATCGCCGGCATCGGCGGCGCCTTCTCGGTGATCGCCGCCAACGCCTGGATGAACACTCCCCAGGGCTTCACCCTCGGCGGCGACGGCCGCGTCGACACCGTGCAGCCGCTCAAGGTCCTCTTCAACCCGTCAACGATGCACGAGTTCCTCCACATGTTCCTCGCCGCCTACGTGGTCGTCGGGTTCATGGTCGCCTCGGTCTACGCCGTCGGCATGCTCAAGGGCCGCCGTGACCGCCGCCACAGGGTCGGGTTTGCGATTCCGTTCACGGTGGCGGCGATCGCGATCCCGCTGCAGCTCTTCGTCGGCGACGTCGCCGCCCGCGACGTCGCCGCAGATCAGCCGGTCAAGTTCGCGGCGATGGAGTGCCTGTATGAGTCGAAGACCCACCAGGCCGAGGAGATCGGCGGAGTCTGCACCGATGACGAGGTCAAGTACTCGATCTCGATCCCCGGGCTCGACTCGTTCCTCGTCGACTTCAATACCGACACCTACGTCCAGGGGCTCGACAAGACCCCCGACGACCAGCAGCCGCCGGCGTTGACCCTGATCCACCTCTCCTTCGACGGGATGGTCGGCCTCGGCAGCGCCCTGCTGCTGCTCGCGCTCTGGTTCGCGATCGCCTGGTGGAGAAAGCGCGAGATCCCTGACGGGACCTGGTTCCTGCGCTTTGCGGCCGCGGCCGGGATCGCCGCGATCCTCGCGCTCGAGATGGGCTGGATCGTCACCGAGGTCGGGCGCCAGCCGTGGATCGTGGTCGGCTACATGAAGGTCGCCGACGCGGTCACCCCGGCGGAGGGGATCTGGTTCATCTACGGATTCACGCTTCTGCTCTACATCGGCCTCGGCGTCGCCGCGGTGACGATCCTGCGGGCGATGAGCAGGAAGCGCGCCGCCGAGGATCTCGCCGGCGTGCCCTACGGACCCCCGCCCGAGGGAGGATCGAAATGAGCAAGGCCGACCTTGTCGCAGTCATCCTCTGGCTCGGTGCGACGCTCTACGCCGTCTTCGGCGGCGCCGACTTCGGCGCCGGCATGTGGGACCTGCTCGCCGGCAAGGGCAAGCTCGCCGACCGCGCCCGGGCCCAGATCGACCACTCGATCGCGCCGGTCTGGGAGGCCAACCACGTCTGGCTGATCTTCTGCCTCGTCGTCCTCTGGACCGGCTTCCCGCAGGCGTTCTCGGCGGTGATGACCACGCTCTACGTGCCGCTGACCCTGGCCCTGATCGGAGTCGTGCTGCGCGGCTCGGGCTTTGCCTTCCGCCACGCGATCGAGGGGCCGCTGCAGAAGACCTCGACCCGGATCTTCGGCCTCTCGTCGGTGCTGACGCCGTTCTTCATGGGCACCGTGGTCGGCGCGGTCGCCTCCGGCGAGGTGCCGGCCGACGGCAACGGCGACCCGTGGTCGAGCTGGACCGGCGTGCTGCCGATCGTGATCGGCTGCATGTTCGTCGCCTCCGCCGCCTACATCGCCGCCGTCTTCCTCTCCCACGACGGCCGCCACGACCAGGAGCTGCGCGAATACTTCGTCCGGCGCGCGCTGTTCAGCTCGGTCCTCGCCGGCGCCTTCGCCGTCGCCGGGGTCTTCGCGCTGCACGCCGACGCGCGCTACGTCTTCGACCGGCTCACCGACGAGGGGCTGCCGCTGGTGATCCTCTCCGCGGTCTGCGGGCTGGTCGCCATCTATCTCCTCGTGATGGGGACGCGGCCCTGGCTGCTTCGCCCGGCCGCGGTCGGCGCCTTCGTCGCCGTGATCTGGGGCTGGTTCGTCGCCCAGTTCCCCTACCTGCTCCCGACCCACCTCAGGATCGACCAGGCGATCGGCGCGACCGCGACCCAGACCGAGATCCTGGTCGTCTTCGGCGTCGCGGCGATCACGGCCGTGCCGGCGCTGATCCTGCTCTACGTGCTCCAGCAGCGCGACGTGCTCGAGTAGCCCCAGCCCCGGGGCAACTAGCCTTCCCGCCGAATGCTGGCCGCGTATCTGACCGGGGCGCTGATCGCTGCCGCCGCGCTCGCCTCCGGGCAGGCGGCGATGGCGCTCTGCGGCCGCGACAAGGCTTCGCCGCTGGCGCCGGCGCTCGGCCTGGCGCTGCTGGTGATCGCCGCCAACCTCGCGATCAAGCTGCCGGGGCGGGTCACGACCGCGTGGATCGCGCTCGCTGTGCTGGTCGCCGCTGGTGCCGGGGTGCTGATCTGGCGGGGGCGGGAAGGGAGGCTCGGCCGCTTCGTCCCCCCGGCGGTCCTCGCCGCGCTGCTCGCCGGCTTCGTGGTCTCGATCCCGTTCCTCGTCAACGGCCGCGTCGGCCCGCTCGGGCAGGGCCTGATCAACGATGACATGGCCTCTCACCTGCTGTTCACCGACTGGGTAGCGACCCACGCCGGACGCACGCCCGACCTGATCTCCGACGGCTACCCGCTCGGCCCGCACGCCCTGGTCGCCGCGGTCGCCAAGCCGACCGGCGCCTCCTACGTAGAGGTCTTCGCCGGACTCACCCTCGCGCTGGCGGCCCTCGCGGCGATCACGGCCTACGCGGCGCTCGATGTGGTGCGACCGCTTTACCGGGTCCCGGCCGCCGTGCTCGCGGCGCTGCCCTACCTGGTCGCGGCCTGGCTCGCCCAGGGCGCATTCAAGGAGCCGATGCTGGCGCTGTTCGTGCTCGGCACGGCGCTCGGGCTGCGCGAGCTGGAGGAAGACTCCTCGCCGTTGAGCGTGGCGATCCCGCTGGGGCTGATCGGGGCTGGGACCCTCTATGCCTATTCGTTCCCGGGTCTCGTCTGGCTGCTCGGCACCGGCGTCGTCTGGGCGCTGCTCGCCTGGCGCGAGCGGCTTGGCGACGCACTGCGCAACGGAGGGATCGCCGCGGCCGTCGTCGTGCTGGCTGCGATTCCCGAGCTCGGGCGGCTGCGCGACTTCGTCAGCTTCGGAGCCTTCGACCCCGAGGGCTCCGGACCGAAGGTCGGTCTCGGCAATCTCCGGCACGCCCTCAATCCGCTCGAGGGGTTGAGCGTCTGGCCCGCGAGCGACTTCCGGCTCGGGGCGTCGGATGCTTCGGTGCCCGAGCCGGCCCTCTATCTCGGCGGACTCCTGGCGGCGGCGGCGTTGGCGTGGGGCGTGTTCGCGCTTTGGAACCGGCGCCAGTCGTGGCTTGGCGCGGCGCTGATCGCTGCGGCCGGGATCTACGTCGGGGCGAGAATCGGCGGCACTCCGTACACAAGCGCCAAGGCGCTGGTGATCCTCGCCGCGGTCGCGATGCCGGTCGCCCTGCGCGGCCTGCTCGACGTCAAGGTCGAGGTGCCGGAGCTGCTGCGCAGGTTGCGGATCCCGCTGCTCGTGGCCTTCGCAATCGCCGCAGCAGTCTCGAGCTTCCTGCCTCTGCGCTCGGCGGCGGTCGGTCCCTCGACTCATGCCGAGGAGCTGATGAGCTTCCGCTCGACCATCGGCAAGGGCCCGGCCCTCTACCTCGGCCGCGACCAGTTCGCGGCGTGGGAGCTGTTCCACGCCCGGCTCGGGACGCCGGTGCTGAACCACTACAACCAGAAGGGGCTGCCCAGCCGCTTCCCGTCGAGCGACGACCACGTCAAGCTCGACTGGGACGCGCTGACGCCTGAGCAGCTCGACCTCTATCCGTGGGCGATCACGACGACCGCCGCGTACCAGAGCGAGGCGCCCGCGAACTGGCGGGTCGCCGGGCGCACGCCCGACTATCTGCTGTGGCAGCGGACCGGGCCGACCCCGCCTCGTGAAACGCAGCCCGAGCCGGACGGACCGGGCGCGGTCATGGACTGCACCGGTCCGACCTTGTTACCGCCGCGCGAGACAGCGTCGATGTTTTCCTCGCCGCCGGTCCTCGGCGACGAAGCGGGGTGGGCGCCGTCCTCACGGATCACCGATTCCGGCTCGGCCAGCCAGGAGCTGGAGCTGTCGCCTGGGCGCTGGGCGATCTCGCTCCAGTATGTCGCGACCCAAGACGCGCACCTGACCGCGCCCGGCCTCGACGCCGAGCTGCCGGCCAACCTCGACTTCCGCGGCCCCGCGTCCTTCTGGCCGGCGGGCGAGATCGAGGTCGGCGAGCGCGGACCGGTTCGCTTCACGCTCTCCGTTGACGAGCCGACGCTCTTCGGCAGGCTGATCGGCGCCGAGTCCCTCGCGTTCCCGCTGCAGATCACTGCAACGCCGACTGGCGCGCACGAAACCGTTCCTTCGCACGAGGCCTGTGGCCGCTACGTCGACTTCATCACGCCCGGCTGACCGGCGCCCTTCCGCGCAGTGTGGTTACTGAGCCCGGCGCGCAGCACCGCCTCGAGCTCGAAGCGCGCGTCGGCGTCATCGATCTGATCGCCGAGCAGCTCGCGCAGGCGGCCGAGCCGGTAGCGCACGGTCTGCGGATGGACGTGGAGCTCCTCGGCGATCGCCGGCACCGCGCCCTGCAGGCGCAGGTACGCGAGCAGGGTCTCGACCATGCGCTTCTGCGCGCGGGGCGTCAGCTCGGCCAGCGGCGCCAGGCGGCGCTCGGCGATCGCGCGCAGGGGCTCGCCGCCGTCGGAGAGGGCGAGCTCCATCAGATGGTCCTCGGCGCGCACGACGCCGGAGTCGGAGACATCGCCGCGGGCGATCGCCTCGGCGAGCTTCGCCGCCGCCGACCACGAGCGCCCGAGCTGGCCCGGCTCGACCGACGGCCCGAGCGCGACAGTGACCTTGCGCGCGGCGCGCTTCAGCTCGCGGCTGTGGCCCGGTCCCTCGGGGTCGGGGACCACCACGCAGCCGAGCTCGCCCAGGGTCGAGGCGATCGACCCGGCCGGGAGGCCGGGCAGCAGCCGCCCCAGATCCTCGGGCGGGCAGGCGAGCATCGCCGCGACCTTGGGCAGCCGCCACGCCGCGTCGCGCGCCGCCGCCTTGATGTCCTCGGAGGCGGCGGGCGGATCCCGGGCGAGCAGCCCGAGCAGGCGCGTCCGCAGCCGCTCGCGCTCGCCCTCGACGGCGCGGCTCGCCTCCGCGTAGCCCTCGAGCGACTCGACCGAGATCCCGTCGATGTAGGCAAAGATCGACTCGGCGAGCAGGTTGAGCACCTCGGGCTCGAGGCCGGCCTCGAGCCCGGCGTCGCCGAGCCGCCGCCACGACACCCGGGCGCCGACCCGGTACGCCGAGAGCAGCGAGTCGAGGCTGCGGCCCTGGCTCACTTCGCCGCGCCCCAGTCCGACGTAGACGTCGCGCCCCTGTCCGCGCCCACCGTCGGGGTCGCGGATCAGCGCCACGAACTGGCGCAGCGCCTCGGTGACGCCGATGCGGATACCGCGGCCGAAGCTGCCCTCGAGCGGACGCTGGTACTCGGGGACCTCGCGGGCGATCGCCTCGAAGATGTCGGCGGTGACCTCAGGCAGCACCGGCTCGATCACGTCGGCGACCTCGGCCGGGAGGTCGCGCCACGGCTCGTTCGGGGGAGTGGAGGCGGGAGTTTTGTGATTCATGACAACTGTTAAGGGTCTGACCCCCCCCTTACGGGGTTTATCACTTGGTGACAACTGTTAAGGGTCTGACCCCCTTATGGGGTTTATCGCTTGGTTACAAGAAAAACGGTCGTAAACGTGTGTCTGGTCGCAAGAGTTGTACAGGTCACGCGTCTAGCCTGCCTCGCATGAACGAAACCGCTGTAAGAGAGATGAGCCGGTCCGACAAGATCTTCAACTCCCTGGCCGTGGTCATCCCCTTCGCCGCGATCGTCGCCGCGATCGCGCTGCTCTGGAACCAGGCGGTCTCGGCCCGCGACCTGCTGATCCTGCTCGGCCTCTACATCCCGATCGGGTTCGGGGTGACGATCGGCTTCCACCGGATGCTGACCCACAGGGCCTTCGCCACCAGCAAGCCGATGCAGTACCTGTTCGCGATCCTCGGCACGGCCTCCGTCCAGGGCCCGGTCATCGCCTGGGTCGCCGACCACCGCAAGCACCACGCCCATACCGACACCGACGGCGATCCGCACAGTCCCCACGTCGGCCACGACGGCGGACTGCGCGGCGTGCTCCAGGGCCTCTGGCACGCCCACACCGGCTGGCTCTTCAACGAGCACGGCCGCGCCGACTGGAACAAGTACGCCGGCGACCTGATGGACGACCGGGGGATGAAGCTGATCAACCGCCTCTTCCCGCTGATCGTCCTCGCCGGCCTGGCGCTTCCCGCTGCGATCGGCTACGCGATCGGCGGCACCTGGACCGCCGCGCTCACGGCGCTGCTCTGGGGCGGCCTCGTCCGCGTCTTCCTGCTCCACCACGTCACCTGGTCGATCAACTCGATCTGCCACTTCGCGGGTTCGCGCCGCTTCGAGGTCGACGACGAGTCGACCAACGTCTTCTGGCTGGCGATCCCCTCGCTGGGCGAGTCGTGGCACCACAACCACCACGCCTTTCCCCGCTCCGCCGTCCACGGGCTCAAGCCCTGGGAGGTCGACATCTCTTCGCTGGTGATAGCCGGGATGGAGAAGGTCGGGCTCGTCTGGAACGTGATCCGCATCACCCCCGAGCGCCAGGCCGCCAAGGCCGTGGGCTCCGGGGACCCGGTAGCTTCCACCGGGTGACAGGGGCCGCAAGCGGTAGCGCGATGGAGCCCTCGGCCGCGGCCGAGCCGCTCCTGCGGGAGACGATCGAGGCGCTGGCGGCGATCGAGCGCCCGGCGTGCTCGCCGGGTGAGCGCGAGGCGGCCGAGTGGCTCGCCGCCAAGCTCTGCGAGCCTCGGCGCCGACGCACGGGTCGAGGAGGAACGCGCCTACTCGAGCTTCGCCCGCCCGATGACGGCGCTGTCGGCGCTCGGCGTCGCCGCCGGAGCCGCGGCCGCCAAGGGCAGGCGCGGCATCGCTGCGCTGCTCGGAGTCGCCGCCGCGGCCGCGATCGCCGACGACGCCGCCAACGTCGGGCGCGTCTTCCGCCGCCTGACGATGAACAAGAAGCCCACCTGGAACGTGGTCGCCGAAGCCGGCGACCGCGACGCCACCCGGACGATGGTCTTGCTCGCCCACCACGACGCGGCCCAGACCGGGTTCATCTTCAGCCAGGGTCCACAGAAGAGGCTCTACGAATGGAAGCCGGAGCTGATCGAGCGCACCGACACGAGCGCGCCGCTCTGGTGGCTGGTGATGAGCGGGCCGCTGACTTCGGCGCTCGGTGGGCTGCTCGGCAGCCGCAAGCTCGGCATCACGGGCGCGGCGCTTTCGGCGGGGTCGGCGATCTCTTTCGGCGACATCGCCCGCAGCAAGACCGTTCCCGGCGCCAACGACAACCTCTCCGGCGTCGCGGTTCTTGTGGCGCTCGCGGCTGCGCTGAAGGAGAAGCCGGTGGAGGGGCTGCGCGTGCTGCTCGTCTCCTGCGGCTCCGAGGAGGTGCTCCAGGGCGGAATTCACGGGTTTGCCGAGCGCCATTTCGGCAGCCTGCCCCCGGAGACGACCTGGTTCCTCAACCACGACTCGGTCGGCTCGCCGCATCTGGCGATCCTCGAGGGCGAGGGCCCGATCGTGATGGAGGACTTCGATCCGGCCTTCAAGGACCTCGTCGCCGACGTCGCCCAAGAGGGAGAGATCCCGCTGCGGCGAAAGCTCCGCGCCCGGCTCTCGACCGACAGCGTGATCCCGCATCGCGCCGGCTACCCGGTCGCGAGCTTCTGCTCGGTCAACGCCTGGAAATCGGTCTCCAACTACCACTGGCCGAGCGATGTCCCCGAGAACGTCGACTACGACACGGTCGCCGACGCGGCGAGGCTGAGCTACCTGATCGCCGAGCGCCTGGCGCGCGGCTGATCGAGCGCCCGGCACCCGATACGGTCAGCGGCGAGCTCCGGGTTTGGCTCGACGCGGATGGCGAGAAGACCGTGGGCGGTCTCGTCGACCTCTTCCAGGAGAAGGCGTTCGCCCTGCTCTTCGTAGTCCTCATGGCCGTCCCGGCGCTTCCGCTCCCGACCGGAGGCGCCACCCACGCGTTCGAGATCGTCGTCGTCCTGGGGGCGGCGCAGCTCCTCGCCGGCCGAAGGACGATCTGGCTGCCACAGCGCTGGCGTGCGCTGGCGGTCGCCGGGCCGGCGGGGCCGCGCCGGTCGATCGAGAGGCTGATCGGCTTGATCGCGCGGCTCGAGCGCTTCTCGAAGCCGCGGCTGCCGTTCCTCTTCGGCCACCGTCTCAGCGACGCGGTGTTCGCGCTGCTCGTGATCGCCGGCGCGGCCGGCGCGTTCCTGGCCGTGCCGTTCACCGGGCTCGACACGCTGCCGGCGCTGGGAGTCGTTCTCGTCTCGCTCGGCTTCCTACTCGAGGACTTTCTCGTCGTCGCCGCCGGGATCGTGGCCGGCGCGACGGGCATCGTCCTCGAGATCGCGCTCGGCAAGGCGGCGATCGAGGGCACCGGCGTGATCTTCTGAAAGCGGGCTGTTTTCGGGGACATGCACACCGTTCGCCGCGCACCTCTCGCGCCAGATCTCCGATGGCACGGCTAGATGATTAGCTCCACGGCAGCGCGCCCCAAGGCGTGCGGGGTCGTGGAACTACTCATCTAGATGGAGGTGTCGCCCGTGCGCTCGGGGAACTCGACCTCGGAGCCGCGCAGGAGCGCCTGCTCCATGGCCTCGGGGTCGCCGGTGAGGCGCGACTCGTGGCCGGCCCAGACGGTCTTCGGCTTCAGGTTCGCGAGCTTGCGCAACGAAGCGCGGGCCACCCCTGTGTCCTGGTTGTAGGCGGGGTGGGGGACGGTCGGCTCGTGCCCGTCGAGGTTTGCCTCCTCGATCGGGTCGCGCGCCTTGAGCCGCGCGGGGTCGATGAAGTAGACCGCGTCGGAGACGATCGCCATGCCGTCGGCCTCACGCCAGAGGCCGATCAGTCCGGGGGCGTGGCCGGGAAAGTCGAGGACTTCGAAGCCGGCGATCGTGTCGCCCTCCTTGACCGTGCCGGCGACCTCGACGGCGCCGGCGTCCCAGCGTCGGTGAAGCGTCGGGTAGATCCATCGCACGAACGAGACCTCGATCTTGGAGATGTCCCAGTACGGCGGCCACTCCTCGCGCTCGGCGTCCGGGGCCTCGTTCTCGTGGCAGAAGACGGGGGCGTCGATGCCCGGCGCCGAGCCGCGGTGGTCTGTGTGGGCGTGGCCGAGGACGATTCGCTTGATCCCGCCGAGTTTGCCGCCGGCCGCGGCGACGTCCTTGGTCATCGGCTTTGTTCCGGCGTCGAACATCGTCACGCCGCCGTCGTCGGCGAGGAAGTAGACGTTCATCCCGCCCCTGATATCGCCGGCCAGACGCCAGATGCCCTTCGAGATCTCCTCCGCCTCGGCCACCCGGAGAACCTATACCCCGGAGGCTAGGATCGAAGCATGCCGACCAGCTGGAGAGTCTCGATGGCGATCATCCTCGCCTGCTTCGTCGCCTCGATGCTGATCGCCGTCGTCAAGCTCATCTGAGGGGCGTGGTCTCCAGGCGAAAGGTAGTATCAGCGCGCACGTCACCCAAGGTACGAGGAGGCTCGATGTTCGACCGCATCGTTGTGGGCACCGATGGATCAGAGACGGCGAGCGAAGCCGTGCGCCAGGCGTCCGAGCTGGCCAAGATCTCGAAGTCCGAGCTCAACATCGTGAGCGCCTTTGAGCCCGTTCCGCAGGCACAGCTCCGCGAGGAGGCGCGCGACATCCCCGGTGATGTCTCCAACGCGGTCAATCCGCATGAGGCGGTCAACGTCACCCTCGACAACGCCGCCGGGATCGCCAAGAAGCTCAAGGTCGATGTTCAGACGCACCCGCGCGAGGGCGAGCCCGCCGACGCGATCCTCGACGTCGCGGAGGACGTCAAGGCCGACCTGATCATCGTCGGCAACAAGGGCATGACCGGCGCCAAGCGCTTCCTGCTCGGCAGTGTCCCGAACAAGGTTTCCCATCACGCTCCCTGTTCGGTGATGATCATCCAGACGACCTGACCTGACCGCGCATCTCCTCGGGCTTCGCCCTGCGGGGATACGCGTCGCTCAGCAAGCGGGTTGGCGGACAGCCGCGGCGACGTCGATCAGGCCGCCGCCGAAGCGGAACGGGTCGTACGGCTCGCCGAGCTGGTTGTGGCGGGCGGTGGCCGCGAGCTGGCACTGGATGCGCGAGGGCGCGGGGTGGACGCCGAGTACGCCGCTCGAGATCACCATCGCCGCGGCGGCGGCGACGTGGGCGGCGGCCATCGAGGTGCCGGCGTAGTAGGTGGGCACGCCGAAGGCGGTCAGGCCCGAGTTGCCGATGATCGTCAGCTGGAAGATCGGCCGGTCGGCGGTGCGGCAGGGGGTGCCTCCCTCGCCCCGGCCGCCGGGCGCGACGAGGTCGACGCCGGCGCCGATGTCGGAGTAGTTGGCGACGCAGCCGCCCTCGGTCGAGGCGCCGACGCCGATCACGCCCGGGATCCGGGCGGGGAAGGCGACCAGCGAGCTCGCGTCGTTGCCGGCCGCGGCGACGACCGTGGCGCCGTGGCGGTTCGCGTAGCGCACCCCGCGGCAGACCGGGGCGACCTGCCTGCACCTCCCGACGGCGCCGCCGAACTCGAAGCTCATGTTGACGACGCGGGCGCCGTGCTTGACGGCCCAGACGATTCCCTTGCCGATGTCGCGCGCCTTGCCCTCACCCTGCTCGTTGAGGACGCGGACCGGCAGCACCTTCGCCCCGTAGGCGAGCCCGGTGAGGCTCTTGCCGTTTCCCGTCTGCTCGGCGATCGTGCCGGCGATGTGGGTCCCGTGGCCGTCCTCGTCGGCTGCGAGCGGGTCGCCGTCGACGAAGTCGTAGCCGGCGCCGAACTGGCGGCGGTTGAAGTCGGGGCTCTTGGCGTACTTGGGCCGCTGCTTCAGGAAGGCGATGCCCGTGTCGAGCACGGCGATCTTGACCCCGGAGGCCCCGGCGCGGCCGCGAGCGCGCAGCGTTGCCCAGGCGCCGGTCGCGTCGATCCCACCGCGCGATTCGAAGGGCCTGGCGACGGTGCCCGGCGCGCAGAGGCTGCCGCAGGGCAGGAAGTTCCACTGCGATGCCTGCCAGCCGGCGCTGGTCGTTCCGATTCCCGGGTCGTTGGGGATGAAGTTCGTCGCCGATGCGGCGTGGGCGATGTAGTTGGGGACCGCGTAGTCGATGCGCGGGTTGCGCTCCAGTGCAGTCGCGGCCGCCGCCACCGAGACGCCCTCGGGCAGCTCAAGCACGCGCTCGCCGCCGTCCTTGACCCGCACGATCAGCTGCCCGGGGACGAAGTCGGCTCCGGGCTCGCCGGCGGCGACGGGCGGCTCCTCGGCGCTCGCCGCCGGCACGGCAAAAACCGCGGTCGCAAGAAGCGCCGCGAGGAAGGCGGAGAAGATCGAGCTTGAGCGTCCCATCGGTACCGCCGTGTAAACACGGCCCCCACGCGGAAGTTTCAGACGTTCCCAGCTCTTTCGCACCGCTTCGCAGCCGCCGATGATCACTTCGACGGTGTCGGCGGGGTCGCCGGTGAGCAGGATCTGGCCCATCGGGGCGTGGTCACCGTCGCCCTCAGCGACGGGGGCCGGCGCCGGCGAGCTGGTTCATCTCGCGAATCGGCCCCTACCCCCGGGCGCGCCTCGCATTCACGCCCTGTTACGGCGAGCCTGGCAAGCAGGTCGTGATACTTGCGCCATCGCCGAATTCACCCCAGAGGACGAGCAGATGATGGGCCTCGCGCTCAAACGGGCGCGCTCGGCGGCCGCGCACGGCGACGTGCCGATCGGCGCCGTCGTCGCCCGTGCGGGGGAAGTCCTCGCCGCGGCCGGCAACGAGCGCGAGCTGCGCGGCGATCCGACCGCCCACGCCGAGATCCTCGCCCTGCGCGCGGCGGCCGGGAAGCTCGGCGGCTGGCGCCTGCCCGAGTCCGCGATCTACGTGACGCTCGAGCCGTGCGCGATGTGCGCCGGGGCGATCTCGCTGGCGCGGGTCGAGCGCCTCGTCTTCGCCGCCCCCGACCCCAAGACCGGCGCCGCGGGCGGCGTGATCGACGTCTACGGCTCGGCCGTCGTCAACCACCGCCCGGCCGTGGAGTCGGGCCTGCTCGCGGCCGACGCCGGCGAGCTGCTCGCTTCGTTCTTCGCCGAGCGCCGCTAGTGGGTCGTCCAGGAACGTCGTGCATGAAACGGCGAGACCCAGGCGCCGCCGGGCAAGGACGCAGGGAGCCGGAATGGCAGCGCCATTTCGGCGACCGAGGACGCAGATCCGGCGGTGATCTGGGGCCGCCGTTTCGGGTGCGACGTTTCGGGACGGGCCCACTAGCGACGTCAGCCCGCCCTCCTTCGTCGCGGCGGCTTGCCGCCGCGACTTTATGACGGGCGGGCGCTACGGAGCGACCTTATGACGGTCACGCGTACGTCCGCGCGGCGCGGCCGGCCGCCGAGCCGTAGGAGCCTCCGAAGAGCACGGCGTGGACGAGGAGGGGGAGGACCTGCCAGAGCGCGACCCGCTCCTCGTGACCGTCCGCCGGCGGATAGGCCTCCTCGTAGGCGGCCAACGCGCGCTCGGAGGGTCCGCCAAAGAGGCGCAGCATCGCCAGGTCGATCTCGCGGTGGCCACCGTGGGCGGCGGGATCGATCAGCCACGGGGTGCCGTCGGCGCCGGCGAGCACGTTGCCGCTCCAGAGGTCGCCGTGGAGCCGCGACGGCGTCTCGCCGGGACCGGCGAGGTCGGAGATCCGCTCGCAGACCTTCTCGATCGCGGCGGCGTCGCCGTCGCCGATCGCGCCGTTGTCGCGGGCCATGGCCAGCAGCGGGCGCAGGCGCTGCTCGGAGTAGATCTCAGGCCAGGAGGAGCCAGGGTGCGACGGCAGCTCGACCGAGCCGATACGCAGCAGGCCGTCGGGCGAGCCGGGCGGCAGCACCCCTTGGGCCTCGGCGCCGGAGCGGTGAAGCGCCGCCAGGTCGCGGCCGAGTCGCTCCTCGCCTTCGGCCGTGAGCGCACCGGGCGCGATCCACTCGATCGCGAGCCACGGCTCATCGCCGCGGCCGAAGGCGAGGACCTCGGGAACCGCGATCGTGACCGCCTCGGAGAGCCACGCGAGGCCGGCGGCCTCGGCGGCGAATTCGGCCGCGGGGGCGCCGGCCCGGGCCTTGACGAAGACCCGCCGCCCCGATTCGAGGTCGAGCCGCCAGGCTTCGTTGATCGAGCCGCCGGCGACGGGGCGCCAGTCCGCAGGCCGCTCGCCGAGGCCGGCGGCGACCGCCTCGAGCAGCTGCTCGCTCACGCCAGGCGCCCGGCCTGCAGCTCCGCGAGCATCGCCGCGCACGAGCGCTCGACGATCTCGACCACCTCGGCGAAGCCCTCGGCGCCGCCGTCGTAGGGATCGGGCACGTCGAGCTTGCCGCCATCGCCGAACTCGCGCAGCATCCGCACCCGCGACCGCGCCGTGTCGTCGGGGGCCATCGCCAGCAGGTCGTCGCGGTTGAAGCGGTCCATCGCGATCAGCAGGTCAAAGTGATCGAAGTCCCCCGGCGTCACCTGGCGGGCGCTGCCGCCGAGCTCGACGCCGCGCTCGGCCGCCGCCGAGACCGAGCGGCGGTCGGGCGGCTCGCCGATGTGCCAGTCGCCGGTGCCGGCGCTTTCGACCTCGACCTTGCCGTCGAGGCCCGCCTCGGCGACGAGGCCCCGCAGCACGGCCTCGGCGGTCGGCGAGCGGCAGATGTTGCCGAGGCAGACGAACAGGATTCGCACGGGTCAGTCTTCGACGAAGTAGGAGCCGCTCTCTCCGGCCGAGAACCAGCGGCTGGTCACGGTCTTCTTGCGGGTGAAGAAGTCGACCGCGTCGGTGCCGTGGGCGTGGAGGTCGCCGAGAAAGGAGTCCTTCCAGCCGCTGAAGGGAAAGAAGGCGACCGGCGCGGCGACGCCGACGTTGACGCCGACCATGCCGGGCTCGATGTCGTGGCGGAAGCGGCGGACGGCGGCGCCGGACTCGGTGAAGATCGAGACGCCGTTGCCGAAGCGGCTCGAGTTGACGAGCTCGATCGCAGCCGAGAGGTCGTCGACCTCGATCACCGACAGCACCGGCCCGAATATCTCCTCGGTCGCGGCCTCGCTTCCGGGCGCGACGCCGCCGAGGATCGTCGGCTCGACGTAGAAGCCGCCGCCCTCGGCGCGGGCGCCGCCGCCGGCGAGCAGCTCGGCGCCGTCGGCGACCGCGCGCTCGATCGCCCCGGTGATCCGCTCCTGGGCGACGGCCGAGATGACCGGGCCGACGTCGGTCGCCTCGTCGAGGCCGTCGCCGACCCGCAGCCCTTTCGCCGCCTCGACCAGTGACGGCAGCAGCCGCTCGCCTGCCTCGCCTGTCGTGACCAGCACCGAGCCGGCCATGCAGCGCTGGCCCGCGGCCCCGAAGGCCGAGCCGGTGATCGCCTTGACCGTTTCGGCGACGACCGCGTCGGGCAGCGCAACCATGTGGTTCTTGGCCCCGCCCAGCGCCTGCACGCGCTTTCCCGTAGCCGCCGCCTTCTCGTAGACGATCCGAGCCACCGGGGCCGAGCCCACGAACGAGACGGCGTCGATTCCCTCGTGGCCGAGGATCGCCTCGACCACCTCGCGGCCGCCATTGACGAGGTTGACGACCCCCGGCGGCAGCCCCAGCTCGTCGAGCGACTCGAAGGCGATCTGCTGGGTCATCGGCACCTGCTCGGACGGTTTGAGCACGAAGGTGTTGCCGCAGGCGATCGCAAAAGGCAGGAACCAGAACGGCACCATCGCCGGGAAGTTGAAGGGCGCGATCGCCGCGCAGACGCCGACCGGCTGGCGCACGGTCTCGGCGTCGATCCCTCGGGAGACATCCTCGATCGCGCGCCCCTGCATCGTCGTCGGCACGGCGCAGGCGGCCTCGACCATCTCGATCATCCGCCCCACCTCGGCGCGGGCATCGCCGATCGTCTTGCCCATCTCACTGGTCACCGCGCGCGCCAGGTCCTCGCGCCGGCGGTTGAGCTTCTCGCGCAGCGAGAACAGCAGCCGGGCGCGCTGGATCACGTTGACGTCACGCCAGGCGGGCAGCGCCTCGCGGGCAGCGGCGACCGCGGCGTCGAGGTCGGCGGCGGTAGAGAGCGGCACCAGGGCCAGCGTCTCGCCGCTGGCCGGGTTTGTGACCTCGAGCCGGTCGTCGCCCGAGGCGGGTTTCCACTCGCCTGAGACGTAGTTGCCGAGAACCCTCGTGTGGGCAGCCGTCGCCATCACCGCAAACGTTAGTCGCGTCTCGGCTTCGCCATCAGATCGCTCCGTGGCGCCCGTTCATCATTGCTTCGCGGCGGCAAGCCGCTGCTGCAAAGAGAACGGGCTGACGTCGCCAGCGGAGAGGGTGGGATTCGAACCCACGAGGCGGTTTAACCCGCCCACTCGCTTTCCAAGCGAGCTCCTTAAGCCACTCGGACACCTCTCCGGGGTGTGCAGGGGAGGCTACGGGGATAATTGGACCGATGATGACGAACGTCCTCCCGCGGCCTAGATGACCGACGACGGCTCGCCGATCACCGAGCAGCCGCTCGAGCTGATCCTCGCCCGCAACCTGATTTCGACGCTGACCCTGCCGGCCTTCCTCGTCGACCCCGAGGGGCAGCTCGTCTTCTTCAACGAGGCCACGGCCGGGATCTTCGGCACCACATTCGAGGAGGTCGGCACGCTCACGCGCGAGGAGTGGAACGCGCGTTTCGGGCCCTTCGACCACCAGGGCGAGCCGGTCGGCTCCGAGGCGCTGCCGCTGACGATCGCGCTGCGCGAGGGGCATCCCGCCTATGGCCGCTTCAAGGCCCGCACCGACGCGGGCCTGATCGAAATCGAAACCGGGGCGCTGCCGCTGGTCGGCCCCGCCGGCTTCCACGGCGCCCTGATCGTTCTCTGGGTGCCGGAGGACGCCGGCTGATGCGCGTCCGCCTCTGGGGCGTGCGCGGCTCGGTTCCCGTCCCCGGACCCGAGACGGCGGGTTTCGGCGGCAACACCTCCTGCGTCCAGGTGATGACCGATTCAGGTGACGACGTGATCCTCGACGCCGGCACCGGGATCCGCGCCCTCGGCCGCGCCCTCGCCGGCAAGAGCAAGCGGCTCCACGTGCTGCTCACCCACCTGCATCTCGACCACATCCAGGGGCTGATGTTCTTCGCGCCGTTCTTCGACCCCGAGGCCGAGCTCACCGTCTGGGGCCCGCCGGCGTCCGGCGAGGCGCTGCGCACCCGCCTCGCCCGCTACATCTCGAACCCGCTCTCGCCGATCGAGATCCGCGACCTGCCGGCGAAGGTGACCTTCGCCGACGCGCCGGCCGAGTCGTGGAGCATCGACGGGCTCGAGATCTCCGCGGCCCTCGTCTCCCACCGCGGCCCGACCCTGGGCTACCGGCTCTCAGAGAACGGCTCGAGCCTCTGCTACATCCCCGATCACGAGCCGGCCCTCGGCCAGAACCTCGAGACCTCGCCCGCCGGCTGGATCTCGGGCCACGTGCTCGCGCGAGACGCCTCGCTGCTGATCCACGACGGCCAGTACGACGAAGTCGAATACAGCGCCCGCCGCGGCTGGGGGCACTCGGGCTTCCCCGACGCGCTTGCCTTCGCCCGCCGCTCGGAGGCGCAGCGCACCCTGCTCTTCCACCACGACCCCGAGCACGACGACGGGCGGCTCGAGGCGCTCGGCGCCGAGGCCGGCGAGCGCTGGGCCGACATCGACGGCCAGGGCGAGGTCGCGCTGGCGCGCGAGGGCGAGGAGATCGAGGTCTAGGGCCTGTCGCTAATCTCGCTGACCCCGGAGGGGTGCCGGAGCGGTTGAACGGGCCGGTCTCGAAAACCGGTAAGGGCCTTCGGTCCTTCGTGGGTTCGAATCCCACCCCCTCCGCTTGACCAAGCCGTTTGCGTCGTGGGTCCAGGGGAATCTCCCCGCCCACGGTCCGTAGCGGCTTCCGCCGGAGCGGGTCAGGAGAGGTCACGAAAGGTCTCTCCTGACGGTTTTCGTTCCCCCCGACGTTCCCCTAGGACGCTCGTCGCCGCAGTAGCCGTGGCCGCGTTTCTGGCGGTTCGGGTGGCCACCGGCGCCGGTGAAACCCCGGATCCGGCGCCGCCCACCTGTGACGGCCGGCCCGTCGCAGCGCATGTCGACCACGTCCAGGGCCTAGCCGAGCGCCTCTACCGTCTGCGCCGGTGGCGCGAACGCCCGGAGCAGCCGGGCCCGTCGATTCGTCGCGAGATCGAATGCGTCCTGAATGCAGATCGCATTCAGGACGTGCTCGAGGTTGAGCGCCAGGAGCTCGTCGACGAGCGCCACTACCAGCTCGGTATCCGCCCGCCCGGGCCGGGGACCCTCGAGGCGATCGCCAGCTGCGAGTCCGGGGGCAACCCGCGGGCCGTCGGCGGCGGCGGGACCTACCGCGGCAAGTACCAGTTCGACCGCAACGCCTGGGCTGAGGTCGGCGGCGTCGGCGACCCTGCTGCTGCGCCGGAGCGCGAGCAGGATCGTCGAGCTGCACGGCTCTATCGGATGCGAGGCTCGGCTCCTTGGCCGGTGTGTGCGTGATGAGCGATCGGGTGGAGAAGCGAGAGAACGGCGATGTGCTCCTGTACTGGCTGAACGGGAACATGGCCGCGAAGTTCCAACCTGATGGCTGCGTGGTCTTGGCACCGCCCTCGGGGCACCCACTCGACTCTGCGGCGATGACGCTTGGCGACGACGTCGTTGAGGCGCTGCGCGATTGGTGCGATGACCGGCTGAAAGCGAGGCGGTCGTGATCGAGACCCGCGCCGACCTGGTCAAGCTGCTCAAGGACTTCAAGGCCGAGGGCTGCCCGTACTCGACACTGGTCAAGCAGGGTGTCACCGTTCCGAGCGCCGCCGCGGCTGAGCTGACGCGCGCCGGCTACGAGCTCGAGGTAATCGACACCGGGGGGGGGGCGCGGAAAAGAGATTGCGTCTCGTCTACGAACCGCGGGTCGGAAACCAGCGCCGCAAGCACCGGTGGCAGACGCTCTTCGACATGCCTGCCGAGGCCAGGGCGCGGGGGCCGTATGACGGTGACTGAGCGCCCAACCCACGCCTACTGCCCGGCCTGCAAGGAGGAGTCGGCGATCGACAACCGCGGCCGGTGCCTGTGGTGTGACGGCCCGACCCGCGAGAAGAAAAAGCGGGGTGGCTGGAAGCGCCCGGATCTGCGAGCGAGGTCGAAGCTCACCGATCCGATGCTCCGGCTCCTTTACAAGCTCCACATCGAGGAAGGTCGATCCATCAACTCCCTCGCCAAGGAGGTTTATGCGCGAGTCGGCTACGGCTCGCATCACGCCGCCGCCTCTCGAATCAGCAAAGGCTGGAAGCGCCTCGGCCTCGAGGCCCGCGATCGAATCGAGCAGGTGCAACTGACCTGCACGATCCACGGCTTGGCGCCGAAGCACGGTTCGCGGCCTGGGTACGGCACCTACAAGCGCCGGCTTCACCGGCCAGACCGTCCGCTCTGCGCCGCCCTGAAGAAGCAGCCGCCGCGCAAGGGCGAACCCTGCCAGCGACCGGCGATGGAGGACTCCCACTTCTGTGCCTCACACGACCCCGCGCGCGCTGCGGTGCGTGACCAGCACCTGGCGGCGATGCGTGCGAAACAACCCACGCGGGAGAAGGTTCCGATGGGACCGTTCATCGAGTTTCTGCGCCGTCGTCGGGAAGAGCTCGGGTCTTACGGCGCCGTCGCCGAGGCGACCGGTCTCCACCGTTCCCAGGTCTACCGCTGGAAGGACGGGCAGGACAGCCGTGGTCGCGTCAAGGACACGATCACCGTCGAGGTCGTTGACCGAGCGCTGTACTCAGATGGGACGACGACCTTCGAGGAGCTCTACGAGATGGAGGCGGCGGCAGCCTGATGTCTTCCTTCCGCTGCTCCGAGTGCAACGGGGCCCTCGTCCCCACCGGTGCGGGTGTGAGCTTCTGCCAGCGATGCCGTCTTATCTTCTCACGCTTCCTTCCTCGAGAGGCGATCTAGGTGGCTCACGTCTCCGAGATCAACGAGGGCACCGGCGAGGTTGCCCCAATGCCGGAGAAGAAGCCGGCGCCGAAGAAGGCCAAGGCGCCCAAGCAGCTGCAGTCGAACACCGGCCGCGAGCTCGACTGCGCGATGTGCGGTGAGCGCCCGGGCACCGAGGCAGATGGCGAAGGGCGGCTCGTCTGCCTCTTCTGCCTGCGGCGGGCCCAGCGGCAGCGGAGGTTGAAGCAGCGATGAGCTTCAACCTCCCACCCGGAGTCGAGGAGTCCCATCCGCACTTCCACCCTGCGGCCTGTGCGCGGTGCGGCGGCGACATCACCGTGGTCGACGGTGAGGACTTCTGCGAGGAGTGCGGCGGTGAGGCTTGGACGCGCGAGGACCTCGAGGCGGAGGCTGCCGACGTCGCCTACGACTTGGCGCGGGAGATGGAGGCGGAGGAGTGAGCGTCGAGCAGCTCTGCCGATGTGGCCACGCCGAGGGCTGGCATCGCTACGGCTACGTTGACGAGGGGCACGAGCGGCCGGTGTTGCGCGACTGGACCCCTTGCCAGGCCCAGCGGTGTACATGCACGGGCTTCCGCGCGGCGGCCGTGCAGGCGCCCGATGCGATCGGCTCGCGGGCTGAGTAAGAGGCCTGCGTACACCCGAAGACGCGCGATTTCAGCATGCGTACAGGCATAGGTGTACGCATGAAACCGCGTCCGACCCCGTCCGTACAGTCGCCTCCCATGCCGACCGAAACTCAGCCCGCCGAGGAGCGCGCCGGCAAGCAGCTCCGTTATCGAGCCGGCCGGATAGTCGCCCCCGTGGGCACCACCGTCATCGGCTACATCCGGGTCTCGACCAACGAGCAGGCGTCGTCCGGCTATGGCCTGAAGTCGCAGGAGTCGCAGCTCCGCGATGCCGCCGATCGCAAGGGCTGGGATCTCCTCGAGATCATGCGCGACGAGGGGGAGTCGGGGAAGACGCTCGAACGCCCTGGCCTTCAGGCCGCCCTCAAGAAGATCGCCGCCGGCGAAGCCGACGCCCTGGTCGTCGCCAAGCTCGATCGCGTCTCTCGATCCGTCGTCGACTTCGGGATGTTGCTCGACTGGTTCGGCGAGGCCGAGGCGATCTTCCTGGCGCTCGATCTGAACGTCGACACCTCCACGCCGGGTGGGCGCCTGGTCGCCAACGTCTTCGCGTCCGTCGCCGAGTGGGAGCGCGACACGATCGCCGCCAGGACCTCGGCTGGGCTCGCAGCTGCCCGCGCAGAGGGCAAGCCGATCGGGCCCGCGGCGGTCTCCGATCAGCCCGAGCTGGCCGCCCACATTCAAGAGTTGCGCGACAGCGGCTTGTCCCTGAGGGCGATCGCTGATCAGCTGAATGCCGAAGGTGTCCCGACGTTGCGCGGCGGCGCGGAGTGGCGGGTGTCCAGCGTGCAAACCGCGCTGGGCTATCGGCGTCGAGCCCGTCGGCGCCGACCAACCCTCCTGCCTGCGATCAAGCGCGTCGCGGTCTGAATGCTCCCCGGCGATCCGCCGGGCTCTCCTCCCTAACCTCCCCGGTGGGATGGATGTCGATTTCAGAATTTCGGCGGCTGGCCGATAGTCGTCGCTGATGGAGGTTTCCGTCAATGTCCGGGTCTGGCAGTGCTAGCTACCTACGTCGCTCTTCACGACATCACTGATGTCGAAGGCTTCGTCGCCAACTCGCTCGAGCGGTCGGACATCAAGTTCGACACGGCCGAGAAAGAAGAGCTCCTCGCCGAGGGGATCTGCATCCTCCTCGAGCTCTCCGAGAAGTTCGAGCCACACCGCGCCGGCTACGCGACGTCAGGCAGGTTCAGCGGCTTCGCTGCGCAATTCCTCCCCCGACGCCTTGGCGACGCTTGGCACAGCCGGCACCCAGAGCACCGCCGCATCGCCGGCGAAGACGGCAAGCGGCGGTGGACGTACCAGCAAGCGCCCGTCTCGCTCGACGCGCTCACTTGCTCGACCGACACCACCGCCGAGAGCTTCGAAATCAGCATCCGGCCGTCCAGCCAATGGGCGCCCATCCCGGTTCGTTAGCAAGCTGCGCGCAGCGCTCGTCGCCGATGTCCAGCCGGAGATCGAGCTGGCGATTCGCGTCGGCGTGATGACGGCGCTCGGCAAGACGCGCGCGGAGATCGTCGAGCACACACAGGCGTCGCCCGCAGAGATCAGGGCCGCTGTCAGTCGGTTACAGCGCGTAGCGCCGCAGCTCGACTGACGGCGTTTCAGAACCTCGGCTGATAGTCGGAGGCGTGGCGAAGAAGAAGAGCCAGAAGAAGCAGCGGAAGAAGTGCACCGGCCAGACGGTCGCCGGGAAGCGCTGCGGCGCCTACGCGCTGAAGGGAACCACGCGCTGCGCAGCACACCCGCTAGACCCCGCTTCGACCCGCTTTGGGAGCCCCGAGCAGGCCAGCGAAGCCGGGAAGCTGGGAGGCCGCCCACGCAACCCACGCCCGACCGAGATGCTCGCCAAGGTCTTCGCCGAGAACCTGATTCACATCTATCGCGCTCACTTCGAGGCGCTCGGCCTCAGTCTCGAGGAGGACGGCCAGGGCGGCTTCAAGGTCTCGGTGATGGCGGGCGGCGGCGCCAAACTCTTCACGCACTTCGAGGGCGAGACCACGGTCTCTGACTACGAGGACCTCGGCGCGATGATCGAGGCAGCCGAGAAGCTCTCCAACCGCATCGAGGGCAGGCCGATGCAGCGGGCTGAGGTGTCGGGGCCCGACGGCGAGCCGCTGCGCATCGAGGAAGAGCTGCGCGCAGACCCCGAGACGAGGAAGGCGCTCCATGACCTTGTCCAACGAGTCGGCGCTGCTCGCTCAAGCTAGCCCCATCCGACTAGCGTGGGACCGTACGGAGGTATGGACGACGCCTTCGGACACTGGCTGGCTGGCTTCATCGACGGGGAGGGCAGCTTCCAGATCGTCGCGTTCCGTGGTCGCTTCGACTGCCGGTTCCGGGTCAAGCTCCGGGACGACGATCGAGCGATCCTCGAGGAGATCGTCAAGCGGACAGGCATCGGCCGCATCAAGACGGACGCTGGTCATGGCAGCTCCAAGCCGCAGGCGGTCTGGAAGGTGCAGAACAAGGCTGAGTGCCTCGCTTTGGTCCAGCTACTCGACCGCTACCCGGTGCGGGCGAAGAAGGCCAGGGACTACGTGGTGTGGCGGGCCGCGGTCATGCTCTGGTTGGAGATCGGTCAGACGTACAAGCTCGTTCCCGGGCACGGCAATCAGTACGCAGCTGCGGACTGGTCGGGAATAGAGCCGCTCCATGCCGAGCTCGCCCGTCTCCACACCTACCAGCCATGAGGCCGCCCTTCTAGCCCAAGCGTCGCCCTGCGGGCTCGGGCTGGCCACCAGCAAGAGGTTCGCCTACCCGCCCCACCTGCAGCTGCTCGACCACGAGATCACCGAGGCGATCGCCAGAGGCCGCATCCGCCGGCACGCGATCGAGACCGGCAAGGACATCGACGATCGTGCCGAGATCATCGTCGTGGCCATGCCGCCGCGGCACGGCAAGTCGACGGTGATGAGTGAGCACACGCCTGCCTGGTACCTGGGCTGCTTCCCCGATGACCGAGTGATCCTCTGCTCCTACGGCGCCGAGTTCGCGGCGACCTGGGGAGAGAAGGCCCGTAACAAGCTCGAGCGCTACGGGCCCGAGCTGTTCGGTGTCCAGGTCGATGAGCGATCGAAGGCGCGGCAGCGATGGCGGCTCGCAGGCCACACGGGGAGCATGCTCACCGCCGGCGTTGGTGGCCCGATCACCGGCGAGGGCGCCGAGCTGATGATCATCGACGACCCGCTGAAGGACGCCGAGGAGGCGCTCTCGGAGACCATCCGCGACAAGCAGTGGGACTGGTGGCAGTCGACCGCTCGCACCCGCCTCGAGCCCGGCGCCGTGGTCATCGTGCTGATGACGCGCTGGCACGAGGCCGACCTGGCGGGCAAGCTGCTCTCGGCGGCCAAGGAGGGCGGCGACCCGGTACGCGAGATTCGCCTACCCGCACTCGCTGGTGAGAAGGACCCGCTCGGCCGCAAGAAAGGCGAGGCGCTGTGGCCGCGGCGCTTCACTCGGCGCTACCTCGAGCACACCCGGGACGCCGGCGCCTACTGGTTCGCAGCCATGTACCAGGGCACGCCGGCGCCGGAGGAGGGCGGGCTCTTCAACCGTCGCGACTTCAACTACTTCGAGGTCGACGAGGACAACGAGCTGGTGGTCCTCTCACGCCCCGATGGCACCGAGCAGAGCTACGGGATCAACTGGTGCACGAAGTTCGACGTCGCCGACCTGGCGGCCTCTGAGAAGGAGAAGGGCGACTACACCGTCGTCGGCGAGCTCTGGGTGACGCCTGATGGAGATCTCCTGGTCAAGGAGGTCTACCGCGATCACATCCCCGTTCCCGATCAGCCCAAGTTCTTCGAGACCCACCACTCGGGCGGGACGATGAAGTTCGAGTCGATCGGCTACCAGTCGGGCATCGTCAAGACGATGCTGCGACGCGGCTTCCCCGCCGAGCCCGTCTACCCCGACAAGGACAAGGTGACGAGAGCAGCTGCCCCCGGCGTCCTTTACCGCAGCGGGAAGATCTACCACCGCGCCGGCGCCGGATGGCTCAACGACTTTGAGCTCGAGCTGCTCGCCTTCCCGAATGGCGACCACGACGATCAGGTGGACATGCTCGCCTACGGCGCCAAGGCTATGCCCGAGATCCTGAAGACGCGCAAGCGGGCGGACAACAAGAGGAAGGCCAAGACGATGACCGGCGGTTTGATGAGCGAGGACCTCTGAGCCCTCAGCGTGCTGGCGGCATGCTCTCGGTATACCAGCAGTATTCTGAGCGCCGTTGCGCGACAGGCCAGCGGCGTCGCCCAAGCAACGGCATTGGGGCCGGAAGGGTTCGATTCCCGGGGGCGCCGCTGGCTCATACCTGAGAAGTGAGACTCAGTTCTCATTCCGTCCGAGGTCAGCCCCAGCCTTCCTGCCGTGAACGCATCCCCAGCGCTACAGCCGCTGCCCAACGCCGATACTCATCGCGGCGAGGAGAAGAAGCCGGCCAAACTGGTCTTCCTGGACTGCGAGACCACCGGCCTCGACCCGACTCGCCATGAGGTCTACGAGCTCGGCCTGATCGTCGAGGGCACCGATGGTGTCGAGGAGGCGAAGCACTGGTGGTTCGAGATCGACCTGAAGCGGGCCGACTCCGAGGCCCTGCGGATGTCCGGGTTCTACGAGCGCTACCCAGCGCAGGACCCCAACCGCGACCCTAATCTTCTGGCCGAGCCGCTCGACATCTACCCGGCCGCCGAGGCAGCTCCCGCGATCGCCCGGATGACCGCCGGCGCCCACCTGGTCGGGGTCAACCCGGCCTTCGACGCAACCTTCCTCGGCGCCCTACTACGCTCCGCCGGCCAGGTGCCGGCATGGGAATACCACCTGGTCGACGTCCTGCCTCTGGTCGCCGGTCGTATGCGGATGCGGCCGCCGTGGTCGAGCCGCGAGCTTTCGGCAGAGATTGGTGTCGAGCCGCCCGGCCTCGAGGATCGACACACCGCCCTCGGCGATGCACGCTGGGCGAAGCGGATGTACGACGCCGTCATGTTCGGCGGCTGATACTCGCCCCGATGGCCGCGAAGAAGAAGAACGCGAAGAAGGCGGCGGCTGCTTCGAAGCCCGAGACCCGCAAGCTCTACCTCTATACAGAGGACAATCCGGACGGCGCCCTGCTCGAGGACATCCTCGGCGACGCCGGCGAAGGACGACGAGCCGGAGGGGTGATGGCCGAGTCCACGAACCGCTGTGCGCTCTGTGGCTTCCCGCGCGGCGACTGGAACCGGCCGTGTGAGAAGTCCCAGGACAAGCTGCACTGGACCGGGCCCGAACTGCAGGCCGAGATCGCGACGCTGAAGACCGAGATCGCCGGCAGCCTGACGCGCATCGAGGCGAAGCTGGTGAGCTGGGTCGCGGTGCTTGGCTTCCTCCATCCCAAGCGCTCATCCCGTCGCGCCCGGGACGACCTCATCATCAACATGAAGACCGAGGCTGCCAAGCTCGGCGACACGATCAGTGTCCATGGTTACGGCACGCCGAAGACACCAGTGACCTGGCCGCTCTGATCTCGAAGTTCTGAAATCCACCGCCGACCGATAGTCGGCGGTGATGAGCTTCCTCGACCGATTCCGCACCAAGCCGCCGGCCAAGTCGCCGCGGGGCGAATCCGGCCGCGCGCACTTCGATGGCTTCATCCAGACCGAGGAGCTGAACTCGAAGCTGGCTGGCGTCGAGGGGCTGAAGATCTTCGACACGATGTACCGGACCGATCCGGACGTCCGCCGCAACGTGTGGATGATCTGCAACCTCCTGATTGGCGCAACCTGGACCGTCGAGCCCTTCGGTGGCGAGAACGCGAGCAAGGAGGACCTTGAGGCGGCTAAGGCGGTCGAGTGGGCGCTCTTCGAGAACATGACCCCGAGCTGGAAGGGTCATCTCGGCGAGGCCCTGCCCGTCGGCATTCGCTCCGGATTCGCCCCGTTCGAGGCGGTCTGGGAGAACGTTGAGTGGGAGGGCCGCGACCTGATCGTGCCCAAGCTGCTCGATCTCCGCCTGCCGCGGACGATCACTCGCTTCTACCAGGAGGACGGCCAGCTGACCGGCATCGAGCAGCAGCTGCTCCGCGCCGAGAACGGCGTCGTCGACATCCCGATCGAGGACCTCCTCTATTACCGCTTCGGCGCCGAGGGCGACAACTGGGAAGGGATCAGCCTCCTGCGCGCCGCGTACAAGCCCTGGTACCTGAAGGACAAGATCGAGCGGCTCGACGCGATCAAGCAGGAACGGGAGGCCGTGGGTATCCCGATCTGTTATCCGCCGAGGAATGCGACGCCAGAGCAGCTGACCGAGATGGAGGAGATCCTCGGCAACACCCGCTCCGGTGAGCAGGCCTTCATCATCGCGCCGGGCCCAAAGGCCGAGGACCTGGGCCCGGAGGAAGCCGGGCTGCAGGGATGGCGCATCGACATTCTTGGCCAGTCGAGTGGAGACAGCTCAAGCAAGACCTCCGATACCAAGCCCTCGCTCGAGTACCACTCCGACAAGATCGCCGCGGCCTTCCTCGCTGAGTTCATGCGGCTCGGCCAGGGGACGGGCGCGGTGGGTGCGCGCGCCACTGCCGACGTCCAGCAGAACCCGTTCCTGCAGTCGGCCGAGGCCCTGGCATCGACCGTCGAGAGCGTCGCCAACGGTGGCCTGGTCGAGCGGATGACCGCGCTCAACTTCAACGTCGACGGCCCGCCGCGGCTGTGCATGTCCCTGGTGGACTCGACGACGCTCGAGGAACTCGCCACCTACGTCAAGAATCTGATCGAGGCAGAAGCCCTTGAGCCCGATCCCGATCTCGAGGACTTCCTCCGAGACCACGCCGACCTGCCGCCGGCCGACCCAAACGTCCGCAAGCAGAAGCAGGAGCTGAAGAAGAAGGCCGCCGAGGCCTTGCTCAACCCGGCGGATCCGAACGAGCCACCCGACCCGAACGATCCCAACGCGCCGCCACCGAAGCCCGGAGATCCGAAGCCGCCGGCGCCCAAGCCTCCCGCGAAGAAGCCGCCGGCCAAGCCAGCGGCACCGCCTGTTCCTCCACGGGAGCCCGACGAAGTACTCGAGCGCCCGAAGTGGGGACGCGAGCTGCGCTCCTGGGAGAAGCTCATGGCGCTCGAGGAGATCGATACCGCGATCGCCCAGGCACGCGAGCGCCTCGAGGAGGCCGCGGGCCCGGAGACGCGCCGACTGGCTTCCGACTTCACCAAGGCCGCTCTCGGGGGCAAGAAGCAGCCGAGCACCGGCACCGACCTCGAGGATGCGATCGGGTCCGAGCTCGAGCGCCTCTACCGCACCGGCCAGGCCACTGTGCGCCAGGAGCTAGACGCGCAGCGAGGCAAGTCGGTCCCGGTCATCGCCCTGATCGGCACCGCCGAGCTCGACCAGGACACGATGCGCCAGCTCGCACAGCGGGCCAAGCTCGCCTCGGCGTCGATCGCCGGGCGGATATGGCAGGCCGTCTCGCGCAGCGTTCTCAACAAGCCCGGTGACCAGGCGGCTGCACAGGTAGCCGGAGAAGCCGAGGGCAGCGCTGCTCTGCGCGCCGAGGCGCAGCTGCACGCCGCAGGCTCGCTGAACCAGGGGCGCTCAGATCAGGCGGACGTCCAGTCCGACGAGGTCCGCGGGTCCAGGTACACGTCGATCCTCGACACCAACCGCTGCGCCGAGTGCGCCTCGGCCGATGACGACGTCCTGCGCCCGCTCGACGACCCGGTCCGCCTGCAGCGCAAGCCGCCGAACGCCGGCTGTTATGGAGGCGGGCGCTGCCGCTGCATGGAGTTCTTCGAGCTGAAGGAAGAGGCCCCGGGGTATGGCGGCCCCGCTGCGCCACCGCCCGATCCGATGAACCCGCCGGGCCCGGGCGGACTTGCGGCTGACCACTTCAACGTCGCCGGTGGCAACCCCAACCTGCGCGGCATCGTCGAGGACCAGATCAACGCGATCGAGCAGGTGCACGGCTTCCCGGCTGGGATGCCCCGTATCCCTCTGAACATTGGCGCGATGAAGTCGACGACGCTCGGCGAGCTGGCGGGTACCTACGACATCCTCGACCGCACATGGGTCGGGCAGACCATCCGGCTCAACCGCAGCGCCCTGATGGCCGAGCCTCCGATCACCTCCACTGCCCACGAGATCGGGCACTTCCTCGACTCCTGGGGCTTCGGCGATGGGCCGCCCCACGACGCGATCGTCCTCAACATGCCGCGCCAGTACCTCTCGTCGACTGACGCGATGCTCGAATGGCGGGAGGCCGTCTCCAACACCCACTCCTACCGCAACCTCGTCCTGGCCGGCCAAAAGCCCGACAAGGACTACCTCCTCTACACCAAGGAGCTCTTCGCCCGCAGCTACGAGCAGTACATCGCGACGAAGACCAAGAACAAGGTCCTGCTCGAGAAGATCGTCGAGCGGCGCAGGGAGAACCCGAACCTCTACTGGGACGTCGCCGACTTCGAGCCGGTGCTCGAGGCCTTCGACCGCTTCCTGAAGACGCGCGGCCTGCTCAAGTAGCTATTCGGGGCCCTCGGTCGAGTCCTCGACGAGGATCGTCTCGACGTTGTCCTTGTCGACGTCGACTTCGCCGTCGCCCTGGTCGAGGTCCACCTGGTCGCCATCGGAGCTGCGCAGCTTGCCGGCGACTTCGCTGCCGTCCTTCATCACGACCTTGACGTCGCTGCCGGCGGGCAGTTCCTCGAGGGCGCGGTCGATGTCAGCTCGATTGGCCATGGACACAGGGTACGCCGACTATCGGCCTGGGTCCAGATAGGCGGGGCATGGAGCCCACGACCCCGTGTCCGGTCACCGGGTATCCGCGGCCGGAG
>CAVOKZ010000030.1:0-74790 GCA_963696625.1 uncultured Solirubrobacterales bacterium
AGCGCGGATCGGCGCCGATGCGCGTTACGTCGGTGCCGTGCAATGTGGTGATGATACGCGGCGCCGCGCGCCCGAGCGTCTGGCGCGCCAGGTAGGCGCTGGCGGCGTGGGGGACGGCATAGTGGACGTGCACCAGATCCAGGTGGTGCTGGACGCTCACGTCGACGATCGCGGCGGCGAGCGCCAGGGCGTAGGGCGGGTGGTCGAAGAGTGGATAGTCGACGACGGCGACCTCGTGAAAGAAGAGGCGCTCGCAGGTCGGCAGCGGACGGCTGGGTGGGGCGCTGGCGATGACGTGCACGCGGTGCCCGCGCTGCGCCAGCCCGACGGCGAGGCCGGAGGCGACCACTCCGCTGCCCCCGCAACGGTAGTCGAGTCGAGCCCGCATCGGCCTGATAATCCCTGACCCACTGCGCCGCGGCGCGGGAAGGGGATGCAGGCGGGACCGTAAGGTCCACTCGAGAGCCCGGAGACCGGCCTGTCGGACGAGACCAGCCTCGCGGTGGGCGAGCGGCCGGGATCCGCGCCCCATCCGCGCCCACCCGACCCCTCCTCCTCGCGAACTGGCAACACACTGGCCCTGCGGGCGTGCATGGGGTGTCGTATGTCGAATCCGGTTCGTTCCCTGTTCGTTGCATCTTCGTTCCTCGCCTCGGCGGCGTCCCAGGCGGCCGATCCGGCTGCCGCCAGCCCCGTCGAGGAGCAGGTCATCGTGACCGCCACGCGCGTGCCGACGCCCATAGGGAAGTGCTGGCGCCGGTACTGGTCATCGACCGCGCGGACCTCGAATCTCGATCTTGTCGAGATCGTCGGGATGCGGGGTGGTGAACGGATGGTGACCAGGCTTCGGCCGGCCGCTCTCTTTGTCGACACCGACGAACAACGGGAACTCGACGACCCACACGTAGCGGTACGGGCCCTCGTGCACCGGCGGGCGAGCGATGTCGTTGCGGAGTGTCCCGAGCACCTCGCAGGCGGTCATCCACTCGTCGGCCACGACCAGCAACAGATCACCCGGCTCGGCCGCCATCACGGAACGCACCGCGGCGACCTCGGCGTCGGAGAGAAACTTGGCGACCGGAGAGTCGAAACCCGCGGCCCCATCCTGGTCGGTCACCTTCAGCCACACGAGACCCTTGGCGCCGAGCGCCTTGGCCCGCTCGGTGAGCTTGTCCAGTTGGTTGCGCCCGTAGGCGGCGGCGCCGCCGGGCACGCGGATGCCCTTGATCGAGGGCACGCCGGCGAACGCCTTGAACTCGGTCGCCGCGAAGATGCCGGTGAGCTCCACCAGTTCGAGGCCGAAGCGGAGATCCGGCTTGTCGATGCCGTAGCGGTCCATCGCGTCGTGCCACGTGATCCGCTCGATTTCCGGCGGCCGCTCCCCTGTCGCCGCCTCGGCTGCGCCAACACGGCCTCGCTGACCGCGTCGAGCACGTCGTCCTGGTCGACGAAGCTCATCTCCATGTCGAGCTGCATGAACTCGTACTGGCGGTCGGCGCGTAGGTCCTCATCGCGCAAACACCTGGCCATCTGGTAGTAACGGTCGACGCCCGCCACCATCAACAACTGCTTGAACAGCTGCGGCGACTGTGGCAGGGCATAGAACGATCCCGGCTCCTTGCGTGACGGCACGAGGAACTCCCGGGCGCCTTCCGGCGTCGACGGCACGAGCATCGGGGTCTCGACCTCGACGAAGCCCTGGGCATCCATCGCCTCGCGGACCGCTCGATTGACCGCCGCGCGGAGGCGAAGGTTCTTCTGCATCCGTTCACGACGAAGGTCCAAGTAGCGATGCTGCAGACGGACGTTCTCGTCGACATCGTCGGCGCGAGCATCGATCGGGAACGGCGGCGGGTCGGCCTTGCGCAGCACTTCGACGACGCAATCACCGAGCTCGACCTCGCCGGTCGGGATCGACGCGTTCAGCGTTCCGTCCGGTCGCGCGCGCAGGGTGCCGGTCACCCGCACGACGTACTCACTGCGCACGTCGACGTCGTTGTCGACCACGCATTGGATGATGCCGGAGTGGTCACGCAGATCGACGAAGGCGAGATGCTCACCGTGCTCGCGCCGCCGGGCGACCCATCCGCAGACGCTGACGGTGGCGCCGATGTCGGCAGCGCGCAGCAGACCACACAGGGTGCTGCGCATCGACGTGGGGTGCTTGTCGGCCAACCTGTCGTCAGCCGTGCTCGTGTCGTCGGCCGTGCTCGTGTCGTCGGCCGTGCTCGTGTCGTCGGGCGTGCTCGTGTCGGACGTGGTCGTGTCGATGGGCTTCATGGGGAGTCGGTTCCTGTGAGGTGGGTGATCAGATCAGAGCGGGCAATGGTGACCTGGTCGGCGTCGCTGCGCAACGGTTTGACGACGAGGGTGCCGGCGTCGAGTTCGGTTTCACCGATGATGACGGCGGCGATCGCACCACTGCGATTGGCGAGCTTCATCTGCGCCTTCATCGAGCGGTTGTCGTAGCCGCGGTCGGCCGACAGCCCGGCGCGGCGGATGGCCGCCGTCAGCAACGTGGCTTCGGCGCCGCCGACGACATCGACGACGAACACGTCGAGCGGGCGCTGGTCGGCAGCGAACACGCCCTCATCGTCACACGCCAGCAACGTGCGATCGAGGCCGAGAGCGAACCCGACGCCGGGCGTGGGCGGGCCGCCGAGCGCTTCGACAAGACCGTCGTAGCGCCCTCCGCCACCGAGTGCGTTCTGGGCCGAGTCGAGCGTGCCGCCCTGGAATTCGAAGATCGTGCCCCGGTAGTAGTCGAGGCCACGAACGAGCGTGGGTTCGACGGCGAACGGGATGTCGAGCGCACGGAGCCCGGCGAGCACGGCATCGAAGTGTGCCGCCGATTCGGCCCCGCGGAACTCCCCAATCGTCGGTGCACGGGCGATGACCATCTGGTCGGGCTCACGCTTGGAGTCGAGCACCCGCAAGGGGTTGCGTTCGAGCGTCGCCCGGCTCTGCTCCGTGAGCGAGTCGCCGGCGGCGACGAAGTGCCGCGCAGCGCCTCGACGTACCGGGCCCGCTCATCGGGTTCGCCGAGGCTGTTGACGATCAGCCGTACCTGCTGCAGCCCGAGGCGCTCGTAGAACTCCCAGGCCAGCGCGATCACCTCGACGTCGAGTTGGGCATCGTCGACGCCGAGCACTTCGATGCCGACCTGGTCGAACTGGCGGTAGCGACCGCGCTGGGGCTTCTCGTAGCGGAAGTTGGGGCCGGAGTAATAGATCTTCCACGGCGTGGTGGGACGGTGCTGCGCGAATGCCCGACAGACGCTTGCGGTCACCTCGGGTCGCAGCGACACGTGGCGCCGGCCCTTGTCGATGAAGTCGTACATCTCCTTGCTGACCACTTCGGTGGCTTCGCCGATCCGGGTGAACACCCCGAGATCTTCGAGCAACGGTGGGATCAGCTCGCCGTACCCGGCCGCTTCGACGACCTCGGCGAACAGGGCGGTGAACCGACGCCAACGACCGCTCTCGGGCGGCAGGATGTCGCGCATCCCCGGGCTGGTCTGGAACGTCGACACGGGCGGCCAGGCTACCGGTGGCCGAGGCGCCACAGAGATGGGATTGCGATGTGATCCGGCGCTGCGACCAGGCTGAGCAGATGCTGCTCAGGCGACCAGGCTCATGTGATGGATGGGCCATCCTGCCGACATGTCGGTGGCGGATGATCGGGTGGGTGGGTCGAGGTGGAGTCGTTGTCCGACGGGGGTGATGGGGGTGCCGTCTGGGCGGTATTGGATGAGTTTGCCGGTGCGGTCTGTTCGTTCGGTCAGCCCGAGGCGGTGTTTGTCGCGGTTGTGGCCGCCGCATTTCAACTTGCCGTTGTCGACGTCGGTGGCGCCACCGTCTCGGACCCATTCGTCGATGTGATCGATCTGACAACTTTGTTGTCCGATGTCGCAGCCGACGTGGCCGCAGTGTCGGATCATCAGCTTGAGCGCGACGCGGGCCGCACCGGTGAACAGGCGGCGTCGACGACCCAGATCGACGACCACACCCTTGCTGTCGATCACCATCCGGCGTATGTGGCCCGCCATCGCTGCTCGCAGCACATCATCACCGAGCACCGCGACCCCGTTGTCGGTCTCGCAGTACTGACCCAACAGGTCGGCGAACGGGTCACTGTAGGCCCCGTCGATGGTGTCGATCAGGCGGTGCCGGAGTAGTTCATGCTCGAAACGTTGCCGGGTGACCACGATGTTCACCACCGGTTCGGGGAACCGGGCGTCGGCCGGCATCCCCGCCGCGGTCCGGAAGATTGCCACCAGCGCATCGAAGCGACGTTGCGCAGCGGTGCGCTGGTGGCAGTGACGCCGCTGCGTCGGGGCCGTGCAGTTCGGTACGCGCCGCGACGTCGGCACGGAACTCGGCTTCGACGAACCGCTCGAAGATCTTCGACATCGCCGCGGTGTCCAACGGCTGCCCCACCGGAGGCCCGCAGATCGATTCCACCGTCCACCTCGTGCAACGACACGCTGCGACGCTGATGGGTGATCTCGGCGTCGCGATACGCGCCGTCGGCGTCGGCGAGCAGTTCCCAACGGCGCACGACGCTACGGAAGTCCTCGAACGACAACTGTTCGGCATGCTCGGTCAACTGATCGATCACCCCACCGAGCTCGTCACCACACCGTCGGTTCGAGCGGGCCCGGGCCAACTCGCCCACCTGCGCGAGACCGATGTGACCCTCGAGCAGAGCATCACCGACCGATGGATGGTCGCACAGCAACGTGACCGTCCTACGTCGGCAGGCGACCTCCGCGTCGGATCAGTCGGCGTTCGCCCGCAACCAGCCCTTCACCGACAGATGACCGTCACCGGCGCACACACCGCGCACATCGGCCACAGTGACCAACGCAGCCATCTCGGCGTCGTCGCGACGACGCCGAAGTTCCAGTTGACGGAACCGTTCCGTCACCTCGGCGTCGTCGAGCCCCATCAGCTCCTCGACCGGATCGGCGGACATGACACCGATCGTACCGTACTTGTGTTCGGCTTATAACACCGATTGGAACAGATATTCGCTTTCCGGTCGGGGACCATGTTCCCGCACCCGTCGCTGCCGCTCCAGGCTCAGGCGCTGAGGGTCTCCGTCGGCGCCGCCTCGCTGACAGATCTACACCGGCGAACAGATCTACACCGGCGAACGGATCTACACCGGCGGCCACCAGCGACCGGACAAAGGAGGCGATCGAACTCGACGGACATGCCGTGCCGCGGCACGTGCCGAGGCCCCGCGACCGGGTCAGGCGACGGGCACGGATGCACCGGGTACGAGACGGTACGCGTCGTACACGCCGTCGATGCCCTTGATCGTGCGGACGACGGCTTCGAGATGGCCGGGGTTGGCGAGCTCGAACTCGAAGCGCATCTTGGCGACCCGGTCGGTGCCGGTCAGTGTCTGGCAGGACAGGATGTTGACGTGATGGTCGACAAGCGCGTTGGCCACGTCGCGGAGCAGTCGTGAGCGGTCGAGCGCGACGACTTCCACACCGGCCACGAACGTCGCCCGGGACTGCTCCTGGCCATCCCATTCGACCTCGATCATGCGAGCGGCCTGCTCGGCCATCAGCGACACGGCGTTCGCGCAATCGGAGCGGTGCACGCTCACTCCGCGTCCGCGGGTGACGAAGCCGATGATCGCGTCGCCCGGCACCGGTGTGCAGCAGCTCGCGAGATGCACCAGCACGTCGTCGAGGCCCTCGACGTGCACCCCGACCCGCGTCCGGTTGCCCTCGCGACGTTCACGTCGTGGCGATTCGACGGTGGCAGGGAGTTGCGCGGCATCGTCACCCGAACGCAGGCTCCGGGCGATTCGCTGCGCGACGGTCCTGGCCGACACATGGTGCTCGCCGATCGCCGCGAGCAACGCATCGAGATCGACGTAACTCAGCTCGACGATCACCTCTTTCAGCTGCGGCGACTTCCACACCTGCTGCACCGGGAGGCGCTCTCGGCGCAGTTCGGAGGTGAGGTCGTCGCGCCCGATCTCGATCATGTCGACGCGCCGCTCGCGGCTGAACCACTGACGGATCTTGTTGCGTGCCCGAGGCGACACGACGAACGCCAGCCAGTCCTGCGAAGGGCCGGCCGTCTCGACCTTGGAGGTGAAGATCTCGACGTTGTCGCCGCTGCTCAGGACGTGGTCGAGCGAGACGAGGCGATTGTTGACCTTCGCGCCGATGCAGGAATGACCGACCTCGGTGTGGACGGCATAGGCGAAATCCACGGTGGTCGAGCCGACGGGCAGCGTGACGACTCGCCCCTTCGGCGTGAATACGAAGACCTCGTCCTGTTCGAGGTCGGTCTTCAGGTTCTGCATGAACTGGGCCGGGTCGCTGATCTCGTCCTGCCAGTCGATGATGCGGTTGAGCCAGTCGATCTCCGCGCTCGGCGTCCGAACCGTCCTTGTACGCCCAGTGCGCAGCGACGCCCCACTCGGCGCGCCGATGCATCTCGCTGGGTGCGGATCTGCACCTCGATCGGCTTGCCCTCCGGCCCGATGACCGTCGTGTGCAGGCTCTGGTAGAGGTTGAACTTCGGCATCGCGATGTAGTCCTTGAAACGGCCGACCACCGGCCGCCAACGACCGTGGATGCAGCCGAGCGCGGCGTAGCAGTCCTTCATCGAGTCGACGACCACCCGAATCGCGATCAGGTCGAAGATCTCGTCGAACTCGCGACCCTTGACGACCATCTTTTCGTAGATGCTCCACAGGTGCTTGCCGCGCCCGGTGACCTCGGCGTTGATGCCGAGCTCGTCGAGCCGGGAACGCACCTCGGCGAGCGCCTTGGCGAGGTACAGATCGCGCTCGGGTGTGCGCGAGCTGACCAGATGGTCGAGTTCGGCGAACCGCTTCGGGTGCAGCGATGCGAACGACAGATCTTCGAGCTGCTGCTTCAGTCTCCTGCATGCCGAGGCGATGGGCCAACGGCGCGTAGATGTCGAGTGTCTCCTGGGCGATGCGCTGCTGCTTGTCGAGCGGCATCGCCGCGATGGTGCGCATGTTGTGCAGCCGGTCGGCGAGCTTGATGACCAGCACCCGGAGGTCCTTGGCCATCGCCACGAGCATCTTGCGCATCGTGGCGGCCTGCTGCTCTTCACGCGAGTCGAACCGGATGCGATCGAGCTTGGTGACGCCGTCGACGATCGCGGCGACCTCGGGCGCCGAAGTCGCGCTCGACGTCGGCGACGGTGATCTCGGTGTCCTCGACCGCGTCGTGCAGCAGCGCGGCGGTGACCGAGATCTCGTCGAGGCCGATGTCGGCGACGATCTGCGCGACCGCCAGCGGGTGGTTGATGTAGCTCTCACCGCTCGAGCGCATCTGGCTACTGGTGCGCCTCGGCGGCCACCTGGTAGGCGCGGTTGATCGTGGAGACCGGCGCCTTCGGGTGGCGCCGGCGGTAGGAGGCGAGCAGCGGGGCGAGTTCGACAGCCGAGATCGAACTCTGATGCCGTCTCCAGGGAAGAACACGGTCGACGGTGCCCATCGATCAGTAGTGCAGCAACGTCCTGACGGGGCGTTCGCCCAGCTTCGAGCGTCCACCGAGCGTCGTCGAGTTCGAGCACGAAGCCGAGCCCGGCCATCACGCCACCGAGGGTCTCGACGAGCAGAGCCGTGGCGGCAGCGGTGCCGCCCGTCGCCAGCACGTCGTCGATGATCAGGATGCGTTCACCTGGATGTACGGCGTCGCGATGGATCTCGAGTTTGTCGGACCCGTACTCGAGTTCGTACTCCTCGCGCGCCACCGCCCACGGCAGCTTGCCGGCCTTGCGGACGGGAACGAAGCCCGCCCCGAGGCAGTAGGCCACAGCCGCCGCGAAGATGAAACCCCTCGACTCGACCCCGACGACACGGTCGACGGGCACGCCGGCGAACTCCTCGACGATGCCGTCGATCGAAGTGGTGAATGCAGCGCCGTCGCCGAGCAGTGGTGTGATGTCACGGAACGTGACCCCGTCTCGCGGGTAGTCACGTATCTCACGGACCAAGCTCCGCAGTGTGCCGTACTCGCCTGCCATCTCCCGAGGATACCGGCGCCGACCCTCCGACACCGATGCACCGGTGCACCGTGCCCGTGCCCTGCACCGTGCCCGTACCCGACCGGCTGGTCAGTGTCGCTTCTTCTTGCGCGGTCGCGGCGGGTGCGTGAGCAGTCGGTCAGTGGTCGCGCCGACATCGGCTGCGGGACGCGGCGGCGCAGCGACGAGCTGCCCGCCGCCGGCGCCATCTCCGGCGCCATCTCCGGCGCCATCTCCGGCGACGGCGTCAGCCGAGGAGCGAACCGTCGCCGAGACACGGGCACTCGCTCCGACGCCGATGACTGCGGCGCGCAGTTCCTCGCCGGTGAGCCTCGCCCGCTTGGCCCGATTCGCGGAATTGCTACGCAGCATGGCCAGCAGGGGCGTGGCGACGAATATCGAGGAATAGACACCCGAGATCATGCCGATCAGCAGTGCCAGAGCGAACTCGCGCAGGACCACCGCGCCGAGCATTCCCGACCCGACCACCAGCAGGGAGATGACCGGCAGGATGGACGAGAGGCTGGTGTTGATCGAGCGCATCAACACCTGGTTCATCGAGATGTTGACGATGTCCTCGTACGGCGTGCGGGCGCCGGCCAACTTGCCCTCGTTCTCCTTCACGCGGTCGAACACGACGATCGTGTCGTAGAGCGAGTACCCGAGGATCGTGAGGAACGCGACGACGGTGGCAGGAGTCACCTCCAGCTGGAACACCGAGTACACACCGACCACGGCAATCACGTCGTGGGCCATGGCGACAAGGGCCGCGACGGCCATACGCCACTCGAATCGGAGCGTGATGAACAACGACACGATCACGAGGAAGATGATCAGGGCCCGGATGGCCTTGTCGGTGATCTCACCACCCCATGTGGAACTCGTGAACGAGACGCTGACATCGACGACCTCGACGCCGGCGGCCTCGGCGAAGCTCTGCGTGAGCGCGGTCGCCTGCGCCGTCGGGACCTCTTCGACTTGAATCGTGATGACGTCGGTCGTCTCCGATGAACGGCGTTGGATCCTTGCACCCGTCGTCGAGATGCCGTTGTCGGCGAGGACCTGTTCGGCCTGGTCGACGCCGAAGGTCTGACCGGCGGGAACATCCCAGGCGTTGCCGCCCTCGAAGTCGAGGCCGAGGTTGAGCCCCTGGGTGAACAGCGAGATGACGGTCACGACCACGATGATGATGCCGACGATGAAACCGAATCGTCGACGGCCGTAGAAGTCGATCGCGGTCTGGCCGTTCAGCAGCCGCCCGAACCTCGTGCGTGAGATGCCGTCGGGGCTGGTCATGCCGGTTCCAGTACCTTGATGCCGAGGACACTGCGATTACGCGTCCAGTTGCTGCCCGCCAGCAGCAGGACGGCGGGCCGGGTGAAGGAGTAACAGACGATCAGGTCGCAGAACGTGGTGATCCCGAGATAGAGGGCGAATCCGCGAACGGAGCCGACGCTCAGGGTGAACAGGATGATCGCCGCGATCATCGAGACGAGGTCGGCCACCCAGATGGTGCGCCACGTGACCGCGAAACTTCGTGGCGCTCCGTTTCTCAGACTCCGCCCGTTGCGGAGTTCGTCCTTGATCCGCTCGAAGAACACGACATAGCTGTCGACCGTGACGCCGACCGCGACGATGATGCCGGTGACGCCGGCGAGGCTGAGCGCGTAGTTGGTCCAGCCGGAGATCAGCGATGCGGCACTGAACACGAGCAGGCTCCACACGCCGAGCCCGGCGACGATGACGAGCGCCAGCCAGCGGTAATAGGCGAAGAGGAACATCAGCACCATGGCCAAACCGACGAGCCCGGCGATGATCGCCGCGTTGAGCGAGTCGGCGCCGGCTGATGCGGACACGGTGCGGGCCTCCTGTGCGGCGACCTCGACCGGGAACGCCCCGCGGTTGAGCACGGCGGCGAGATCCTCGGCCTCCGAGCGGGCGAAGCTGCCGGTGATGGCCACAGCGTCGCTGAAGTTCGGCTGGTTCACCTGCGGCGACGACTGCACGACGCTGTCGAGCGTGATGGCGATCTGCCCCCGGACGCCTGGCTGCGTGGACGGACAGGTGGGAGCGGTGTTGTAGCACTGGTTGGCGAGGCTGTTCCAGGTCGCCTGGCCGTCGCCGCGCAGATCGACCGACACACCCCACCCCTGATCGGCGGTGAGTTTCGCGCTCCCCCGTTCGAACACCTCGCCGGTCCCCTGGGCGGGGCCCACGCAGACGTTCTGACCGTCACGAGTGGGCAGCAGTACGGCGCCCGGCGCCGAGGGTGAGATCGGCGGAGCCGAGGGTGAGATCGGCGGAGCCGAGGGTGAGATCGGCGGCGCCGAGGGTGAGATCGGCGGCGCCGAGGGTGAGATCGGCGGCGCCGAGGGTGAGATCGGCGGCGCCGAGGGTGAGATCGGCGGCGTGGTCACCGGCTCGGGGGCCGGAGGGTCGAGCGTGGTCGGCTCGGGAACCGTCGGTTGGGGCACTGTCTGGGCGGGCACGAGCCTGGCGGACGCGGCACGCCGGAAACCGGCCGGCGTCGCCGGGTCGGTGGTCACGCTGTTGCCGACCGGCGGCGCGGTCGTGACCGGCACGCTGCCGGCCGGCGAATCGGGCGGCGCGGGGCTCTCCGAGGAGGTCGGTACGACCGAGGACGTCGCGACCGAGGACGTCGCGCAATCGGAGGGGTTGACGACGGGGCGTAGCTCGACGACGCCGGAGACGTTGACGGCATCGAGTGCCTTCTGCTGGTCCTTCACGCCGGGCAGGTCGACCACGATCGTCTCGCCCTGGACGCGGACATCGGGCTCGGCGATGCCACGGTTCTCGAGCTCGCTGCGGATGAGGTCGCGGATCACGACCAGGTCATCGCCCGACGCCTGCTCGACCGGAGCGAGGATGACCGAGACACCGCCCTGGAGATCGAGCCCGAGGATCGGGGTGTTGCCGGTGACGATGTTGGCGATGAACAACAGCACGACGAAGACGACCGTGCCGATCATCGATACCCAGAGGCGGCGACGCATGGGGGCCGGTCAGCCGTCGGAGTCGGACGTGTCGTCGACGACATCATCATCGTCGTCGTCATCGTCGTCATCGTCGTCATCGTCGTCATCGGCCGAGGGCACGTCCTCGTCGGCCTTGCCTTGAATTGCTGCCCGGGCGACGCGGATCTGCACGTCGTCGTCGATCTCGAGCCAGAAACGCAGCGGGCCGTCCTCACCCGTGATGCGCCCGAACAGCCCCGACGTGGTGACGATTTCGTCGCCCACCTTGATCGACTGTTGGAGCGCTGCTTGCTCCCTGACGCGCCGGCGTTGCGGGCGGATCATGAAGAAGTACATCGCGAACGGGATGAGCAGCAGGATCCCGAGCTGCAGGATGGCGCCACCACCGCCACCACCGTCCGACGAACTGGCCAGTAGGACGGTTGAGAATTGCGTCGACATAACGGCGGGCGAGCTTATCGGCCATCGTGCAGCGAAGTCCGTCACTTCGGAGCGAACTCCCAGACCGTCATTCGACGCGGGAAAAGGCCCACACCGTCAGGCCCACACCGCCAGGACGTCGCGGCGGAGCTGTCCGAACGTGCCCTCGATGATCGCCGCGCGCATCCGATCCATCAGATCGATCGTCCAAGCGACGTTGTGGATCGACAACAACCGTGACGCGGTGGGCTCGCCGACCTGGAGGAGGTGTCGGATGTAGCCGCGGCTGTGCCGGGCGCACACCGGGCACGAACACGTCGTGTCGAGTGGTTCGTCGAGGTCGGCGTTGCGTGCAGCCTTGGCCTGGTAGCGACCCGTGGAGGTGAGTGCCGTGCCGTGGCGGCCGAGGCGGGTCTGCATGACGCAGTCGAACTGGTCGACCCCGAGGGCGACGGCCTCGACGAGCGACGCCGGATCACCGACACCCATCAGATAGCGGGGTTGGTCGTCGGGCAACTCGGCCAGCGCCGCGGCGAGCGCCGGCAGCATCTGCTCGCGTGTCTCCCCCACCGAGAGCCCGCCGATGCCGTAGCCGTCGAAGCCGACGTCGACGGTTCGCCGGGCACTCTCGATCCGCATCGATTCGCTCGCCCCACCCTGGACGATGCCGAACAGCGCCTGATCGGCCATCGAGTGAGACGCCCGGGCGCGGACCGCCCAAGAATGTGTGAGTTCGACGGCTCGCCGGATCACCTCCGGCGGGCTCGGCAGCGGCGGGCAGACGTCGAGCACCATCTGGATGTCGGCGCCGAGCCGCTGCTGGACGTCGACGGCGATCTCGGGAGTGAACCGGTGCGCCGAACCGTCGTAGGTGCTCCTGAACGTCACGCCGTCGCCGTCGATCTCCGGGTCGAGGGAGAAGACCTGGAAACCTCCCGAGTCGGTCAGGGTGAGCCCGCTCCATCCCGTGAACTTGCCGAGACCCCCGAACCGCCCGACCACGTCGGCGCCGGGCCGCAACATGAGGTGGTACGCGTTGCCCAGGACGATCTGCGCGCCGATCTCCTCGTAGTCCGCGGCGCTCAGGAACTTGATCGCTCCGCGCGTGCCGACCGGCATGAACAGTGGCGTCGTGTAGCTTGCGCAGGCCGTGGTCGCGGTTCCCGCCCGGGCCGTGCCGTCGACGGCATCCACGGCGAGGTCGACCCGATGCATCAGGACGCCGACCGATCGAGCAGCATCGCGTCACCGAAGGACAAGAACCGGTAGTCGGCGGCGAGCGCTTCGGTGTACAGGCATCGCCATCGGTCGCCGACGAACGCGTCGATCATCATCAGCAGCGTGGTCCTGGGAAGGTGGAAGTTCGTCATCAGCAGATCCACGACCTGCCAATCGAACCCTCGGTGGATGAACAGATCGGTCCGGCCAGACGGTGCCGTGCGGGCCGCGGCTGATTCGAGGGCGCGAACTGCGGTTGTGCCGACGGCGACGACCCGTCCGGCGCCTTCGCAGGCGAGCCGGGTCTCGTCGGGTACCCGGTAGCGCTCGGTGTGCATCGGATGGTCGAGCGGATCGTCGGTGCTGATCGGCTGGAACGTGTCGAGCCCGACGACGAGTTCGACCGTCGCCGTCGACACACCGACCGCCGCCAGGCGCGCGAACAGGTCGTCGGTGAAGTGCAGACCTGCCGTCGGAGCGGCTGCACTTCCGGGGGTCGCCGCGTACACGGTCTGGTAGCGCGACGGGTCGTCGAGCGGCGTCGTGATGTACGGCGGTAGTGGCATCTCGCCCATGTCGTCGAGCAGGGCCAGCGGATCCGACCCGTCGGTGAGCAACTCCACGACGAAGGTGTCACCGGCAACGGTCCGTTCACCGACGCGAACGATCGCCCGACCGCTCCGGAACAGTTCCTCGCCGACCGCCAGCTTCTTTCCCGGACGCAGCAATGCCTCCCACGTGCGTCGATCGTCGTCGATGGCTTCCAGCAGCAGCACCTCTGCCTGGCCGCCGGAACGGCGGGTGAGTCGCAGCCGCGCCGGGATCACCCGTGTCTCGTTGAGCACCAACAGGTCGCCCTCACGGAGAAGCTCCGGCAGGTCTTGCACCCGGTGGTGCGTCGGGGCGGCCGAACCACGGTCGAGGAGAAGCCGGGCGCTGTCGCGGGGCTCGATCGGGATCTGGGCGATACGACCGGCAGGCAGGTGGTAGTCGAAGTCGGCGATCCGCACCGGCGCCAGGCTACGGCGAACCCTCCGTCACGCGATCGCTCCCGGTCAGCCGAACAGGCTGCCGCCTGCGCTCGCGCGATGGGGCGGGGGCAGACCGATGTGCTCGTACGCGGCGTCGAGCGCGACGCGCCCGCGGGGGGTCCGGGCGATCATGCCCTGGGTGATGAGAAACGGCTCGTACACGTCCTCGACGGTGTCGGGCTGCTCTCCGACGCTGATGGCCACGGTCGACAGGCCGACCGGCCCTCCCTTGAACTGGGTGCACAGCGCCGAGAGGATCGCCCGGTCGACCTTGTCGAGCCCGCGGTCGTCGACGCCGAACAGGGCCAGACCATCACGAGCGATGTCGGCGTCGACCATGCCGTTCGCGCGTACCTCGGAGAAGTCGCGAACTCGGCGTAGCAAACGATTGGCGATCCGAGGTGTCCCGCGTGAGCGGCGGGCGATCTCCCATGCGCCGGCGGAATCGATCTCGACGCCGAGGATGCCCGCCGCGCGCTCGACGATGGCTTGCAGTTCGGCACTGTCGTAGTAGTCGAGCCGGGCGACCAGGCCGAACCGGTCCCGGAGTGGGCCGGTGATCATTCCGGTTCTGGTGGTGGCCCCCACCAGCGTGAACGGCGGCATCGTGAGCCGGATGCTCGACGCCGCGGGACCCTTGCCGACCACGATGTCGAGCTGGAAGTCTTCCATCGCCGGGTACAGGATCTCCTCGACGGCGCGCGACAACCGGTGGATCTCGTCGATGAACAGCACGTCTCCGTCGTCGAGCTTGGTCAGGATGGCCGCGAGGTCGCCGGCTCGCTCGAGTGCCGGGCCCGAAGTGACATGCAGATGCACTCCCATCTCGGTGGCGACGATGCCGGCAAGCGTGGTCTTGCCCAGCCCCGGCGGCCCGGCGAACAGGAGGTGGTCGACGGTCTGATTGCGCCTGCGAGCCGCTTCGAGCACGATCGTGAGGTGCTCCTTGAGTTCCCGTTGGCCGATGAACTCATCGAGCGCTCTCGGCCGCAGCCCGGCCTCGATGTCGAGATCGGCAGCGGTGTCGACATCGTCGGTCGGGCCGATGCTCGGGTCGAGGAACTCGTCACGCACGGCGAGCCCCCAACGACTTGAGTGCCTCGCGCAGCAGCGACGACGCGTCGGCGTCACCGGAGAGGTCGCGCAGCACCTCGCGTATCTCGTCGGACCCGTACCCGAGCCCGGTCAGCGCCTCGCGGACATCGGCGACCGCCGAGCTCTGCCCGACGGCGCCACCGCCGTGCTCCAGCACCGGGATCGAGAGCCGGTCGCGAAGTTCGACGATGAGGCGTTCGGCGGTCTTCTTGCCGACGCCGGGCACCAGCGACATGGCCGCGGTGTCGCCGTTGGCGACGATGTCGACGAGCGCCAGTGGTGGGTGCGTCGCCATCACGGCCATCGCCAGTGCGGGCCCGACCCCGTGGGTGGCGATCAGCACCTCGAACATCGCTCGCTCGGCTCCGGACGCGAAGCCGTAGAGCGTTTGGGCATCGTCGCGAATGTGATGGTGCACGTAGAGGAACGCATCGCTCGACGGTTCGAGTTCGGCGAGTGTCCGGTGCGAGACCGTGACGAGATATCCGACGCCGGCCACCTCGAGCAGGACGGCACCATCGGCGTTGCGTTCGAGGACGGTTCCCCGCAGTGATCCGATCACCGCGACTGCTCCGTCGCCGAGAGCACCCGCTGGCGCATCGGCGACATCGCCAGATGACACAGCGCCAAAGCAGCTGCGTCGGCAGCGTCGGCGGGCTTGGGGAGCGTGGTGAGCCCGAGGCGTACCTGCACCATCTTCTGAACCTGCTGCTTGTCGGCGCCGCCCCATCCCGCCACGGCGTCTTTGACCTGGTTCGGCGTGTACTGCACGACGTCGCACCCCGCCAGTGCCGCCTCGGCGAGCGCCAGGCCACTCGCCTGGCCGACACTCATCGCCGTGCGCACGTTGACCTGGAAGAACACCTGCTCGACAGCGACCGCGTCGGGGGCGAACTCCGCGAGCAACGCCGCGAACTCGACACGCAGCGAGGCGAGCCGCTGCGGGAGCGGATCGGTCGGAGGCGTACGGATCACGCCGAGCGAAACGGCCCGGACGTCGCCACTTCGACGACTGTCGAGCACCGCGTACCCGCATCGTGTCAGCCCTGGGTCGATCCCGATCACACGGAGACTCGCACGGGGAGTCGCACGGGGAGTGCGGGGTGACGTGGCGAACACAGGTTCGTAGCGTAGCCGCACAACCGGACGCTCGTGGTGATGGTCCCGACGGCCGTCACGACAGGCTCAAGCGGTGAGCTCGTCGAGTTCGGCCAGAAGCTCCTTCACCGGCCGGTAGGTCAGGCCGGCGATGGCTCGATGGGCGTATCTGACGATTCCGTCCGCGTCGATGATGAACACGCTGCGCCGTGCGAACCCGAGCGGGCCCAACGTGCCGTAGAGGCCGGCGATCGCCTTGTCGGTGTCGGCCAACAACGGGAACCCGAAGCCGTGCTTGCCGGCGAACGCGTCGTGGCTGGTCACGTCCTGGGCGGAGATCCCCAGCACCTGCGCGTTCAGCTCCGTGAACTGCCCGAGCTCGTCGTTGTAGCTGTTGAGCTGCTTCGTGCACACCGCGGTGTCGTCGCCCGGGTAGAACACGAGCACCACCGGGCGACCGCGGTAGTCACTCAACGACACGTCGGCGCCACCGGTGGCCGGCAGCGTGAAATCGGGGGCGACATCGCCCACGCCGAGGCTCATGACGTCACCACCTCCATCAGCTCGTCGCTGATGTCGAAGTTCGAAAAGACGTCCTGAACGTCGTCGTTGTCCTCCAACGCCTCGAGGATCCGCAGCACCGCCTTGGCGTCGCTCGTCTCGGTGATCGGCACGAGGTTCTCCGACACCATCTGCGAGTCGGCCGAGATCACCTCGATGCCGGCCTCGTCGAGCCTCGACTTCACGTCGTACACCACCGAGGGGTCGGTCATGATGCGGAAGCTGTCGCCTTCCCGGATCACGTCGTCGGCGCCGGCGTCGATCGCGACGAGCATCACGTCGTCCTCTTCGAGTCCCTCCCCGGTGAGGATCACGCCACGGCGCTCGAATTGCCAGCTGACCGCACCGGGTTCGGCCATCGAGCCCCCGAGCTTGCTGAACACATTGCGGATCTCGGCGCCCGTGCGATTCCTGTTGTCGGTGAGGACATCGATCATCAGCGCGACGCCGCCCGGCGCATAGCCCTCGTACATGATGCTCTCGTAGGTTCCGCCGTCGGCGTCGCCCGTGCCGCGCTTGATCGCCCGGTCGATCGCGTCGTTCGTCATCCGACCGGCTTTCGCCTTCTGCACGGCGGTGCGCAGTGTCGGATTGGTCTCGATGTCGCCACCGCTCTTGGCCGACACCTCGATCTGGCGCGCCAGCTTCGCGAACAACTTGCCCCGCGCCTTGTCGACAGCGCCCTTCTTGTGCTTGATCGTTGCCCATTTCGAATGGCCGGACATGTCGTCTACTCCGTGATCGGAACTGGTTGCTTCAGCGAATCGAGGAACATCTCGTGCAGCCGATTGTCGTCGGTGAGCTCAGGATGGAACGCCGCAACCGTACAGCCTCCGTCGCGCAGGAGAACAGGCACGCCGTCGTGTTCGGCCAGCACTTCGACATCGGGCCCAACGCGCATGACCAGCGGGGCACGAATGAACACGGCATGGAACGCCTCGCTGAGCCCGCAGACGTCCAGGTCCGTTTCGAAGCTCTCGAGCTGGCGCCCGTACCCGTTGCGCCGCACGGTGATGTCGAGTCGTTCGAAACCTCGTTGGTCGGACCGACCGTCGAGAACCTCCTTCGCGCACAGGATCATCCCGGCACACGTGCCGAACACCGGCAGCCCCTCGGCAATGCGTCCCTTCAGCTCGTCATACAGCCCGCTCGTGTCGAGCAGACGCGACATCGTCGTGCTCTCGCCTCCCGGGAGGATCAACGCATCGAGCCCGGCGAGTTCGGCCGGCCGGCGAACGAGCGGCGCCACGACACCGAGTGACTCCAATCGCTCCCGGTGGGCTGCGAACGCGCCCTGTAGAGCGAGAACCCCGACGGTGACATCGCCCGCACGGGGCTGACGTCTCCGGCCGTCGATCGGCTCGACGAGCGGATGGATCGGCTCACCAGCCCCGTTCGGCATACCGCTCGTGGATCTCATCCATCCCGATACCGGTCATCGGCGCACCGAGGCCCCGGCTCACCTTGGCGAGGATGTCCGCGTCTCGGAAGTGCGTGGTCGCCTCGACGATGGCCTTGGCACGTGGCGACGGATCTTGCGACTTGAAGATGCCGGAGCCGACGAACACTGCCTCGGCGCCGAGCTGCATGGCGAGCGCGGCATCGGCCGGAGTGGCCAGGCCCCCGGCACAGAACAGCGGCACGGGCAGCTTGGCCGTCTCGGCGACCTCCTGCACGAGCGGCAGCGGCGCCTGGAGCCGCTTGGCCCACTCGAACAGCTCGGCACTGTCGGCCTGCGTGATGCGCTTGATGTCGCCGACGATCGAGCGGAGGTGGCGCACGGCTTCCACGACGTTGCCGGTGCCGGCCTCGCCCTTGGAGCGGATCATGGCGGCGCCTTCGGAGATGCGGCGCAATGCCTCGCCGAGGTTCGTCGCGCCGCACACGAACGGCACGTCGAAGGCGAACTTGTCGATGTGGTGGGCCTCGTCGGCAGGGGTGAGCACTTCGGATTCGTCGATGAAGTCGACATGGAGCGCCTGCATGATCTGCGCTTCGACGAAGTGACCGATGCGGACCTTGGCCATCACCGGGATCGAGACCGCTGCTTGGATTCCCTCCATCATCTCGGGGTCGCTCATCCGGGCCACGCCGCCATCGCGGCGGATGTCGGCGGGCACCCGCTCGAGGGCCATGACCGCGACGGCGCCGGCCGTCTTCGGCGATCTTGGCCTGTTCGGGTGTGACGACGTCCATGATGACGCCGCCCTTCATCATCTCGGCAAGACCACGCTTGACGGGAAACGTGCCGGTGTTTCGACGTTCGCTCATGGCCTCAGCGTACTTTCATCTGCACGCAACGGGGCCGGCTGTTACTGAGCAGGTGGCTTGATGATCATGTCGACGCCGGACTTGTTCGGGTCGAGCGTCGGGACTTCCTTGGCGAGTTCGATCCAGGTGTTCCCCGGCTGCAGGGCGATCCGCTCTCCGTTGGCGTCGAAGAAGTCGGGTGCGAACAGGCTGTACTCCCGCTTCCAACGCCCCTCGACGACCTTTCCATCGCTGAACACGTACACCGGGCCTTCGCCGATCGTCTGTGCTTCGGGGCTGTTGCGGTCGACGGCGCTGGGCTGGTACTGCACACCCATCACGATCACGTTCTTCGCGTCGATCGGCCCGTAGGTCTGGTCGACGTGTCGGCGGCCGTTCTGGGTGCGGTCGAACTTGCCCGTCTCGGCGTTCCAGTCCCAGTCGACCTTCGTGCTGCCGACCGCGACGTTGACGCCACTCGTCGGGTCGCCCTGGAACGTCTCGCCGTCGCGCAGATAGGTGTACTGCAGGCTGGGAGGACCCGGCTGATCGGGCGGAGTCTGGAACCAGATCGTGTCGGTGTCGTTGTACAGGTCGTGCGGCTTCGATCCCGCGCCACGGTAGTAGCCCTTGGCGTTGTTGGGGCCCATGTTGATCAGCGTCGAGTCGTTGATCATCCGGGTGACGCCGCCGTTGCCACCACTCCACACGAACAACGGTGCGTTGAACGACGTGAACAGGTCGATGTCCTGTGTGCGGCCGGAGCGGATCGGTCCGATCGGGGTGGCGCTCTGGGAGTGGAACACAGCAGCGAGGCGGGTGGCCTGCCCTTCGACGATCTCTTCGAACACGATGTCGGCGCGCGCCACGCCGGTGTGGTTCGCCCGGCCGGCGGGAACGTTGTCGATCTTGACCACCATCGCCGGCCTGTCGATGATGTCTGCCGCGCTCGCCAGCGGCTCTCCCGTCAGGGGCTGGCGGATGACCTCGGGGATCGTGGTCGAAGTCGTGGTGGACGACGACGACGTGGTGCTGGTGCGAGGCACGGTCGTGGAAGTCGTCGACGTCGTCGGGGCGGCGGTGGTCGTGGTGTCGGCGGCGTCGCTTCCGCCCCCGCACGCAGCAAGAGCGAGAGCGGCGGCGGTCAGGATGATCAGAGGTCGGTGGATGTGCATCAGAGTTCTCTCAGCAGGGCGATCCGCTCGTCGAGCGGGGGGTGGGTATCGAAGAGGCGGTGGATTCCGCCGAGCTTGCCGGCGTCTCCGACGCCGCTCATCGGTTGTTCGATCCACAAGTGTGCCGTAGCGGTGGAGGCGGAATGCGTCACCGTCGTGTCGGCCTGCAGTTTCTCCAGAGCCGAGATCAGGCCCGGCGGGTAGCGGGTGAGCTGACAGGCGCTCACGTCGGCCAGGGTTTCCCGGCGCCTCGAGATCGTGGCCTGCATCGTCTTGGCGATGATCGGCGCGACGATCAGCAGCACAACCCACGTACGCGAGCGGATTGTTGCCGTTGGACTTGTCGCCGCTGCGAGGAACTCGCCCACCGTTCCACCACATCGTGCGGATGGCGAGGTCGGTCATCAGGGCGACGGCGCCGACCATGGTGACCGCCAACGTCGACACCAGGATGTCGTAGTTGCGGATGTGGCTCAGTTCGTGGGCGACCACCCCCTCGAGCTCGACCCGGTTCATCTTCTCGAGCAGCCCGGTGGTGACGGCGATCGCCGCGTGGTTCGGGTTGCGTCCGGTGGCGAACGCGTTCGGCGCAGGGTCGTCGACGATGTAGATCCCGGGCTTGGGTAGGCCACCGGCGATACAGAGACCCTCGACGAGGTTGTGCAGTCGCGGGTACTGCGCCGCGGTGACCGGATGGGCCCGGCTGATGGCAAGGGCGACCTTGTCCGCATTCCAGTACGAGCCGAACGCGACCGCGGCCGCGAAGACGAGCGCAACGACGGCATACACCGGCCCATTGCCGAGCAGCAGCCCGATGACGGCGCCGACGGCGACGACGACCAACATGAACGCGAACACCAGCAGCACACTTCGTCGCTTGTTCGCGCGGATCAGTTCGAACATCTCGGCTCAGCCGGGTTGCCGGGTCAGAACTCGACCGTGGGAACCACACGGGCGGCGTCGTCGGCTTCGAAATACTCGCGGGGCTCGAACTTCAACGCTCTCGCGAAGAACACCGTCGGAACTTGCTGGATCTTGTTGTTGTAGTCGAGCACGCTGTCGTTGTAGAACTGCCGGGCGTAGGCGACCCGACCCTCGGTGGCGGTCAACTCCTCCTGCAGCGACAGGAAGTTCTGGTTCGCCTTGAGGTCGGGGTAGGCCTCACTCAGCGCAAAGACCTGGCGCAACGCACCGGTGAGCACGTTGTCGGCCTGCGCCTGGTCGTGCGGGGTGTTCGGCGCGGCAATTGCGGCGTTGCGAGCCTGGACGACCGCGTCGAGCGTGCCCCGCTCGTGCGCGGCGTAGCCCTTGACGGTTTCGACCAGATTGGGGATGAGATCGATGCGGCGCTTGAGCTGCACGTCGATCTGCGCCCAGGCGTTCTCGATCTGGTTGCGCCTGCGGATCAGCCCGTTGTACAGGCCGATCGCGACGGCCACGATCACCAGAACGATGACGATCACGATGATGATTGGAATCATTGGTCGTGATCCTACGGGGTCCAGCGCACCGATCGGGACGATGAGGACACCGGCGCACGACACGGCCCCCGCACGTCAGCCGGGCGTCAGCCAAGCGTCAGCCAAACGTCAGCCGGGCGATAGCCAAACGTCAGCCGGGCGACGCGAGGCGCTGATAGATCTCGAGATATCGATCGACCAGCCGGGTCATCGCGAAGTCCTCGGCCCGTTCACTGCCGGCCTGGCGGAGCCGTTGCGCCAGAGCGACGTCGTCCAGCACCTCGTCGAGCGCGCCGGCGAGCCGTGCGACATCGGCCGCCGGCACGAGGAGGGCATCGACTCGATCGGTGGCGACGTTGCGGTACCCGTCCAGCGCACTGGCCACCACTGTCGTGCCGGCCGCCATCGCCTCGATCAGTACGACGCCGAAGGATTCGCCGCCGAGGGACGGCGCACAGAACACGTCGCACGACCGGAGACGGCCGAACTTCTCGGCCTCGGAGATGCGACCGAGCCACGAGATGCGGTCGTTGTCCCGATGCCGGGCCGTCAAGGTCGCCGTCTCGGGGCCATCGCTCGCCACCCAGACCTGCACCGGGACGGCCATCTGGGCGATGGCGTCGAGCAGCACGCTCAGACCTTTGCGGTGCTCATGGCGACCGCAGAAGAACACCGTGGGGAGCCGTGTCGAGGTCGCTGCCGGCCGATCGAATGGTGGCGTCGCCCGGATCGCCATGAGGTCGACGCCGTTGAACAGCACTTCGTAGTCGCCGCCGATGTGCTCGCGCACCAGTGCCAGCGCGTCCTTCGACACCACGACGCGGTGATCGAGTCGCTCGACGATCCGACGCAGAGCGGGCCGGAGCACGCGGTAGCCCGCGGAGATGCCTGCAGCGTGGAACGTGCCGACGGTCGGCGCACGATGCACGATCAGTGCGGTCATCGTGGGGCCCGGAGCGAGCGGTTCGTGCAGGTGGATCACGTCGAAGGCCTCGTCGTTGAGGGCCCGAATCGTCCGCAGTGTGGCTGGCGGGTCGGGAGCCAACGGCGCCATCGAGCCGTTCGCCGCGGTCGGCAACGAGTTGCCCAGGGGCGTCACGAAGCTCTCGGGGGGTGGGCCGTCACATGGCCCGAGTACGCGGGCTTCGTGCCCGCGACGCCGGAGCTCCCGGGCGAGGCCCAACACCTGGGTCTGCACGCCGCCGGGCAGGGTCAAGCTGTACGGGCTGACCAGCCCGATGCGCAGGGGCCGATCCCTCATCGACCGATCCCGGCCGTGATGCAGGCGTCGGGAGTGCAGACGCCGGGGAGCGAACCGATCACAGCAGGCTGATCGATGGTTCGAGCGTGACGTGGTCGACGACCGAGAACCGACGCGCCACCTCGTCGGCCTCCGGCGGAACCGACAGCAGGAACCCCTGCTCGATGTCGCAACCGAGCGCACGCAGTTCTTCGAGCTGCTCGGGCCGCTCGATGCCTTCCGCGATGCTCGTCACGTCGAGGCCGCCGGTCATTTTTAGGATCATCCACGCGAGCGTAGAACTCCCAGGCGTGTCTCCGAGTTCCTCGACGATTCGACCTGTTCGACGAACATCGTCTCGTCGATCTCCAGCATCACCATCCCCGGATCGAGCTGGTGGGTCGCGAGCGCCGCTCGGACCCGATCGACCGGCGGTATCTCGCCATGAATCGGGTGGTTGCATCGGATCAACGCCTCCGCGCCGATCACCTTGCCGGTCGTGAGGTTCACCATCGGCTGGAACATCAGACGCATCTGTTTGCGCTCGCCGGCATGGCCGAGTTCACCGCGGAACTCGAGCTGCCTCGTCGTGGAGAGGCGCATCGCCGGATCGAAGATCTTGATCTGGCTCTTGGCCGCGCGCTCGGCTTCGCACATGGCGATGTCGGCGTCACGCAGGAGGTCCGATGTGGTCATGCCCGGCGCCGCGACGGCCACGCCGACGTTGGCCAGGACCGCCACTTCGTACCCCGCGAGCGATACCGGCTCGCGGTATCGATCGGGCGATCGACGGTGCGGTGCGAGGAAGAGCCCCCAGACACCGGGGATCGGAATCGCTGCCGCCCAGACCCGGTCAGCGACCGGAACACGACGATTCGGTCCGAATGGTTGACCGTAGCGGGCAGTCGACGGAAGTCGAACGGGGGCGATTCGGGTGCCTCGATCAACGCATCGAGTTCATCGAGGCACAGATTTACCCGGGCATCGTCGGCGTCCAGGCGGAGAGCGTCCTCAACCACGAACCATCGAAGCCAAGTCCATTCGGTCAGCGACGCATCCGTTTCAAGGTCGCCCGAACTTCTGGCGCCGAGTTCGTTGACCTCATGTCGATTGCGGATTCATTCATTTTTCGCCCGAAAAAGAAAACCCGGCCCTCAAGGGGCCGGGTGGTGTAGTGCCCCCGAGGGAGCAACACCAAGATAGCGCACTCCTCGCAATGTTGCTACCACCCGGACGGCTTACTCACGCCTGCCACCGGGTCGGCCATCTGGTGTCCCCGGAGGTCCGCCGGAGCCAGCTGATACCACCAGTGACGCCCCACGCCGTCGTTGGCAGTTCCTCGGAGGTCGCCCGCCAGCTGATTGGTCGAAGGGTTCACCACTCCCACGGGAACGCGCTTTCGCGCCTGCTGCACCGGGTACCTCAGATCGCTGTCGTTCGAGATGACGACCGCAGCATCGATCGATCCCTGTAGGACGTCGACCAGGAGATGAGACGCGACGTTGACATCGGAGCCCTTCTCCTCCCGGTACGCGTACGACACCATGAAGGCGGCGTCCCGGACGGGAGCACCTGCGACGTCTTGCACCATCACTGGCCAAGCAGCACGCGCGATCACCGGCTTGCCCCCGGGACCCTTGGTCGCGAGCGGCGCCGTCTTGACCCGTGCCACGTAGTGACCGAGCTCGAGAAGATCGATGGTGTTGGATTTCTGCAGCGCCCGAACGTAGACATCCTGATCCCGCCTGCCGTTCGGATTCGTGGCCCCGTCGATCAACGCAGTGCAGTAGACCACTCGGCTCACTGACGCTCCGGACCAGTTCAACCTGCGGCTCACGAGATCCGTCGACAGCGATCGAACATCCAGCCACCGCCAGCCGGCCGTTCCGCGGCCCATCATGTACCGGGCGCCGTAGTAGAGGTTGAACCCGTCGATGTACACTCCGACTCGCATCAGGCCAGCCTACGGCTGTGACGCGCCTCACCTGGACGGACTCGGCACGTAGTGGCCGTGCTCGAGGGTCAGTCCTCGATAGACACGGCTTCAGCCGCGTCGAGTGCGGCGGCGATGCTCGACTCGGCCATGCTCCGCAACGTCTCGTCGATGACCGCGACATCAGCCGCCCCAAGCCCGTACAGCTCCTGCACCAGGACCTCGATCTGGCCGTCAACCGTCGCAAGGCGACGCCGGAGCTGAGTCTTCTGAGCCGGCGACGTGGGTACTGACAGCTGCGCCTCCGTGTCGATCATGGTTTGGACAAGGCTGACCATCCGAGCGTGCCGCTCGTCTGCCGGATCGATGCGCCGGATTGGAAGCTTGGAGATGCTGTTCCAGAAGTACTCGAGTATGCCGACGCTCTTCAGCTTGCCTATGTAGCGAAAGCGAAACGTGAGCACTCTTGAGTTCAGCAACCCGAGTAGGTAGCGCAGGTCCTCAGGCTGGTCGTTCGCATACAGAACGGTGGTGTCCGTGAGACCGAGGAACCGTCGCTCGGTGTCGAGTGCGAATCGGTTCTCGGTGGCCAGATATGGGCAGTAGAGCTTGTCGCGATCGATGAACTGCTTGTGTAGGGGCCAGGTCCACTTCCACCACTCGCAGTTGCCTCGCTTGAACGCGGCCCGGGCCTTCAGCTCAGCTTGGTGCCCCTTGAGGTGCTCCTGGACTCCGTCCGGCAGCGAGGCGAACGACTTCGCTGCCTCGGTGTAGAGCAACATCTCCTCGCTGTCCTTGATGACGAATCTCTGGATGTCTGAATTCCTCGCTCGCGTGAACAGGAGCGACTGGGGGACCTTCCAGTGACTGACCTCCGCCCAGGTCCGGCGTCCGAAGACGTTGTTCTTGCCTGTCTCCATGCCCTTGCCGACGTGCAGCACTTCGCCGAGCGGTTCACCGGCAACATCGATCCGATCCAGGATGCCCTGCACGGAGTTGTTCGCGAACTGCCAAGGCTGCTGCCCGAATCGCTCGTGGGGAACCACGACCGTTTCGAAGAGCGAGCCATCATCGAGTGACTCGGCCCGAACTCCCAGCGGCAGCGAGTCTGCTCGAAGCCGCCTGACGAGCGCGGCTTTCGTCGTGGTTCTTCCCTTCGTGAGGTGGACGATGGCGGTGGTGATGCCGACCCCATCGAAGACGTACGCGTTCCGCAGATCGATGATCTCGCGAACCTTGGCCGTCTCGGCAAGGAAGCCGCGAAGCTTGTCTGCCTTATAGGCCTCCAGGAACGCACGAGAGACGATGAAGCACACGTCTTCGCGTGCAATCTCCACCGCTTTCGCAAGGAAGTAGAAGAGCAGGTCCGTCTTGTCGTTGTAGACGTGGGCATAGCGCGTCTTCAGGTATCCGAGCCGTGCATCCTTCCGTCCCCACGTGTCGTCGACATTGAGATACGGCGGGTTGCCGATCACCGCATCGAAGCCTCCGGCAGCGAAGACCGCTGGAAACGCGGAAACCCAGTCGAAGGCGTTGATCTGAGCGTCGCGGTCTTCGTCGATGCCTGGCAGCGGGGCAGCGTCGTAGTAGTCGGATCCAATGAGGCTATTGCCGCAGAGGATGTTGTCTCCGAGGTCTGGGAGCAGCCGTTCGATCGCGAACGCTGTCTGTGTCTCCCCCTCGATGACCTTCAGCAGGAGCGAGAGCTTGGCGATCTCGACGGCCTGCGGATCGATGTCAACCCCGAAGATGTTGTTCAGCAGGATGCGCTTTCGCTCCGCCAGCGTCAGCTTCCAGCCCCCAGTCTGCGACTTGTAGATCTGCTTCGGCGGCCGCTTGAAGGACGCGTAGAGGTCGAGGTGCCAGTCGAGCAGAAACTGGTAGGCGGAGATGAGGAACGAGCCCGAACCGCACGCCGGATCCGCGACACGTAGTGTTGCCGCCTGGTTCGCTGTCTTCCCCGACAGCATCGGACTCAACGTCGAGCGCACGATGTAGTCGACCACGAAGGCCGGCGTGTAGTAGACACCGCCGGCCTTTCGGACCTCTGGCTTCTCCTCGACCTCGATCTTGGACCCGTGCAGGACGATGGTCTTGCCGAGGTACTGCTCGTAAGCGCGACCCAGGATGTCCGCACTCAAGACCGAGAACTCGTACGGGCTCTTCGGGTAGTACAGCCACCCGACAAGGTCCTTCAGCACCTTGTCATCGATGACGATCTTCGGCGTCAGATCGTCCGGGGCCTCGTCTCGGCCCTTCTCGTTCCGGAAGTGGAAGAGCCCCGAGTTGTAACGCTCGTCGGCGGATCGGAACCGTTCAAGCAGTGTGGCGTAGGCGTTCTTGCCTGCGACTGCGTCTCGAAGGTCGCCGTAGGCCTCGAGGCCGCGGTCCTCGCAGATGCGGAGAAAGATGACCCGGTCGATCGTGACCTGTACGGCGTAGTTGAGGTCGCTGCGCGACAGGCTGAGGCTACGGTTCCGTTGGGAGATGTTCGTCGCGAGCGCTCGGCGCCACTTCTCGATCTCGGCCAGGAAGGCCGTGTCAACCTCGGCGGTTCCTCTCTTGGACTTCGTGTCCTCTGCGAATCGATCGAAGGAACCTTTGTAGATCGCAGCCTTGCTAAAGACGGCTTCGATCTCCTCCCAGCGGGTCGCGTACTCCTCGAAGGTCGTGTAGCTGATTCGTGCGACGGCTGCACCGTCGGTCGCGTTTGGCTGAGTTCGGCAGTCGTAGACCGCGAACTCGGCAAAGTCGGTCAAGATCGAGAGTGGGAGCTTGGCCGACCAGGCGTATCGCCGAAGCTGATACGCAGCGCTGACATCGTCCTTCACGTTCACCGACGGCTTCTTCGCCTCTACGAAGAACTTCCGCGTGCCGCCCACCCGAAAGCTGTAGTCGGGAGCCTTGGTGGCTCCACCGATCTTGATGGCGTCCTCGTGTACGACTTCCTTGTACGCGCGGTGCAAGCGGGGACCTGTTTCAGCGACCCAGGCAAGCTTGGCTTGCTGATGGGCGGTGAGGTTCTCCGGGTTCTTCCACAACGCGTAACGCGCCCCCTTGAGCGCTTCGGCCCGTTCGTGTCGGTGAGTGAGGGAGCCCCAGCGGTGGGCCGCCCGCGGCCCCGTTTGGGTTCCATCCGGGCGGCTTGGCGGGCATCGTTCCACGCTTGACGGCGGAGTTCGTCGAGTGCGTCGGTCGCCCAGTGAGAGCCGACTTCGATGTCGCGCACGCCAACCAGCCAACGGTGTCTTCGAAGTCGCGAGTCAACCTGGAGCCGTGTCGCGCCCACGGCACCTGACACGCGACCACACCATGATCACGACACCGCACCCGAGTCACCGCAGCCTCAACGAACACCGGGATCGTTCCCATATCCACACCACGCCACCGGCGCCGACCATCAGTGACCGAACGACCCTGGTCATAGCCCGGCGAACGCCGCCCCACACCCCGCAACGCCTACGACCTGGTGTAGGACGCCGCGAGAGTTGAGGATGTGGGGGTGGTTTGGCGTCATCGTGGGTGAGCATGGTTGGTGCTCACGGTGACGGCAGGCAGATGAGTGCTGATCGCGGTTCGGTTGGCGTCGCGGGGCGCGGCTGGTGCATCGTGCAACACGAACTCGCCCTGCCCGCCGTCGTCGTTGACGGTCACACTGGCGAGATGCGCGCTGATGCTGCTGATCCACGACCCCACCGCTACCGCCGCCGAGATCGCTGCCGGCCTTGTCGCGTGTCCACGCCGCGGGTGCGACGGCACCCTCGGCCCGTGGGGCCACGCCCGTCCCCGCGCCGGCTTCGGATCACCGCCGCGAGCCCCGAGGTCCACACACCGCGCCGTGTCCGATGTCGGGCGTGCGGGCAGACACACGTGCTGGTGCCGATACGGAGCTACCCGCGGCGCGCTGACACCGTCGAGACCGTCGCCGCAGCGCTGCTCGCGGCCGCCGACGGGCTCGGGCACCGTCGGGTCGCCGAACACGTCGACCGACTCACCCCCGCCCGCGTCCACTGAGGGTTTCGACGTCTTCGCGCACACCTCGGCACACCCGCCAACCCACCAAAACCCTCCCGAGCAGGCCCCGGACGCCCCAAAGGCACCCGCACCGGCCCCCGACAACGCCACCCAGCCATCAAACGAGCCGCCTGACCAGCCACTTCAAAGTTTAACTGCAAGCTCAGCACCCCCTGTGACAGTCACGGGAAGGCATGCCGGTCCGGAACGGCGCCCCGACGCAGTGCAGCACGAGCGCCGACGGCCCGGCGCAGAGGGGTCGGTGCCGTACGGCCGGCGGGCCGAGCTCCAGGGCCGGCCGCCGCCGCCGGCGATCCGCAGGGCAGGGGCAGCGCCGGCTGGAGGATCAGCCCCCGAACCGGTCGGCCATGACGGCGAGGAGTTCGTCGACGGCATCTCCGTCCGCGTCGTTCGCCGGGACGAGGAGGGTGAACAGGTGGCCGTCGACGGCGAGCACGCCGAGGTGGAGGACCTCGTCGCTGAAGCGGATGGCCCGATCGCCGGCGTCGACGTCGATCTCCTCGAAGTCCGTGCCTCCCGCGATGCCCCGGTTGACGTCGGCCACGTAGTCGAACGCCTCATCGCCCCTCCGACCCCCCAGCTCGACGTCTTGGGCGAACGAGGCGACCGAGATGTTGGACGTGCCTCCCGTGTCGGAAGCGTAGTTGTAGGCGCACTGCGCGGTGCTCGAGCCGCCGACCGCCACCTCGGTGACCTCGATCCCGAGCGCGTCGCCGACGTCGTCGCCGGACAGGCTGGCGCAGATCTCCTCGTCGGTGAGCGCGGTCACCTCGCCGCCGCCGAGTGAGCCGCCGTCGCCGTCGCCGTCGCCACCCGTGTCGGCCACTGCCGTGTCGGCCACTGCCGTGTCGGCCACTGCCGTGTCGGCCACTGCCGTGTCGGCCACTGCCGTGTCGGCCACTGCCGTGTCGGCCACTGCCTCGGTCGTCGGGGGGCTCGAGTCGTCCCCGCCATCGTCGCCGCAACCGGCGGCGAGCGGCAGCACAAGGACGATGGCGGACAGGCACCCGGCAGTTCTGATACGCATGTAGAGGAACGTAGCATCGGCGGCGTGGCCCGACCTCGCAGCCCGTCGATCGACGTCGTCATCCTCGACGCCGTCCGGTCGATCCTGCGCGCGGATGGATACGGCCAGCTCTCCATCGGGCGGCGGCCCTGGCCGGTGTGAGCCGGCCGACCGTCTACCGGCGGTGGCGAACGCGAGCCAGCCTGGCGGTGACGGCCTTCCAGCACTCTGGCTCGAGCCCCCGAGGGGGACCGGGTCCAGCGCGATCACAACCCGACACCGGCACCCTGCACGGCGACCTGCGTGAGCTGGTGGACCGGCTCGTGGAGGCGTTCGGGCCGATGGAGTCGGTCGGTGCGATGGGGGCATCGTCGCCGAGATGGCGACGAACCCGACCTTCTCGCGCGAGCTGCAGCGGGCGTGGCTCGAGCCCGACGAGCAGGAGCTCGCCGTCGTCTTCGCCCGGGCCGGCGCCCGCGAGGACGCGGACGGCGAGGTCGACGGCGCGGAGGTGCTCAGCACCCTGGCCGGGGCCGTCCTCTACCGCCTCGTCGTCCTCGACCGGCCGTGCCCGCCGCAGTGGCGCGAGGACCTCACGAACCTATTCGTCCAGGGCGCCGGGACCGCGAACCCGGCCACCGGCCGGTAGAGGCAGATCGGCCGGACCGCGCGTCGTCGTCGCGCACAAACCGGCTGAGCTGCGTCCATCAACCCTCGCATCGGCAGACAGGTGGGCCCCGTATCGCCGCTACACCAACGTCACCCACGCCCTGTGCAACGCCCAGTATGCAGAACGCGCAATTATGCGGAACGAGTTGGAGGAGTTCGGACGGTCGGGTCGCGGTGCTGGCCGGGCGGGCTTTCCGGGCGTTCTCGCTTTGGGTCGTTCTGCATAATCGCGGTGGTTGATCGAGGCTTCTTCTTTCCGGGCACCGGCTCGGGGACAGGAGGAGAGAGTGATGCCATGTACATCGGTGGTGGATGCAGTCCGGGTGGTCGGCCCGTTGGCGGCTTACAGGTCGAGGTTCGCTGATCAACTGAAACGGCGCGGGTACACCGAATTGTCGGTGGCGGGTCAGTTGCGGCTGATGGCCCATGCGAGTCGGTGGCTCGCGAGCAACGGGCTCGATGTCGATGCGTTTACGCCTGATCGTGTCGCCGTGTTCTGCGGTGATCGGCGCGAGGCCGGATACCGAGGGTTGCGCACCGAAAGGGCGCTGCGTCCGTTGGTGGAGTTCCTCGAGGCTGAAGGGGTGCTGGAGGTTCCTGTGCCACGAGAACCGCAGAGCAGCCAAGAACTTCTGCTTGCGCGTTACGGCAACTTCCTTCGAAATGAGCGTGGTGTTGTGGAGGGTGTGCGCACCCAGTTCGTGGGTGTCGCCGCGCTCTTTGTGGCCGAGCATCCCGCCCTTGGGGAGGTTTCGGGTGCGATCGGTGTGGCTGAGGTCACAGCGTTCTGCACCCGGGAGTTGCCGCGTCGGGGCACGTCGGCGGCGGCGAACCTCGCGGCGGCGTTGCGGAGCTTTCTGCGGTTCTGCCACGTCGAGGGCTGTATCGATATGCCGCTCGCGCAGGCGATCCCGCCGGTGGCACGCCGTGCCTACACCAGCGTGCCTCAGGGGATCTCTGCGGAGGCGGTGGCCGGGCTGTTCGCGAGTTGTGACCCGTCGAGCGTTCGGGGGCGACGCGACCATGCGATCCTGCTGGTCCTCGCGCGTTTGGGTCTGCGGGCGGGCGAGGTCGCCCGTCTTGGGCTCGACGACATCGACTGGCATGCCGGTGAGATCGTGGTGCGCGGCAAAGGCAACCGGGTCGACCCGATGCCGATCCCCACCGACGTCGGAGCAGCCATCGCGGAATATCTCTCCAAGAGCCGCCCGCACGCCGAGTCGCGGGCCGTGTTCTTGCGGGCCATCGCACCGTTGGTGGCACTCAGCCCCACAGGGATCACTGGGGTTGTCTATGACGCGTGCGCGCGTGCGGGAGTGCCAAGGGTCGGCGCGCACCGGCTTCGCCACACCACAGCGAGCCAGATGCTCGCCGCGGGTGCGTCGTTCGGTGAGCTCGGACAAGTCCTCCGCCACGCTTCGGTTGGATCGACCAGCATTTACGCCAAGGTCGACTTTGCAGCCCTTCGTCCGCTCGCCCGGATCTGGCCGGGGGTGCCGGCATGACCGGGACCCCGCTGCGCCATGCCCTGGACGATTACCTCACGGTGCGGCGTTCCCTCGGCTTCAAACTCACCCGTGACGGGCTGCTGCTCGAGCAGTTCGTCACGTTCCTGGAAGAGGCGGGGGCGTCGACGGTCACGACCGAGCTCGCCCGGTCATGGATCACGTCACCGGCAAAGAAGTCGTCGTCATGGCTCGCGATGCGGCTCTCGGTGGTGCGCGGTTTCGCCCGCTGGCTCCAGGCAGCCGATCCGAGCACCGAGGTGCCGCCCCTCGGATGGTTGCCGCCGGTGAGACGACCAACCCCCTACCTTTACACCGCCGCGGAGATCACCGCGTTGATGGCGGCCGCTCGCCGAGCGCGTTGGCCACTGTCAGCTGCGACCTACGAGACCCTGATCGGCTTGCTCGCGGTCACCGGCCTGCGAATCGGTGAAGCGATACGGCTCGATCGGGTCGACGTCTGCTTCGACGACGGCCTGCTCGCTGTCCGGGACTCCAAGTTCGGCAAGTCCCGGCTGGTCCCGATCCATCCGACCACGACCGAAGCTCTGCGCGACTACATCGTGCGTCGCAACGCCCTTTCGCCTGTGCCGGGCGAGCCGAGCCTGTTCGTCCACCCTGCCGGCAACCGGATCCGCTACGAAAGCGTGCAGCCCATGTTCCGCGCGCTTGCCGAACGGTCCGGCATCAAGCCACGATCACCGCACTGTCGACCCACGATTCACGGGCTGCGTCACACCTTTACGGTCGACACCCTCGTGGGCTGGTATCGGAACGGAACCGACGTGCAAGCCTGTCTGCCACAGTTGTCGACCTTCCTCGGCCACGTCGACCCGAAGTCGACCTACTGGTATCTCAGCGCCGTCCCAGAGCTCCTCACGCTCGCTGTCGAACGCGTCGAGACAACCTCAGGGGGATCGTGATGACCGCCCTCGCACCGACCCTGCAAGCGTTCTTCACCGAGCGCCTGATCAGCCAACGCCAAGCCAGCCCGAACACCATCGCCGCCTACCGGGACACGTTCCGGTTGCTCCTCGCCTACCTGGCCGAGCACAACGCCAAGACACCAGCCCAACTCGACTTCGACGACCTCGACGCGGCCACGATCGGCCGTTTCCTCACCTACCTTGAGACAGAACGCGGCTCGGCCGTCGCTACCCGCAACGCCCGCCTCGCCGCAGTGCGTTCCTTGTTCAACTTCGCGTCGCTGCGCCATCCCGAACACGCCGAACTCATCGCCCGTGTCCTTGCCATCCAAGCCAAACGCGGCACCCGTGGAATCGTCTGCTTCCTCAACCGACAAGAGACCAACGCATTGCTCAAAGCACCAGATCGCAGCACTCCCACCGGGCGCCGCGACCACCTCATGCTCGCGCTCGACGTGCAGACCGGGCTACGCGTGTCTGAACTCACCGGCCTGCGACGATCATCGGTTTGCCTCAGCCACGGCCCCCACGTCCGCGTCGAAGGCAAAGGACGCAAGGAGCGTGCCGTTCCCCTCACCAGAGCGACTGCCGCGCTCATCAGCAGCTGGCTCGCGGAACGTGGCGGGGGCCCCGACAATCCCCTCTTCCCAGGTCCCTCCGGAACACCTCTCAGCCGTGACGCCGCCCGCAAACTGGTCGTCAAACAAGTTGCGATAGCAGCACAACACTGCCCCTCACTCGCCGACAAACAGGTAGGCATGCATACGCTCAGACATACCGCCGCCATGAACCTCCTGCAGGCCGGAGTCGACCTGGCAACAATAGCGCTCTTTCTCGGCCATGAGGACCTGCGCACCGTCCAGATCTACCTGCACGCGGACCTCGCGTTGAAAGAACGCGCCCTCGCACGCACAGCACCCCACGATGTCGCCCCAGGCCGATACCGACCACCCGACCAACTTCTCGCGTTCTTGGCGCAGCTGTAATTATGCAGAACGACCCAAAGCGAGAACGCCCGGAAAGCCCGCCCGGCCAGCACCGCGACCCGACCGTCCGAACTCGTTCCGCATAATTGCGCGTTCTGCATACTGGGATTTGAACCCACGGATCACATTGCTGCGATCAACGCCTTAGCTTGCGATTAAACCTTGGGCTCTACGTGTTGGCGTCTTGTTGGAGGATGAGGCGGGTGGCTTTCGCGGCGAGGTCTCGCATCTGGGCCAGTAGGGCGCGGGCGCGGCGGTCGTTGGTGATCCATTCGGTGTAGAGCTCGGCTTCGCGGGGGCTGAGCCTGCGGTTGGTGGTTGATCGTCAGCACGGTCTTCGAGAGCAGCGCCGCGTTCTCGCCGGCCTTGGCGGCGGCCTGCTCCTCGGCTTCCTTGGCGCGCTCGAGCCGGCGCTGGGCCTCCTCGAGCGAGCCCTTGGTCGCGGGCTGGGCCAGCTTGCGGGGGATCAGGTAGTTGCGCAGGTAGCCGGGTGAGACCTCGACCGCCTCGCCGGCGGATCCGAGGTCCTCGACGTCGCTGAGCAGGACCGCCTGAGCCATTCTCGTCTCTCAGCGCTCGCCGACGTAGGGCAGCAGAGCCAGCTCGCGGGCGCGCTTGACGGCGGTCGCGAGCTGCGCCTGATGCTTGCGCGAGAGGCCGGTGACGCGGCGTGAGCGGGTCTTGCCGCGGTCAGAGAGGAAGCGCCGCATCGTGTTCAGGTCCTTGTAGTCGATCGCGTCGACGTTGAGCCGCGCGTACTTGCGCGGGCGATAGCGATCAGAGGGGCCCCGCCGACGGCGCGGTCCGCTGCTTGAGTCTTGTGCTTTCTGCTGTCTTGGCATGGTCTATTTCGCGCTTGCGCCGCGCAAAAAGAGCGCGGCGCGGACGCGGAATGATAGCCAGCTTGCGCGGGCCGGAACGCTTGACCCCGGGGCGCCCCTAGAAGGGGATGTCGTCGCCGGCGCTCGACGACGAGCCGGCCTCGGCCGGCTGGAAGTCGGAGGTGTCGGCGGGAACATCGGACTGCGGCTGGAAGCCGCCGCCGGCGCTGCCGTTGCCGTTCGGGTTGTCGCCGCGCGAGCCCAGGAACTGGACCGAGTTGGCGATGATCTCGACCTTGCTCCGCTTGCCGGAGCCGTCGGAGGCCTCCCACTCGCTCCACTCGAGCCGGCCCTCGACCGCGACGGGACGACCCTTGGAGAGGTAGTTCGCGCAGTTCTCGGCCTGGCCGCCGAAGGTGGTGACGTCGAAGTAGTTGGGCTTGTCCACCCACTCGCCGCTCTGGTCCTTGCGGCGACCATTGACGGCGACCCGCATCTTGCACACCGACGTGCCGCCGGTCGTGCTGCGCAGCTCGGGATCCTTGGTCAGGTTGCCAGTGATGGCGACCACATTCAGATTGCTACCAGCCATTTCTTTCTCCTTTGTGTCTAGTCAGCATGTTTGCAGCGGTGTGGGTCGTACTTGCTCGGCGGAATGCGGCTGATCGCTTCGAGCACCACCCGTTGGATCGGCTCGCCCCCCTTATAGCGAGCAAGCACTCGGATATTCCGTTCCGTCTGATCTGGCCGCCGTTTCGGAAGGCCAAGACGTCGGGCCACGTTGCCAACCGTCTTGGGATCCACCATCTCGGCATTCGCGATGTCCTCGATGGGATCCCCCCGCCTGTATCTCTCGGCAATACGGCGATCACGCTCCGCGGAGGGGCGGGACACGTGTCGTCCTCGCTGTCTTCTTCTCGCCAGGGTGTCCACCCGCTAAGTCTAAGAACGAGCACGGGCGTTCTCGCCCCCCGTTTGGACAGGAAGGCGCAGTTTGGGAGTTGCTTCGGTCGCAGAGGCCGGACTGAGGCCCCGAACTCGCGTGTTGACGTTGGCTCGGGCCTATTCCTGCTCGGGCGCCGGGGCAGCGGGCGCGGCAGTCTCGGCGGGCGCCTCTGGCGCCGGCTCGGCGGGAGCCGCGGGAGCCGGCGGCGCCTCGGCGGCGCTCGGGCGCTCGGCGCCGGGAGGCGGCCCCGAGCCCGAAACCGGCGGCGGGGTCGTCGGCGTCTCGGGATCGACCTTGAAGACGCGGAAGCGCAGCGCCGCGTCGATGATCTTCAGGTTGTGGTCGAGCCCTTCGAGCAGGGCGTTGTCGCCGCTGAAGCGGAAATAGCGGTAGTCGGCCTCGTTTCGCCGGCGGATCTCATACGCCATCTTGCGCATGCCCCAGTTGTCGGCGTGCTCGAGGGTGCCGCCCGCCTCGATCTGGGTGCGCACGTCGGTCGCGACCTTGTCGCGGTCGGCGTCGGCGACCTCGGGGTCGAGCATCAATACGAGTTCGTAATTGCGTGCCATAACTAGCGGCGGGCGACTATAGCGGGGGGCGAGAAGGTCCGCAGCGGCCCTCAACCGTGCGTGAAGCTCGATCAAATCCGCTGGGACTCGGTCGCCAAGATCGGCGCCGGCGCCCTGCTCGCCGTCGCGGTCGCGACCAGCGCCCCGTCGCTGCTCGGCTCCGAGGAGCCCGAGCCGCTCGAGCCCGATGTCGGCCTGCCGCAAGTCGCAATCCCGCCGCCGCCGCCGCCGGCGGTCGCGCCGTCCAAGCGGCGCAAGAAGAAGCCGCGCAAGGAAAAGCCGCACAAGCCCCGCCACAGGCCGAAGGAGCCGGCAGACGACGCCCCGGTCGGCCCTTCGCTCGCGCCGCCGCCGGTCGTCGCCCCCGCCGCCCCCGCCGGCTCCGCCGAGGACTTCGGCTTCGAGCAGCCGTAGCTCACATGAAGCCCCTGAACCAGAAGCGAGCCATCCGGTTGCTCGAGCCTAACGGCTGGAAACGCGAGGTCGGCGCCAAACACAAGGTGAAGATGAGCAAGCCCGGGCACCGGCCGGTGACCCTGCCGACGCATCGAGGGTCCGACTATGGCAGGCCCTCACAGGGATGATCCTGCGCGAAGCTGGAATCGATCGGAGGACCTATGAAGCCTGAGCGAATTGAATACGTGGTCCGCGTCCACCGCGACACTGATGGTTCTCTGTGGGCAGAGGTGCCAAAACTACCCGGCTGTCTCGAGGTCGGCGAAATGCGCGTCAGCGTTCCGGCCTAGGTGTAGTTCCTAACCACATTGTTCATCCGGGCCTCCTTGGAGGCTGGGGGTGTCATGCCACCCAGATCCAAGGAGGAACACCGGATGAAGATTCACGCTAACGCCAAGCTCGGCCCGAAGGGCAGGGCGATCATGGTCAAGCGCGTCGTCGAGGAGGGCTGGTCGCTCACCGCGGCGGCCGAGGCCGCCGGGGTGAGCGAGCGAACCGCCGGCAAGTGGGTCGCCCGCTACCGCTCAGAGGGCGAGGCAGGTCTATACGACCGCAGCTGCGAGCCCCACTCGGTTCCCCACGCCACCCCGGAGGACCGGGTCGAGGCGATCGCGGCCCTGCGGCGGGTGCGCCTCACCGGGGCCGAGATCGCGATGGCGCTCGGCATGGCGATTTCGACCGTCTCGGCGGTCCTAGGTCGCATCGGGCTCGGCAAGCTCGGCGCCCTGGAGCCGCTCGAGCCCCCCAACCGCTATGAGCGGGCCCGCGCCGGCGAGCTGCTTCACATCGACGTCAAGAAGCTGGGGCGGATCGGCCACCGAGGCGCCGGGCACCGCGTCACGGGCAACCGCGGCAAAGGGCAGCGCTCACGCGGAGCCGGCTGGGAGTACGTGCACGTCTGCGTCGACGACGCCACCCGTCTCGCCTACGTCGAGGTGCTGGCCAACGAGAAGGCAACCACCGCGATCGGCTTCCTGAGGCGAGCGGTCGCCTTCTATCGCTCGCACGGGATCGAGGTGACGGGCCTGATGACCGACAACGGCTCCGCCTACCGCTCCACCACCCACGCGATCGCCTGCCGGGCGTTGAAGATCAAGCACATCCGCACCCGCCCCTACCGGCCGCGCACCAACGGCAAGGCCGAGCGCTTCATCCGCACGATGCTCGGCGGCTGGGCCTACGGGGCGATCTACCGGGACTCGGCGGAGCGAACCGCGGCTCTATCCGGCTGGCTCAGCTTCTATAACTGGCGCAGACCACACGGCTCCCTCGCCAAGAGGCCGCCCGGAGCTCGGCTCGCCGAGCTAAAGGCGAACAATGTGGCTGGTTCTTACACCTAGGCCACTTGGCGCGAATCCGCCGACCGTGAGTGCCACCTTCGCGCCCACCGGCATTCTCGTTTCCTATGAACTAGGCACCGGACCGGAGACGGCGGCAAGCAACGTGTCCGTGAGCTCCGACATTCAACGCGACATCAGCAACCACAAGACGATCCGAGACCCTCCGCGGAGGGTTCGGTTCTATTGCCCCTCCCGGCTGCCAGCGCACCGATTACCGCCGGGGTGAGGGCGTACTCGGAGCGCGGTGGGACGCTGGGCGCGGTGCTGGTGCGGGTCGAGGAGCCGTGACGGCCTAGCCGACCGGCGAACGCCCCTCGGCCTTGGCGCGGATGTCGGCGAGCTGCTCGTCGATCCAGTCGCCGGGGTCGCGTTCGGCGATGATCTCGCGCAGGCGGGCGGCGCGCAGGCTGCGCTCGTCGGAGCCCATGGTCAGCGCCCGGAACATCGTGTCGGCCTGCTCCTGGATGTCGAACGGGTTCACGGTAAGCGCGCAGTCGCCGAGCTCCTCGTGAGCGCCGGTGTTCTCGGAGAGCATCAGCACACCGTCCCGGGTGTTGACCGCGGGGGCCTCCTTGGCGACGAGGTTCATGCCGTCGAACAGCGAGTTGACGATCAGCAGGTCGAACTGCTTGTAGCGGGCGACGGCCTCGTTGAAGTTCTCGTAGATCCGCAGATCGATCGGCATCCAGTCGGTGGTGCCGTGGCGGTGGTTGACGACCGCGACCAGCGCCTCGATCCGCTCGAGGTACTCGGCGTACTCGGGGACGTCCTGTCGCGAGGGCTGGAGGTGGGCGATGAAGGTGACCTTCTCGCGGAACTCGGGGTGCTGCTCGAGGAAGGTGTCGAAGGCGGTGAAGCCGCGCAGCACGTTCTTGGAGAGGTCGGCGCGGTCGACGCGGATGATCAGGTGGTCGCGGCGGCGGCGCAGGACCTCGGCCTCGTACTCGGCGACCTCCGCCGACTCGGCCGCGTCGTAGAGCCGCTGGTTGTCGATCGACAGCGGGTAGGCCCGCACCCAGGTCTCGCGGCCCTCGTGGAAGACGGCGCCCCGCGAGTGGTCGACCTCGAGGTCGAGCAGCTCCTGGCAGCAGTGGAGGAAGTTGCGGCAGTAGGCGGTCGTGTGGAAGCCGATGATGTCGTTGGCGAGCAGGCCGCGGTAGAGCTCCTCGCGCCAGGCGCCGGGGAGGATGCGCCAGCTGTCGGGCTGGCTCCAGGGGATGTGGACGAAGTGGTGGAGGAAGGCGTCGGGGCGCGCGAGCCGCACCTCGCCCGGGCAGGTGTAGAGGTGGTAGTCGTGAAACATCACCAGCGGGTCCTGCTGGCCGTCGATCGCCTTGACGACCGCCCCGGCGATGTCCTCGTTGACGACCTTGTAGCCCTGCTCCCAGGCCTCGAACTCGGAGCGGCGGATGTCGGGAGCGTTGGAGAGGTCCCAGAGGTAGTGCTGGATGAACCAGAGGATCGGGTTGGCGATCACGTTGTAGAAGCGGTCGTACGCGGCCGGGTCGTGGGCGACCATCATCACCTCGTGGGCCGAGCCGTCGAGCTCCATCGGCGTCGGGCCGTCGCTCTCCTTGGCCACCGCCTGGTCCTCGTCGGTCATCGCCGAGGCGATCCACAGCGCGTGGCGGTGCGCGACCAGCCCGCTGAGCGCGGTCACCAGACCGCCGCCGCCGCGCCGCACGGTGCGCTCGCCGGTCGCCTCGCTGCGGCCGAACTCCGCCGGTCCCCGGTTCGAAACGATCGTCAACGGTTTCTGATCCGTCACAACTGACAGCCTAACCGGGCGAGTTTCAACACCTGCGACATTTCGTGAACCTAGATCCCTCTTGAGTCAACCCCACTCAAGGGGTCAGACCCCTTGGTGTGGGGGGGCTTAGATTGGGTGTCAGGTTCCGAGATCTGTGAAGAGCTTGAGCCAGTCGCGCAACAGCCGCGGGGTGAGGAAGTGCTGGCGCGCGTGCTCCTTGCCGGCGCGGCCGAGCGCCATCGCGTGGTCGTCGTTGCCGAGGATCTCGAGCGAGCGCTTGGCCGCCTCCTCGGGGGAGTTGACGAGGAAGCCGCTTTCGCCGTCGACGATCTGCAGCGGGATGCCGCCGACGTTGCCGCCGATCGTCGGGCGGCCCTTCCACAGTGCCTCGGTGACGGTCAGCCCGAAGCCCTCGCGGATCGATTTCTGCATGCAGACCTCGGCCGCCGACTGGAAGGCGTTGACCTCGATCGCGCCGACGTTGTTCAGGTTGTTGAGGATCTTGATGTCGGGGTCGTCCTGGGCGTACTCGACCGTGCGGTTGAAGAAGTCCCAGCCCTCGGGGTCATCGGTCGCCATCGAGCCGACCAGGGCCAGCTGGGCGTCCTCGATCTCCTCGGTGACCAGCCGATAGGCGTCGATCACGCCCTGCGGGTCCTTCCACGGGTCAAAGCGCGAGACCTGGCAGATCAGCGGCCGGTCGACGTCGATGCCGAACTGGTCGCAGACGAAGCGCGCGTCGTCGGGGCTGAGCGCCATGTTCTTCGGCGACAGGGGGTCGATCGCGGGCGGGATCAGGTTGATGTTGCCGTCGAGCCCGTCGGGCACGTACTGCTGCATGTGCCAGACCGTCGCGTCGTACTCGGAGATGTAGGGCAGCATCTTCTCGATCGGCTCCGGGTTCGGCTCGGAGAGGTCGATGTGACAGCGCCAGATCCACTTCTTGGCGCGGTCGGCGGCCATGCGGCGCACCATCACCGGCTGCGGGTCGTGGACGATGATCACGTCCCAGTCGTCTTCGAGCGCGTCGGCGTTGATCTGGTTGTAGTGCTCGAACAGCTCCCACTGCTCCTCGGTGAGCGTCGCCGGGTCTCCCTGGAGCGAGTTGTGCAGGAGCTTGGTCGCGTTGAAGAACTCCTCCTTGCCGTGGATCACGCGCCAGTAGGTGTCGAGGCCTGCGTCGCGCATCAGCGGCACCAGCGTGTAGAGGATCTCCGAGACGCCGCCGCCGAAGGCGGTCGCCGAGAGGTGCAGGACGCGCTTGTCCTTGAGCGGCTCGACCAGCTCGCGGATCTCGGCGATCAGGCCCTTGCCGCAGATGTGCGTGTAGTCGCCGAGCGCCTTGTGGGAGAGGTGTACTTCCTGAAGCAAGGCGCGCAAACCTACCGGACATCAACCGCCGCCTCCATATACCGCCGCCTCCTCCGCTTCGCGTCCGGGGGCGGCGGTCGAGGGCTCTCCTTGAATGGCCCTTATCGGCCGGTCAGGAGATCCGGGCAAACGCTCTGTCGAGCGACTCGAGGATCGCCGCGTGGAGCTCGGCGTTTGCGGCGCACACGCAGGACATCTGGAAATCGTGGCCGGAGCCGAGTAGGGGCCGGTCATCGAGTGGGTTTCCGTGGCAGTCGCTGACGATCACCCCGGCCTCGGTCAGGCACAAAGCGGCCGCTGCGAGGTCGTAGGGCGAGTTGTTGAGGACGGCCCCGCCGCCGACCTCCTCGAAGCGCTCGCGAGCGCCGGGGATCTCGTCGACGATGCGTGGGCCCGGCTCGATGTAGGCGTCGAGCTGCCCGGTGATCAGCCGCGTCATGTCAAAGGTCGCCGAGCCGAGGTCGAAGGTCGAGCCGCCGACCGAGGAGAGGTCGACGAGCTCGGAGAGCACGTCCATCAGCAGCATCGTCGGGCGGCCGCGCAGGCCGTAGGTCCAGAACATGCGCTCGAGCTCGGTGTTGGGCGATAGCCGCGGCGCCGGCTCGACCCCGCCGCCGCGCTCGGCGACGAAGCGCTCGCCGCTCTTGATCTCGACCACGCAGCCGGCCTCGACATCACCCATCTTCGGCTCGCCGTCGCCGAGCCGCGCGGCGGCGACCGAGACGCAGCACGACTCGAGCCCCGCAAGCGCCGGCCGGGTGCCGTCGATCGGGTCGACGATCAGCACCCACTCGTGGTCGGTGCCGCCGACCATCCCGCGGTCCTCGGAGTAGAAGGCGACGTCGGCTTCGTGCTCGGCGAGGAACCTCTCCATGAACGACTCGGCGCGCTCGTCGATCGCGAAGGTGACGTCGCCCCCGGCGCCCAGCTCGTCCCCGTGGGCTCGGCCGGCGTGGGCGCCGAGCTGCGGGAGGACCTCCTCGCGCAGCGCGCTCGCGAGCTCGACTACCAGCTCCTTCACGCCGGGCGGATCAGCCGGGGCGCGAGCCGAGGGTGACCTGGACTTCGGTGTGCTTGCCGCCGCGGATGACCTCGAAGGTCACGGTCTCGCCCGGGTGGCGGTCGGCGACGAGGCGGGCGACGTCCGAGCTCGAGCCGACCTTGGCGCCGTCGATGGCGACGATCACGTCGCCGCCGGTGGTCACGGGCTGCGCCTGGAAGCGGATCTTGTCGCTGCCGCCCTTGAGCCCCGCGTCGGAGGCCGGGCTGTCGGGCTCGATCTTCGAGATCAGCGCGCCCGAGTCGACGTCGAGGCCGAGCTCGTCTGCGAGCTGCGGGTAGACGCTCTGGGTGGTGACGCCGATGAAGGCGTACTCGACCTTGCCCGAGGAGCGCAGCTGGTCGAGCGAGTAGTGGACGGCGGTGATCGGCACGGCGAAGCCAACGCCGGCGTTCGAGCCCGACTGCGACTCGATCTGCTGGTTGATGCCGATCACCTTGCCGTCGGCGTTGAGCAGCGGCCCGCCGGAGTTCCCCGGGTTGATCGAGGCGTCGGTCTGGATCGCGCCGTCGATCGAGAAGTTGGTCAGCGAGGGGATCGTGCGGTCGGTGGCGGAGATCACGCCGATCGACAGCGACTGCTCCTCGCCGAACGGGCTGCCGATCGCGGCGACCGGCTGGCCGACGGTGATCCCCTTGCCGTCGGAGAGCGCGACCGTTTGCAGGTCGAGCCCGTCGGGGTCGATCTTGATCAGCGCCACGTCGGCGTCGGGGTCGATGCCGACGATCTCCGCGGACACGCGATTGTGGTCGGCGAGCTCGACGAAGATCTCCTGCGCCTTCTTGATCGCGCCGCCGCCGGCCTCGGCGCCTTCGCCGCCGCTGGTGACGACGTGGGCGTTGGTGACGATCTCGCCCTCCTTGGAGATGATGAAGCCGGAGCCCTGGCCACCCTGGGCGCCGCCGAGGGCGCCGCTGCCGCCCGTCGAGCTGAAGATCGAGAGGATCGTGACCACGGCCGGGGCGTCGCGCTTGTAGATCGCCTCGGGGCTGAAGCCCTTCGAGGACTGGACGACGGCGTCCTCGGCGGAGCTCGCGGTGTCGGTCGTCGCCGTCTCGGTCGGAGTCGTGACCGCCTCGCCATCTGAGGAGTCGTCGCCGCAGCCGGCGAGGAGGGCGACGATCGCGGCGCAGAGTGCCGCGACGAGCGCGAGACGCGCGAGCTTCACCTCTTGGCCTTCGCCTTTGACCTCGAGCGCGGCAGGCGCAGGGTGAACGCGGTGAAGCCGCGCTCGGAGACCGCCTCGATCTTGCCGCCCATCAGCGTCGCCAGCTCATCGGCGATCGAGAGTCCGAGGCCGGAGCCGCCGGCGCTGTCGCCGCTGTAGAAGCGCTCGAAGACCTTGTCGAGGCTGCGGCGGTCGAGCCCGCGGCCTTCGTCGGAGACGACGACCTGGGAGCCCCTCGGGGCGGCGACTGCGGTGACCGTCACCTTCGTTCCCCGCGGTGTGTGGGTGAGCGCATTGTCGAGCAGGATACGCAGGATCTGAGCCGTGCGGCCGGGGTCGCAGCGCGCGACCACGGGATCGTCGGCCGATCGCAGGATCAGCTTCGACTTTCGCCGCCGGGCCAGCGGCCGGAACTCGGCGGTGATCTCGCGCGCCAGCTTGACCAGATCGACGTCGGAGACGGCGAGCTCCATCGCGTCGGCGTCGAGCTTCGAGAGATCGAGCAGGTCGGTGGTCAGCTTCTCGAGCCGCTCGGTCTGCTCGCGCATCGTCTTGATGAACTCCTTGCGCTTCTTCGGCCCGGGGTCCTCTTCGTCGAGCAGCTCGACGAAGCCGCCGAGCGAGAAGATCGGCGTGCGCAGCTCGTGCGAGGCGTTGGCGATGAACTCCTTGCGCGCGTCGTCGAGCCGGGCGAGCCGCTGCTGCATCTCGTTGAAGGTCAGCGCGAGCTGGCCGATCTCATCCTCGGAGTCGATCGGGATCTCCTGGGTGAAGTCGCCTTCTGCGACCTGCTCGGCCGCCTGGCGCAGCCGCGCGAGCCGCAGCGACAGCACCCGCGCCGCGTAGTAGCCGGCGATCAGCGCGAGGACGAGGGCGATCCCGCCCGCGATCAGGATCTGCCGCTTGATCAAGGCGACGTTCTCGCCGACCTCGTCGAGCGGGCTCGAGAGCACCGCGACCCATTTGGCCTCGCCGCCCTCGGGGATCGGCTCGGCGGCGATGCCGACGCGCCGGCCGGCGACGCGCTCGACCCCGGTCGCGGTCTGGCCGTTCTCGGCGGCTCGCGTCGGGGGGTCGTAGGAGGAGAGCGTCGCCGTCGGCTCGGACTCGGAGTCGGCGACGACGAAGACCGGCTCGGGCGAGCTCTCCGGCGTGATCCCGAGCAGCGTCACCCGGGAGTCGGTGCGCTGGGCGATCTGGCTGACGAGGTCGGTGACCTCTGCCTGGCTCGCGCGCCTGCCGAGCGCCCGGTTGAGCTGGGGGGTCAGCTCGCCTGCCTGCTGCTCGAGCCGCTTCAGCTTCTCGGTCGTGAGGCTCGACTCGAGCTGGGGAACGACGTAGAGGTAGACGAAGCCGACGGCGGCGGCGGTGATCGCGAAGATCAGCAGAACCAGGCGGTTCCGGAGCGAACCGAGCACGGTCAAACCCCCCGTATCCGTGCAGGGCGAAGCCCGAGGAGATGCGGGCTGATGGTCACTCTTCCCGAAACCGATAGCCCACGCCGCGCACCGTGAACAGGTACTCGGGGGTGCGCGGGTCGCGCTCGACCTTCTCGCGCAGGTGGCGGATGTGGACGTCGATCGTGCGCGGGTCGCGGTAGGTCGAGTCGCCCCAGACCGCCTCCAGCAGGGCGGCGCGGCTGAGGACCTTGCCCGGGTTGGACGCCAGCGCCGCGAGGATCTCGAACTCGACGAAGGTCAGCTCGGCCGAGGAGCCGCGGATCTTGGTCACGCGCCGCTCGAAGTCGATCTCGAGGTCGCCCACGGCGATCGGTTCCCGCACGTCGTCGCGCCCGGCCATCTTGCCGCGGCGCAGCGCCGCCTTCACCCGGCTGCGGAACTCGCGCACCGAGAACGGCTTGGTGATGTAGTCGTCGGCGCCCATCTCGAGGCCGACGACCTTGTCGATCTCGTCGCCCTTGGCGGTGAGCATGATGATCGGCACCTGGCTGCGGGTGCGAATCCTGCGGCAGACCTCGATGCCGTCGAGCTTGGGCAGCATGATGTCGAGGACGACGAGGTCGAAGCGATGCTCGCCGAAGCGATCGAGCGCGGCCTGACCGTCAGCGGCGGTCACCACTTCGTAGCCTTCCTTGCGCAACGGGTAGGTGAGGAGCGTTTGGACGGCCTGCTCGTCGTCGACAAGCAGGATCCGAGCTCCACCGCGGGCCATGCCCAGCAGCTTAGAAGGACCCATTAACGCCAGATGATCAATCTCCGCCTATACCGCGCCTCACTGTTGCTGGTCCCGATCGCCGTGATCGCGGCGATGTTCACGCTGGAGTCGATTCCGGCCGGGCGCGAGGCGCCGACCGGCGCCGACAACTTCGACGGAATCAGCGGCGCGGCGCTCGCCAAGCAGCTCGCGCGCGAAGCGCCGGACCCGCGGCCCGGGAGCGAGGCCGACGGCACGCTCGCCGCCGCGGTCGAGACGGCGTTCGGCCAGATCGGCGCCGCCGAGGTCTCCGAGCAGACCTTCGAGGCCGACTTCAACGGCGACGTCGACCTCAAGAACATCATCGCCGTCCTGCCGGGCTCCTCCGACGACCAGGTCGTGATCATGGCCGGCCGCGACGCGGCGAGCGGCCCCGGAGCCGGGACGGCGGCGGCCTCGACCGCGACGCTGATGCAGCTGGCCACCGGCTTCGGCGGCGTCACCCACACCAAGACCCTCGTCTTCGTCTCCACCGACGGCACCGGGCTCGGCGCCGAGGGCGCCCGCCGCTTCCTCAGCGGCTACAGCGACATCGGCGGCGTCTCGGAAGTGATCGTGCTCAGCCAGCCCGCCTACGACCATCCGCGCCAGCCGATGGTCATCCCCTGGTCGTCAGGGCCGCAGTCGACATCGATCGAGCTGACCAAGACCGCGAGCCGCGCCCTCGCCGACGAGACCGACTACGAAGCCGCCGACGAGAGCGCCTTCGGCGAGCTCTCGAGGCTTGCGATTCCCGCCAACCTCGGCGAGCAGGGGCCGGTGATCGAGAACGGCTACGACGCCGTGCGATTCAGCTCGGCCGGCGAGCGGCCGCTGCCGCCGGGCCAGGACGACATCGCCCACATATCCGCCGACACGATCGGCCCCTTCGGCCGCGCGGTGCTGGCGACGATCCTCGCCCTCGACGCCTCGACGGAGCCGCTCGAGCACGGGCCCGACGCCTACATCGGGCTCGCCGGAAACCTGCTGCCCGGCTGGGCGCTGGCGATGATCTCGCTCTCACTGCTGATGCCGCTGGCGATCGTCGCCTTCGCCGCGTGTGCCCGCGCGGTGCGGCGGCCCGACCGCCTCGCGCTCGCGGGCTTCTGGGTGCTCGAGCGCTCCTTGCCGTTCATCGCCGCGACGCTGCTGTTCTGGCTGTTCGGGCTCGTTGGTCTCTTGCCTAGCCCGGACTTCCCCTATGACCCGGCGCGGTTCGACCCCGGCCTCGGCTCGGAGATCGTGCTCGGCATCGTGATCGCGGGGCTGATCGCCGGCCTCGTCTTCATCCGGGCCCTGCGCCCGCCGCCCGAGCGCTATGCGCCCGCGGCGGCGCCGGCCTGCGCGGCTGTGATCGCGGTGGCCGGGCTCGCCGTCTGGCTCGCCAACCCGTATCTGGCGCTGCTCCTGGCCCCGGCGCTGCACGCCTGGCTGCTGCTCGCGGCCGAATCGACCGCGGTCGGGTCGCTGCTCGCGGCGGTGATCACCCTCGCCGGCCTCGTGCCGCTGTTCATCGCGATCGCGCTGCTCGCCAACCGCTTCGGCGTCGGCTGGGACGTCTTCTGGCAGCTGCTGCTGATGCTCGGCGACGGTCAGATCAGCGTCGTCCTCGCCCTGCTCGGCTGCGTGCTCGCCGGCGCCGCGCTGGCCTCGCTGGCGATGGCGCGATCGCGAATCGCCCAGCCGCCTCCCGACATCAAGCTTCATGGTCCGATCAAGATCCGCCGCGGCAAGGCCGAGCTCGAGAAGTCCTCAGGCGAGGTGGTCGAAGCCCGCGGCCTCGATCGCTGAGCCCCCGGGGGTTCGAAGCACGACGCCGGAGCCCGCGCCGGCGATGCCGATCGCGGTCAGCGCCACCCCGGTCTTCTCGACCGCGGCGCGAGCCTCTTCGAAAGCCTGCGGGGGCAGGCAAGCGAGCAGCTCGAAGTCCTCGCCGCCGCCTGCCGCGAGCTCGTAGGTCGCATCCTCGCCGCCCCCAACCTCGGCGACCCCGGGCTGCACGGGCACCGAGGCGAGCTGGATCTCGATCCGCACGCCCCCGGCCTCGGCGAGGTGGCCGGCGTCGGCTCCGAGTCCGTCGCTGATGTCGATCATCGCCGTCGCCCCGGCATCGGCGAGGGCGCGGCCGGCGGCGAGACGCGGCTCGGGTGCGAACTGGCGGGCGCGCAACGCGGCCGGCGCCGAGGGCTCGCGCGCCGCCGTTCCGCCGATCAGCTTCAGGGCCGCCGCGGCGCCTCCGAGCTCGCCGGTGACGGCGAGGACGTCGCCGGGACGGGCTCCGGCCCGGGTCACGAGCCACGCGTCGCGCGGCTCGTGCCCGACGGCGGTCACCGCGACGCTGAGCACCGGCGAGCGGGTGATGTCGCCGCCGATGACGCTGGTGCCGGTCTCACGAGCCAGCCGCGCGATTCCCGCGGCGATCCCGAGGCAGATTTCCTCCTCATCCTCGGACTCGGGCAGGCCGAGCACGACGTAGGCTTCGCCGGGCCCGGCACCCATCGCCGCGAGGTCTGAGAGCGCCGCGGCGAGCGCCTTGTGGCCGATCGCCTCGGGGCTGAACTCGGGGCGGGTGAAGTGGACTTCCTCGACGATCGCGTCGACGCTGGTCGCGGTCGCGCCGAGTGGCTCGGTCACCGCGGCGTCGTCGCCCGAGCCGACCCGCACACGGGGGCCCTGGCTGGGCAGGATCGAGCGAAGCTTCTCGATCAGCTCGAACTCGCTCACACAGCCAGAGTACGCCTGCCAGGCTGAAAGACGGGAATGAGAACCAGTCCGAGGTAGGCGACGAGCGCCGCGTTGCGCGCCGCGACCGAGAAGACGAAGCCGCTCTCGAGCGTATCGACGCCGATGTAGTTGTGGAGGAGCAGCTCGGTGAGCACCAGGCTCGCGAGCAGTGCCGCGTTCTCGCGTCCGGCGCCGTAGGCGACCGCCGAGACCGGCAGCACCCAGAGCAGGAACTGGGGCGAGAGAACCGGGGCGAAGGTGATGACGACGGTGAGGATCGCGGTCGCGGCGACCAGCGGCGGCGTCCGCCGCACCCAGGTCTCGTAGATCAGGAACAGCGCTGCGCCGATCGTCAGCGTGATCGAGACCGTGCGCGCGAAGCCGGCGCCGGCGGCGTCGAGGTTGAAGGCGCCGGCGCCGACGCTGACGTGGGCGCCGGCGCCGAAGAGCTGGTGGGCGAGCAGGAACGGCGTCGCGAAGAGGGTCTCGATCTGGAGGTCGCGGTCGGCGTGATAGGTGATCGCCGAACCGAACTCGTCGCCCCAGGCGATCACGATAAGCGCCGCCAGCGCGAGCGGCGCCGCGAATCCGGCCAGCGCCCGCAGCGGCGACTTCTCGCCGCGGGCCATCGCCGGCGCCAGCAGCGCCGGGAACGCCTTGACCGCGGTCGCCGTCCCGAGCAGCGCGCCCCAGAGCGCCGAGCGCTTCGCCTCGCGCGCGAGCAGGGCGGCGAGGATCAGGCCGGCGGGGACGAGGTCGAAGCGGGCGAGCGCCAGCGGGCCGGACTCGATGGTCGAATCCCAGAGCACGACCGCGGAGACCGCGACGACGCCGAGCGTGTAGACGCCGAGGGCCTCGAGCACCCGGCGGGAGCAGCCGGGAACCGCGAGGGCGATCAAGGCCAGCAGCGCCAGGTCGGCGATAAGCATCTCGGTCTGGAACGCGTCGCGGTAGCCCTGATCGCCGTCGGTGACCGCCGCCGGGGCGAGCACCAGCGGCAGCGCCAGGGGCGGGTACTCGAAGTCGACGTCGCGGTACGGCTGCTCGCCGTCGAGGATCCGCTCGGACTGGGGCCAGAAGCCGCGGTCGATGATCGAGGAGGACGAGCCGAGAGTCGGCGCAAAGACCGCGATGTGGATCGCCGCCACGATCACGAGGGCGACGAGACGATCGCGGCGAGTCATGATTCCCTGACCATGGGCGAGGGCACGATAGAAGTCCGCCTCACGCCGAGGGCCTCACGCAACGAGATCGCCGGCGTCCGCGACGGCGTCCTGGCGGTTCGGGTGACGGCGCCTCCGGTTGACGGGAAGGCAAATCAGGCGCTGTGCGAGCTGCTCGCCGACGAGCTCGGGGTGGCGAAGAGCAAGGTCGAGATCGTCCGTGGCGAGCGTGGGCGCAACAAGCTCGTCCGGGTCAGCGGCGCCGAGCCGGCACGGCTGCGGCTGCTCAGAGGGTCACCTGGTGCAGGAGGACGAAGCCGGTGAAGACCAGCGAGCCGGCGACGAGCAGCCGGTCGCGGGAGATCGCCGCCGGCGGCAGCACCCAGATCACGTACCAGGGCGTCAGGTAGCTGGTCGCCAGCAGCAGCCCGAGCCCGGCCCAGCCGGCGGCCCGGACCCAGTCCCCGCCTCGCCAGGTCCAGCGCAGGAGCCAGAGCACGAGCAGCCCGTAGGCGGCGAGCGCCGCGGCGCGCATGCCGCTGACGCCGATGCCGAGGTCGTGGGCGAGGGTCACCGGGAGGCTGTGGCGGCTGGTGCGGTCCTGGTTCTCGCCCGCGATTGCCAGCGAATCGGAGAGGCCGCCGCCGAAGACGAGCAGCGTCGCGACGGCGATCAGGACTCCCGCCGCAATCCCGCCCGCGATCAAACTCAAACGGGGTCTGACCCCCTTAATCGTCGTGTCGGCTTGCGCGCCGATCAGCGCAAAGGGCGCGATGAAGGCCGCTGAGAGCTTGGTCGCGATCGCGCCGACCAGCGCCGCGCCGCCGAGCGCCGGCCGCGACGCGAGCACCCCGGCGACCCCGGCCATCGCCAGCAGCATCATCAGCGCGTCGTTGTGCGGTCCGCCGACCACGTGGACGAGGACGAGCGGGTTGAGCCCGACCAGTGCCGCCGCCGGGCGCGGGTCGAGCCCGCGCTGCTCGGCGAGTCGCGCGACCAGCGCGGCCAGGCCGAGGGTCGAGAGCCCGATGGCGGCCTTGGCGCTCCATAGCGCCGCGCCGACCGAGAGCTCGCCGAGCGGCAGCGAGACCAGCGTGAACAGCGGGCCGTAGGCGCTGGTCTGATCGCGCCAGCGCTCGATGAAGGCGAGCGCCCCGTCCGAGGGCACGTCGCTCGGCGCGTGCGCGTAGGGGTTGAGGCCGTGGAGCGTCTCGAGCCGGGCGTAGGAGATGTAGGAGAAGACATCGAGCGAGAGCAGCGGCGGCGCCAGCGTGAAGCCGGCGATCAGCGCGGCGATCGCGAGCTTCAGCAGCCGCGCCGGGATCGCGGTCGCGAAGACGACGACGAGCAGGTAGAGCACGAAGGAGACCCGCTCGAGGTCGAAGTAGGCGCCGCGGCCGGTGCCGAGGCCGTCGCCGAAGATCCCGAGGATCCAGCCCGGGTCCCCGCCGCGGCCCGCGGCCTGGACGACGCTCGGGCCGGGCGCGATCAGGGGGACCGCGACGGCCAGCATCGCGAGCAGGGCGCCCATGCCGATGACCTTCCTCAGTTCCACGGCACCCCGTAGGCGAGCTGGACCGCCGTCAGCAGCAGGGCCGCGACGGCCAGCGCCCGGTCGCGGGCGATGGCGGCGAACGGCAGCAGCCACAGCAGGTACCAGGGCAGGATCCAGCTGCTCGCCAGAAGCAGGCCGAAGGTCGCCCAGCCGGCGGCGCGGATCCAGTCGCCGCCGCGCCAGGTCCAGGCGAGCAGCCAGGCGAGTCCGGCGCCGTAGGCGACCAGCGCGCCGGCACGCGCGGCGTCGAGTGAGACCAGCGGCAGATTCGAGGCCGCGCGGGGGAGGCTGAGGCGGGTGGTCAGGTTCTGGTTGTCGCCCAGCAGCGCGAAGCTGTCGAGCGCCGAGTGGCCGTAGAGCGGGATCGTCACGGCGATCACCGTGATCGCGGCCGCGGCGGCGCCCGCCAGGAAGGCTCCCCGGCTGCGAGACGCGATCAGTGCGAACGGCGCCGCCAAGCCGCCGCTGATCTTGACGGTCGCCGCCAGCGCGAGTCCCGCGCCCGCGGCCGGCTCGCGCCCGGCCAGCGCCGCGAGCACCCCGCCGAGCGCCAGCAGCATCGCTGGCGCGTCGTTGTGTGCACCGCCCACCACGTCTACAAGAAGAACCGGGTTCAGGCCGACCAGCGCCGCCGCGGCCACCGGGTCGGCCCCGCGCCGCTCGGCGATGCGGGCCGTGAGCGCGACGACTCCGAGCGTGCAGAGGGCGACGACGCCCTTCCAGGTCCAGAACGCGGTCGCCACCCCGACGAGGCCGAGCGGCCGCGTCGCGATCTCGAACAGCGGCCCGTAGGCGCTCGGCGCATGCACCCAGCCGACGAAGCGAAAGGCGTCGTCGGCGGGCAGCGCGCTCGGCGCGACGTCATGCGGGTTGACCCCGTGCACCTCGCTCATCCGTGCATAGGAGATGTAGCTGAACGCGTCCTGGCTGAGCAGCGGCGGCGCCAGAGCGAAGACAAGCGTGAGGCCGGCGATCGCGCTCCAAACCACGCGGCCGCCGAGCGCCGGAGCCGAGCGCCAGACGAGGAGATAGGCGAGCAGCGCGACCCAGAGGCAGGCGTAGTACTGGCGGCCGCCGAGGCCGAGCCCGTCGCCGAACGCGCCGAGCAGCCAGCGCGGCGGATCGTTCCCCGCCGCCGGAACCACGACGGCTCCCGGCGCCGCGAGCGCGACTGAGGCCAGCGCCAACATGACGAGGGCGATGCCGCCCAGGACCGGGGTTCGAGGATCGCCCATCGGCCGAACCCTGACAGCGACCAGCGACCAGCGACCAGCGACCAGCTACGGAGTGATGCCGCCGCTGCCGGGGTCGACCGGCGGCGGCGCCGGGGCGGGCGCGGGGGCTGGGCTGGGCGCCGGTTTCTGGCCCTTGCCCGGGGCGTAGGCGCCGCTGTCGTTGCCGCCGCCGTTGTTCTCGTCCTCGGTCGCGTCCTCTTCGGTCGTCGTCGTCTCCTCGGTGGAGGTGCAGGAGAGCGAACCCGAACCCGTGTCGCTGCCCAGGTCGCTCACCGAGTCGGTCGTGCAGGAGCTCGAGCCCGACGACGAGGTGTGCGCCCCGTGGAATGAGATCAGCGTCGGCAGGGTCTCGGGCACCGGGAACTCGGGGCAGTTATCGCCCTGGGCGGCCTCCATGAACGAGCGCCAGATCGGCCCGGACGTGGGGCCGCCGAATCCGGTGCTCTCGCGCGAGAGCGGGTGCCCGGTCCACACGGCGGTCGAATAGAGCGGTGTGTAGCCGACGAACCAGGCGTCGGAAAGGTCTTCTGAGGTGCCGGTCTTGCCGGCCGCCGGGCAACCGATGTCCGTGTAGCCCGCGCCGGTTCCGTGGGTGATCACGCCTTCGAGGATCTTGGTGACCGTGTAGGCCTGCCCGGCGGTGAGCACGCGCTTGCCCTCGTCCGTGCTCGGCTCTTCGACGGCTCCATCGGGGAAGACGACCCTGCTGATCGCCGTCGGGTCGTGGTGGATGCCGCCGCTGGCGAGCGTCGCATAGGCGTCGGCCTGCTCGAGCGGGGTGACTCCGATGCTGAGTCCGCCGATCGCATCGGCCGGCGGGATGAAGCAGCGCGGTCCCTCCTTGCAGGGAGTGGTGCCCCCGTCCTTGATCCCGAGCGGCGAGGTGATCCCCATGTCGTAGGCGGTGCTGGCGATGTCGTCGAGACCGACGTCGAGTCCGAGCTTGGCGAAGATCACGTTGACCGACTCCCAGGTCGCCGCGGTCAGAGGCATGACGCCGCCGCCCTCCTCGGCGTTGTTGACCTCCCACGTTGTGCCGTCGATATCCAGCCTCGCCGGCGAGGTGCCGTCGTAGTAGGTGGTGTCGGGGTTGACCCCCTCCTTGATCGCCGCCGTGAGGTCGTAGACCTTGAACGAGGAGCCCGGCTGGCGCTGGGCGTGGGCCGCGAAGTTGAACTGGCTTTCCGCCGAGTAGCGCTGGCTCGAAGCCAGGGCGACGATCTCCCCGTTCGAGGGGTCGACCGATGCCAGCGCCGAGGCCGGGCCGCCGCCCTCCGAGCAGACCGAGCACGAGTCGACCGCCTCCTGCGCCGCCGCCTGCAGCTCCGGTTCGATCGTCGTATAGACCTTGAGCCCGCCGTTGCGAACCGTGTTGACGCCGTACTTGTCGATCAGCTGCTGCTCGACATAGTCGAAGACGTAGGGCTCTTTGACCTCGGTGTACTTGTCGCCGGGGTTGAGCTCGATCGGCCGGCGCTTGGTCTCGTCTGCCTCGTCGTCTGAGATGTAGCCCTGGTCGGCCATCCTGTCGAGCACCTCGTTGCGGCGCTCGAGCGCCCCCGAGGGGTTGATCAGCGGGTTGAATGCCGACGGCGACTGCGGCAAGCCGGCCAGCAGGGCGGACTGGGCCAGGTCGAGCTTCTTGGCCGAGATCGCGAAGTAGATCTGGGCCGCGGCCTCGACGCCGACCGCGGTGCGCCCCTCGACCGTCCCATAGGAGGCGCTGTTGAGGTACTGGTCGAGGATCTCCTGCTTGGAGTACTTGTCCTCGAGCTTCTCGGCGATCGCGGCCTCGCGGATCTTGCGCTCGAGGTCGCGCTGGGGGTCGGTGATGTAGCGGTTGCGCGCGAGCTGCTGGGTGATCGTCGAACCGCCCTCCTTGGTCTCGCCCGCCTCGAGGTTGTTGACGGCCGCGCGGATGATGCCCTCGGGGTCGACGCCGCCGTGGTCGTAGAAGCGCGAGTCCTCGATCGCGACCGTTGCGTTCTGGAGATCCTCGGGGATCTTGTCGAGGGTGATCGGCGTGCTGGCGACGTCGGACTGGATGAAGCCGAGCTTCGAGCCGTCGGCCGCGTAGATCACGGAGTTGGCGCCCTCGGTGGTCGGCTGTGGATCGTCCGGGACCTCGGAGGCGATCGCCATCACCCAGACGCCGAAGAACATCGCCCCGAGCGCCACCAGGGCGCCGAGGATCACCATCGCCAGCAGAAAGGGGTTGCGCTTCCTGCCGGAGCGACGGTGCCGTCTGCGGGCACGCGCACTCATACAGGCAAAAAGGGTAGCGGGGTCAAGTTGAGGCGACCGGGGTAAGACTTCAGTCCGACCCCGGTCTTCCTCCCTCAGGCAGGTTCGGTTGCGCCGAGCAAGCCGGCCTTCCGCAGGGCCGACTGGGCCGACTCGCGCAGCTCGGCCTCCTGGGCATCGCGCGCCTTGGCGGTGTCGCGGTCGGCCCTGAACTCGAGCCGGGCGCCGTCGACCACGTTGAGCTCGGTGAGGCGCACCTCTCCAGCGCCGGCCCCTTCGATCGCGGTCCGGGCCGCGTCGAGGTCGGTTCCGGGCGGGACCCAGATCGAGACCACCGTCGGCGCCCTCGCGCTCCCGACCGAGTTGTTGACGACCCCGTTCGAGGTCAGGTGCTCGTTGGGGATCACGACCATCTCGCCGTTGCCGGCGTCGATCGAGGTGAAGCTGAGGCCGATGTCGGCGACCCTGCCCTCGCGCTCGGCGATCGTGACCAGGTCGCCGATCCGCACGGGCTGGGTGATCGCGATCACGACTCCGGCCACCGCGTTGGCGATCACCTGGCGCCCGGCGTAGCCGACGACCAGCCCGAGGACGGCGGTCGAGGCGAGGATCCCGGTCGCCAGCCGCTTGATCTCGGCGAACTGGCTCAAGGCCAGCGCAGCGCCGATCAGGATGATCACGACGAAGAGGAGCCGCCTCAGCAGGCGCAGCCGGGTTCGGGCTTCGCGCGAGAATACGTTCGTGTCGACTCGCGAGGCGGCGTCCTCGGCCCGGCCGAATATGACGCGGTCGACGAGCACGGCGATCCCGATCGCGACCAGCATCGTGATCGCGGCCGAGACCTGGTTGCCGTGGGCCTCCCAGAAGGTTTGGCCTGCGAGCAGCATCGATTTGCCAGCCTATCGGCGGATATGGGCCATTCATGGAGAACCCTCGACCGCCGCGAGCGGACGCGAAGCGGAGGAGGCGGCGGTTGAGGCCGGCGACCAGGGTCGTCTTCCTCGATGCGCTCGGCACACTCGTCGAGCTCGAGCCTCCATGGGTTCATCTGCGCGAATTCGTGCCGGATCGGATCTCAGACGAGACCCTGGTCGCGGCGGTGCGCGCCGAGATGGCCTACTACCGAGCCCACGCCGCCGAGGGCCGCGACCAGGCCTCGCTCGCCGATCTGCGCCGGCGCTGCGCCAAGCTGATCACCCGCGAGCTGGGCGCCGAGGTCACGGTCGAGCAGCTCCTGGCCTCGGTTCGGTTCGACGCCTACCCGGATTCCTCGCCGGCGCTGGCGGAGCTGCGCGAGCTCGGCGTCAAGCTCTTCGTTGTCTCCAATTGGGACGTCTCGCTGCACACGGTGCTCGAGCGCACCGGGCTCTCGGGCCTGCTCGACGGCACCGTCACCTCGGCCGAGGCCGGCGCGAGCAAGCCCGACCCGGCCGTCTTCGAGACGACGCTCGAGCTCTCCGGATGCGAGGCGGCCGAGGCGCTGCACGTCGGCGACACTCCCGCCGAGGACGTCGCGGGCGCGGCCGCCGCCGGCATCCGCGCGCTGCTGATCGACCGCGGCGGGCACGGCGATATCGCGACGCTGCGGGAGATCAGCGAGCATCTCTGACCCCGTGGAGCCCACCGCCCCCATCGAGAGGCCCTTCTACCGTTTCGTCGGCGCCGCGATCGACGACGGTCTCTGGTTCGCCGCCTTCCTCTTCTCCCTCACTTTCGTGCCCGCGGACGCTTCAGCTGAGGTCTTCGGAATCCTCGTCCTCGTCTTCGCCTCGCTCTGGCTCAACTACTTCACCTACTGCGAGACGAAGTGGGGGATGACGATGGGCAAGCGCGTGCTCGGGCTGCGCGTGCTCGCCGGGGACGAAAGCAAGGCGACCTTCGGGGCCTGCTCGATCCGCAACCTGCTGCGGCCGGTCGATTACCTGCTGATCGGGCCGATCATGATCGCGACCACCGGACGCCACCAGCGGCTCGGCGACAAGCTCGGTGACACGATCGTCGTCCGCGAGCGCCAGCCCTACGCCCCCGATTCGCAGAAGCGCGCGGCGGCCCGCAGTCCCGAGGCCGAGGCCGAGGACGTCCCCCTGACCGACCGCGAGCACAAGCCGCTGACGGTGGGCGCCGATCCTCCTCCCGCGGCGGTAGCGCGGACGCCGGCGCTCGGCGACGGGTTTCCCTACGGGACCTGGTCGGCCCGCACCACCTTCTGGGGTCTGCTCGCCGGGCTCTTCCTCGCGGTCTTCATCGCGCCGCTGCTGGTGCTGCCTTTCGACCCCGACTTCTCCTCGCTCGGAGCGACGCTCGCCGCCCAGGTGCTGCTGACCGCGGCGCTGCTCGGGACCGCGATCTACATCGCTCGCCGCCCCGAGCCGCTCGCCGACTACCGAGCCGCGCTGCGCCGCCTCGGCTGGCGCTCGTTCAAGCCGATGGCGATCGCGAAGATGTTCGGGGTGCTGTTCGCCTTCTACGTCGTGATCTTGCTCTACTCGACCTTCGTCACGACCCCGGAGCAGGAGGACATCGGCTCCGACCTCGGCCTCGACCGCGGCATCCTCCTCGCCTCGATCGTGGTGTTCCTGATCTGCGTCGTCGCGCCGATCGCCGAGGAGACCTTCTTCCGCGGCTTCCTCTACGGCGGCTTCCGCCAGCGGCTGTCGCGGATCCCGGCGGCCTCGATCTCGGGTCTCATCTTCGGCCTCGTCCACGCCCCGACCGGAATCACCACCGTGATCCCGCTCGCGGCCCTCGGCATCGGGCTCGCCCTGCTCTACGAGTGGACCGGCTCGATCTGGCCGGGGATCATCGCCCACGCGATCAACAATTCGCTGGCCCTCGCCGCCAACTGAGCCCCCTCAAGACCCTGGGCGATGCTTGATCGAGCAGGTAACATGCGCGCCCGCATGATTCGCCACCGGATCAAGGGTGCGTTGTGCGTCGGGGTAGCAGCGAGTGCCTTCCTGGCCCTCGCCCCCGCCGCGCACGCCGACTCGCTCGAGCTGACGCTATCGGGGAGGGGCCTGAAGAATCAGGTCGCCTCGATCGCCGGCACCGTCAACGTCACCGGCCAGCTCAGCAATCCGGGCGGCCCCGGCGTCCCGGTCACCGTCACCGTTGACGTCGGCGGCGAGGAGATCATCAAGCGCGAGATCCTGACCCAGACCCAGGGCAACTTCACGATCCCGATCGAGGTCAATCGCTGCTGCCAGTACCGGATCAGCGCGACCGCGACGCCTCCCGCGGGGCCGGTGACGAAGACCACCGCCTTCAACGTCGGCGGCATCCCCAAGCTCCACAATGGCAGCACCGGCCCGAAGGTCGCGCTCTTCCACAAGGTGCTGCGCGATCAGGGCTACTTCGTTCGCGGCAACAAGAAGTTCGGCTCGAGCACGCGCCTCGCGATCCTCGCCTTCCGCAAGGTCAACAATCTGAAGCGCAGCGAGTCCTACACGAGGAGCATCTTCCGGACGCTGCTGATGGGCAAGGGCGCCTTCCCCCTCCAGCACCCCGAGGACGGCAAGCACGTCGAGTCCGACCTCTCGCGCCAGGTTCTCGTCCTCGCCGAGGGGGGCAAGCCGAAGTACACGTTCCCGATCTCGTCGGGCACATCGGCGACGCCGACGGTGACCGGCAAGTTCAGCTTCTATATGAAGACCCCGGGCTACAACGCGAAGCGCATGTACTACTCCGCCTACTTCATCCGCGGCTATGCGACCCACGGCTACAACCCGGTGCCGAACTACCCGGCGAGCCACGGCTGCCTGCGTAACCCGATTGCCGATTCAGTCTTCATCTACAACTGGATCAACATCGGCGACACGATCTACGTCTACCACTAGGTCGCGTCCCCGATAGGCTCGCCCCGGTGAGCGAGCAGAGCCTGCGAATCGGCCTCTTCGTCTTCGGCGGCATCAACCTCGCCCTCGGCCTGGTGATGATGCTCGCGCCGGGCTTCTTCTTCGACAACATCGGCACCTACGGGCTGCGCAACGATCACTTCATCGGGGACCTCGGCAGCTTCCACATCGCCGCCGGCGCCGGGCTGCTCTACTCGATCCGCCGCCCGAGCTGGCGGGCGCCGCTGCTCTACGTGTCGGCGGCCTGGTACGCGCTCCACGCGATCAACCACCTGTTCGACATCGGCGAGGACAACGAGGGCGATGGGCGCGGCATCGCCGACACGGTGCTGCTCGCGGTCGGCGCCGCCGCGCTCTACTACCTCGCCCGCGCCGCTGACCGCGGCGAGCCGGGCAGCGGCCTCTCCGAGCCACCGCGCGGCCTGCCCCCGCGGCCGTCGGACTACCCGCCCGGGGACTAGATGAGTGATGCGTATCCGGTTCGCTCCATCCGGCCATTGCCGTAGCTTCGGCCGCATGGCGCGGCTGGCATACCCTCGAACCATCATGGAGTTCCAGGAGCGCTTTGCGACCGAGGAGGCCTGCCGCGAGTACCTGTTCGCCTCGCGCTGGCCGCAAGGCTTCGTCTGCCCGGGGTGCGGTGGCGGGCGGGCGGGCGCCGAGACGCGCCGGCATCTGTGGGTCTGCACGAGCTGCGGCCAGCAAAGCTCGGTCACGGCGGGGACGGTCATGCACGGCACCCGCACGCCGCTGCGGGCGTGGTTTTGGGCGGCCTACCTGGTGGCCACCCATCACCCGGGAATCTCGGCCAAGCAGCTCCAGCGCCAGCTCGGGCTCTCGCGCTATGAGACCGCCTGGCTGATACTCCAGAAGCTGCGACGGGCAATGATCGCGCCCGAGCGCTCGCGGCTCACGCGTGAGGTCGAGATCGACGAGTTCTACCTTGGTGGGCACGAGGAAGGCCTCAAAGGCGGGCGCGAGCGCGGCAAGAAGGCGCTTTGCGGGGTTGCGATCGAGGTCCGTGGCGCCGGCTCGGGGCGACTGCGCCTCGGCGTTCTGCCTGATGCATCCGGTCCCTCGCTGCTGGACTTCACCAAGGCAACGACGGAGCCTGGTGCAACCGTTCATACCGACGGTCTTCAGTCCTACAAGACCTTGGCCAAGAACGGCTATCGACACCGGCGCAGGCCACAGAGCACCGCCGGGCCGGGCGAGCAACTGCTACCGCGAGCCCACCGGGCGATCTCGAACCTGAAGGCTTGGATGGACGGCACCCATCGAGGCGTCTCTGATCGGCACCTGGCCGTCTACCTCGATGAGTACGTCTTTCGTCACAACCGGCGGGTCACGCCGATGGCCGCCTTCCAGACCCTGCTCGGCCTCAGCGCCGTTCACGAGCCCACCACCTATGCCCAGATCACCGATCAAGAGGCCGCATGACTAGCTTGGAGTCAACCGGATACGCATCAGATGAGTAGTTCCACGACCCCGCACGCTGCCCTGGAACTAATCATCTGATGGCGCGGATCTTCCTGGCCGGCGCGGCGGGGGTGATCGGCGATCGCCTGGTTCCGATGCTGCGCGCCGCCGGGGCGAAGAAGCTGATCGCCCAGAGCATCGCCTTCATCTACGCCCCCGAAGGCCCGATGGTGCAGACGGAGGAGGGTCGCCTGCCCAGCCCGAAAGGGCCGCCGCCGTTCGGCCCGGGGTCCGCCGCGATGCAGGCGCTCGAGCGTTCGCTGGACTGGAAGCCGCGCCACCCGAGCTGGCGCCAAGGGTTCGCCGAGGCGCTCGGTTAGGTTCCCTCGCCTTGTCCGCCGACCTCGAGACCCTGACCGCCGAGCTGCGCGAGCATGCCGTCGTGCGCGGCAAGGTGACGCTCTCGAGCGGCCAGGAGGCCGACTACTACGTCGACGCCAAGCGCGCCCTGCTGCGCCCCGCCGCCTACAACGCAGTCGGCGTGCTGCTCGCCGCGGCGGCGATCGACCACGACGCGACCGCAATAGGCGGGATGACGATGGGCGCCGACCCGCTCGCTTGCGCGGCGCTCGGCGCTCCCGGCGGCGAGCAGCTCGTCGCCTTCTTCGTCCGCAAGGAACGCAAGGAGCACGGCCTCCAGCGCTGGATCGAGGGGCCGGTGCTCGAGAAGGGCACCCGCTGCCTCGTGGTCGAAGACGTCGTCACCACCGGCGGATCGACTGTGCGGGCGATCGAGCGGATCTCCGAGGAAGGCCTCGAGATCGCCGGGACCGTCTGCGTCGTCGACCGCCTGGCCGGCGGCGGCGAAGCGATCGAGGCGGCGGGCGGCGGCCCGTTTCGGGCGCTGACCACCGTCGAGGAGCTCCTCTAGCCGGCCCCTTCGACCGGTCGTCCCCGCAGTGAGTGGATGATCGCGTCGACCTGCTCGACGAACGGCGAGCGCACGCCGGCGTTGCGGCTCGCGAGCACCGGGTAGGCGGCGATCCCCTCGCGGCGGAGGACGACCAGCGTCAGCCGCTGGGCGACGCCGCTGGTCTCGAGCTTGCCGTCGCCGGTCGCGATCGCCGCCGGGTACTGCGCCTCGTAGGGCCGGGTGCCGGTCGGCTTCAGGTCGGTGAACCCGTCGAGGTTCTCGAGCGCGTCGGCCGCGTACTGCTCGAGCGGCGCGTCGAGCGCCTCGTCGGTGCGGTCGGCCGTGATCGAGACCGCTACGACTTTGTCGGGCGACCCGAGCAGCGTCGTCGCTCCGTTTGTGGCCACCGTCCAGGCGGGCGGCACCGAGATCGAGAACCCCGCCGTCGGGTTGATATAGCTCTGCCAGCGCTTCGGCGGCTTCGCCGGCGGGTCGATGGTCTCGGCCTGTCGGGTGGCGGCGGTGGTCGAGGGCCCGCCGTCGTCTCCGCAGCCCGAAAGGAGGGCGACGAGGCCCAGTGCGATCAGCGTTCTCTTCCCCCGGCTCATACGCCCCGAGCAGGATTCGAACCTGCGGCCTTCCCCTTAGGAGGGGGACGCTCTATCCAGCTGAGCTACCGGGGCCGGGCGCGATCGTAGCGCCGGGGCCCGTGGCTACTGAACCTTGGCGATCGCCGCCGAGATCTGCTCGAAGCTCGGCACCGACCCGCCGCCCAGCGGCTCCTGGCCGTTGGGGCCGGAGACGACGATCGAAGGAGTTCCGGTGAATCCGAGCGCGGAGGCCTCCTTGTCGTTGGCGTCGATCGTCGGCTTCCACTTGGCGACGGCGCGGTCGGCGTTCCACTTGCCGAGGTCGGGGACGCCGGCGTCCTCGGCGATCTGCTCGAGGAAGTCGTCGGTGATGTAGCCGGAGTTCTCGGCTTGCTGCCGGTCGTAGAAGGTGATGAGGTAATCCCAGTACTTGTTCTGCTCGCCGGCGGCGTAGGCGGCGGCCGCGGCGTCGGTTGACTCGGGGCCGATGATCACCCACTGCTTGAAGTCGTACTTGGCGGTGCCCGGCTTGACGTACTGGTCGACGAGCTGAGGGAAGACGGTGTTGCCGAACTGGCGGCAGATCGGGCACTGGGGGTCGCCGAACTCGGTGATCGTCACCGCGGCGTTCTGATCGCCGAGGATCGTGTTGCTCTGGGGGATGCCGGCGATCGTCGAGAGGGCGCCGCCGCTCGGTGCATCTGGTTCGTTGTCGTCGCCGCCCTGGCTGATCGCGATCAGCGCCACGATCACGGCCGCGGCGGCGAAGAAGGCGATCACGCTGAGCTGGGTGACCCGCTTGCGGCGCGCGGCGGCACCGGCGTCCGACGCCTCGGCCTGCAGGCGCCGCTCGCGCAGTTCCTCCCTCTGGTCTTGTTGGTCGTTCATCGAAATCGGAACCCTAGGGCTCTTGCCCAAAATAACCATAAGCGCGCGCGGCGTTGAGCGCCAGAAGCACCGTCATCAGAGCGGCGCTCGCCACGCACCACTGGCAGAGGGCGTCGATCACAAACAGTTCGAGGTAGGTGAGGTAGGCGCTGAAGCCGAAGCCGATCAGGGAGAGCATCAGCCCGGCGAAGCGGCCCGGGTCGCCGCGCAGCGCCACCGCCCCGAGGATCAGCACGTAGCCCCCGGCACCGATCGCCGCGACATTGACGCCGGCGAGATGCGAGTACTTCGACTGGGCCACGGTCTCGCAGCCGTTGCCGCCGGCGACGCATAGCGGGGTTCCGCCGTTGAACTCGGTCAGGGCCACGTAGAGCGCTACGCCGATCCCGAGGGCGGCGACTATGCCGGCGGCGATTCTGAGGCGGCGCTCGGAGGGGATGCCTCTTCCTCCTCGGGCTCGTCGTAGAGGCTCTCGGCGGCGAGCTCCTGGGCGCGCTTGCTCCACAGCCGGACCTCGAGGTAGAGGTCGTCGCCGAATCCCTTGACGGCGTCGACGGCGAGCAGCGTGAACCGCTCCTCGGTCACCGGCGCCTGGTCGATGACGCCGCCGCCGAGCTCGGCCGTCGCCGCGACCGCGCCGCGGACCAGGGGCCGGCCCCAGACCAGGGTCACGTCGCCCTTGCGGCTGCCCTCGCCGCGCCAGCCGCCGATGACCTCCTCGTTGAGGTCGATCTGCCAGTCGGCGTTGTCCTCGGCGAGGACGTCGGTGAAGTCGGCCTCGGCCTGGAAGTCGCTCGGCTCGCCGCCCTTGGGGAAGACGAAGGAGACGTAGCCGAACCACTCGACCTTGCCCTTCGAGCCCTCGGCGGTCGCCGTGGCCGGCACGAAGACACGCCCGCCCCAGCCGCGCTCGGGATACCACTGGATCTCCTCGGGCAGCGGGGCGCCGGCCTCGGCGGCGTGCTTCTCACACGCCTTGGCGAGCTCGTCGCGCAGGCGCTCGTTCCAGCGGCCGTAGGGCAGCGCCTCCTGGCTGGCGTCGGCGAGGAAGCGGGGGATCGGGTCTCTTACGGGTGGCGGGGTCACGCGGCCAGGCAGTCTTTCAGTTCGGCGGCCGCGCGCTCGGGCGGGAAGATGTTGATGTCGACCCCGGTCGAGAGCTCGAAGCCCGCCTTGATCGACAGCCGCGGGACGATGTCGATGTACCAGTGGAAGTCCTCGGCGCCGCTGGGCGCGGTCCGCACCCATAGGTTGAGCTGGGGCGCGCCGCCGAAGCGGGCCTCGAGCGCCGCCAGCGCACGGCCGAGCATCGCGACCCCGGCCTCGCCGTCGTCCTCGAATCGCGGCGCGGCGCGGCGCGGGACGATCCGGACCTGAAACGGCGAGCGCGACGCCCAGGGGCAGATCATCAGCGCCTCGTCGTCGATCGCGACCAGCCGCTCGGCGCGCCGCACCTCCTCGGCGGAGACGTCGGCGAGCAGGTCGCCGCCCTGGGTGCGCTCGCGATAGGCGCCGAAGCGCTCGCGCTCGCGCGCGACCATCGCCGGCACGAAGCCCAGCGCGTAGAGCTGGGCGTGGCTGTGCTCGAGCGAGGCGCCGGCGGCGGGCCCGTCGTTGACGATCAGCTGCAGGCAGGCGGCCTCGGGGGCGCGGGCGCGCATCCGCTCGCGCCAGGCGGCCACCGCGCCGCTCAGCTCGTCGTCGTCGAGATCGACGATCGAAGTCACGTGGCGCGGCGAGTGGACGATCACCTCGTGGGCGCCGGCCGCCGGGACTTCGGAGAAGAGGTCGGGCTCGGCGCCGCGGGCGGCGGCGCGCAGAGGGTCGGCGCTCGGCGAGAAGGCGTCGGCGGTGCTCGCGGCTTCCTCCGCGTCCCCGCCGAGGGCGGGATAGAGATTCGGCACCGAGCGCGTCCGCCAGCCCGGCGAGTTGGGGGCGCCGCCGCCGGGGCGGTCGGCCCAGTACTCGAGCGGTGTCTCCCCCTCGTGGCCTTCGCAGAACGGGCACTCGCGGTCGCGCTTGGCCTCGGGCCGCTCGGTCTTGAACTCGATCGGCCGCTCCGCCCGGGCGGCGGCGAGGATCGCCCGCAGCCCGGTGAGCTGGTCGATGCGGATCACCGGCGGCGCGCTCACAGCTCCTTCGCCATCCTCACGTGCTCGATCCCCTCGTCGAGGAAGATCTCCTCGCTGGTGGCGGCGTAGCCCGCCCGCTCGTAGAAGCCGCGGGCACGCACCTGGGCATGGAGCACGACGCGCTCGGCTCCGAGCCGGCGGGCCTCGTCCTCTGTCGCCTCAATCAGCGCCGACCCCAGCCCCCGGCCCCGGAGCTCGCGATCGACGGCCATCCGCTCGAGCTTGGCGTCGCCCTCGAGCATCCGCACCCGGTCGGTGGCGACGGCTTCGCCGCCCTCCATCGCGACAAGGTGGAACGCCTCCTCGTCGAGGCCGTCGAGCTCCCCGGACTCGCTGACCCCCTGCTCGTCGACGAAGACCCGGATCCGCAGCCGCTGGGCGGCGGCGAGCTCCTCGGGGCCGCGTGCAAGGCGTGGGGTCGGCGTTCGGCGCGGGGTGATCCTCAAACGCTCGCGTTATGACGACGACGACGCGTTGAGGCTCTTCGTCAGCGAGCTCAGCAGGTCGATCGGCAGCGGGAAGACGATCGTGGTGTTGCCGCTGGTGCCCATCTCGAGCAGCGTCTGCAGGTAGCGGAGCTGGATCGTCGTCGGGTTCTTGCTCATAACGTCGGCGGCCTGCCCCAGCTTCTCGGCGGCCTGGAACTCGCCTTCGGCGGCGATGATCTTCGCCCTCCGCTCGCGCTCGGCCTCCGCCTGGCGCGCCATCGCCCGCTGCATCTGCTCGGGGATCTCGACGTCCTTGATCTCGACGGTCGAGACCTTGACTCCCCAGGGCTCAGTCTGCTCGTCGATGATCTGCTGGAGGTCGACGTTGAGCCGCTCGCGCTCGGAGAGCAGCTGGTCGAGCTCGGCCTTGCCGAGCACCGAGCGCATCGCGGTCTGCGCGATCTGCGACGTCGCGAGCAGGAAGTTCTCGACCTCGACGATCGCCTTGTTCGGATCGACGACGCGGAAGTAGGCGACGGCGGTGACGCGCGAGGGGACGTTGTCACGGGTAATGACCTCCTGCGGCGGGATGTTGAGGGTCACGGTCCGCAGGTCGACCCGGACCATGCGATCCATGATCGGGATCAGCAGGATCAGGCCGGGCCCCTTCTGCGCAATCAGGCGGCCGAGGCGGAAGATCACTCCCCGCTCGTACTCGCGCAGGATGCGCACCGAGGCGCCGAGGAAGATCAGGAAGAAGAAGCCGAGAACGACGAGAACACCTACTGCGACCGCCATCTAGCTCTTCTCCTTTTTCGGCTCGGAGGCCGGCCGGACGATCAGCGTCAGGCCGTCCATGGACTCGACTCGCACTCTAGTGCCTGTGCCGATCGCGCCCTCGCCAACGGCAGGCCGTGCCCCCCACAGGGCCCCGTCGAGGTAGATCTGCCCGTTGGGGTCGAGGGCGACTCGGACGTCGCCGTCACGGCCGATCAGCTCCTCGCGGCCCGACTGCGGCGGTTCCTTTTGGGCGGCGATCACCTTGCGGCTGATGAAGGCGAAGGCGGCGATCGCGATCACCCCGCCGGCGATCAGGCCGGCCCCGATCGCCTCGGAGTTGTCGCCGTTGTCGTTGATCGCGACGATGCCGGCGGCGATCAGCCCGGCGGCGCCGATGAGGGCGAGAAAGCCGCCGGTCGGCAGCAGCAGCTCGGCGAGCAAGAGCCCGATCGCGATCCCCGCGATGATCCAGACAACTTCCACGAGCCCATTATCCCTCGCGCTCAGCCCATGTACTTCTGGATGTCCGCCTCGAGCTGAGCCTCGTCCGTGTAGGGGCCCAGCTTGGTGTAGACGAGCTCGCCGCTGCGGTCATAGAACGCGGTCGCCGGAAAGCCGGCGCGGCCCTTGATCTCCTCGGCGATCTTCTGGTCGGGGTCGTCGTAGCTGGGGTAAGGCAGCGGCAGCTCGGAGAGGAAGGTCTTGCCGGCAGCGGTCGAGTCGTCGGAGAGGACGCCGAGGAAGGCGACGTCGCTGGAGTGCTTGAGCGCCTCGGTCTGAAAATGGGGGAACTCAAAGCGGCAGGGCCCGCACCACGAAGCCCACTTGTTGACGACCACCGGCGTCCCCTTGAGCTCCTCGAGCCTGGCGTTGAAGGCATCGGTGCCCCCGTCGAGGATCTGATTGCCCTGGGCGCGGATCGCCGCGAGCTGCGGCGGCGCGCCCGGGATCGGCTCGGTCGCCTGCTCGACCGAGAGGTTCGAGTCGGGGTTGCCGGAGCCCGAGCCGCTACCGCACGCGGCTAGGGCGAGGGCGGCGAGCACGGCCGCGGCTGCGATCAGTTGACGCATGTGAAGGAGATTGACATTCAGGGGTAATCGTGGTCTAACATCCGGTTTCGATCCATTTTGGATCTTCGTCCTGGATCACGGGGACCAGCGGCAAGGGACACGAAAAGCCGCCCGGGAGACTCGTGGCCAGCTACTTGCGCCCTCTGTTGCATGCTTGCGCAGCGCCCCGGGCGCCGAATCAGGAAGCCCTCCAGTTGGCTGAAACCACCGAAGCGGCCGCAAAGGCGGCAAAGGCAAAAGCGCCAACCGACGCGGACATCAAACGCGCCGGTGAGTTCGTGCGCGAGCCGATCCTCCTCGACGGTGAGGGTCCTGACGCCCTCGCGCCGGGGACGGCGCGCCGCAAGGCCCTCGACGCCGCCCTCGCCGAGGTCGACGAAGGGCTCTCCTCGCCCTCGATCGACTGGCGCCGCAACTACTCGCTGCTGCTGGGACTCGAGCGCCTGCTCGCCGACGAGCCGCCGAAGCTGGACGACGGCGCCGAGCTCAACCCGCACCAGGTCGACGCCCTGTCGGGAACCCTCGCGGCGCTGATCGGCGACATCGAGGAGGGCGCGCCGTCAAACGGGCGCTCCAAGGGCAACGGCAAGAACGGATCCGGGCAGACCGGCGAGCTCGACCTCACAAGCGTCGTCGAGAAGGCCGCCGGCGACACCGCCGAAGAGGGTGCGCAAGAGGAGGGCGACGAGCTTCGCCCCCGACGAGGAGCCCAAGGACTGGGAGGAGGCCGAGGAGGACGCCGACGTCGTCGAGGAGGCGCCCGAGGACAGCGGCGCCAGCCGGCGCTTCTGGTTCGAGCATGCGACCGGCGCCGGCAAGACAGTCGCCGCGGTCGGCTTCATCGAGGCGTCGCGCACCGGCGGCGTGCTGATCCTCACCCACCGCCGCAACCTCGTCGATCAGTTCATCGGCGAGATCTCCGACCGCGGCTACAAGGACCGGCTCTCGCCGCCGCTGATGGAGGGCGCCGACCACGCTCAAGGCCCGGTCACGGTCGAGACCTATCAGTGGTTCGTGCGCAACCACAAGAAGATCTCCGACGCCTACTCGATCGTGATCTGCGACGAGGCCCACACCGCGCTCGGCGAGAAGACCAGCGCCTGCATCCGCGAGTGGCAGAGCCCCGTCTACATCGGCATGACCGCGACCGGCGCGCTGATCGCCCGCCATGTCGCCGATCTGTTCCCGACCCAGACTTCTCGCTTCGATCTCGCGCAAGCCGCGCGCCGCGGCGTGATCGCCCCGCTGCGCTGCATCCGCATCCCTCCGGGCCCGGGGGTGAGGACGATCGCCAAGGTGCCGCTGCGCAAGGGCGAGGTGGATCAGGAGTTCGATCAGGAGGAACTCGCCGCGCTGCTCGACCAGGCGCCGTTCAACGTCGCGATCGCCGATCTCTACAAGTCGCGCTTTCGCCGGGTTCCCGGCCTCGTCTACACGGCCGGCGTCAAGCACGCCAAGAACGTCGCCAAGGCCTTCCGCGACGCCGGCATCAACGCGCGCGCGGTCTCGGGCGAGACGCCGAAGCGCGAGCTGGCCGAGATCCTCGCCGCCTTCGAGCGCGGCGAGGTCGACGTCCTCTGCAACGCGATGCTGCTCGCCGAGGGCTGGAACTCGCCCCGCGCGACGATCTGCATGCACCTCGCGCCGACCGCTTCGCGCCGCGTCTACCAGCAGCGCGTCGGCCGCGTCACCCGTCGTAACGAGGGCAAGGAGGCGGGGCTGGTCATCGACTTCGTCCACCCCGCGACGACCCACGACGAACCGGTCGTCACTCTCCACAGCCTGCTCGACCGCGACGTCTACCGCGGCGGCGCGATCGTCGTCGGCCCCGTGCGCCGCGGACGCGGCCGCCGGGTGCGGGTCGAGAAGCGGATCGTTCCCGTCTCCGACGTCTCCGACCGCCGGCTCGAGATCCTCGAGCGCGAGCTGTGGCGGATCGCGGTCGAGAACCTCGACCACGCCGAGCAGCACGTCTGGGCGGCGCTCGCCGGCTCGCGCGTCAACCAGCAGGGCTGGCGCCGCGCCCGGGCGATGCTCCAGCACGACTCGACCCGCGACCTGCGCCGCCGCTTCCTGCTCACCTGCCTGCAGCGCAACCGCTCGCAGCAGCTGAGGCTGAAGGCGCTGCAGGAGATCGCCAACCTCAAGGACGGCGAGGCGTTCGACGACGCGATCGACACCGTCGGCGCCTGGGCCCGCGACGACAAGCGCGCCGGGACCAAGATCCTGCTCGAGGCGCTCGCCGAGCGCCGCATCGGCCGCCGCGACCAGGCGCAGGCCTGGGTCTGGCGCCTCGCCGGCTACACCCGCGAGCTGCACGAGCAGTACGCGGCCCAGCGCTGGCCCGAGACCAAGCGCCTGCTCGGCCTGCTCGTCAACTCATCCGGCCGTGCCCACGGGCGCAACGCCCGCCGCATCGTCCACGCGGCGCGAAACCAGGACCGCCGGCTCGCGGTGGCGCTGCTCGCCGCCTCGGTCTCGCACACCCCCGAGGGCGAGGAGGTGCTGCGCGGCGCCCGCATGCGGGCGGCCCGCAAGCCCTCGGCCGTCGCCCGCGAGCTGCTCAAGAACTTCCCCAAGGGCGGCAAGAAGCGCCGCCGCAAGAAGGGCGCCTCGCGCAAGAAGGCCGCGGCCAAGGGTGGCGGCGTCGAAAACGGCGCCTCAGCCAAGGCTGAGGTGAACCTCGCCGGCGCCAAGAGCGACGGTGCCTCCTCCGGAAAGGGCGACAAGAAGGTGGCCGACGTCGTCGATTCCGGCGGCGAGGCCTGAGTGTTTTCGGCTCGCCGGGGAGCAATTCCGGCGTCAAGCCCTCTCACTGGTGCGAGCCAACGAGAGGAGTACCTTGATGTCGATGCCCGAGGGATTGAAGCTGACCATCGTTTACGAACCTGCCGAGGAGGGCGGATACATCGCTTCGGTCCACGGAGTTCCCGGTGCGTTGAGCCAGGGTGAGACACGGGCCGAGGCCCGGGAGAATGTGCTGGATGCCCTGCGGGAATTGGTGCTCTCCTACATCGACGATCGGCGACCTCCTCCCACCGCCGAAAAGGAAGAGGTCGATATAGCAGTCGCGTGAAGCGCCGCGACTTGGAGCGGCACCTTCGTCGGCACGGCGCCGTTCAGCTTCGTCGTCGTGGTAAGCATGCGGTGTGGGCGCTAGGTGAGCGCCGCGCACCCGTACCGCACGCGCGAGAGTTGAAGTATGGCCTTGCCCGCGGCATTTGTAGAGAGCTGGGGATACCGCCGCCGACCGGATCTCGCTAGCCGAGTCTGAGGTGGACCTCCCCGGCGCCGAGGGCAACGGTGCCTCCTCCGGAAACGGCGACAAGAAGGTGGCCGACGTCGTCGATTCCGGCGGCGACTCCTGACCCGCCCTCCCAGCCGATCTCGCGACCGCGCAGGGCGTCACGCTCGGCGAACTCCTCCCGGACAAGATCGGGATCGGCGTCGATCCAGTGCTCAAGCCGCTCGTTGAGCTTTGGCAGCGCGGCGGACACGCTGATGCCGCCGAGGCTGGTCGCGGTCGCGCGCAGCTCCTCCGGGAACTCCTCGACGGCGAGGTTGAGCCCGACCCCGATAACGGCCCACTGCCCGGGCTTGCCCTCGATCAGCACTCCGGCCACCTTGCGCCCGTCGATCCAGACGTCGTTCGGCCACTTGACCTCGCAGCGCACCGGCGCCAGCGCCTCGGCGGTCTCGGCGACCGCGAGGGGTACCGCGAGCGGCAGCATCGGCCGCTCGCCCGGGTCGGCGGGGCGGAGGATCGCCGAGTAGAGGAGGGCGCCGCCCGGGGGCGCAAACCAGGTCCGCCCGTGGCGACCGCGGCCGGCGCTCTGCTCGGCGGCGGTTACGACGCTGCCGTGGGGCGCACCGGCATGGGCGAGCTCACGCGCGCGGGCGTTGGTGGAGTCGGTGGCGTCGAAGTGCCGGTGCGGCGAACCGAGCGTCAAAAGTGGAGGCGGCGAACCCGCTCGCAGCCGCGCAAGCGGTCTTTGCCGTCTGTGAGGACACGGTCGTTGCCTCGAGCGCAGAGGATGCGGTCGACGCCCCCGTCATAGCCGTTGACCAAATCCGATCCGGCCCCAGCGAAGATCGTGTCGCGGCCCTTGCCTCCGCCGAGGTCATCATTGCCTGGGCCGCCGATCAGCAGATCGCGCCCAGGCCCTCCCGAAAGGAGGTCGAACGGATGCCCGGCCCGGCGGCCATGCCGCCTGGTCTCGGCGGCCCCCGACGCCTCGAGAACATCCTTCCCCGGGCCACCCTCAGTGAAAATGCCACCAAAGAGGGGTCCACCGCTCGTGTCCACAGTGATTCGATCCGCGCCTCTTCCTCCACTTGCAATCAGAAACGCACGGTACGGTTCCGAGTCGTCGGCGAGCACGTCCGCGTCGGCGTCTCCGTTGATCCCCATGTTCAGATTGACGCCGTCACGAGGCTCCTCTCGGCGCCACTGCCATACCTCCCTCTCTCTCGTGCCCTGGACGTGGAAGAGCCCGAGCCCGCCAAGGTTGGTGAATAGCACTTCTATCTCGGAGGAACCCACGGCCTCCGGTGTGGCGCCGGGAGCCAATAGTCCGCCGCGGAGCGCCACGGTAGTGTCGGCGTCGCCGCTCTCGAACACATGGATGGTGTCGATATTGGTGACAGTTGCCCCCTGGCAGTCGACCGGCAGCCCGCCGAAGAGAGGACTTGCAACGATCTGATCTCCGCTGCGCACTACCTCCGCGAAGTTGTGGCCGGTGACCTCAACGGTCAGCAGCGCCTCGGACGCCGAGCGCGTGCAACTGATCCGCGCCTGAGAGGTACTTGGAATCGCGAGGAAACCCACCGTCATGCAAGCGGCGAACGAAAGCGCGAGCGCCCCTCTCAGTCCCCGCACCTTACCCATCGCCACGAGAGTACTCCGAATCCTCAACGCGGTCGCAGAGTGACGGCGTCGTCTGGCTCGAGGGCGAGCAGCCGTTCAGCGCTGCCGCGGTTCACAGCCAGCGAGAGCATCCGCGACGAATCCTCGTAGAGCAGCAGCTCGCCCTCGCCGACCTCCTCGAAGGTGCGCGCGAAGACCGCGCCGACGGGGCCCGACGCGACCCCGACCGTGAGCGGATCGCCGAGCCGAAGCGGACTGCCGGCGAGGCGCTCGTGGGGGACGTTGAGCTCGATGTTGCCGAACCCGTCGATCCCGATCGCGTGGGCGACGATGCCCTCGGCGTCGATCCGCGGCTGCGGCAGGTCGAGCCCGCGCAGCCCCGCGACCTCGATCTCCTCGCCGAGCGAGCCGAGCTCGTCGCCGAGCGCCAGCCGCGCTGCGACCGGGGCGAACAGGTCGCGGCCGTGGAAGGTCGCCGAGACCGGCTCCAGGCGCGCCGGCGAGAGGGTGATGTCGACTGCCGCGCTCGCGCCGCCGAGCCGGTCGAGCGCCGGCGCCAGCAGGCCGTTGTCGGGCCCGACCAGGACGCGGTCGTCGGCGTTGACCGAGACGGCGACCGGCCGCCGCTCGCCGCCGACCCCGGGGTCGACGACCGCCACGTGGACGCCCGCGGGCATGAACGGCAGCGAGCGCGCCAGCGCCAGCGCCCCGGCGCGGACGTCGCCGCGGTCGATCCCGTGGGTGACGTCGATGACCGCGGCGTCGGGTGCGATCCGGGCGATCACCCCCCGGCAGACCCCGGCGAACTCGTCGTCGTAGCCATAGTCGGAGAGAAAGCTGATCGGCCGCGTCACGGCCGCGATCCTACGCCGGATACGCCGAGGCGGTGATCGCCCGTATCTGGAAAGGCAAGGTCCGCAAGGCGGACGCCGGCGCCCGAGGCGACCGCAGAGGTCAACCCGGGATCGCGCGTCGGCCGCGCAGGGAGGGCGCGGCTGCCTGACCGGTTATTGGGCGTCGGCGAGCAGTGCCTCGATGAGACCCTCGATGTCGTGCCGCTTGGCCTCGGCGTGGACCCGCAATCCGGATTTGACAGCCGCTTCGCTGGTCACGGGGCCGATCGAGATCACGCGGAAGTCGTCGGGGATGCCGCCGACCGCCTCGAGGAAGTTGGTCACGGTCGAGGAGGAGGTGAAGGTGACGTAGTCGGCGCCCTCGATCGCTTCGAGCGCTTCGGGGCCGGGCTTCTCGGCCCGGGTCTCGTAGAGCGCGACGACGTCGACCTCGCCGCCCCGCGCGCGCAGGCCGTCGGGCACGACGTCGCGGGCCTCGGCGGCGCGGGCGATCAGCACCGGGCGGCCTTCGAGGTCGATCCCTTCGAGGGCTTCGAGCAGCGCCTCGCCGACGGAGCGCTCGGGGACGACGTCGGCGCCGATTCCGTGGGCGGCGAGGGCCTTGGCGGTTCCCGGGCCGATCGCCGCCACGGTCGCGTTGGCGAGGGCGCGGGCGTCGCGGTCGGCCTCGGCCATCGCCTCGAAGAGAAGCTCGACGGCGTTGGGGCTGGTCAGGCAGACGAGTGCGTAGGTGTGGAGATCGGCGACGGCTCGCCGAACGTCCTCGGCCTCGATCCGCGGAACGATGTGGATCGCCGGCAGCTCGATGACCTCGGCGCCGAACGCGCGCAGGCGCTCGACCAGCTCGCTTGCCTGCGCTCGCGCCCGGGTGACGATGACCCGGCGTCCATGCAACGGGCGTTGCTCGAGCCAGTCGAGCGAGTCGCGCCGGGCGGCGACGGGGCCGATAACGGTGACGGCCGGCGGCTTGATCTGAGCGTTGGAGACGGCGCCGGCGATCTCGGCCAGCGGCGCCGTCACGGTCTTCTGCTCCGGGAGCGTCCCGCGCTCGATCACCGCGGCCGGCTCGCCGGGCTCGCGGCCCTCGGCGATCAGCGACTGGGCGATATCGCCGAGGCGCTTGATCCCCATGTAGAGGACGAGTGTTCCGGGGAAGCGCGCCAGCGCCTCCCAGTCGAGCGCCGATTCCTCCTTCTCTGGGTCCTCGTGGCCGGTGACGAAGGCGACGGCGGAGGCCTCGTCGCGGTGGGTGACCGGGATGCCCGCGTAGGCCGGAGCGGCGATCCCCGCCGTGATACCGGGAACGACCTCGAACGCGACCTCGGCCTCGACCAGCGCCTCGGCCTCCTCGCCGCCGCGCCCGAAGACGAACGGATCGCCGCCCTTGAGGCGGACGACGCTGCGCCCGGCCTGGGCACGCTCGATCAGCTTGGCGCCGATCTCGCTCTGCTCGACCGAGGGCTTGCCGGGCTCCTTGCCGACGTAGATCAGCTCGGCGTCGTCGCGGGCGCCGTCGAGGGTGCCTTCCGGGATCAGGCGGTCGTGGAGGATCACGTCGGCCTCGGAGATCAGCTCCAGCGCCCGCGCGGACATCAGCCCCGGATCGCCGGGTCCGGCGCCGACGAGATAGACGACTCCCGAGCGGATCACGCCGCCCCCGGACGCGAAGCGGAGGAGGCGGCTCTATGTAGCGCCCCCGCGCGCTCGAGGATCTCGGCGGCGCCGGCCGCCTTCATCCGGTGGGCGAGCTCGAGCCCCGCCGCCCTCGGGTCGGACGCCTCGCGCTCGATCGCGTCGCGCACCCATTCGCTTCCGTCGGGCAGCCCGGCGAATCCGGTCAGCTTCATCTGAGAGCCCTCGATGCGGGCGACGACCCCGACCGGGGTGTCGCAGCCGGCGCCTGCGGTGCCATCGGAACCAGACGAGCCAGAACAGCACGGCCACGAGCATGGCGATCGCCGTCGGGACCGGTCGTTCGGGGAACTGGGGGCCGAGCGCGATCGCCGCCGCGAACACGAGGACCGGCGCGAGCACGGCCGCCTCGCCGTGGCGCGCTCGCAGCGCGACGGTCAGGCCGATCGTGGTGCCGCCGAACACGAGCACCAGGGCCGGCACGAGCAGGGCCTCGTCGTCGCCGACCGGCAGGGTGATGGTCAGCAGCTGCTCCAGCCGAGCGCCACGCCCGCGACGAGGTCGAGGAGGCCGGTCGGGGTCGGGAGCACGCCGAACAGGGCTTTCGACGGCACCGCGAGCGGAACACCGATCGTGAGGAAGACCAGGACCGATCCCAGGAGCATGACCGGCGACGGCCACCGGAAGATGGCGCCGAGGACCGCGATGATGGAGCCGCTGCCGCTGCTGCGGCACACTGATGTCCGTCGCCGGAACCTGGTTTCGCCGCTCGATCGTCGCACCGCGCAGAAGATACGGATCGATCTTGTCCCGGCGCAGGCTTGCTCATGTTCGGCCGCCGATAGATCGCCTCGATCCCCATCCGCTTCATCAGCGTCGCGACATGTCGGCGGCCAATGCTCGCACCCTCGCGCTTCAACAAATCCCGTAGCATCCGGGCCCCGGCGAAGGGAAAATCGAGGTGCAGTTCGTCGAGGCGGCGCATTAGCCCGAGGTCTTCGGTCGAGACCGGCCGGGGCTTGTCTAGTGACGGAGCTGCGGCGAGGCCGGCGTTTGTGCTTGCCCTTTGATTGGAAGGCATGGTCACGGTCGATCATCTTTTTGCGCTCAGAAGGCCGGCCTTGTTGAGC